>NZ_JBQFXS010000007.1:0-257529 GCF_056541025.1 Ruegeria sp. AK4
CCGGCGCGCTTGCCCAAAACAACGACGACGAATATGAAAACCAAACCCGCAGACTCTCGTTATGAATGAGGGAGCCTCGGGGGGCAGGTCATGTTTCTTAAAAACATCACCCATCAATACATTCGAGTAGCGTCAGGTTCACACATGCGAACCACATAATAACATTGGACTTCAACATGCTCAGTCACTTTAAGGTTGTCAAAAATGCGCGTATTCAGATCAGTTGTTTTTGCGATCATTTGCACTCTTGTGGCCACTGCATCAGTTCCAAGAAGTAGCATTGCCCAAACCTGGGACATCGCATCCCAGCACTCGGTCAGCGGCGTAACGGTGTATGATGCGGATGAGCTGTTAACTTTTGCCGGTCAGTTGGCCTTTGATCGATCAGGGCGCATTACAGCGGTGGAGGTCGCATCAACGATCACTCAGATCTACCGAGAAGACGGCTACTTCTTGGCTGAGGCGTGGCCTGGTCCCGATGGGCAGAGCATAGTTGTTGATGAAGGGCGCATTCAAACCATCGAAATTGAAGGCGTAGATACTCGCACGTTCAAAACACTAGAGAAGATTTTTCAGCCCCTCACCACCGCATATCCAATAACTCTCAAACGATTTGAGCGGGCGGTTATGCTAGCCGAGGACATACCCGATTTGGACGTGTCGACCGAACTTGATTACCCGGATCAGGCTGGTGCTCGGCTGAGGGTATTGGGAGAACCTCTGCGCAAACAAGCCGGTAGTGCGACACTCGACAACCCTCCGCGTGAGCTTGGAGAAGCGCTCAGCTTCTATGTCGTACAAGAGTTTTATTCAACGCTGACCGTCGGGGATTTGCTGCGATTTGAGGGATCAGGCAATTACAATTGGGACAAAGACGATGAACACTCTTTATGGGGCGCTCTTACCTATCGCACGCCGCTGAACAGCAATGGTCTGTACGGTGAGATCTTCTACGGGAACATAAACGCAAAACGTGACCTCTCGGGGGACTTTGCGAGAACAGATATTGACGGCGAGAACTTCACAGTCGCGATGGGTTACCCCGTGATCCGCGATGTGGCCCGTTATGGGTATCTTCTGTTGGACTATCGCCTTTCAAAAGCGGACTCAGTCAGTGGTGGCGTTCCACTATCCAGTGACGCGAGTGTCGTTGGCCTTACATATCTTTACGGGCAAAACTATCCAAAGGGACAAGCTCTGGAAGCGGGGCTAACCTTATCTTTTGGTGACAATGACAACGACACGACAGACGCGAATTTTGACGACGGGGACTCTTCGTTCTGGCATCTACGAGGCGGCGTCGGATACGAAAGCCCGCTAACGGGCTTGTCTCCCAACACAGCTTGGCGAACCGAGATCTGGGGGCAGTACACAACAGACCGGCTGCCCTCGGTCGAAGAGTACTTCCTTGGTGATCGTTATGCTTTGCGCGGATATCGTTTTGACGAAGTGGATGGCGATTCCGGGATTTCCGCGATTTTCGAAGTGTCTCATTCCTACTTCCCCAGTTCCCAGAGCATACATCGCTTAACGCCCTTTGCCTTTTTCGACGTGGGTTACATCTCGAACAATGACCCTGCGAGTTTCGAAGTTGATAATGCTACACTGGCGTCGACAGGTCTGGGTTTGGACATTGAGTTTAAGAAAAATCTATTTCTGTCCGGATATGTCGGTGTCCCTTTGAGAGACGGCCCTTTGACCGACTCTGGCGATCCTGGCGCGTATCTTGCTCTGACAACAAGTTGGTGAGAATGTTATGAAACTGAACCGAATTGCTGTACTTACCGCAACTTGTCTAATTACAGAACTGGCCGTTACTCAGGTCTTTGCCCGCGGAAATCACTACGGGTGGTGCCGAGGTGTAGGGAACCCACACCAGTCGAGCCAAGGGTGCGGGCAGGCTGGTGGGCAAGGGGCAGGTAATCAAGTTACTGGCCCAACTCAGCCGGTGGCAAATCAGTTGCCGCCTAAGGGAACGCAGCAAACGCCCACGTCCGTTACTGTTCCAGTCCTTGCGCCGGGCGCGGTCCCGAACGCAATTCCCGGTCAGGTTCCTATTGCGACACCGATAGCGGTTCCTGGTCAGGTTCCCACGCCGGTAGTAGCGCCAACTCTAGCTCCGCCTTTGGCACCAAACGCGACACCAAACCGGGTTCCGACAGCCGTTCCCAATCAGGTTCCACCATTGGTCGCCGGTCCTACCGCGGTGCCGTCGCAAGTTCCGACTGCAACTCCCAATCAAGTTCCGGTCGCTACCCCTGGCCAGGTTCCGCCTCAACCCACCGGCCCAACAGCGGTGCCGCCACTTGTGCCCACCGCAACACCAAACCAAATACCAGTCGCAGTTCCTGGTCAGGTCCCACCTCAGCCCACTGGACAAACTGCTGTGCCACCGCTCGTCCCAACTGCAACACCAAACCAGATTCCGGTCGCAGTGCCCGGCCGTGTTCCGCAACCCAGCGGTACTACGGCGACACCACCGCTTGTCCCAACCGCAACCCCCAATCAGGTTCCCACGGCGGTTCCTGGCCAGGTTCCACAGTTGACACCAAAACCGACGGCAACTCACGTGGCAGTCCCAGGGCATCCGAAGCCACAAGGCGTCGTGACAATCATGCGCCCTAAGCCGAGGCCGACAACCGGTACTGTCCAGCAACCTGGCACAACACAAGTGACCCACCATCTAACGCACCAAAGCAATGCGAAGAAACACGATCACGTCGCAGCAACACCTGGACGACATGACCCGCACGACCTACCGAGATTCCGCAACGCGGCGGCCAAGGAAGACTGGGAATGCGTTGCCAGCGGATTTGGACAGCGCCGTTATGATGCTGGGCGAGGCGTGTTGCTGAACAACGGAGCGTTACGGCACCTGGGAAACGTGGACGCAATGGCACGGGATGTGCCTGCAAGGCATCCAAAACATTCTGGATGCATTATTTCGGTCAAACGAAAGCAGCGCTGAAGCTCGCATGGTAGGTTTTGCTCGGACAATGAGATTAGTCGACCAATAGTTCGTCAATTGTCATCTGGATAATTGGATTTCGTATTGCCCATATTCCCTGGCGTTTACGTTGGCTGACGTAGCCCAAAAATGCTCTGTACCTAAATTTGCCTCAATTAGGACAACAATCTAAAGTGCCGCACTTCCAAGAAGAGCCTCCGACCATCTGGGACGGTCAGGTCGGGCAAGCGAAACGTTGAACGGCAACTTTGCAAAGTCAGCTTTCTGCGCATAGCCGCCGTCGGTTGATCGCGCAGCATCGGTCACAATGGGCTCGAAGCGGACATCCACCGAAACGCGGCGAATGTCTGGTTTGCGGACAAAGCGAACCTTCGTTGTATACGCCCCAATGTCTGCTTCCAGACATCTGAAAAGAAACGGGCGTTTTATGATCCATAGGTACTGGCAGGGGGATTATGGCCTGTGTGCGGAATAAGAGACGGAGGTAAACCGATACTGATGTTTGATCTGCAACAAGTGGGAGCAGACATTCTGCCAATGGTGGGCATTCTGATATCTCGTATCAGCCAGGCGGTTGTGTTTACTTTCCGAAAGCATTTTATTGCAGATTTATGCTGCATCCCGGATTACCTCGCGCGGTAGTCACGTTTCTTGTCATGGCCCAACTTAAGTAGTTGAAATTTGAACACGGATAGATTTGGCTGCCCTGTGTCCGATCATCATGCTCGGAGCATTTGTATTTGCCGAAGTGATTTTTGGCATGATCGAGGCGTCGGCCACCCAAAGGCCATCAATACCCTTAACGTTCAGATCTGGCGTGATTGGGTTTGTACCATCAACTCCCATGCTAATCGTTCCTACTGGGTGGTAAGCCGTTCCGCAGTGAGATCGCACATAATCAGCAATCTGTGCGTCAGTAACCACACACTCACCCGGATATACCTCCGGTGCTGACATATACTCAAACGGCGCGGCAGCAAGAACATGCCGCAATTTCTTTATTCCTTTGACCAGAACAGCAACGTCGGCAGGATCGGAAAGGATGCCAAGATCGATCTCGGGCGAAATGCGCGGGTCCTTTGATACCAGTGAAAGTTGGCCTCGCGACAAGGGTCGACACACGCCAACATCCGCAAAGTAGCCCGAACCAAGTGTGATCGAACGGCCTTTATGACCCATCATATAAGGAATGAAGTGGGTCTGTACGTCCGGCCTGATGTCGCCATCCGGCCCTGGGGGCATCGCACGAAAGAATGCACCGGCCTCAACGAAATTGGATGTCATGCGGCCCCGCCGCTGCAAGAGCCAGTGGAAGGGTGAAACTGCCCAGGCCAGAGCCTGGTTCGCCGTCAGGCCGTAGCCGGAGTTTGGTCCCTTGTGATGAACGCCGCAAGCTGGATGGTCGTGCAAGTTTTTGCCTACCCCCGGCGCATTTACTTGGACGTTGATACCAAGTTCTTGGAGATGAGCGGCTGGGCCGACGCCAGATCGCATCAGAATCGCGGGTGACCCAATGCTTCCAGCGCTTAGGATAATACCGCACCGTGCGGTGACAATCCTTCGGTCTACGAGAACAACGTGTCTGGCGCGATCTACTTCAAATTCAATCCGATCGACATTGGCTCCCGTTATCGTTTCCAATCGGCCGGTCTGTTTTGCAGGGCGAAGAAAAGCGTCCGCTGCGGACCAACGCCGGCCGTTTCGCATATTTGTGTGAAAGACGCCTGCACTTTCGTGTTCCGGTGTAGGAGGCGCAAAGCCATTCGAACCAAACGATCGACCGAATGCCTCAGAAATTGGATGCGGCTCCGGTAGTCTGCGCGGTTCAATACGGGCTTCGACCTCTTCGAAGTCCTGTTCGACGTCCGACCACGACCATCCTGGCACCGACCAGTTGTCAAAATCGTCATGACGACCGCGAAACCAGACCATCGAGTTGATCGAGCTGGACCCACCCAGCATTCGGCCGCGGTTAACGTCCAGAATACGATTTGCCGCGCCAGGTTGGGACTTCGATTTGAATTTCCAGTCCCGGCTGCTCCCCATTGTGTAAAGAAGCCCAAACGGTATTTTCACCTGCGGGACGGCATCCGTGGGCCCGGCTTCCAAAACGCATACCGTCCCAATATTCGCTTCGGCGAGGCCGCTAGCTACTGCACAGCCCGCTGACCCCGCGCCAACAACCACAAAGTCAAACTCCAAAACCCAGCTCCTGATTTGATCTGTAACTCTTGAAAATTGCCAATTATTCGGCAATCCGGCTAACAAGCTGATCACCTACTACTTCAAGTTCGAATACGTTTGCAACTTTTTTCAGATTTGCCGGACTGGAGAAGACTTCTGCTCGTGGGTGGTTGGCTTGGTCAGAACTGATATAGTTATTTTTCTTTTTGCTACGTTTTTCAATTCCAATATTGGTCGGAATGCATACTCATGCAAAAAGATCCGAGACTAAGGTTCAACTACACGTTCAACAAGATGCTTTGATCATCCACTTGCGATACGAACCCAAGGTCTCAAACGGGCTCGTTCCAAGCCTTCTCTAGATAGTAGGATGTGCCAAAACTCAACCGTGTGTGTCACCGGCGGTAACGGTCATTTTTGTCCCTCATAACCGCCCGGACAGAATCCCTGAAATATCTTGTGCCGCAAACCCTTGGCAAAACCGCATCTGGTTTTGTCACGTTATTGGCCACCCTTGAAGAGCAGACGTCAGTGCGATGCGCAGCATCGGTCGAAGTGGGCTCACATCGGACCTTCGCCGCGATCTGTACCAAGGGCCGGTCTGGTTTGGATCGACTTTCGCTGCACGCCGCATGAATAGGCAACACTCGGACAAAGCGGCTATTGGTCAAAACCAGAGTAGGTATTATTCAAAAAAGAGTTTGGAAGAGAGGGCGCGTTAGGGAATTAGTTTTGTGGACGTTCGCCAAAGGCCAAATCCAGCTCCCGCAACCAAACTTTCCACAATGAGAACCGGCGCGGCCTCACCGTCGGTGCTATCAGTCAAAGCCAAAATAAATGGCTTGAGGTTCTTTACTCGTTAGTTTTGTGATGCTGGTAGCCAAACGATACCGCGAAAAGAAGGGGCGCACAGCAGCGTGCCCCTTCCTTTGGGCGTTGTCGTCGCTAGCCAGTCACGCCGATCTGAGGGCAGTTCTTCGCCTGCATGGCTTGCGTGATGGCATCGTAGTTCCCTTTAGCCTGGGCCAACTGGTCGGCGTGATCCTGCGTCGCGGCTAGTGCGAACGCAGCAGGCCAGAACAGGACAAGTGTAACACCGGTGATGACCGCATCATTCGTCGATGATTTTTTCTGATCCGCCGTCAACTTGTTGACGTTGCTCGCAATCTGGTTGCGCTCTGCGTGCAACTGCTGGCACGAACGTCCATCGAAGATCGCAGGGCTGACATACGTGGCCCCGACTTTGTCCGGTCACTGCGCACAAGCGGCGACAAATGGTAGCAGGGCAACAGTTGCGATAAACCTGCGCATGAAATACTCCTTTACATACAAGCGGTTGTGGTCCGGAGACACCACGGGAATGCGGCAGCACTATGGCGATCTCAATCCTTACTGATGACATTGCAAGTGTATTTAGGGGTGTCGCTCGCCTGCATTTTTGCAGCGCGCAGGTTCGATATTCGCGCCGACATTTCCCATAGATTTGCACTTCGAAAGCAAGCGACCGACCCAAGGGGGCGAACGCCTTAGTACTAGTCACGTTAAGCCTCAAATTGAAGCCGGAACGGAGTCCGCCGTCAGCAAATTCTAGCAAGCCATTGATCTTGAGTCTTATCGTGCAATGCACGGTCATTGGCATCTCAAGAGCAGTGGTTTGCGCCGCAGGCGGCGAATTCGTGGTCTTAGCCCATGCCTTCCGAATGCTGCGCGATGCCTAAATAGCGGCTAAGCGTCGAAAAGCAGACATCATTCGCTACTAAGGCGGCACAAACTTAACATCGAAACGAATTGTCAGCTTCGCAAGGCGACCTATCCAATGCTGACATTGGTATAAGGAAAGAACGCTTAAACAGAGATGCTTGTTGGTCCTCGAACGCGCTGCGTAGTGTCCATACCGATGCGCCAAAACCTACGATGCGCCGCCGTTCATTCAGATCACTTCGTTTTATGACGGGCGGCTCACGGCCCAACTCGCCTCGGTCTGTTCCCGCATGATGAACTTCTGAGGTTTGCCAGTGACAGTCATTGGAAATTCGGAAACTTGCCGGATATGAGCCGGAATCTTGTAGTGCGCGATTTGGTTTTTGCAGAAATTGCGAAGGTCCTCTTCATCCAAAGCGACTTGACTTCGCCCTATAACCCAGGCGGCAACGATTTCGCCAAATTTAGGGTCGCTGACACCAAACACTTGGGCGTCCACAATGTCCGGATGTGTCAGCAAAAACTCTTCGATCTCGCGCGGATAGATGTTCTCGCCCCCGCGAATGATCATATCCTTGAGCCGTCCGGTGATGCGGCAAAATCCGTTTTCGTCCAAAATTGCCAGATCACCCGTATGCATCCAGCCGTCCTGAATGCTCTCGGCGGTCTTTTCGTCGTCGGACCAATAGCCTGCCATGACCGAGTAGCCCCTTGTGCATAGCTCTCCCGGAACGCCGACTGGTGTGGTGGCGCCCTCTGCATCAACGATTTTGACCTCGAGATGCGGCATAATCCGGCCCACGGTTTCGCATCGCTTTTCCAGCGGATCGGTTGTGAAACTCTGAAAGGAAACCGGCGAGGTTTCGGTCATGCCATAAGCTATCGTCACCTCCTTCATGCTCATCTGATCCTGCACACGACGCATGATTTCAACCGGGCAAAGCGAGCCTGCCATGATACCTGTGCGCATATTCGAAAGGTCGCGGCGTTGCTGGTCCAGTGCCTCAAGCATGGCCACAAACATTGTGGGTACACCGTAAAGCGCGGTGCAGCGTTCTGCGGCAAGTGTATCGAGTGTTTTGCTCGGCTCGAACGCTTCTCCTGAGAATACCATTGTTGCGCCTTTGCTGACCACGCCCAGAACGCCCATCACCATTCCGAAACAATGATAGAGCGGCACGGGAATGCACAACCGATCCGCGTCGGTCATGTTGATACGATCCGTGACCGACCGGGCATTGTTGACGATATTGAAATGAGAAAGCGTGGCACCCTTTGGCTGCCCGGTCGTACCAGAGGTAAACTGGATATTGATGGGATCTTCGGGCGCCAGAGTTCCGGTAATCTGGTCAAGCTTGGCCTGGCCATGGGTATCTGGCGGTTGGAGCAACTGATTGAACCCGATCATTCCTTCAGGCGGAGAGTCGGTCATGGCAATGACCGACCGCAACTCGGGCAACCGCGCGGCCTGCAAGGCGCCGGGGTCTGATATGGCCAACTCAGGAGCCAATTCCGAGATCATCCCAAGATAGTCGGAGGATTTGAACCGGTCCGCCAACACCAGTGCCCGGCACCCCACTTTGTTCAGTGCGTATTCAAGTTCGGATAACCGATAGGCGGGGTTTATATTCACCAAGATGACCCCAATGCGTGCGGTCGCGAATTGCGTCAGCACCCATTCGAGCCGGTTGGGCGACCACAAACCCAGCCTGTCACCCTTTTCCAATCCAAGCGCGTGAAGTCCCAGCGCCAATTCGTCGACTCTTTGGGCAAAATCTTTGTAGCTCAGCCGCGCTCCGCCATCAGTAAAAACGCAACATTCTTTGTCACCGTGAGTGGTAACAGCAGCACGAAGCAAGTCGGGAATCGTAATGTGCTGCAGCGAAGGTTGGTTTGCGCCCCTGACATGGGACCGGTTGTTGAGCGGGGCAAGATCACTGTTGGAATCTGGGGTCATTGGGGTTGCTCCTGCAATTTCAAAGCTGGTCGCGCCAATAGTCGCCTTTCCCAACGGGCGCATTCATGTTCACCAAGGGATTGGGCAAGACCAATGCCAATCAGGGTGCTGAGTTCCGGCTGCGCGGTAGGGCTCAAACGTATGTCAAGCCCGACGACCTGCACCAAAATGCCGGTGCCGCTTTGCCCCCTGAGGTGCCCCTTTACCCGGAACAGCGCGTCGGGACGTGATGCCAATGCATTGGCCAGATGCCTGGGGTCGAAACTCCGGTCACTTAAGTGGGACCATTTGGTATAGGCAGCGTGCGGTCGGCTTGCGGCCTCTTCCAGAACGGCATCCGGTAACAGGATCGAGGAAAAATCAAGCTCTGCGGCAGACACAACCTGAGCTTTGGGATTCAGAGCGGACAAGCACTGTCGCAATGATGACGTCACAGGAGACTTGGCGACGGCCAGAAGATCAGCGTTCGATATCTGACCTTCAATTTGTGGCGCTATCCTCGTGTCGCCAAGCAAGTCGGCAATCTGATCGCCGTCCACAACGGTGACGATTCCCGCGTAAGCCAGTTCAGGTTCGGCGCGGGCTACTTGCGCAATGCGGGCCGGGTCCGCGATTCCGCTGGCTTCAATCAACAGATGATCCGGTCTTGGATGACGGTCCAGCACGTCACCAACGGCCATGAAAAGATCCGCCCCCATGGTGCAGCAGACGCAGCCATTGGCCAGTTCGATGGTATCTTCATCGGCAGAGATCAGCAGGGTCGCGTCAATGTTGATCGCGCCGAAATCATTAACAAGAACAAGGATGCGTAACCCGTGATCTTCAGACAAAAGGCGATTGATCAGTGTGGTTTTCCCAGCGCCGAGATACCCTCCGATGACCGAAAGCGGTAGCGTGTTCATGGCCTGTGCACCTCGCCACCAAGAACAGTGCCCAACACCTCGATATCTTTCAGAATCGTGCTGTCGACCTGCGTAGGATCTTGATTCAGAAGCACAAAATCTGCCATCTTGCCCACCTGAATCGAGCCGATTTCACCATCCATCTTCAGGGTCTGCGCAGCACCCAATGTGATTGCGTACAGGGCCTCTTCAACCGATATTTTTTGCGCCGCGCCAAGAATCTGGCCGCTCATCGTCAGGCGATTGACAGCGCACCATGCGGTGAACAACGGGGCCATAGGTGTAACCGGGGCATCGGAATGAATGGTTGTTATCACACCGGCGTCCAGACTGTCGCGCACCGCATCCATTGCATGCGCCCTTTCCGGGCCGATTGTGAGAGCTGCGTGCTGGTCGCCAAAATACCAAAGGTGATTTGCGAATATGTTGCACGCCACCCCCAATTCGGCGGCGCGGCAGAACAGGGCGGCGTCCATCATCTGGCAATGCTGCAAGACATGGCGTGCGCCCGGCCAGGGGTGTTTCCGCGCCGCTGCTTCCAGCGCATCCAGCGATACTTCGGCAGCCTCATCGCCATTGACATGAATGTGCATCTGCACGCCGTTTTTCTGCATCTCTTCGCAGAGCTGATAGATTAGTTCAGGCGGCGTATTCCAGATCCCGTTCGGTTGCCCGCCGACATATCCCGGCGCGCGCACGCGGGCTGTCCAGCCCTGAATGGACCCGTCCGTCATTAGCTTAACCGATCCCAGACGCAATTTGTCGGTTGAGGCCTTGCGCAGGCTCAGCGCATTGGCCGCAATATCGGCAGGGGTCGCACCCATGGCGCCCACCGCCGGGATCAGCCGAACGGGAAAGTCGGGTCGCGCTGTGACGTTTGTCAATCGTTGAACATCATGCTCATCCAGCGTCGCAAAAAGGTCCGTAACTGTTGTGACACCCGCCCGGAGACATACCTGTCCGTAGGTGGTCAAGGCCTCTTCGGTTTGCGTCAGCGCGCGAAAATCGATCCCCATGCGCCGCATGACCGGAAACATCGCGGCCATCTCCTGCAACTCGCCACTCGGTTCGCCGTCATCGTTCCTGATAACGCCTTCCAGGTTGGTCGTTGCGTCATAACCGGCCAATGCGAGCGCAGGGCTGTTTGCGCAGAGCAGGTGGAAGTTTGAAAAGATAATCGCAATCGGACGATCCGTGCTGACCTGATCAAGATGTTTGCGCCCGAGCCGCTCACTGGCCAGAAAAATCGGATCGAAGCCCCAACCGACAAGCGGCTCGCCCGGCGCAAGTGTCGCTTCGAACTGCTTCAACCGAGCGATGACCTGATTAATGTCCGTCATCCCCTTGTGCAGTTTGCCCGCTGGGTCGATCCGATCATGAAAGCCGCAATAGGCATAAGACCACATCGCGCCTGCCATCAGATGCGCGTGACCTTCGACAAATCCTGGCATCAAGATGCTGTCCGACAGGTCGACGGTTTCCTCTGCTCCGCCCCAGATATCGGCACAATCGGCTCCGCCCACCGCCAAAATCCGACCATCCCGCACAGCGACATGTGAGGCTCGAGGCTGAGTTCTGTCCATGGTCAGTATTGATTTTGCAGCGAAAAGGGTTGTCTTAGCCATTGTTAACCTGTCGATCTTCTTTACAGCTATCCAAGCTTGGAAGCCGGGAAAAATAGAATTAGTGTTGGACTATCCGGCAAAAAATGATGGTTATCCAGTGCGGTTCTCGATCAAACAACTGACTTACTTCGACGCGGCACTTCGCACGGGGTCGATTGCAAAGGCGTCGACCGACGTGAATATTTCGCAGTCTTCGATCACGGCCGCCATCGACATAATCGAGGAAACAACTGGGGCCGAACTGCTGCGCCGAATGCCGGCCAAGGGGATCGTGCCGACCGACAAGGGCCTGGAAGTCGGAGCACGCATTCGCGACTTTCTCGAACAGGCCCGCATATTCGAAGCAGACTTACTGACGTTGACGGGTGATCCTGCGGGAACCTTGCGGCTTGGGTGCTATGCGCCCACCGCCCCGTATGTATTGCCGCCTATCCTGAAAAGGATTTCGCAGGACTATCCGCAGATCCGGGTCGAGATCAAGGAAGGCGATATGGTTTCTATCATTGAGTACCTGAACGCCGGGGTTGTCGATCTTGCACTGACCTATCGGCGCGCGGCTCCGAAGGCGCAGCCCTTTCTTCCCATGTTCGAAGCGAAGCCAATTGCCATGATACCGGATGTCTCGCCTTTGGCGCGGAAAAAAGAGATCGCATTATCCGAGCTGGCTGACCTGCCGATGATTCTGCTCGATCTGCCCGGGGCCCCCAGTTACTTTGAAAGTCTTTTCGCGGCCGAAGGGCTTTCCTTCAATGTAGCGCATACCACCAAAAGCTCGTCCGTCTTGCGCGGTTTGGTTGGCGCAAACCTTGGGTATGCGGTGTTGAACATCTGTGGCCCACTGGACCGCAAGGGCCAGAATGGCTACGTGGCCAAGCCCATCAAGGGAGAACATGACTCACCGCATTACGGTGTCGCTTACACCGGTGCGGGCAAGCGCTCCTCGCTTGTCCAAAATGTGTTGAAGACCTGTCGCGAAATCGCCGAGCAGGATGGATTTGGGCATCTTTTGACACCGGACGCGATCGACTGACAGCTATCCACTAAAAAATAGAACAATAGTTCAGTAAAAGACTGTTTTGTGGGTTATAGCGGAGTAGCTAGTCTTCCAAATCATAAATACTGCCGGCTGACACCAGCCTGCGAGATAAAAAAATATCGCAAGGAGGACTACATGCTATTCAAACACTTGAAGAAAATGTCGATTTCAGCGGTGGCGCTCACGCTTACTGCAGCATCCGCATGGGCGGCTGACATTACGATGAATGTCGGATTCGGTGCCCCCGAGGATTCTATCTATGGCCGGTTCGGTGCCATTTTCCAGGAAAAGGTGGCCGAACACACCAATGGCAATATCGAGGTCAAGCTTCGCTGTTGTAACCAGATTTCCAGCGAAGATGAGGCCTTCAAGGCCATGCAGCTGGGCACTGTTGACGGGTTTTTCATCACCGCCAACAATATATCACCGCATTGGCCGATGATGGATGTTACCGTTCTGCCATATATCTTTCAGAACAAGGAACATCTTGACCGCGTTCTGAATGGTGATGTCGGGCAGATGATGAAGGACAAGTTGCAAGCCGATACCAGCGTGCATCTGCTTGCTTTCGGTCCGGCGCTCTATCGTGATTTCTACAATTCGGTTCGACCCGTGAATACAATGGCCGACATGAAGGGGCTGAAAGTCCGTGTTCCCAAGAACGAGGTAATGATCGCCACGTTTGAAGCCTTTGGTGCAAATCCCGTACCTCTGGCATGGTCGGAAACCCCAACGGCGCTGCAAACCGGAACGGTGGACGGTGGCGACAACGGAACTTCGTTCATCCGTGATATGAAGTTCTTTGAATTTGAGCCGCATCTGGTGATCCTTGAGCACTTCGTGGCTTTCGCGCCGCTTTTTGCCTCTGACACGTTCATGAGCAAGCTGAACGATGAACAGCGCGCGCAAATTCTGGCCGCCGCTGAAGATGCAGGTGCAACCTTTGCCGCTGAAGTCGCGAGCGAGACCGAAGAAATTCGCAACTGGCTGGCGACCGAAGGCGGAATGGCGCGGACAGACCCGGACCGGGCTGAATTTATCGCTGCGGCGCAAGGCGTTCAGCAGGAGTTCGCTGAAAAGCGCGGGCCGGAGTTCATCGCTTTGGTCGAGGCCATTCAGGCCGCGGCCCAATAAACCGCGATGCAAACAAAAAGGGCGCCAATCACGGTGCCCTTTTTCAGCGAAGATACCGGGAGGGGAACATGTCGGGCATCAGATGGCTCGGGCGGCATTTCGAAGAACTGATCTGTTGTACATGTCTGGCGATCATAGCTGTCGCTGTCTTTGCACAGGTCGTCGCCCGATATGTATTCGAAGTCGCCCTGCACTGGACGGAAGAAACGGCGGCAATCTGTATGGTTTGGGCGGTGTACACAGGCGCATCGCTTTGCGTCCGCGAACGTTTCCACATTCGCATTATGGTTGCCGTTCAGGCCCTGCCGCAGGGCATCGGAAAATACGTCATCTTCGTAGCGGATATTTTCTGGGCCTTCTTCTGCCTCTTCATGATGCGGATCAGCTGGGACTACCTCTACGTCTTCTGGCGCTTCCCAGAGACCAGCCCGAGTCTGGGTATCAACCAGTTTTACCCGCAGACCATCCTCGTGATCGGCTATGGCCTGATGCTGATCCGGTTGTTTCAGACCTATGTGGTCTGGTGGCAAGAGGGCAGAAATGGATTGCCGGGGATGCTTGAGGAAGAGTGGGAAACCACGACACAGGATCAGGAGCGTCCGCTATGAGCCCGTTGATGATTCTGGCTGTCGCCTTTGTCGTGCTGACGACCATGGGTGTGCCGCTGTTCGTTTCGGTGGGGCTGACCACCGCGTTGGCCCTCTTCCTGATCGACATACCCTATACATTGATTGCACAAACAGGCTACGGCAGTTTGACGCCGTTTCCGTTGCTGACAATTCCTCTCTTCGTTTTGGCCGGTCGTTTGATGGAGGTGGGTGGCATGGCGACCCGCATGATCGCCATCGCAACCAATCTTGTGGGGGCCTATCGCGGTTCGATGGGTCTGGTCACCGTTTTCGCGTGTATGCTTTTTGCCGCTCTTTCAGGGTCAGGACCCGCGACCACAGCCGCAATCGGCTCAGTCACCGTTCCCGCGATGAAACGGGACGGATACGACGTACCCTTCGCCGCTTCGATTACCGCCAGCGCAGGCGCGTTGGGCAGTCTCATACCGCCCTCAAACCTGCTGATTATCTATGGGCTGGTGTCGGAAACGTCGATCCCACGCCTGTTTCTGGCGGGCCTGATCCCAGGCGTGATGGTGACGTTTCTGTTGATGGTCACAACCTACATCATCGCCCGCAGGCGAGGTTACGGCGGCGACGGCGATCCGTTCTCGTGGCAGCCTTTCCTGAAAGCAGCGTGGGATGGCAAGTGGTCAATCGGTGCACCTGTCCTGATCCTTGGCGGCATCTATGGCGGGGCTTTCACGCCGACCGAGGCGGCAGGCGTCGCAGTTTTCTATGCATTGTTCGTTGGGCTGTTCGTCTATCGGGAACTTACCGTTAAAAAGGTAATTGAAGCTTTGCGCTTCACCGCGCTGTTGACCGGTATTCTGATCCTTCTGACGCCAACTCTGGCCTTCGGACAGCTGACGGCTTTCTATGACGTGCCCACGGCCGTACAGGAAGGCATCACGTCGCTGACCACCAACGTCTTTCTGGTCCTGCTGCTGATCGGGATTTTCTACATCTTTATTGGCACGTTTATGGAAAGCCTGGCGCAGATCGTCCTGTTCACCGCCGTCTTCCTGCCCCTGGTCTCCTCGCTTGGCGTCGATCCGGTAATGTTTGGTATCTTCACAGTAATCACCTGCGAAATCGGTTTTCTGACGCCACCTTTAGGAGCAAACCTGACAGTTGCAGCGCGCATTTCGGGTATTTCTATTGAGCGGATCTCGGTCGCTGTTCTGCCTTTCATTATGGCCTATGTTATCGGCATGGTGATCCTGATCTTCTTCCCGGATCTGACGACCTTCTTGCCCGACTGGTTGTACGGAGAGGCAAAATGACCAGTCACGACCTGATCCTGAAAGGCGGCACGATCCTTGATGGATCAGGCGCCGAGGGATTTGTCGGTGACCTTGCCATCAAAGGGGAAACCATCAGTGCGATCGAACGCGCGGATGAGTTGAATCTGCGTGATGCTGCGGAAGTGATTGACGTATCGGGGCTTGTGGTTGCCCCGGGGTTTATCGACATGCACACGCATTCAGATTTTACCCTCATCGCCGATGGCCGGGCCGAGAGTCAGGTGCATCAGGGTGTGACCACCGAAGTGATTGGCCAGTGCGGCATAAGCTGCGCCCCCGTCAATTCGCCAGAGGACATCCGGCGCGTGGCTCCCTGGTACACGGCAAAAGCCAAACACGACCAATGGCTGGGGTTCGGCGATTACCTCGATGTTCTGGACAAAACCGAGTTGGGCGTCAACGTGATGGCTTTTGTCGGGCACGGAACCGTTCATCGCGCTGTTTTGGGGGATGAGCTTCATCCAGGCAAAACAGCAGACATCGCGAAAATGGCGCGGCTTGTTGATAAATGCATGGATGAAGGAGCGGGCGGGTTTTCATCCGGTCTGGAGTATTTCCCGGGCTCGCTGGCATCACCCGAGCATTTGGTGCCAATGTGTGAAGTCGCGGCAAAATACAAGCGGCTTTATGCAACTCATGTGCGCAACCGCGACACGCAATATGATCTGGGTTTCGCCGAGGCTATCACAACGGCACAGAAATCTGGCGCCAAACTGCAGATCAGCCACATCCAGCCAAAATTCGGCGCGCCTGATCATGCCATGAACCATTCGCTTGAGATGATCGAACTGGCACGGCAGCAGGACGTAGACATTGCCTTTGACGTCATTCCCCATGACTGGAACCACACGCTGATGGTCGCCATTCTGCCCAAATGGGCCCAGGCGGGAACTCTGGACGACATTCTTGCACGTCTTGCCGACCCTGAATGCCGGGAAAAGATCAAGGCCAACCCGCAACCAATGTGGCTGATCGTCAAGGCCGAGAAGTGGTCTGACATCGTACTTCTGAATGCGACGGTCAACAAAGATATCGTTGGTGCGGATTTCGCCGAGATCGGTCGAATGCGCGGGTGCGATCCCTACGATGCAGTTCTGGATATCCTGTTGGAAGAGGGCGAAAATCTCATGGCCTGCATGTGGTCCTCGAAATCCTTTCGCGATTCAGACGTTGAACTGTGTCTAGAGCAACCTGAATGTGCCGTGATCTCGGACACGGTGGCGATTGCCAACGAGGGTATTCTGAAAGACCACGTCGGTTCGCTCTCAGGTTACGGGTGGGCCGCTCGTTTCCTGCAGTATTATGTTCGCGACCGAGGCGCTCTTACTCTGGCAGAAGGCGTTTCCAAACTGACCATGATACCGTCCAAACGCCTGGGTCTCAAAGACCGTGGTCAATTGAAACCGCGTCACAAGGCGGATATCTGCGTCTTTGACCAGGTCAATATCGCCAGCAACGCCACAGCCCGAAATCCGCGTCGATATGCTTCAGGTGTCGCTTATGTCTTGGTCAACGGGCAACTGTCCATGCGCGAAGGCAAACGAACCCGGGTAAACGCTGGTCAGGTGATACGCGAGTTCGCGGGATCAAGCTAGGAAACCATATCGGAGCTCAAATTGGCCTTATCGCCTTGGCGTTGCAAACAGTGACTCAGTACCGGTGCTCTGGCAGACTTTCCACCACCGTTTTCAGCCGCGCAGGAGGATTGATACCGTCTGAATACAATCGTGACTGAACGGCTAACGACGTTAGTCTTTCGATGAACGTCCGCTTTTTTCTCGGACGCTGGCCCTTTGTAGTAGCAGTGAACTCACGTTTCCCGCCCCGGGCGTTTGTTTTTGCTGTCGCAGCAGCACGCAAAGCGGACTTTGGTTTACAGAAGTGGAGTGGTAACTTTGTCCTTCGCTTTGTTGGTCTTACCAGGTTGCTGCGAAAGTATGGTTCCGGTTCGAGTCAAAACAACGCGTTCGAACGACCGGATTGGTGACGCACGTTGCATCGCAACAAAATCATGCTGCATCTGCGAAGCGCAAAAACTGAATGTCTGGAAAGTCCTGCTAAGCAGCCAGTAGATCGCCCATCCCTTCACCACTTCTCGCCGAATGGCCGAATATCGAGCTCGAACGTCCAAGCAGATTTGTCTTGATGCGCAATCATCAATGCCGTTTCCGCAATGCGCTGGGGATCGATAAAGAATTCGTCCGGCTCGTTTGGAGCGAAGTTCGTTCGGGTGTCTTCCGTGTCGATCACGCCGTCGATGACCAAATACGCAACGTGCACGCCTTTCGGACCCAGTTGCTTGGCAAGCGCGTTCGCCAATGTGCGTTGGGCGGACTTCGAGGGGGCAAACGCTGTTGTCCAGACGTTCCCCCGGAGCGCTGCAGTGGCCCCGGATACGATGATTGCACCGGAGCCACGTTCGCACATTTGAGGCCCCAAAGCCTTGGCGGCGGCGAAGAGACCCAGCGCTCCAACACGCCAACTTTGTTCGAACTGGAGCTCGGAAACATCGTCCAAAGCTCCAAACTGGGCGAGGTCTGCGTTGTAAATTACGACGTCGATGGGACCAAGATCGCTTTGCACGGATGTAAGAGCCCCCTTGAGATTGTCAGGGTCGCCCGCGTCGCATTTGTAGGTCCGAACCGATGTATCGGTCGCTTCCGCTCCGTCAAACCCCGCTCCCGACCTACTCAGCAGGCCAAGACTGTATCCGGCTTGATTGAAGGTCTCGGCATAAGCAGCTCCAAGACCCGGACCAAAGCCGATGATTGCACATACCTTACCCCCCATGGCGAAACCCTCCTCAAAGCATGTGGAACGCGGTCAATCCTATCACGAAGGGGCCTTGCAACATAGCGAACGGCAGCTTTGTCCGGGTAGTGTTGAAAAAGTCCGTTGATTGGATGGCCTTTCGCAGATTCGCTCGTTTTGAGAGTGGAGGGCAAGGCGGTGACCCTTGCGGCACGCCGGATGATCGACCGGATTACGGATCGATTTGACATGACACCACGCAAGCTGGTCGGCGATACGGGTTACGGATCGGCAGAGATGCTGGGCTGGCTCGTTGAAGACCGCGGCATCGCCCCGGTATTCCGGTCTGGGACAAGTCCAAACGAACTGATGGCACATTCTTATGCAAAGACTTTGTCTATGACCCCACGACCGACAGCTACACATGCCCGGGCGAAAAAAAACTGCGGACATACCGCCGGAACTTCACCAAGCCACGAAAACCCATTGGCGGCAAAGACGGGTTCATCAGATACCGCGCCTCAAAGCACGGTTGCGATATGTGCCCACTAAAGCCGCAGTGCTGCCCGGGAGACCCAGGGAGGCGCTTGATGCGCTCTGCCCATGAAGCCGCGCGTGACATTGCACGAAAAATCCGAAAGACCGATGCCTACCTGACCTCGTTCATCCAAAGGCGAAAAGTCGAGATGCTCTTCGCACACCTGAAGCGATACATCGGCGTCCCGATGATGCGGCCCCGAAGACCCAAAGGCGCATATGAGCAATTCCAACTCGCAGCAACCGCCCAAAACCTCAGGAAACTCGCCAAGCTGGTCCCGGCACCGGCACCAACAGGCTGAGAAGAAGAGCTCAGTGGCTTGCGGCTTCAACCTTCGAAACCCCAACCGCTGTCTATGTCAACACAATCTCCGCAATGCAGACCTTGATGAACCGTGCGGCTAAGGTTCGCTTCATGCGAGCAGTGATGGCTGCACAATCCTTTTGGGACTGGGCGGCAATGGTTTTAGGAAAGGTGCGGCAATCGCATTAGAATACGCAATTTAAATACGATGCGTGAAGCGGCCAATGGATTGCAGTTGGGCATAACTGATTCATCTGTCGCATGGGGTGGCAACCAAGCGCAATTGGGATGGTGGGTTTTTTGGCGGGTATCGCCATTAGAGCCGAAAAATACCATTTAAATTCAACGATATATGGCGGAGACGAAGGGATTCGAACCCTCGAGACGGTTTCCCGCCTACTCCCTTAGCAGGGGAGCGCCTTCGACCACTCGGCCACGTCTCCGTCGATGGGTATATCCTTGCAAGCGGCGGGAATACAAGGCGAAATTTCCAATTTGTGCGGGAGGTGGTCAAAACTCCTGAACCCGTTGAAATCAGGGAAAAACACGCCGCTTCCTCTGAGGTTTCGGCAGTGTTTTCAGAGTTTTTCTGACCCTAAGCCGCGCCCGCCAGGTTCAAATGAGCCAACGGCGCTGCGGCGGGACGGGGCGCGGCGATCCGTTATGCATCGCAATCGGCCCTTTTCGGGGCCGGACCGCCAGATAGGGTCAGGCTTTGATGGCCTGTCTCCTCCGGTTTGGGCGGTCCGGTGTTTGTTTTCACCTAGGTTACAGGCTTTGCCTATTTGAAGACATCCACCAGGTCCGAGACGCTGACGCCCTCTTTGATCTCTTTCAGGCGTGCGAAGATCATTGCGATGGCGACACCGCTCAGCCCATAGGCGAAGCCGTTGACGACGACCTGCACGAGGGTCAGCGGCCCGAAACCCGCGGTCGGTGTGGTTGCGAAGCTGCCGGTCAAAATGGCGACGACAAAGGCCAGCGCAAAAGAGATCAGCATGATGCAGAGGAACACCAGCACCAGCGCGCCGACGATGGGCCAGCGGTAGCCCCGGGTCAGGTCGGCGCTGCGCCGCAGGGCACCAAAGCCTGCGCCATCGATCACGATCGCGGGTGCGACGACAGAGAACACGCCGTACAGCCAGACGCCGGGGACGATGAAGAACAGCAGTCCGATCATGTTGCAGATGCCGACCACGATCGACAAAACCGCAATCGCGGGCAGATTGCTGAGGGCCGCGCCAAAATACCGGCCGATCTGCGCGGGACGTCCCAATTTGGCGTCATAGGCCAATTGAACCACCATTGCAGTTGTCAGCGCGACGGCCACCAATGTGATCAAAAACGTCACCATGAACACGAGGCCCAATCCGGCAAAGTCGATCTCGCCGGTCGGGTTGGCCCCGATGGACTGGTTCAGAAAAGGGGCGGTGGTCAGAATAATCTCGATCAGCGCGGGGATGAAACCCAGCAGAATTACAATGTGAATCTTCTTGAAAAGGATCGAAAAGGTTTCCGCGACAACCGCGCCTGTGCCGAAGGGTATGTGGGTGTCGGGATGGGGCATATCTGTCATGTTAAAGTCCTGAACTCAGTTAATGCTCCGCAGATAAGGCCGCATGGTCGCTATCACCCTCAAGACGAAAGTTGGGTTTTGTTTTCCCGGATTGGTAAAACTGCAACAGATGGGCCTAGTCCCGAGATTCGGCGTGGCGTTTGTCTTTGCGCTTCTCGCCAAAAAGCTGGCGCTGTTCCAGAAACGCACGCTGCGCCTTGTAGAATGCCTCGAGAAAAGCCTGATGGTCCTGCTCGCGCACCGGATCGGCATATTCGATCTTCTGGCGAATCTGGGTGACAACGGCGGCCAGTGTCTGTTTCTGGCGTTTATATGCCTCGGGGCCCATGGCGCGGTTTGCGGCGCGCAGCACGCTTTCGAGCGTTTGCAGCTCGTAGGCTCCGTAATATTCCAGCTGATGCGACAGGAACCGGAATTTCGGCTGCACGGCGGACGGTGGCCGGGCCATTTTCGTCATGTCCGGCAACAGGATCGGTTTTGGCAGGTGGATCACGAAGGTCCCGGCGACGAAATCGCCCAGCCGCTGCCTGCGCCGGTTGAACAGCGGCACGGACAGAACCGCAAGCACCCAGATCAGCGACAGGATTGACGGTATCAGCATTGCGGTGTTCAGGGTCACGACCATTGTGCCGGGCAGGAAAATCTCGGCCTCTTTCATCAGGTTGCGCACGACCAGAGATTGCGTGGTCAGCGCCTGACCATCGGCCGAGACCACCTTGATCCTCATCATCCGTTTGCCGATGGTCTGCCCGTTCCAGATGAGCTCGGATGCCGCGTAATAGGGGATGCGGATGAAGAAGAACAGCATGGCGGCAATCGCCGTTGCGGTGCCCGAGCTGACGAGTTCCAGCGCCAGCGCCAGCAGGAAAACGGCGATGGCGCCAACGACGGTGATCACAAGATCGGTCAGTTGCGCGGCGGTTCGCACGCCGACGCCAGCGACCCGGAAGTACAGAGGCACGCCTTCGGGCGGCAGCAGGCGGTCCAGCGCGGGTTTGGTCATGACCGTTTTCTCCCGCCCAGCAGGAACCAGAGCAGCCAGAGCAGGCCGATCCCCCAGCCAATCGCGATACGGGTGCTGCGGTCCTGCACCAACTGGCGTCCGAACCCTTCGAGCAGCGCGGCGGCCACCAGCATCAGCGCCGCAATCAGGGCCAGCTTGACCGCGTCATGGCCCGCTGCGCGCAAGGCGGCTTTTCGTGTCTGCTGGCCCGGAAACAGGACCGCAAGACCCAGCTTCAACCCTCCGGCCCCGGCGATGCAGATCGCAGACAGTTCGGTCACGCCATGGATCGAGAGCCAACCGAATATGTCCCAGCCCAGCCCCCGGTCGACATGCAGCGCGTAGAAAACGCCCAGCATCAGGCCGTTATAGAACAGCAGCAAAACCGTCGGCGCGCATAGAAAGGCGCCAAGGCCAAAGACGAGGATGGCGATGCGGGTGTTGTGGGAAAACAGGTAGGTGGCAAAGGCCCCAAGACCGTTGCTTGAGGCGTCGCCATAGATGCGTGAACGCAGGAATTCGGTCGTAGCCTCTGGCCCCCGCCCGCCGGCCAGTTCGGGGGCCATGAAGACATAGAACCATTCGGGATTGTCGAAATAGAAGAAATACCCGGCAACCGTCCCGGCCGCCATGCACAGAAACCCCAGCAGCGTCACCCGCCAGGATGACCGCATCGCCCGCGGGCCGCCGCTGGTCAGGAACTTGCGGAGGATGCCGCCCAGTCTTTGCTGCGGGGCATAGACGCTCAGATAGGCGCGGCTGGTCAGGGCTTCGAGATATTCAAGCAATCCGCGGTCCAGCGATATTTCGCGCGCGATGGACAGGGATGTGGTGGCCTGACGGTAGAGGTCGGCCAGATCGCGCGCCTCCTGAAAGCTCATGCGGTGCAGGCCCCGGGTTTCGGCCTTGTCGACAAGCGCGGATAATCTGCGCCAGTCGCCTTCGCGCTCCTGCCGGAACCGGGCCGAGCGGATCAGATCGCCCCGTGCCATCAGATCATCTCCCGCGCTTTGATTTCCAGATAGGTCGAGATCAGCCGGGCCGAGGCGGTGCCGGGTTCCGCATCGATCACGGTGATGCCCAACTGGTGCAGCCGTTCCAGCACCAGACGGCGTTCCTGTAGCAATTGGCCGGTCGACACGGTCCGGGCCACCCCGTCCATGTCCTGCGGCGGCTGGCTGACCTGCGCCTCGAGAACTGGATCGCGCAGCGCCACGAAAACAATCAGGTGACGTTTGGCCAGAATGCTGACATTTTCCACCATCAACTCGGCCGAGGTTGTATCGACGAAATCCGAGAATACGATGATCAGGCTGCGCTTTGGTGTCCGCGCGTTCAACTCGGTCATCGCCAGCGTGTGATTGGTCTCGACGCTTTCATAAGCCAGTTCGGCGGTGCGGCTGCGTAGGCGGGTGAACGCAGCGCGCCCCGGTTCGGGGGGCAGGAACAGCCGGGGTTTGGCGTCATAGGCGTAAAGCCCGACCAGATCGCCGCCGATGGCCGCCGCCCACGCCGTTGCCAGCGCCGCAGTGATGGCGTGGTCGATCTTGGGTAGGCCCGCGATTTCCTCGCGCATCTGAAAGCCGTTATCTAGGGCAATGATCACATGGTGGTTGCGCTCGGCCCGGACCTCTTTGGCGACCAGCGCGCGGTGCCGGGCCGAGCGTTTCCAGTCAATCGAGCTGGCATCCATGCCGGGGACAAATTCGCGAAGCTGATGAAACTCGGTGCCTTCGCCGATGGCCCGGTTTTCCTTGACGCCGAACAACCGGGACTGAACGGTTGTGGAAATTTCACCCGACTGCACCCTGCGGATATTCGGGATCACTGCGATTTCTAGGCCAAAGGCGACCTTGGGCACAAACTCGAACAGGCGCAGGCGCGAGGTCCAGGACAGCCACAGGTTCGACAGCACCCATGTCCCGCGCCGGATGGCCCGGAAGGGAATGCGGGCATGGCCCGTGGACAGGTCGACATTCGCGGGGCCTTGCAGGCCCTGGGGCCAGTCCAGTTCTCCGCGCAGACCTTGGGTGGTGGGGCTGACGGTGAGGTCGATCTGCGCGTCTTCGCCGACAAAGATATCTCCCAGCGGTTCGACTGAGATCGCCCGTTTGCGCGGCCAGGACAGCAACAGATCGCCGACCGCCAGCAGGCCCAGCACCGCCCACGGCAACCCGGCCACGGGGCGCGTGGCCTCGCCCATGATCACGGCGGCCAGCGACAGGCAAAGCGCCGCGCAGGCCGCGATCAGCAATATGCGGGATGGCCGGATCAGCGGGGGGCCTCGATCTGGTTGAGGATGTTTTCCAGAACCTGCCGCGCGCCGCGTCCTTCGATCTCGGCCGAAGGCGACAGGACGATCCGGTGCTGCAGCGCGGGGATGATCAGGGTCTTGACGTCATCGGGGATGGCAAAGTCGCGCCCGTTCAGCGCCGCTGTCGCGCGGGCCGCCCCGGCGATGGCATCCGCCGCACGGGTCGAGGCGCCAAAGGCGATATCGGCACTTTCGCGGGTGGCGCGCACCAGCCGCAGGATATAGGCTAGAATGTCGTCATCCAGCACGATCCCGTCGATCAGGCCGCGCGCCGCGGCCATGGTGGGCGCGTCCAGCAGGGGTTTTACCGTCTCTACCGCGCCCAGGAAATCCAGCGGCCGGCTTGCATGCTGGCGCAGGATCGACAGTTCGACCTCTTCGGGCGGAAAGATCAGGTTCACCTTGAACAGGAACCGGTCCAGCTGCGCCTCGGGCAGGGGATAGGTGCCTTGCTGCTCGATCGGGTTCTGGGTCGCGACAACGATGAATTCCGAGCCCAGCGAATGGTCGGTGCCATCAATCGTCACCATCCGCTCGTTCATCGCCTGCAGCAAAGCGGCCTGCGTTTTCGGCGGGGCGCGGTTGATCTCATCCGCCAGCAGAATCTGGCTGAAAACCGGGCCTTTGGTCAGAACGAACTCGCTGGTCTGAAAGTTGTAGATCGAGGTGCCCAGAACGTCGCCCGGCATCAGGTCGGGGGTGAACTGGATGCGCCCGAATTCCAGGTTCAGCGCGCCGGCAAAGCTGCGCGCCAGCAGGGTCTTTGCGGTTCCCGGCGGGCCTTCCAGCAGGACATGGCCGCGGGCAAACAGGGCGGTCAGCAAAAGGTCGATCACCTCATGCTGGCCCTGAACAACCTTGCCGATCTCGGCCCGCATGGCCTCGGCATGGGCGAATAAGTCATCAAGCGTCATCGGCAAGCTGCTCCAATATCGATTCAAATTGGTCTACGTAATGTATCGCGTCGTTGGGCCCCAGATGCGCGGGCAGGGCGCGGATCTTTGCGATCACATCCTCCAGCCGCGCCGCGAGGTCGGGCTTTCGGGCCCGGACGAAATTCAGATAGGCCACCTCGGGCGAGGTCTGGGTTTTGTGGCCTGCGCCAAACACCTGCGCCGCGCGGGCGCGCAGGCGGGTGTCGATGAAATCCGACAGCATGGCCCCGTCCTGATCCGTCATCCGCATCAGCCGCGCGCGCACCCGGTTGGCCCGGCGCTTGCCGGTTCCCTGCGCCAGCGGCAGGTCCGCGACCTGCCCGCTGCGCAGGCCACCGCGCCAGATTGCCAGCGCCAGCAGCAGCCCCGCGCCGATCCACAGGATCAGAAACGGCGGTTCGAACAGGCGTTTCAGGTCCTCCCAAGTGCGGTCCCGCTGAACCGCCTGTTCCGGCTTTGTCAGCCAGTTCCGGTCGCTGTAGTCGATGATGATCCGCTTATCCCCTGCAATACCGGGCAGCAGTTGCGCGGCGATAAACGCGTTGTCGCCCAAGGTCAGGCCGTGATTGTTCAGCAGATCGGGGTCGGACAGAACATAGACGTGATCCTGTTCGCCGTCCCCCGGCAGGGGGCACCGCCCCAGCAGCATTGCCCCGTTCCGGCCCAACAGGGGCTCGCACCCGAGCCCCTCAAAGGTCTGGGCCGCATAGATCCGCGCAACCAGATCGCGGTCTGAATTCAGCGCATACTCCCGAAACGGAGACCGCACAAAAGAGACACGCCCGACCTCGGGCCCCAGCACCTGATGCAGCACGGCCTGAATATCAGCGCGCGGGGCAATCAGAACCGGATGCCCGAACCCGGTCAGACGCATGCCGCTGCGCCACTTGGGCAGGATGACAAGGCTGGGTACGGCTTGCGCCCGTTCACGGATGACGTCGACGTCCTGATCAAACTCATCCGCCTGAAACAGCAGGTCTTCCTTGGTCTTGGCCGGGGTCCGGTCGGTGCCGGGATGGGTGTCGTAGATCGGTTGCACCAGCAGCCCGATGGTGCTGCGGTCCAGAGGCCACCCTCCGGTAAAGCTTTGGGCGGCGTGGCCTTCGCTGGTCAGCCAGTAATCCAGCCCGTCAAACCCGCTGGCGGATTCGCGCAGCGCGTATTGCCGCCCGGCCAGGATGTAAAGAAAGATGCCTGCGCACAGCACCACGACGACGCCGATCACGATCCAGTCCAGCCGCATCCGGCCATCGGTGTCGTAGAGGGTGATATCCGTCATGCGGGCACCTCGCGCAGGATCGGGCGGACGCGCGCGACCAGCGCGTCGAAATCCGTCTGACTGATCGAACGATGGCCGAAATTCACCCGCTCGCTCGCCAGCACCAGCGCACGCAGGTCCGGCATGTACCACAGGCTTTGGGGCAGGCTGCGCAGCGCCTCGCGATGGGTCCAGCTGCGTTTGAACAGCACCTCATTGGCGGCAAGGCAGCGGGTCAGGGCCATCTGCGCAAGACCCACAACAGCCAAGTCGCGATTGCCTGACCTGAGCAGGGCGTCAAGGTCCGGCAGCCTGTTTGCGTCCGGCATTTGATCCTCTGGCGACTGACCGGGCTTTCGCCGCGCATTCTCGCCGGCCGAGCGGAACGATACCGAGGCCCGCCCGGCGCCGAAATAGACGAGGGTGAAAATGAAAACCAGAACCAGCGCAGAAATGCCCGCCACGATCAAGCCTTCGCTGTCACCCTCGGACGGGTCCGTTTCAGGCGCGTCGTCCTTTTTCGGGGTAAACTCCGTGTCCAGCGGCGGGGCGGGTTGGGTCGGGTCGAAATAGACCACATCCGTGTCAATGCCCCGATACCGGACGGCCTTTTGATACGCGGCGCCGGATGCGCTGAGGTCCGGCTGGGAAAGCGCTGAATCCTGCGCGCGGGCGACAGTAGCGGCGCAGATATGCACAATGGAAATCAGGACCAGAAGAAATCGCATCGCGGTATCGTTAGTTCACTCTCTTTCCGCATGCAACAACCCGCGCCTTATCACGCTTGGATTGTCAGACACCGGTGCGGCAGCTTTGCCACTGTGCCCCAGCGTCATGCTTTGATGTGACTATATGATGACCATTTGCCATGCCGTCCGGATGGGCGTGTCCGGCCTCAGAGCATGTTTTCAGCCTCCAGCACCTTCCGGGCCACACGGAAACACTCCAGCGCCTGCGGGACGCCGCAATAGATCCCGATCACGTGGATGATGGCGCGGATTTCCTCGCGGGAAACACCGTTGTTGATGGCCCCCCGGCAGTGAATCTCCCACTCATGCATCTTTCCCAAAGCTCCGATCATGGACAGGTTCATCATCGAGCGCGTCTTGGCGTCGATCACCTCGTCCCCCCAGCCGAAGCCCCAGCACCATGCGGTCATCGCCTCCTGAAACGGGCGGGTGAACTCATCGGCGGCGGCCAGGTTCTTTTCCACATATTCGGCCCCCAGCGTGCCTTTGCGCTGCGCCAGCCCTTTCAGGAAAAGGTCTTCGTTGAAAGTGTCGGCCATGTCAGGTCTCCGGTTCGTCAGCAGGTCAGGCGATGGTGATAGAGGTGATCATAATGCGGTTTCATCCGGCGATGCACCTGCCTGACCCGATCCGGTGCATCACCGATATCGATATACGAGCGGGGCTGGGGCGCAAGCCCGGTCGAATTGGCCAGATTGGCATGGAACGACCCGCCATCCCACCAGCTATGCGCCGACGGGTCGCCGCCCGCCTGCCATGTCAGGGCATGTTCAAGGAACGGGATGCCCACCGCCGCGCAAAACTCTTGCGTCATCCCATGCGGGTCTTCCAGCAGATCGTCGCTGTCGATCACCGGCGGCGGGGTTCCGTTCAACGCCGTCAGCAGATCGAACAGGGCGCGTTGTTCCGGAAAACCAACCTCCCCTTCGGCAAAATCCGGCCAGCGTTTGTACATCGAGGTGATGGTCTTGGCCGGATCGCGGATCAGGAAGGCGTGGTTGAAGTGGGACAGGAATTCCGCATCCCACATGTGGTTGATGTAATGGGGGAAATCCTTGATGAAAACCGGACCGCGTTCCGCACGCGCCTGAATGTCGGCCCAGACTGACTCCAGCGTCAGGCCCGGTGTCGTCACGTCCCCCGGCTGAAACCGGTGCCACAGCGGATCTTCGCCCTGATACCAGGCCTCGCCAAACGGTTCGTGCAGGCATTCCATATCGCCGCGCTGGCGCATCATCCATTCAAAGGCGGTCGAGGTCGAGCGGGGCACGGCCCACAGCGCGAGGATTTTGTGCATGATCTCAGGTTCCTTGGTGCCGGAGCCGTTTCAACAACCGGCCATGCGCTGTTGCAGGCGCAAGGCCGAGCGATTTGAAAATACGCCAGTAAAGCGCGATGTCATGGCCGATCACCGGCTTGCCCAGGGCGGCCTCTAGCTGGTCGGCCAGATGCAGCGGGCGCTGCGGCAGGCCATCCGGCCCGGTGCGGAAATTGCACATGCCGTTGATCAGGATCGCATCCGCCTGCGGCGCCTGCTCGGCCACATATTCAAAGCTCTTCATCGCCAGATCACTGTCGAACACCCAACGGCAGGCGTTGATATCCTCCTGACTGTCAAACCACCCCTGATCGTGGAAATTGCCCGCATAAAGCACATCGAACCCGGCCTCCTGCAGAAACCCGACCGTGCCCTGCCACCATGCGGGCCAGTGATAGGCAGCGTTCAGCGCCACCTTTTCCACATTCATCTCGCGCAGCGCTTCGATCATGGCATAGCCCGCCATGTGAAACCGGGTGCCATACTTGTCCGACAGATCCGCGCAATGCTGCCGCACGCCTTCAACCCCCAGCCCGCAGGCATGAACCCAG
Source organism: Ruegeria sp. AK4 (assembly GCF_056541025.1). Lineage (NCBI taxonomy): Bacteria > Pseudomonadati > Pseudomonadota > Alphaproteobacteria > Rhodobacterales > Roseobacteraceae > Ruegeria > Ruegeria sp. AK4. The sequence goes on from NZ_JBQFXS010000007.1 coordinate 28,719, forward strand.
TTCGAGCCGACCTGACCGCACACATCCACCCCGTTGCGCGACATGCAATGCACGAAATCCTCGAGCATGCCGAAATTCTGTTTACGCTGATCCAGCCCGTGCACATAGTCCGGCACATGCAGCATCCAGCCATGCACGCCGACCGTTTCCGGGCAGATGCGCAGAAAATCCGACGGGGCGGCGTCAAAATCGAAGGGCGGACAGGTGAAGCCGACCTGATGCGGGAACAGCTTGTGTTCGGGTCGCCAGTCTTCGGGCATCAGCATGGGGATTCTCCGGTCAAGGATCCACCGCCTCGCGCATCCATTGTTGCAACCGGGCAATCGAGTGTTCCGACATCACGCCACAGCCCGGGTCCAGCACCAGCGGGCCGGGGCGGTAGCCGCGGGATTTCAGGCCGCGGTGGACGCTCTCGACCAGACGGATGTCTTCCTCGACCGTGGTTTCGCGGTCCTGCACCGCCAACTGCCGGATTACCGCGCTTTCCGAGCCGCCCTCGGTATACCAGCCGCGCCAGACGGTGCAGTGGTCGGCATCGTTTGCGCGCCAGTGATAGGTGTTCAGCACATTGCCTGGGTAGCACTGGAACGAGAACATTGGCCACAGGAACCACGACTGATAATCCCCCGCATGCGGCACCGACAGGTCGATGGGATAGGTCATTTTGTCGAGGCTTTGGCACTCGGTGGTATGGCGCAGCACATAGCCGCCGCCCGCGTCGGGTTGGATGTCATAGGTCTCGGGCTTGACCACGCCTTCGGCAAAGGTCGGATGGTTGGTGGGGCAGTGGTAGCATTCCGAGTAGTTCTCGATACTGACCTTCCAGTTGCAGTTTTCGGGAATCTCGACCCATTCCAGCGGTTCCAGATCGTCGATATGCGGAACGAAGGCGCGGATTTCCTCACGCACGCCGGGATACCACTCGTCCATCGGCGCGGCGGTGTCGTCGAGATTAACGAAGATGAAGCCGTTGAACACCTCGGTCCGCACCGAGGTCAGGCAGATGGTACTGCGGTCAAAGCCGGGGACGGATTTGATGTTGGGCCCGGCGCGCAACTGGCCGGACAACTCATAAGTCCAGGCGTGATAGGGGCAGACGACCACGCGGGTGTTGCCTGCGCCCGTCACCATCTCATGGGCGCGGTGTTGGCAGACGTTATAGAAGGTACGGATTTCGCCGTCGCGGCCGCGGATGCAAAACAGGCTCTGACCGGCGATCTCGAAGGCGAAATAATCACCCGGTTCCCGCACCTGCGCCACATGGCCCGCGAACTGCCAGGTTCGGGCCAGCAATCCCTGCAGTTCCTGCTCGAATATCGCAGGGTCGGTGTAATAGCGCGCGTCCAGCGAGTGGGTCAGGGGGGCGTTCATTCGGGCTCCTCCGCGTAGAGGCCAAGTTGGTGTCTGCGTTGGTGAAACCGCTCCACCCGCTCGACGATCTCATCGCTGGACACGGCAATCACGAAGGACAGCAGCGTTTCCAGCAAGGCGATGGTCGAGACGGAGGAGGGGAAGAATTGCGGCGTGTCGGCGGCCACGACAAAGCCGTGCTGCGCGTTCAGGATGACCGGGCTGGCCGGGCTGTCCGAAATGCCCACCACGGTCAGCCCCTGTTGGCGGGCCAGCTTTATCGCGTCGATCACCTCGGTCCGGTAGGGGTGGCAGGTGATGGCGATCAGCACGTCCTGTTCATCGGCCCAGGCCAGATCGTCGACAGGGGTTGAGCCGGGGCGGGGAATGGCGTGGAACTGTTTCATCCCCGTCGAGGCCAGATAGGTGAAGTTGCGCGCGTTGGCGTTGTTGACACCGACGCCCAGCGTGAAAATCTGGCGGCAGGTCCAGATATCCTCGGCTGCGGATTTCAGGCTTGCGGCATCGATCCCGGCAAAGGTTTCCTCGATATTGCGGATCGCAGCGCCCACCATATCGGCATAGAGCCCGCCCAGTTCCCCGGACTTGCCGATATCCTGCAACCACCGCGCGCGGTCGGGAAAGGACACGGTGCCCTGCCGAATCGCGTCGCGGAAGGGGGCGCGGAAATCTTCATAGCCTTCGAACCCTACCTGCCGGGCCATGCGAACAAACGTGTTGGGCTTGACCTTTGCGGCCTCGGCAATCTCGCGCACGGTCGAAACCCCAACATCCGTTGGGTTTTCCAGCACATACCGCGCGGCCTTCTGAGCCTCGGGCGTCAGGGCCTCCCATTCCGCGCTCAGGCGGTCGAGAACGATTGATGATACATTTGTGTCATTCATGATTGACGATGGTACAAATGTGGAATTAGCCTGTCGAGCAGAAAAGCGACTCGGGAAGAGGAAATGTCATGTCCGAGAAGAAATTGCCGTCACACGCCCGCGTGGTCATCGTTGGAGGCGGCGTCATGGGGGTCGGTCTGGCCTATCATCTGGCGCATGAAGGCTGGGGCGACGATACCGTCCTGCTGGAAAAGGCCGAGCTGACCAGTGGCAGCACCTGGCACGCGGCGGGGCAGATCACCCATTCGACCTCGAGCTTCGGGCTGGGCAAATGTGTGGATTACAACATCGGGCTTTACTCCGGTGCGTTGGAGGCCGAGACGGGCCAGCCCGTCACATGGCATGGCTGCGGCTCGTTCCGTCTGGCCTATACCGAGGATGAGATGGACTGGCTGCGCCACACCCTGTCGGTGGGCCGGTCGCTGGGCTTCAACATCGAACTGGTCGGGCCGGAAAAGGTGGCGGAACTGCACCCGTTCTACAATCTGGAAGGCGTGTTGGGCGCGCTGCATACGCCGGATGACGGTCATGTCGATCCGACCAACGTGACCATGGCGATGGCCGCGGGTGCGCGTCAGAAGGGCGTGCGCATCTTCCGCAACTGCCGCGCCACAAACATCACGCAGGCCGAGAACGGCGAGTGGGTGGTCGAGACAGAGCAAGGAACAATCACCTGCGAGCATGTGGTGAATGCAGGCGGCACCTATGCCCGTCAGATGGGCGAATGGTCCGGGTTGCAATTGCCGATGACCTCGATGACGCACCACTATTTCGTGACCGAACCGGTGCCCGAGTTCCAGAACCTGGACACCGAACTGCCGGTGATCCGCGATGACCGTAAGGTCTCGGGCTATATCCGGATGGAGCAGCAGCGCGGGCTGATCGGGATTTACGAGAAGGAAAACCCGAATTCGGTCTGGCATGATCATTGCCCGTGGGAATACGAGAACTGGCTGTTCGATGCGGATTACGACCGGGTGATGCCATGGCTTGAGGAAAGCCTGAACCGGATGCCGATCTTTGCCGAGCTGGGCATTCAGCGGGATGTGCATGGGGCGATTTCGCACCCGCCGGATGGCAACCCTCTGATCGGGCCTGCGCCGGGGGTGCGCAACTACTGGTGCTGCTGTGGCACGCAGATCGGCATTGGCTGGGGGCCGGGTCTGACGCGCGAGCTGGCGCGCTGGATGGTGCATGGGGCTGCCGATATCTCGATGCGCGAGTTCGACCCGCGCCGGTTCGGTAGCTATGCCACCAAGGATTGGCAGGTGATCAAGGCCGAGGAAGATTACTGCCTACGCCACGAAATCCCCTTTCCGCATTTCAACCGTCTGGAAGGGCGTCCGATCAAACCGTCGCCTCTCTATGAGTTGCTGAAATCCAAGGGTGCAGTGCATGAGGAGGTTTATGGATTCGAGCGCCCGCGCTGGTTCGCCCGCGATGGCGTCGAGCAGCGCGACCACTACTCCTTCCGCCGCACGCCCGCCGACGACATGGTCGCGGCTGAGGTCAAAGCGGTGCGCGAGCGTGTCGGCATCATGGATGTGACCGCCTTTACCAAGGTCGAGGTTTCGGGCCCGGATGCCTACGCACTGCTGGATCGGCTGACCGCCAACCGGATGCCGCAGAAGGTGGGCTCGATCACGCTGACCCATATGCTGAACCGCCGCGGCCGGATCGAACTGGAAACAACTATCGTCCGCATGGCCGATGACCGCTTCTATCTGGTCTGCGCGGCCTTCTTCGAACAGCGGTTGCTGGATCATCTGGCGCAGCAGCGTGCGGGTGAGGATGTGCAGATCACCGCCCTGTCCGCCGATTGGTCGGCCCTGTCGCTGAACGGCCCCCGGTCGCGGGACGTGTTGGCGCGCTGCACCGATGCCGATCTGACCAATGCCGGGTTCCGCTGGCTCTCGGCGCAGGAAGTCACTATCGCGGGCCACAAGGTCTGGGCCTTCCGCATGTCCTATGCGGGCGAGTTGGGCTGGGAATTGCACATGCCCAACGCCGCCTGTCTCGACGTCTACACCGCGCTATGGGCGGCGGGTGAGGTGCATGGCATCGCCGACTACGGCAGCTTTGCCATGAACGTGATGCGGATGGAGAAGGGCTTCAAAGGCGCGGGCGAATTGACCAATGAGGTCACACTGGCCGAGGCGGATGTGCTGCGCTTTGCCCGCACCGACAAGGACTATCTGGGCGGGGACAAGACCCTGAACACCGACCTGCCCTGGGTCTGCGCCTATCTGGAAATCGAACCGGACGGAGAGATCGACGGCCATGGCGGCGAGGCCGTCATGCTGGACGGGCGCGTTGTGGGCTCGACCGCCTCGGTGGCCTATGGGCACACGGTCGGCAAGATCCTCGCCTTTGCCTATATCAAGCCCGAGGCCGCCAGGCCAGGGACGGAGTTGCAGGTGGTAATCCACGGCACCCCCCGCGCGGCGCGCGTGCTGGGGGAACCGGCCTATGATCCGCAAAGCCTGCTGCCCCGCACCGATGCCGTGATGGAGACTGCATGATGAAACTGCCCGATACAATGAAAGCCATGGTCACGATGGGCCATGGCGGTCTGGAACAGATGGTGCTGCACGAAGGCTGGCCGCGCCCCGATCCGGCCCCCGGCGAGGTGCTGATCAAGGTCGCGGCCTGCGGCCTGAACAACACTGACGTCAACACGCGCTCGGGCTGGTATTCGAAAACCGTCACCGATGCGACCACCGGCGGCGCGTTTGACGAGGTCGGGCAGGACGACCCCACCTGGGGCGGCGCACCGATCACATTTCCTCGCATTCAGGGGGCCGATATCTGCGGGCAGATCGTGGCCGTGGGCGACGGGGTCGATCCCGCGCGGATCGGTCAGCGCGTCATCACCGATGGCTGGCTGCGCGACCCCGAGGACCCCGGCAACATGGACAAGACCGGCTATTTCGGCTCGGAACGGGACGGCGGGTTTGCCGAATACGCCACGACACTGGCGGTGAATGCGGTGCCGATCACCTCAGACCTGTCGGATGCAGAACTGGCAACGTTTTCCTGCTCTTACTCCACCGCCGAAGGCATGCTGACCCGCGCCAATGTCACCGAGGAAGACACCGTTCTGGTACCCGGAGCCTCGGGCGGCGTCGGCGGCGCGTTAGTGCAATTGGCGAAACGGCGCGGCGCGCGTGTGATCGCCCTGGCGTCCGAGGCGAAACATGCCGACGTGGCCGAACTGGGGCCGGACATGATCCTGCCGCGCGCGCCCGAAAATCTGCGCGCCGCGCTGGGCAGCGAGAAGATCACCGTGGTCGCGGATGTGGTCGGCGGCCCCTATTGGCCGAACCTCATCGACTGTCTGGAACGCGGCGGGCGTTATACCTGCTCGGGCGCGATTGCAGGCCCAATGGTCGAGTTCGACCTGCGTACTTTCTACCTGCGTGACCTGACCTTTACCGGATCAACCGTGATCGCCCCGCAGGTCATGCGCAACCTCGTCACGTATATCGAAGCGGGTGAGATCAAACCCGCCCTCGCCGCGACCTATCCGCTGGAGGAGTTGCGCGACGCCCAGGCGGCTTTCATCGCCAAACAGCACACCGGCAATATCGTGGTGGTACCATGACGCTGGACGATGTTCTGGAAGCCGCCCGGCAGGTGCATCAGGCCCATCCCGATCTGTCGGCTTTTGGGCCGTGGCCCGATGACCTGACCCCGACCGAATTGCACCCAAACGCGGTCCCTGCCGTTCCTCTGGTGCAAGAGATCCCCACCAGCGACGCGCCAACGAATCCGCTAACCGACGCGATCCGCGCAACCGCACATCTGGCCCATTGGAAACACACCTATACCGAGGCCGAGGTCGGAGCCGATTTCCTGAACCGCTATGGCTACTACGAACTCTTCGGCCCGACCGGCCATTTCCACAGCACCCAGTTGCGGGGCTACGTGGCCTATTGGGGCGCGGGCCTGACCTATGACTGGCACAGCCATCAGGCGGAGGAACTGTACCTGACCCTGGCCGGTGGCGCTCTGTTCCGGGTCGATGGAAACGACGCCTATATCGGCCCGAACCAGACCCGCCAACATGGCAGCTGGCAGAGCCACGCCATGATCACGCCCGACGAGCCCATCCTGACCTTCGTACTGTGGCGCGGTGAAGGCATGGCCGATCTGCCCCGGATGGACGCCGCATGAAAATCACCCGCATCCGCATCTACAAGACCGCGCTGCCCTATGTGGGTGGGGCCTATGTCTGGGGCGCGGGCAATGCGATTGAAACCGCCACCGCCTCGGTTGTGGTCATCGACACCGATGCCGGGCTGCAGGGATGCGGCGAATTCACGCCCTGCGGTGAAAGCTACATGGTCGCCCATTCCGAAGGCGTGGCAGCGCTGGCGCGTCTGGTCGCGCCGAAACTGCTGGGCGAAGACCCGCGTCAGGTAGCCCGGATCGAGCAGCTGATGGACCATCTGGTGCAGGGGCACGGATACGCCAAGGCCCCCTTCGATGCCGCCTGTTGGGACATTCTGGGACAGGCCTGCGACCAGCCGGTCTGGATGCTGCTGGGCGGCAAGCTGACCGATGGCGCGCCGATGTACCGGGTCGCGCCGCAAAAAACGGTCGAGGAAACAGTGGCCGAGATGAACGCCTATCGCGATCAGGGCTATCGCCAGTTTCAGATCAAGGTGGGCGGCGACTGGGCCAGTGATATCGACCGCATCCGCGCCACCGTGCCGCTGCTGCAACCGGGCGAAAAGGCGATGGCGGATGCCAATCAGGGCTGGCGCGTGGACAATGCGATCCGGGTGGCGCGGGCGACGCGCGATCTGGACTATATCCTCGAACAGCCCTGCCGCAGCTATGAGGAATGTCAACAGGTCCGCCGCGTCGCCGAACAGCCGATGAAGCTGGACGAATGCCTGACGGGCCTGCATATGGCCCAGCGGATTGTCGCGGATCGCGGGGCCGAAATCTGCTGCCTGAAACTCTCAAACCTCGGTGGGCTCAGCAAGGCGCGGCGGGTGCGGGACTATCTGATCGACAACCGCATCCCCGTCGTCAGCGAAGACACATGGGGCGGCGAGATCACGACCTCGGTCGTCGCCCATTTTGCCGCCTCAACACCCGAAGACTATCTGCAAAACACCACCGATCTGATGAACTACAACAGCCGATCCACCGGAATCGGCGGTCCGATGTCGCGGGATGGCAAGCTTTATGCCCCGGATACGCCAGGACTGGGCGTGACACCGGATTTCGAAAGCCTCGGCGCGCCCGTGGCGGAGTACGCCTGATGAAGATCAAAACCATCACCGTCTATCAGGTCGACCTGCCGCTGGAACACCCCTATTGGCTGTCGGGCGGTCGCCTGAAATTCGAAACGCTGGATGCGACGCTGGTGAAAATCGAAACCGATAGCGGCCTGACCGGCTGGGGCGAGGGCACGCCGTGGGGTCACACCTATGTTCCCGCTCACGGCCCCGGCATTCGTGCAGGGATCGAAACCATGGCCCCGTTCCTCCTCGGCCTCGACCCCCGCAAAGTGCTGGAGGTGGAACGGACCATGGACACCGCCTTGCCCGGCCACCTCTATGCCAAAAGCCCTATTGATATGGCCTGCTGGGACATCGCGGGGCAGGCGGCGGGCCTGCCGATCGCCGACCTGATGGGCGGCGGGTCCCGCACACCGCGCCCGATTGCCTCGTCTGTCGGGGCCAAGACAGCCGAAGAAACCCGCGCCGTAATGGACCGCTACCGCAACCGCGGCTACGTGGCCCATTCGGTCAAGATCGGCGGCGATGTCGAACGCGATATCGCCCGGGTCCGCGACGTGGAAAGCATCCGCCGCCCCGGCGAGATCGTGCTTTATGACGTCAACCGAGGCTGGACCCGGCAACAGGCCCTGCGGGTGATGACAGCCTGCGAAGACCTGAACGTGATGTTCGAACAGCCCTGCGAAACGCTGGACGACATCGCCGCCATCGCCCCCCGCCATGCTTCGCCCGTATCAGTAGATGAAAGCCTCGTCACCCTGCAGGACGCCGCCCGCATCGCCCGCGATGGGCTGGCCGAGGTGTTCGGGATCAAACTCAACCGCGTCGGCGGCCTGACCAAAGCCGCCCGCATGCGCGATATCGCGCTGGCCCACGGAATCGATATGTTCGTGATGGCCACCGGCGGCTCGGTCCTGGCCGATACCGAGGCGCTGCATCTGGCCGCCACTATCCCCGATGACAATTGCCACGCCGTCTGGGCCTGTCAGGATATGATCGCTGTCGACATCGCCGGCGGGCGCGGCCCCCGCAACATCGACGGCCACCTGCACCTGCCCGAAACCCCGGGCCTCGGCGTCCACCCCGACGAAGACACCCTCGGCCCCACAATCGCAACCTACGAGGCCCCGCGATGATCCCCTGCTTCATCTGTCCAAAAATATCCCGGGGCGTGAATTGGCCGCAGGCCAAGAGAGGGGCTGGCCCCTCTGACAGCGCCACGCCACACCCCACAGGACGGCCCGCATGAAGATCACCAAGCTCACCCTCTGGTCCGTCAACCTGACCAGCCACGAAACCTACCACATGGCCGACGGCAAAACCTGCGCAACGGTCAAAACCCATATCCTGTGCCTGGAAACCGATACCGGCCTGAAAGGCTGGGGCGAGGTCTGCCCGATCCCGCACTACCTGCCCGCCTATGCCGATGGTGTGCCTGCCGCAATCACCGAGATGGGGCCGGAAATCCTCGGCATCACCCCCTTCGGGGCCGACGCGCCCATGCGCAAGCTCGACGGGGTTCTGCAAGGCCACCGCTATGCCAAGTCGATTGTAGATATCGCGCTCTGGGACCTGTTCGGACAGGCCACGGGCCAGCCGCTCTATGCCCTGCTGGGCGGGCGCACGCGCAAGGACATGCCGCTCTATCACTCGATCACCTGCATCGCGCCGGATGAGATGGCGCGGATCGCCAAAGTGGCTTATCAGACCGGTATCCGCCAGTTTCAGGTCAAGCTGGGGGTCGAGGCCGACTGGCAGGCCGATGCCGAACGCCTGATCAAAGTGCGCGAGGCCGTAGGGCCGGGGCCCATCGTCTATGGTGACTGGAACTGCGGCGCATCGCGGCTGCAGGCCACCCGAACCGGGCGCGCTGTCGCACATCTGGACGTGATGCTGGAACAGCCCTGCAAGACGCTGGAGGACTGCGCCGCTGTTCGTCAGGCGACCGGCTTGCCGATGAAGATCGACGAAAACGCCCACGATCTGGCATCCCTGCTGCGCGCCCACGAACTGGGCTGCATGGATGCGGTGGCGCTGAAACTGTCCAAGTTCGGCGGGCTGTCGGCAATGCGCCGGGCGCGCGATTTGACCGTGCATCTGGGGGCCGAGATCTGCGCCGAATGCACGTGGGGCTCGGATATCGTCACCGCCGCCTCGCTGCATTTCGCGGCCTCGACCCCGCATGGATCGCTGCTGAACACCTGCGATCTGTCCTCTTACGTGGCCCCGCGCCTCTGCCCCGATGCACCCGACCGCGAAAACGGCAGGATTGCACCGCCCGACGGTCCGGGCTTAGGTGTAACCCCCGACCCCGAAATTCTTGGTTCCCCGATACTGGAGATCGTCTGAGATGCTGAAGATCAACACGCAATCCGAATGGATCGCCCGCGCGAATGAGGTTCTGCCCGCCGGGGGATTTGGCAATTTCGACCCCGGTATCCTGATCGCCCGCGGCCAGGGCAGCCGGGTCTGGGATGAAGATGGCAATGAATATATCGACTATCTGATCGGCTCGGGCCCGATGCTGCTGGGTCACGGCCACCCCGAGGTGATGGAGGCGGTGCTGGAACAGCTGCCCAAAGGCATGACCTTCTTCGCCAATAACAGCAAGGGCGTCGAACTGGCCGAGGCCATTATCGACGCCGTGCCCTGCTGCGAACAAATCCGCTTTGTCGCCTCGGGCGGTGAGGCGGATATGTATGCGCTCCGTCTGGCCCGGGCCTACACAGGCCGTGACAAAATCCTGAAATTCGAAGGCGGCTATCATGGGATGAGCGCCGAAGCGCAGATGAGCCTTGCCCCCAGCCGCGAGGTCAATTTTCCGCAAGCCGTGCCCGACAGTGCCGGTATCCCGCAGGGTGTGGCCGACCAGATGCTGATCGCGCCTTTCAACGATCTTGAGGCGGTCGCCACCCTGCTGACCGAGCATGACGATATCGCCGCGATCATGGTCGAGCCGTTGCAGCGGATTATACCGCCCCAGCCCGGCTACCTGCAGGGGCTGCGCGATCTGTGCTACAAGCATAACGTGCTGCTGATCTTCGATGAGATCGTCACCGGTTTCCGTCTGACCTATGGCGGTGCGCAGGAACGATATGGCGTGACCCCGGATATCTGTACGCTGGGCAAGATCACCGGCGGGGGGTTCCCTCTGGCCGCGCTGGGCGCGAGTGCTGAAATCATGAAGCATTTCGACAAGTCGCAAGTGGGCGAGGAGGGCTGGCTGATGCAGCTGGGCACCCTGTCCGGCAACCCCGTGGCCTCGGTCGCGGGTCTGAAAACGATGGAAATCCTGCGCCGGGACGGGGCCTATGAGCATCTGCGCGGCATCGGAAAGCGCCTGCAGGACATGCAATCCGACGCGCTGACCCAAGCCGGTATTCCGCACCGCATCTGCGGGGATGAGACGCTGTTCGACATCTATTTCACCGAAAACGCCTGCCGCGATTACCGCAGTGCCAAACACGATGATCCGCAGCGCAATACTGTCTACAACGCCGCGCTCAGGGCCAATGGCGTGTTCAAGGCCCCCGGCAAGCTCTACCCGTCGATGGCCGTGACCGAGGCCGATCTGGAGCAGACAAAAGCCGCCGTCCAGCGCGCGGTCGAGGCGATTGGCCGGGTCTGAGGCGCGCCCCAAATCAAACGGGCCGCTGTTGCAAACAACAGCGACCCGCTACCTATTGAAGTCGGGGGTCAGCCTCGCCCCCTCGAATACTGAAATAACCACCAACAATCTGAAACTTTTCGATACTTTCGAGGCTGACCCGACTTAACAACTGGTATGCCCTTATAGTGCGGGAAGAAGGGCCGCGCGACTGTGAAGCAGTTCACACAGGCTAAACTTTTACGTGTTTTTCCAGTCAAAGAACCCGGGACCCGCTTGTTTCAGCAGGGTTTCCGCCATTGCACGGCCCATTTCCGCGCCATCGCTGACCGCGCCGGTGGTGTCGTCGGCAATCGCTTCGGCGCCATTGGGGCGCAGCACTTCGCCGCGCAGACGCAACTGGCCATCCTGCAGTTCCGCCAATCCGGCGATGGGCGTTTCGCAGGACCCGTCCAGCGCCTGTAACAGCGCACGTTCGGCGGCCAGACGCTGGCTGGTCTCGGTATGGTGGATCGCCTCGAGCATCCCGGCGGCGCGGCTGTCGTCGCTGCGGCGTTCGATGCCGATGGTTCCTTGTGCGATGGCGGGCAGCATGTCGTCGGTCGAAATTGCCGTGGCCGGGACCTCGGCCATGTTCAGGCGCCGGATGCCCGCCATGGCCAGAAAGGTGCAATCGGCCACGCCATCGGCCAGCTTTTTCAGCCGGGTCTGCACATTGCCGCGAAACTCGACCACCTGCAGGTCGGGCCGCCGGTTCAGCAATTGCGCCCGGCGGCGCAGGGAGGAGGTGCCCACAACCGCGCCCTGCGGCAGTTCGTGGATCGAGCTGAGCCAGGGCGAGATGAACGCATCGCGCACATCCTCGCGCGGCAGAAACGTGTCCAGCACCAGCCCCCCAGGCTGTTCGACCGGCATGTCCTTGGTGGAATGCACGGCGATGTCGATGTCGCCTTTCAGCATCGCCTCTTCGATTTCCTTGGTAAAGAGACCCTTGTTGCCGATCTCTTTCAGCGGGCGGTCGGCATCAATCATGGCGCGATTGTCGCCGGTGGTCTTAATCACCACGATCTCGAAGGCGTCTTCGGGCAGGTCGAACGCGTCGCGCAGCCTCTGGCGGGTCTCATAGGCCTGGGCCAGTGCCAGAGGCGAACCACGGGTGCCGATCTTCAGCGGCGATGCGGGGGTGGGCAGGGTCAAAGTCATACGCACAGCTTTAGTCGCGTCACTTTGCCCTGACAATGGGGGCAGAGCTTGACAAATTGCCACTGAGGCACGACCGGTGGCGGAAACCGGATGATTGGGGGGCAGAGATGGCCGAGACAAAGAAACTGCTGCGGGCGCTGGCGGGCGAGCTTCAGGATGTGCCGCCGATCTGGATGATGCGTCAGGCCGGGCGGTATCTGCCCGAATATCGCGCCACCCGTGCGCAGGCGGGGGATTTCCTGTCTTTGTGCTACAATCCCGAACTGGCCGCCGAGGTCACGTTGCAGCCGATCCGCCGTTACGGGTTCGATGCGGCGATTCTGTTTGCCGATATCCTGCTGGTGCCGCAGGCGCTGGGGGCGGATTTGTGGTTTGTCACCGGCGAAGGCCCGCGCTTGTCGACGATTACCCATCAAGCGGATTTCGATGCGCTGAAACCGGTCGAGGACATCCACGAGACTCTGTCACCCGTCTATGAGACGGTCCGCATCCTGTCACGGGAACTACCGTCCGAGACCACTTTGATCGGCTTTGCGGGCGCGCCCTGGACGGTGGCGACCTATATGATCGCCGGGCGTGGCACCCCGGATCAGGGTCCGGCGCATGCGCTGCGCGAGGAAAACACCGCTTTGTTCGAGGCGCTGCTGGACCGGATTACCTTGGCGACGATTGAGTATCTCTCGGCCCAGATCGAGGCCGGGGCGAAAGTGGTCAAAATCTTCGACAGCTGGGCGGGGTCGCTGAAAGGTGAAGCGTTCCGGAAATATGCGGTTGAGCCCTGCCGGGTGATCACGCAGGCCATCAAGGCGCGTCATCCGGGTATTCCGGTGATCGGCTTCCCGCGCGAAGCGGGCGAGGGCTATGTCGGCTTTGCCAAGGCCACGGGTGTGGATTGCGTGGCGCTGGACAACTCGGTGTTACCGGACTGGGCGGCTGAGCATGTGCAGGTGGATGGCTGTGTGCAGGGCAATCTGGCCTCGTCACACATGGTGACGGGCGGGCAGGCGCTGGTGGATGAGACGCGCCGGATTGTCGAGGCGTTTTCCAAGGGGCCGCATATCTTCAATCTGGGGCATGGGATCACCCCGGATGCGGACCCGGAGAACGTGCAATTGATGATCGATACGGTGCGCGGGCGGTAAGCGGGGCGAAGGGGGCCAGCCCCCTTCTTGGCCTGCGGCCAATTCATCCCCCGGGATATTTTTGGCCAGATGAAGGGCGGATCAGTCGCTTTTGGAGAGGTCGGCGAGGATTTCTTCGGTGTGTTCGCCGCGGGTCGGGCTGGGTTTTTGGTTCCAGTTGTAGGTTGAGAAGCGGGGGGCGGCGGCGGTTTGCAAGGTGCCGTCGGGCTCTACCCATGTGTTTCGGGCTGCGTTCATCGGATGTGTCTGGGCCTGTTCGGGGCTGAGGACCGGGGCAACGCAGGCGTCTGATCCATGGAACAGGTCCGCCCAATGGTCGCGGGGGTGCCGGGCGAAGATTTCGGTCAGGCGCCGGGTCAGGACTGGCCAGCGGGCGCGGTCGTATTGCTGTTGGAAATTGGGGTCCCCCGACAAGCCCATGATCTGCAGGAATTCGGCGTAGAATTTGGGTTCCAGGCATTGGACTGTGATGAATTCCCCGTCGGCGCAGGTGTAAGTGCGGCTCCAATGCGGGCCGTCGAGCAGGCTTTGGCCGCGCATATCGCTCAGGTTGCCGGATTGGCGCAGGCTCATCAGCAGGTTCATCATATGGGCAGAGCCGTCATAGATGGCCGCGTCGACGATGGTGCCCTGACCGGTTCTTTGCGCGTTGAGCATCCCGGCCAGAATGCCGGCGACCAGATACATCGCGCCGCCGCCGATATCGCCGACCAGCGTGGCGGGCGTCTGCGGCGGCTGGCCGGGGGGTGAGCCGTACCACAGCGCGCCGGACAGGGCGATGTAGTTCAGGTCATGCCCGGCGGTGCCTGAAAGCGGGCTGGTCTGACCCCAGCCGGTCATCCGGCCATAGACCAGTTTTGGGTTCAGCGCGTGGCAGACCTTGGGGCCGAGGCCCAGTTTTTCCATCACGCCGGGGCGGAACCCTTCGATCAGCGCATCCCCGGTGGCGATCAGACGTTTGGCGGTGGTCAGGTCGTCTGGTTCCTTTAGGTCCAGCGCGATGGAGCGTTTTCCGCGGTCCAGAATGGACGCTTCGGGCGTGCCGGGGGCTGTTGTGTCCGCTTTGCGGTGAATGGTGATCACGTCAGCGCCCAGATCGGCCAGCATCATGGCGGCAAACGGGCCGGGGCCGAGCCCTTCGATTTCGATGATGCGCAATCCGTTCAGCATATGTCCCTCCGTCGCATATAACTTTTCGGGTGAGAGGACGGATTGCAAGCTTGGAGAATCCGGACCTGTGGTTGCGGGTCCGCGACCTCGCTCCAATTGATCCGGCGCTAAAATGCGCACCCTTCTGTGCGGAATTGCCCTGTTCCGTCCGCAAACTGCGCGATAGGGTCCATGGCCAGAACGGGGAACATGCATGACCACGATTTTGTCCATCAAGGACCTGCGGAAATCTTACGCGGACGGATTTGAGGCGCTGAAAGGCGTGTCGCTGGATATTGAAGAAGGCGAGATTCTTGCGCTTTTGGGACCAAACGGCGCGGGCAAGACCACTCTGATCTCGACCATCTGCGGCATTACCACGCCGAGCTCGGGAAGCGTGACCGTCGGTGGCCATGACATCCAGGCCGAATTCCGCGCCGCACGCCGGATGATCGGGCTGGTGCCGCAGGAGATCGCGCTGGAGCCGTTCGAGAAGGTGTGGAACACGGTGCGGCTGTCGCGCGGGCTGTTCGGCTATGGCCGGGACGATGCGCGGATCGAAGAGATTCTGCGCAAGCTGTCCCTGTGGGACAAACGCAGGAACGCCATCAAGGAACTGTCGGGCGGGATGAAGCGGCGGGTGCTGATCGCCAAGGCGCTGGCGCATGAACCGCGCGTGCTGTTTCTGGATGAACCCACTGCCGGGGTCGATGTCGAGCTGCGCAAGGATATGTGGGAGATCGTGGCCGAGCTGAAACGGTCCGGTGTCACCATCATTCTGACCACCCATTACATCGAAGAGGCCGAGGCCATCGCCGACCGCGTGGGTGTGATCGACAAGGGTGAGTTGCTGCTGGTGCAGGACAAGGACACCTTGATGGCGCAGATGGGCCAGAAGCAGATCGAGGTTATGCTGACCGAGCCCATCGCGGAAATCCCCGGCAGTCTGGCCGAGCACAACCTGACCCTGAATGGCAATGGCGATGCGCTGGTCTATACCTATGATACCCATGCGGATCGAACCGGCATCACCACTCTGCTGAACGACGTTGCCAGGGCCGGGCTGGTGCTGCGCGACGTGCAGACGCGGCAGTCGAGTCTTGAGGAGATTTTTGTCACTCTGGTATCGGGAGAGGCCGCATGAACTGGTCCGCCGTGTCCGCCATCTACCGGTTCGAGATGGCCCGCTTCATCCGCACGCTGGCGCAGAGCTTTCTGTCGCCGGTGCTGTCGACCTCGCTTTACTTCGTGGTCTTCGGCACCGCGATCGGCAGCCGGATACAAGAGGTTGAAGGGGTCAGCTATGGCGCCTTCATCGTGCCGGGGCTGATCATGCTGTCGGTTGTGATGCTGTCGATCTCGAACGCCTCCTTCGCGATCTACTTTCCCAAGTTTCTGGGCTCGGTCTACGAATTGCTCTCGGCGCCGGTGAATTTCATCGAGATCGTGATCGGATATGTGGGGGCGGCGGCGACGAAGTCGCTGTTTGTCGGTCTGGTGATCCTGATCACCGCCACCTTCTTTGTGGACATCCGGATCGAACACCCGTTTGCGATGGCGGCGTTTCTGATCCTGTCCTGCCTCAGCTTTTCGCTGCTGGGGTTCATCATCGGCATCTGGGCCACGAATTTCGAACAGATGTCGCTTGTGCCGCAGCTGGTGGTGACGCCGCTGATCTTTCTGGGGGGCACGTTCTATTCGATCTCGATGCTGCCGCCGCTGTGGCAGACCATCACCTTGTTCAACCCGGTGGTCTATCTGATTTCGGGGTTCAGGTGGTCGTTCTACGGGCTGGCGGACGTGCCGATTGTGCTCAGCCTGCTGGCCATTCTGGCCTTTACCGGGCTGTGCCTGGGCGTGATCTGGTGGATCTTCAAAACCGGCTGGCGCATCCGCAACTAGGCACGGAACCGGCGTTGCATTTTTGCCGATCAGGTTCGGGAAATTGGGTCACGTCGGGTTTAACGGTTCGCGGATATCTTGTTTACCGGTTGGGCGCACTCTACATGGGCATCCATGAAACTCAGCCTGCCATTTGTCAAAAAGCAACCCGTTGTGGCCGTCGTGCGCCTGTCCGGCGCGATCGGAATGTCTGGTCGCGGGTCGATGAACGAGCTGGCGCTGGCTCAGGTCCTTGAAAAAGCGTTTCGCAAGGGCAAGCCCGTGGCCGTCGCGCTCGAGGTCAACTCGCCCGGCGGCTCGCCCGTTCAAAGCTCGCTGATCGGTGCGCGTATCCGGCGGCTGGCCGACGAACTGGATATTCCCGTCATTGCCTTCGTCGAGGATGTCGCGGCGTCGGGCGGCTACTGGCTGGCTGCGGCGGCGGATGAGATTTTCGCCGACGAAAGTTCGGTTCTGGGGTCCATCGGCGTGATCTCGGCCGGGTTCGGCGCGCATATCTTTCTGGCGCGGCAGGGATTCGAACGGCGGGTGCATACGGCGGGCAAATCGAAATCCATGCTCGACCCGTTTTCGCCGGAAAAGGAAGAGGACGTGGCGCGCCTGCAGGGCCTGCTGGGCGATATCCACGAGAATTTCATTGCCCATGTCAAAGCACGGCGCGGCGACAAGCTGGACCAGACCGCGGACCTGTTCACCGGCGAAATATGGCTGGCCCGGCGGGCGCAGGAACTCGGCCTGATCGACGGCATCGCGCATCTGAAACCCATGATGCAGGAGCGGTTCGGAGATAAGGTCAAATTCCGCCGCTACGGGCTGCGCAAACCCCTCTGGTCGCGGCTGGGGGCCTCGGTGGCGCAGGACGCCATCGCCGGGTTAGAGGAGCGGGCGGCCTACGCGCGTTTCGGTTTGTGACGTGATCATCAAAGCCGTCACCCTGTTTCTGATCGCCATGGGCGTTCTGGCCATGTTCGGCAAGCTGCGCTTTCCGGGACAGAAGAAGCTGAGTTCCGCCAAATGCCCCCGCTGCGGGCGGTTCCGGATCGGCAAGGGCCCCTGCGCCTGCGAAAAAGGAGACCGGACATGACGGCAT
Source organism: Ruegeria sp. AK4 (assembly GCF_056541025.1). NCBI lineage: Bacteria > Pseudomonadati > Pseudomonadota > Alphaproteobacteria > Rhodobacterales > Roseobacteraceae > Ruegeria > Ruegeria sp. AK4. The sequence goes on from NZ_JBQFXS010000007.1 coordinate 46,322, forward strand.
GGCTGTTATCCGGTCTGGGTCTGGTTATCCTGCTGCTGGCAGGCGACGCGCTGGTACGCGGTGCGGTGAACCTGAGTCTGCGGCTGGGGGTTCCGGCGCTGATCGTCAGTCTGACCATCGTGGCCTTCGGTACCTCGGCGCCCGAGCTTCTGATCGCCATCAGCGCGCTCAAGGAAAACGCTCCGGGCATCGCGCTGGGGAACGTGGTCGGGTCGAACACGGCCAATATCCTGCTGGTGCTGGGCCTGCCCGCATTGCTGGCCACGCTGCATACCAGCGAGTGTGACAGCCGCAGGAACTATGTGTTCATGCTGCTGGCGACCGTTTTGTTCATCGGTCTGGCTTTCTGCGGGGTCTTCAACCTGATCAGCGGGGCCATCCTGCTGGCGGCGCTGGCGTTGGTGCTGGGCAATGCCTTTCGCGAGGCGAAACGCCATCGCGCCGCCTGCGGCGAAGCCTGCGCCGATGATGAGGAACTGGACGGTCTGGAAGAGGCCGACCCCGACATGCCCTATTGGAAGGTGTCGATCTATCTGATCCTGGGGCTGGTCGGCTTGCCGATGGGGGCGCATCTGCTGGTGGACAATGCCACCGTCATCGCGCGCACCTATGGGGTCAGTGAAACGGTGATCGGTCTGACCCTGATCGCGGTCGGAACATCTCTGCCCGAGCTTGCGACCACGATGATGGCCGCGCTGCGCCGTCAGGCGGATGTGGCGCTGGGCAATGTGATCGGGTCGAACATGTTCAACCTGCTGGCCATTGTCGGCATCGCGACATGGTTCGGCAATATCCCGGTCGACCCGGAATTCCTGTATTTCGACCTGTGGGTGATGCTGGGTGCCTCGCTGCTGCTGATCCCCTTCGTGTTTTACAAGCAGGATATCACGCGTGGCTGGGGTCTGGCATTGACTTTCCTTTATGCGCTTTATGTCACCACCCTGCTGGTGTGATCTGACGGAAAGAGGTGATCCATGACCCGAGCTTTAGTGACCGGTGCCGGAATTCGTCTGGGCCGGGCCATGGCCGAGTATCTGGCGGGTCGCGGTTATGACGTGGCCGTGCACTACGCATCCTCGGAACAACCGGCGCAGGACACCGTATCAGACATTCGCACGCTGGGCCGTCAGGCGGTCGCCCTGCAGGCCGATCTGCTGGACGAGGCGCAGGTCACATCCCTGCTGCCCCGCGCCGCCGAGGCGCTGGGCGGGCCGATCACCTGTCTGGTGAACAATGCCTCGATCTTCGAATATGACACGATCCGCACCGCAACGCGCGAAAGCTGGGACCGGCATATGGACAGCAACCTGCGCGCGCCCTTTGTTCTGACACAGGCCATGGCCGCGCAAGGATTGAAGCCGGACACCGATGCCAATGGCGAACCGGTCGCCACCGGCCTGATCGTCAACATGGTCGATATGCGGGTGCGCAAGCTGACGCCCGAGTTCATGACCTATACCATTGCCAAGATGGGCCTGTGGGCGCTGACACGCACCGCGGCGCAGGCACTGACCCCGGCCATCCGCGTCAACGCCATCGGACCGGGCCCCACCCTGCAGGGCCACCGGCAGAGCGCCGAGCACTTCGCCGCCCAGCGGGCAAATACGGTTCTGGAGCGTGGCGCGAACCCATCCGATATCACCGCCGCGCTGGGGTATTTTCTGGATGCGCAGGCTGTCACGGGGCAGTTGCTATGTGTCGATGGCGGGCAGCATCTGGCATGGCAGACGCCGGACGTTCTGGGCGTAGAATAGACATATTCGCCGCAAGTTTTACACCGCTCTCAATCCCGTTACATGCGCGTTACAAAATTGTATTGTTTTTCATACACTTGCCTTGTGCACAAATAAATTTCCATAAAAATCAATATGTTATAGAGCTGCCTATTTTTTGTGCAAATCAAGGAAAAGGCAAGAAAACAAGGGAGAATCCCGATGCGGCAAAACTTATCATCAAACTTATCCACATAATCCGTGGATTTGTTTTCCCTTGATCCCAAGCGCTCAAGATTGCAGCCGGTGGCAGAGAATCATATCTCTGGGTCATGACCACTCAGAACGACTCGCCCTCGGACACTCAGCCTACCGGTTATGCCTGCATCCAGCGTTACGTGAAGACGCTGGACAGTTCACCGGGCGTGTATCGGATGCTGGATGCCGACAGCCGGGTTTTATACGTGGGCAAGGCGCGCAACCTGCGCGCGCGGGTGTCGAACTATACCCGTCCGGGGCATTCGGGCCGGATCGAGAAAATGATTGGCGCGACCGCCTCGATGATGTTCCTGACCACGCGCACCGAGACCGAGGCGCTGCTGCTGGAACAGAACCTGATCAAGCAGCTCAAGCCGAAATACAATGTGCTGCTGCGGGATGACAAAAGCTTTCCGAACATTCTGGTCGCCAAGGATCACGCCTTTCCGCAGATCAAGAAACATCGCGGCGCGAAAAAGGAAAAGGGCGCTTATTTCGGCCCTTTCGCCAGCGCGGGGGCGGTGAACCGGACACTGAACCAGCTGCAAAAGGCGTTCCTGCTGCGCAACTGCTCGGATTCCATGTTCGACAGCCGCACGCGGCCTTGCCTGCTGTATCAGATCAAACGCTGTTCGGGGCCGTGCGTCGGGCTGATCTCGGAACAGGATTACCGCGAAAGCGTGCGCGATGCGGAACGCTTTCTGTCGGGCCGTTCGACCAAGGTGCAGGAGGATCTGGCCGAACAGATGATGGTCGCGTCCGAGGCGATGGAGTTCGAACGCGCCGCCGGACTGCGCGACCGCATCCGGGCGCTGACGCAGGTGCAGACGTCGCAGGGCATCAACCCGCGCGGCGTGGCCGAGGCGGATGTGATCGGGCTATATATGGACAGCGGGCAGGCTTGCGTTCAGGTGTTCTTCATTCGAGCCAACCAGAACTGGGGCAACAAGGATTTCTATCCCCGGGTCGGCCCGGATGTGTCGGCGGCCGAGGTGATGGAGGCCTTTCTAGGTCAGTTCTACGACAACAAGGAACCGCCCCGGCAATTGATCCTGTCGGACGGGATCGAAAACGCCGATCTGATGCAGGAGGCTTTGTCGGAAAAAGCCGGACGTAAAGTGGACATCCTCGTGCCGCAACGCGGTGAGAAACAGGAACTGGTCGCCGGAGCGCTGCGCAATGCGCGTGAATCGCTCGCCCGCCGCATGTCCGAAAGCGCCACGCAGGCCAAACTGCTGCGCGGCGTGGCCGAGGCGTTTGACCTCGACGGCCCTCCGGCCCGGATCGAGGTATACGACAACAGCCACATTCAGGGCACCAATGCGGTGGGCGGTATGATAGTGGCGGGCCCCGAGGGGTACATGAAAAACGCCTATCGCAAGTTTAACATCCGCGGCGACGACCTGACCCCCGGCGACGATTTCGGCATGATGAAAGAGGTTCTGACCCGCCGTTTCACCCGTCTGCAAAAGGAAGACCCGGACCGCGACAAAGGCCACTGGCCCGACCTGTTGCTGATCGATGGCGGCGCGGGGCAAGTGAGTGCTGTGCATGAGATCATGGCCCAGCACGGGGTCGAGGATATCCCTATGGTCGGCGTCGCCAAGGGCGTTGACCGCGACCACGGCAAAGAGGAATTCCACCGCATCGGCCAGCGCCCCTTTGCCCTGAAACGCAATGACCCGGTGCTGTATTTCATCCAGCGCCTGCGGGATGAGGCGCACCGCTTTGCCATCGGCACCCATCGCGCCAAACGGGCCAAGGCAGTTGGGGCGACACCGCTGGACGAAATCCCCGGCGTCGGCGCGGCCCGCAAACGCGCCCTGCTGGCCCATTTCGGCAGTGCCAAGGCGGTCAGCCGCGCAAATCTGGCCGATCTGAAAGCGGTCGAGGGGATCTCAGCCGGGTTGGCGCAGAAGGTTTACGATTTCTTCCATGACAAGGGCTAGGCCCGCCGCCCGCGCCACAGGATATATAGCCCCGAGGCCACGATCAGCGCGCTGCCGATCCACATGGTCTGGTCCAGCCTCTCGCCAAAAAACACGACCCCCAGCGCAACCCCGAACAGCAGCCTGGAATAGCGAAATGGCGTGACCGCAGAAACCTCGCCCGTCCGCATCGCTTTCATCAGCGCGGCATAGGCGGCGGTGCCCATAAGAAAGGCCCCCGTGACGTGCAGGCCGGTATGCAGCGAGACCGGCGCAAGGGGGGCGCCCTCCCAAAACCGATAGAGCAGCCCGGCGACAATGACGCAGAGAAAGCCGTAAAAGCCCAGAACCTCGGTGCCAAGCGACGCGGGTGCGGCGCGGCTGGCCAGGTCGCGCCCGGCAAACCCCAGCATGCCCAGCACCGCAAGGATGGACAGGGCCGAGAAGCTGTCCCCGGTCGGTTGGATGATCACAACAACGCCGAGCAGTCCGACGACAATGGCGCTCCACCGCCGCCAGCCGACGGTTTCGCCGAAAAACAGCGCCGCACCCGCCACCACGACCAGAGGGGTCGCCTGCAAAATCACCGTGGCCGCCGACAGGGGCGTCAGCGTGATGGCCAGCACATAGAACAGCCGTCCGAAAATTTCAAAAAACACCCGAACCTTCATCGGGCGCGACAGCACATCCCGGTGCAACAGATTAGTGCCGCGCATCAGAGCGACGATGGCAAAGATCACCGACCCGCCGAGGCCGAACAGGATCAGAATCTGCCAGATCGGCAGGGCTGCGGAGGCGCCTTTCAGCAGCGCATCTTCCAGCGCGAACAGCGCCATGCCCGCTATCATCCACGCGCTGCCGATCAGGTTCGACCGGGGGTCGGTCCGGATATGGGGGGTCATGCGTCTTTACCTTTGTTTCGAGCCGCAATCTGACGCCAAATCGACCAAAGGCCAAGGGCTGCTATGCAGTGACCAACTGTCTGGGATTGGGGATGTTTTTCGCCGCCCTGTCTTTTCTGTCCCGAAACCGCGATGTAGTGTCGGGTCATGAAGTGGAACCTGCCCAATATCCTGACCGTCCTGCGCCTGTTGGCCGCACCCGGTCTGGCCGTGATGTTTCTGTATTTCACCCGGCCCTATGCCGATTGGTTCGCGCTGGTCCTGTTCCTGTCTGCCGCCATCACCGACTGGTTCGACGGCTACCTGGCCCGGGCGTGGAAACAGGAAACCAAGATCGGCGCGATGCTGGACCCAATCGCCGACAAGGCGATGGTGGTGATCGCGCTGATGATCCTTGTGGGCTATTCAACCGAAAGCTGGACGCCCTGGCTGGTGCTGCCAGCGACCGTGATCCTGTTCCGCGAGGTGTTTGTCTCGGGCCTGCGCGAATATCTGGGCGACACGGCGGGGACGCTGAAAGTCACCAAGCTGGCCAAGTGGAAAACGACTGCGCAGATGGTGGCAATTGCCGTTCTGTTTTCGCAGGGCATTTTCGAGCACTACTTTGTGATGGGATCCTTCGGCATGGACCCGGCCCTCATCGATCAGGTGCTCAGCGGGCAGGTCGAAGACGCAAACGGGCTGCGCTGGCATCTTCAGGGGATGTTCTGGTCGGGCCGGATCGGGCTGTGGCTGCTGTGGATCGCGGCGACTCTGACATTGATCACGGGCTATGACTACCTACGTAAAGCCATGCCGCATCTGAAGGAGAGTTAACGGATGGATGTGCTGTATTTCGCCTGGGTGCGCGAACGCATCGGCCTGCCCCGCGAACGCGTCGAGACGCAGGCCGCCACTGTCAGCGACCTTGTGGCCGAGCTGAGCGCGCGCGAAGACCGCTATGCCGCCGCTTTTGCCGATATCTCGGCCCTGCGCGTGGCACTGGATCAGGAACTGTCGGATTTCGATGCCTCGCTGGCAGGCGTGCGCGAGGTGGCGTTCTTTCCCCCCATGACCGGCGGCTGACATGCGTATCGTGGTTCAGGACGCCCCGTTCGATCTGGGGGCCGAGGCCAACGCCTTTGCTGCCGGGGACGACGCCAACGGGGCCATCGTGACCTTCACCGGGGTTGTGCGCGATCTGGCGGCGGGTGATCTGGACGTGATGGAGATCGAACACTACCCCGGCATGACCGAACGCGCCCTGACCAAGATCGCCGAAGAGGCAAAAGCGCGCTGGTCTTTGGGCGATGTGCTGGTGATCCACCGGCACGGACGGCTGGCACCGGGCGACCGGATCATGATGGTCGCCACCGCCGCGCGCCATCGCAAGGATGCGTTCGAGGCGGCAGAGTACCTGATGGATTACCTCAAGTCCCGCGCGCCGTTCTGGAAGAAAGAGATCACCAGAACCGGTGAGGAATGGGTCGCCGCCAAGGATGAAGACGAAGACGCACTGACGCGGTGGTAAGCGCCCGGTCTCAATCCGCGTTGTTGATCCGGCCCCGCAGTTCCTCGGCCTCCTGCCGGGCGGCGCGGAGGCCGTCCATCGCCGCAGACAATTCGGCTTCGGTCTGGGTCAGCTGGTTGGTCAGTTCCGCCTCGCGCTGCTGCAGATAGGTGATGGCCTGATCGCGGGTTTCCTCGGCCTCGTGCAACTCCTGGCTCATGCGGTCCAGATCGGCCACGTCGCTTTGGCGCACGCGGGACAGGCGATGGGCCAGCCAGTTGGCGAACCAGCCCATGCAGAAGGCGGCAAACAGGATGATGGCGGTGGCGATGATGAATTCGATTCGGTTCAACTTACTGGTCCCCTGCATCCGCGTCTGAGGCGGCATTGTCCGTCTGTTCGGCCCCGGTGGTGCCGTCTTCCATGGCTTCCAGCCCGGTTTCCGCATTCTCAAGCGGTTCGGGCCGGATCAGGCGGAACTCGATCCGGCGGTTTTCCTCGCGGCCTTCTTCGCTGTCATTGTCGGCGATGGGCTGGGTTTCCCCATAGCCCACGGCGGTGAAGCTCGAGGTCGGCACCCGCCGCCCGCGCAGCTCGTTCAGGATCGACTGCGCGCGCGCCTGGCTCAGCTGCTGGTTCATCTCTTCGCGGCCCTGACTGTCGGTGTGGCCCTGAATCTCCATCCGGATCGGGCCGCAATCGCGCAGGATCTCGGCGATCTGGTTCACTGTGTCGCGCGACTCTGATGCGATAGTGGCCGAGCCGGGTTCGAACGCGATCTTGCTCAGCGCCTGCACCTCGGCGATCCGCTCCTCACAGATCTCGGGGTCGGGCAGGGCGTCTTCGGGTTCGGGCGGCGGCTGATAGGTGATCGACAGGGTGAAATCCTGCGCCTCGCCCAGCTTTTCGGACAATTGCCCGGCGATGCGGGCCCTGGCCTCTTCATCATGGCTGAGACCGGTCAGATCGACCGAATCCGGCGTCACCGTCAGCGCCCCGTTATGCAGTTGCGACAGTGCCTCGAGCCCGGCCAGCACGCGCACGGGCCAGTCGCCGGGCAGATCGGGGGCGATGCGGGTGGCGGTATAGACCTGTTCCGAGCCAAAGGCCGCGCGCGCGTAGCTGTCGACCATGTCCCGCAGGGTTTCGTCGCCCAGCCGCCCGCGCAGCTGAACCAGCCCTTCGGGGCTGCGCGTGGCCGAGAACTCGATGGGGCCGGACTGTTCTTCGACCTCGGGTTCGGGCAGGACGGCGTGCAGGGCAAAGACGCCGGGAAGGGCATTTTCCAACTCGCCCACGGCGCGGTCGAACACCGCAGGGTCGCTGCCCTGCGCCGCGATCAGGGTGATATCCGCATCAGACATCGTGACCGAGCCCTGCCCGATCTCGGCCAGCGCGCGGATCGCCAAAGACGCCGCCTCGGGCCAGCGGGGCGAGGGCACACCCAGACCGATGGTGCAGTTGTAGGGGACCGACAGCCCCGCGTCCTGGGCGGCTGCGACAATCGCATCGCGCGCCTCTTCATCCTGTGCGGAACAGGCATCAAACCGGCCGCCGTCTGCGTCGATCAGATAGCGCAGGGTAAAGGGCGTGATCACCGGCCGCGGGGCCGAGATTGCCAGCCCGATCCGCAGGCTGGGCGGCGCGGCGCGGGTCAGGTCCTGTTCCAGTCGCTCTTTTTCCTGCTGACTGTCGGCGATTGCGGTGATCTTGACCAGACCGGGGCTGGCCGAGATTTTGGCCCGGGGCAGGCTGGACAGGGATTCGATTGCGTAAGCCATCGCCTCATCCCAGCCTTTGGGCTTTGGGTAATCCGCCGTTTCCAACAGGTCCGATACGGCGCGGTCGCTGTCCAGATCATCCAGCCGCGCGATCAGATCATCACGATCATGGCTGGCCGGGATCAGCCCGATCACCGAAATGCCGCTGTCATTGCGCAGGATTTCCGCGGAAAACCGCGGTGCCGCCAGATCGGATGTCGCCGTGATCTCCATCTCGTCAATGACCCGGGATGTATCGACCTCGGTCCCCGCAACGGTCAGGGCGTTGAAGCGGGTGGCCTCATCCGGGGCAATGCCGGTCAGCACCACGCGCAGCCCGTCGGACTCGACCTCGGCCCAGTCATGGCCGTTCAGGTCCAACGCACGCCGCACGGCGAATTCCGAGCTTTCTTCGATCTTTGTCACCGCATAGCTGGCCGCCAGCAACGACAGCCCGGCGGAGACAAGAAAAATCAGGGAAACGGCAAAAACATAGGGCAGACGCATGTGCGGCGTTGAGACTCCTCAGGCAGGTGGGCGGACTCTTACAGACCCCGGACAGCAGGTGCAATCAGAGCAGCAGGGCGACGCAGAGGAAGATCAGCGGAATAAGGCCGGTGTCACGATTCGAGCGGAACAGCATCAGCAGCCTGCCATTGTCTTCGATATCCAGACCGCGCAGTTGCCACATCATGTGCCAGCCCATCGCCCAGGGCCCGCCAAGCGCCACGATCACCGCAAAGGCCGAGGCATCCGGTACCCCGGCATCGACAATCGCCAGCCCCATCAGGGCGACGGTTGCGATCAGAAAATACTTCAGCCATTTCGCCGTGTCTGTGCCGAACAGCCGGGCGGTGGATTTGATGCCGATCATCTCATCATCCTCGGCATCCTGATGCGCGTAGATCGTGTCGTAGAACAGCGTCCAGGCGATTCCCGACAGATACAGAGTGATGGCAGGACAGCCGATGCCGCCGGTATGCGCGGCCCAGGCCAGCAGCGCGCCCCAGTTGAAGGCCAGCCCCAGAAACACCTGCGGCCACCACGTAAAGCGTTTGGCAAACGGGTAGATGGCGACTGGCAGCAGCGACAGCACGCCCATCGCAATGGCGGCCTGATTGAACGATAGCAGAATCGCCAGCGCCAGCAGGCATTGCAGGCCCATCCAGATAACCGCCTGCCGCACGCTGACCTGACCCGAGGGTATCGGGCGCGAGCGGGTGCGTTCCACCTGCCCGTCGAAATCCCGGTCGGTGATGTCGTTCCACGTACAGCCCGCCCCGCGCATCAGAAAGGCCCCGATGGCGCAGCCAATGGCGATCCACAGATCCTCCCACCTTGGGCTGCCGTCGCTGAGGATCGCCAGCGCCAGACCCCACCAGCAGGGAATCAGCAGCAGCCAAGTGCCGATGGGCCGGTCCGCGCGCGACAGGCGCAGGTAAGGGCGGGCAAAGACGGGCGCGTGGGTATCAACCCAGTTGCCGCTGACGGCATCGGCAACCTGACCGTCTGGTGTTGGGGCATTGCCTTGCATATGTAAGGTCTCATGACTGCGAAGATCAGATTGTATGTAGAGCAGCCCTTGGGTCCGGGGCAATCGGTTGATTTGACGCGCGATCAGGCGCATTACCTGTTCGGCGTCATGCGGCTGGCCGTTGGCGGGCAGGTTGCCCTGTTCAACGGGCAGGACGGCGAGTGGCTGGCCAAAGTGGCCGAGGCCGGTAAACGCGGCGGTGTATTGGCCTGTGTCGAGCAGACCAAACCGCTGCAACTGCCGCCCGACATGTGGTTCCTGTTCGCGCCGATCAAAAAGGCGCGCACCGATTTCATCGTTGAAAAGGCGGCGGAAATGGGGGCGGCGCGGATCATGCCGGTGCAGACCGAATTTACCAATTCCGAACGTATCCGTCAGGACCGGCTGCAGGCCCATGCGGTTGAGGCCGCCGAGCAATGCGGCGGCACATATGTGCCCGAGGTGCTGGACCTGCAACGCCTCGACCGGGTGCTGGATGCATGGCCCGAGGGGCGGCAACTGATGTTCTGTAACGAGGCCGAGGTCGGCTCGGCCCTGCGGCTGGCTGCCAACGAAAAAGGCCAGCCCTGGGCCATTCTGATCGGCCCCGAAGGCGGGTTTTCCGACCGGGAACGCGCGCGGCTGACCGCGTTGCCCTATGCGCATGTGGTCAGCCTTGGCCCGCGCATCCTGCGGGCAGACACGGCGGCAGTGGCGGCGCTGACCATGTGGCAACAGGCGCTGGGGGATTGGTCGTGACGTGGCGGCTGGCGCAGGAGGCAGAGGTTGCACAGATCGACCGCTTTCTGATGCAGCACATCCAGAGCTCGATGTTCCCGCTGGCCAATCTGCGCGATTATGGCCTGCGGGGGTCTGACCCGCGGGCGGTGACCGTCTGGATGCTGGGCGACCCCCTGCGCGCTGTGTTCGCCATCACCAACGAAGGCATGGTGCTGCCGCAATGCCCGGACTGCACCGATGACGAATTGACTGCCGCAATCGACCTGATCCGGGGCCGTCCCCTGTTTGGTGTGGCCGCCGAGGCGACACAGGCCCGCCGGATCATGCGGCTGGCAGGCTGGCAGGATCGGCCCGCGACGCTCAACAGCGACGAGCCGGGTTTTTCGCTGGACCTGAGCCAGCTTGTCATGCCGGACGCCAAAGGGGCCGAACTGGTGCGGCTGGGTGATCTGGGCCGCGATGTTACCGAAGGATGGCGGGCCGAATACCTGATCGAAGCGATGGATTTCGACCCTGAACGGGCGCGGTGTCAGGCGGGAAAGGACTGGGCCGCTTACACGGCGCGCAATTCTCATCGGGTTCTGCTGATGGACGGCACGCCCGTGGCCATGACTGGTTTCAACGCGCGCCTGCCCGAAGCTGTTCAGGTTGGCGGCGTCTACACACCACCCGATCTGCGTGGGCGCGGCTATGCTCGGCTGGCGGTTGCCTTGCATTTGCACGAGGCGCGAAATGCCGGGGCAACTCGCGCCGGTCTGTTCGCCGCTTCCGAATCCGCCGCGCGTGCCTATATCGCTATCGGATTCCAACCGGCAGGACAGTTCTCGCTGATCCTGTTCAAGACCCCAGAGGACCCGGCATGAGTTTCATTCGTCCCGAAGCCAAACGAACCCTGTGGCGCTGGCGTGAGGTGCTGGTGGCGGTGGTGGTCCTGCTGGTCGGCCTCAGCTGGTACAGCGGCCCGGGCGGGCTGCTGGGTTGGCTCGGGCTGGTTCTGGTCGCCGTAGCCTTTGCCCTGGCGGTGATCGGCTTTCAGCGCGCGCGGTTTCGTGGCGGGGCAGGCGGCCCCGGCGTCGTGTCTGTCGACGAGGGGCAGATCACCTATCTCGGCCCGCTGGACGGCGGCATGGTCGCAACGCGTGAGATCGAGAGGCTGGCGCTGGATCCGACCTCGGACCCGGCGCATTGGGTGCTGGACCAGCCGGGACAGCCCACGCTTCACATTCCGGTGAACGCCGAAGGGGCCGAGGCGCTGTTCGATGTGTTCTCGACCCTGCCGGGGCTGAAAACCGAACAGATGCTGTCGGAATTGAACGGCGGCGCGGTGCATCCGGTGGTGATCTGGGAACGCAAGCCCATGCGCCCTTCCCACGTTCGGCTGCATTGACACCGGCGCGGATTGCGCTCAGGACTGACCGTCAAGACAGAGACACATCAGGATCGGAGAGCGGTTCATGTCCATCCCCCAGTCCGGCGGCGGGCCGATCGAACGCCATGAGCAACTGGCCGAATATCTGGAATCAGGCTGCAAGCCCAAATCCGATTGGCGCATCGGCACCGAGCACGAGAAGTTCGGCTATTGCAAGGACACGCTGAAACCGCTGCCCTTCGAAGGCACCCGCTCGATCGTTGCGGTGCTGGAAGGTCTGCGCGGCCGTCACGGCTGGGCCGAGGTGCGCGAAGCCGGGCATCTGATCGGGCTTGAGAAAGACGGGGCGAATGTCAGCCTGGAACCCGGCGGCGCGTTGGAACTGTCCGGTGCCCCGCTGGAGACGATTCACGAGACTTGCGACGAGGTGAACACCCACCTGCGTGAGGTGAAGGATATCGCTGACGAGATCGGCGTGGGATTCATCGGTCTGGGCGCGGCCCCGATCTGGACCCATGACGAGATGCCGCTGATGCCCAAGGGGCGTTACAGGCTGATGAACGACTATATGGAGAAAGTCGGCACCATGGGCCGCGCCATGATGCGGCGGACCTGCACGGTTCAGGTCAACATCGACTTCGGCTCCGAGGCCGACATGGTGCAGAAACTGCGCGTCGCACTGGCCTTGCAGCCGGTGGCGACGGCGCTGTTTGCCAATTCGCCCTTCTTCGAAGGCAAGGTGAACGGCCAGAAAAGCTGGCGCAGCTATATCTGGCGGCATTTGGACGATGCGCGGACGGGCATGCTGCCGTTCGTGTTTGAGGACGGCTTCGGGTTCGAACGCTACGTGCAATACGCGCTGGATGTGCCGATGTACTTCGTCTACCGCAATGGTGGATATATCAACGCGCTGGGAATGTCCTTCCGCGACTTCCTGCAGGGCAAGCTGCCTGCGCTGCCCGGTGAGACGCCGACGCTCAGCGATTGGGCCGACCACCTGACCACCGCCTTCCCCGAGGCCCGGATCAAGAAATTCATGGAGATGCGCGGCGCCGATGGCGGCCCATGGCGGCGTCTGTGTGCGCTGCCCGCGTTCTGGGTTGGTCTGACCTACGATCAGGGCGCGCTGGATGCGGCCTGGGATCTGGTCAAAGGCTGGGATGCAGAAACCCGCGAGGCGCTGCGGATCGAGGCCGCCAAAGACGGGCTGCAGGCGCAGGTCGGCAATATCCGCATGCATGATCTGGCGCGCGAAGTGGTCGCGATCTCGGAAGCCGGTCTGAAATCCCGCGCGCGCCCGGGTGCGGGCGGGCTGGTGCCGGATGAGACGCATTTCCTCAACGCGCTCAAGGACAGTATCGATACGGGCAAGGTTCCGGCGGATGAGCTGCTGGATCAATACAATGGCGGCTGGAACGGCGACCTGACCCGGATTTTCCCCGAATACAGCTATTGATCGCGACCGTCCCGCTTGCATTCGCGGGGCGGGGTCGATAGCAGGTTGGCGACCAAATTCAGAGGGCGTCATGGACGATCTTAAGGCAAAGTATCTGGGGCAGATCGCCGAAGCGGGCGACGAAAACGCGCTTGAGGCGATCCGCGTCGCCGCCGTGGGTAAAAAGGGCGAGGTCGCGCTGAAGATGCGCGAGCTGGGCAAGATGACGCCCGAGGAACGCCAGGTCGCAGGCCCCGCGCTGAATGCGCTGAAGGATGAGATCAACTCGGCGCTCTCCGCGAAAAAGGCCGCTCTGGCCGATGCCGCGCTGGATGAGCGTCTGCGCACAGAATGGCTGGATGTCACCCTGCCGACCCGCACGCGCCGTCAGGGCTCGATCCACCCGATCAGCCAGGCGACCGAGGAACTGACCGCGATCTTTGCCGAACTGGGCTTCTCGGTGGCCGAAGGGCCGCGGATCGAAGACGACTGGTACAATTTCGACGCGCTCAATATTCCCGGCCACCACCCCGCGCGGGCCGAAATGGACACGTTCTACATGCACCGGGCCGAGAGCGACAATCGCCCGCCGCATGTGCTGCGCACGCACACGTCTCCGGTACAGATCCGCTCGATGGAGAAACAGGGCGCGCCGATCCGCGTGATCTGCCCGGGCGGCGTGTATCGCGCCGATTATGACCAGACCCACACGCCAATGTTCCATCAGGTCGAGGGGCTGGCGATTGACAAAGACATCTCGATGGCGAACCTGAAATGGGTTCTGGAAGAGTTCGTGAAAGCGTTCTTCGAGGTCGACGATGTCGAACTGCGCTTCCGCGCCTCGCACTTCCCGTTCACCGAACCCTCGGCCGAGGTCGATATCCGCTGTTCCTGGGACAACGGCCAGTTGAAGATCGGCGAGGGTGACGACTGGATGGAGATTCTGGGTTCCGGCATGGTCCACCCCAAGGTGATCGCCGCCGGTGGGATTGATCCCGAGGTCTATCAGGGCTTTGCGTTCGGGATCGGCATCGACCGTCTGGCGATGTTGAAATACGGCATCCCGGATCTGCGGGCGTTCTTTGACAGCGACCTGCGGTGGTTGAGGCACTACGGGTTTGCGGCGCTGGATATGCCGAACCTGCATGGTGGTTTGTCGCGTTGAAGCTGGACGAGGAAAAGTTTCTTCGCGTTATGGAGTATATTGAGGCTTCGGATGATTCCGGAGCCTCTTTCGATGATGCTGCTGAGAGTGGGAACGCTCGTTATCCAACGGAGGAGCCTCGGCTAGACACAACCCAAAACAAACTTCGGATGTCGATTTCTGAACGAGACTTCCTATTCCGTCTGATGCGTGCAGAGGATCTCATCACTGGGGCGTTCATGAAGAACGGCGCTTTAAACATACACCTGACTTACAAAGGGCATGTATGGTTGCAGGAATATCGCCAAAATACTCTTTCTAGGCGGGTTCTTAGATGGTCTGGCCGTCAACTCGATAAATTGTTTTCTTCCGTTGCTTTACCAATAGTAGCCGCCGTTCTGACGGTGTTCGTTCTGGATTATATTGGAACTTCTCGTGGAAAATCTGTTGATGAGGTTGCCATCGAAGGCGCTGTGGAAAGCTATCTAGAAAAGCGTGGCGAGGAAGTAACCGAGTAGACAGAGAGCAGAATTGCCCTTTCATTATCTGTTTCTGAATAACTTGAAAGCGCGGAGCAAAGGCCGATAGGCCGCCGCGCTATCGGTCGTTCATTGCGGCGCCATTGGTTCAAGCCCAATGGGCGACACCGCCCGCACGGGCTGGCGATTTGTCTCCGCAAGCGCTCTGTTCGATCATCACACGGACTTGGCCAGTATAAAGCGCCTAACACCACCGGTATATCGCCACCCCGCGGTTTGGCGATAGCGCGGCTTGCGCGGCGCGCGAGCCCGCCGCACTGCAATATACGTTACCTCACAATCACATCTTTTCGAAAGCTAAAGATGGCGAAAAGTCTTTCATGTACAGCGGGATAGACATCAAATAGATTTAACGCATTGCAAGTTTAACATCTGGTTACCGATGAAAAAAATTACCGATTGGACCCCGAAACAGATTTTCGTCACTATGATCTCAGCGCTGGCTGCAATCCTCGGTCTCTGGGGTGGGCTGATCAGCGTCGGGCTGCTCGATCCGGTCTCGCAGGGTGCGTCGCGGGCGGATGCTCAGCTTCGTGACGCGGTTTTGGGCAACTGGTGCGCCACCAAGGAAAACGCAATGTGGTTGGATGCGCGGCTGACATTTGCCGGGCAGGGGCCGCAGACCACTCTGACCTCGGACCTGTTTACCTTTGCCGATTTCGACAATGCGCCGGTTCAATTGTTCAATGAGAATAACCGTGTTGTTTTCACCATGGATGAAAAGCCGGGGATGGTCTATTTCGTTGATGTCACAGGTGAAAACCTGATTTTGGAGATGTATCGCAAGCTTCCGGCCACCGATTTCGGGGCGGGTGAGTTCATGATGCGGCAGTTCTATGAGCGATGCGCTTAAGGCCCGAGCAATAACGCGTAAGTGACGTGACAGGGTGCGTCATCCGATTAGTCTCGGGCGCATGATTCATCGCCTGCTTTTCCTTCTGCTGATCGACTCTCCCGCCGCCGCTGTCGCCACCTGCCATGGCGATACCGCTTGTCAGGTCGGCGACCGCTCGTATCACGTGCTGGAACCGGACGGTTGGGATGGCGAGACGCCTCTGCCCGTGCTGTTGCACTTCCATGGCTGGGCGCGGCAGGGGACCGTGGTGGTGAATCATCAGCGCATTGCCGGGGCGACTAAGCTGCGGGGCGTGTTGCTGGTGGCTCCGAACGGGCTGGGCAAAAGCTGGAATTTCTGGTCGGCGGACACGGCGGATGTGGGTTTTGCCGATCGGGTGCTGCAGGATGTGGCGCGACGCTATCCGGTCGATCCCGACCGCATCTATGTCTCGGGCTATTCCTTTGGCGGCGCGATGGCGTGGCGCTTTGTCTGCCAGTCGGGCAACGACATCGCCGCCTTGCTGGCCGTTGCGGGCAGCATCCGGCAGACCGAGGAGTGCCCCGAGGCCCCGCGCGAGGCGCGGCATGTGCACGGGCTGGACGACTCGGTGATGGATTACCCCTTCGGTCCCGGCGGCGACAGGACGTATCCGGTGGCGCTGTGGCGGGCGAAATACGACTGCAACGGCCCCACCCCGCGCGGGGATTGGAGCGTTGAGCCGTTCCTGACCCTCAGCCGCGTGGAATGGACCGATTGTGCTGGGGGGCAGGTGGTGCTGGACACGCATCCCGGCGGGCATTTTATCCCCCATGGCTGGATCGGCCGGCAACTGGACGAGCTTTTGGGCCGCAGCCCGACCTATCCCTGACGCGCAGCCTTGCACCTTGGCGCAATCTTTGCCATTGCCTTTGCGGACTGGATATCTGCCAAAAAAGGCCCCGAGCAATGAAATTCACTCTGTCCTGGCTGAAAGACCACCTGGAAACCGATGCCTCGGTTGACGAAATCGCCGAGGCGCTGACCGATCTCGGGCTCGAGGTCGAAGAGATCGTGAACCCGGCGGACCGGCTGGCAGGCTTTACGCTGGGCCATGTGAAACACGCGGAAAAGCATCCCGATGCGGACAAGCTGCGCGTGTGCACGGTGGAAACCGATGAGGGCGATCTGCAGATTATCTGCGGCGCGCCCAATGCGCGCGAAGGGATCACGGTCGTGGTCTGCAAGCCGGGCATGTATATCCCCGGTCTGGACCTGACCATCAGCGTCGGCAAGATCCGCGGTGTCGAAAGCTTTGGCATGATGGCGTCCGAGCGCGAGCTGGAACTGTCGGAGGAACATGACGGCATCATCGAACTGCCCTCGGGCGAGGTGGGCGACAAGTTCGTCGACTGGCTGGCAGAGAATGAGCCTTCGAAAGTTGATCCGATGATCGAGATCGCGATCACCCCGAACCGCCCCGATGCGCTGGGCGTGGCGGGGATTGCGCGCGATCTGGCGGCGCGGGGCATCGGCAAGCTGAAACAGCGCGACTATGCGCCGGTACCGGGTGATTTCGACAGCCCGATCAAGGTGGTGATTGATGAGGACACGCTGGACGGCGCGCCGCATTTCACCGGGCGTCTGATCCGGGGCGTGAAGAACGGCCCCAGCCCGCAATGGCTGCAGGATCAGTTGAAGGCGATTGGTCTGCGGCCGATTTCGGCGCTGGTGGATATCACCAACTACATGACCTTCGATCAGAACCGCCCGCTACACGTGTTCGACGCTGACAAGGTGCAGGGCAACCTGCGGGTGCACCGCGCCAAGGGTGGTGAGACGCTGACCGCGCTGGATGAGAAGGAATACACACTGCAGCCCGGCATGATGGTGATATCGGATGACAAGGGCCCCGAATCCATCGCCGGGATCATGGGCGGTGAGGAGACCGGCTGTACCGAGGAAACGGTCAACGTGTTCCTTGAAAGCGCGTTCTGGGATCATGTGCAGATTGCGCTGACCGGTCGGGCGCTTAAGATCAACTCGGACGCGCGCTATCGGTTCGAGCGCGGTGTCGATCCCGAATATACGCTGGAAGGGCTGGAACAGGCGACGCAGATGATCCTCGATATCTGCGGCGGTGAGGTGTCCAAGGTGGTTGAGGCCGGGAAAGCCCCGAACCATGCGCGGGCCTACAAGTTGGATTCCGCCCGCGTGCAGTCGCTGGTCGGGATGGACATTCCCGAGGCCGAGCAGCGCCAGACCCTGACCCGTCTGGGCTTCCGTCTGGAAGGCGAGATGGCGCATGTGCCCAGTTGGCGGCCCGATATCATGGGTGAGGCCGATCTGGTGGAAGAGGTCGCGCGGATTGCCTCGCTGACCAAGCTGCAGGGCAAGCCGCTGCCGCGTGTGACGGATGGTATTCCGAAGGCGGTGATGACCCCGACGCAGCGCCGTCAGTCGATGGCGCGGCGCACATGCGCGGCGCTGGGGTATAATGAATGCGTGTCTTATACCTTCATCGATCAGGCCTCGGCAGCGCTGTTCGGGGGTGGGGATGATGTGACCCGGCTGGAGAACCCGATCTCGTCGGAGATGAGCCATATGCGCCCCGACCTGCTGCCCGGTCTGTTGCAGGCCGCAGCCCGCAATCAGGCGCGCGGTTATGCCGATCTGGCCCTGTTCGAGGTTGGCCCGGTGTTCCATGACGGGGAGCCCGGCGATCAGAAAACCCAGATTGCAGGCCTGCTGGTTGGCCGCAACGGCCCGAAGGATGTGCATGGCGCGTCCCGCCCGGTGGACCTTTACGACGCCAAGGCGGATGCCGAGGCGGTGCTGGCGGCCATAGGCGCGCCCGCCAAGGTGCAGATCCTGCGCGACGGCGATGCCTGGTGGCATCCGGGCCGTCATGGCAAGATCTGTCTGGGTCCGAAGAAAGTGCTGGGCGTGTTCGGTGAGCTGCACCCCCGCGTGCTGCAGGCGATGGACATCAAGGGTCCGGCAGTGGCCTTCACCATCTGGCCGGACGAGGTGCCGCTGCCACGTAAATCCGGTGCCACCCGCGCCGCGCTTGAACTGAGGGACCTGCAGGCGGTCGAGCGTGACTTTGCCTTTGTCGTCGACGCGGGCGTCGAGGCGCTGACGCTGGTCAATGCCGCCGCCGGGGCCGACAAGGCGCTGATCGAGGATGTGCGCGTCTTTGACGAATTCATCGGGGGCAGTCTGGGTGAGGGCAAGAAGTCCATGGCCATCACCGTGCGGCTGCAGCCGTTGGACGCGACCCTGAAGGAAAAGGACATCGAGGCGGTCAGTGCCAAGATCGTCGAGAAGGTGGCGAAAGCCACGGGCGGCGTTTTGCGGGGCTAAGGGCGTTTCCGCCTCCGGCGGGAGTATTTTTGAAAAGATGAAGGGGCGGGGTGCGCCCCATTTTCATAGGAGGAGAAACAGATGTTGAAGGTTTATCTGTCTGGTGAGATTCACACGGATTGGCGTGAGCAGATCGTGGCGGGGGCCGAGGGGCTGGATGTTGCCTTCAGCAGCCCGGTGACGGATCACGCGGCCTCGGACGATTGCGGGGTGGCGATTCTGGGGGCGGAGCCGAACAAGTATTGGCACGATCACAAGGGCGCGATGGTCAACGCGATCCGGACCCGCAAGGGGATCTCGGACGCGGATGTGGTCGTCGTGCGCTTTGGCGACAAGTACAAGCAGTGGAATGCGGCCTTTGACGCGGGCTATGCAGCGGCATTGGGAAAGTCGATCATCGTGCTGCATGGTCCCGACCACCAGCACGCTTTGAAAGAGGTGGATGCCGCCGCGCTGGCCGTGGCGGAAGAGCCGGCGCAGGTGGTTGAGATCCTGCGCTATGTCCTGACGGGCGCGTTGCCCGGCTGAGGTTGGGGCAGGGCGCGCAGGCGCCGCTGCCCGGTTTTTTGGATCAGTCCCGCGCGGGGATGAGCAGGCCTTTCTGGACCGCCGGTCGTTCCAGAAAGCGGTCGAGATAGGCGGCAACGTTGGTGTAGCCGTCCCAGCCAATCACCTCTTTGACGTCGTAATAGTCCAGCCCGCGCAGCCAGGGCGCGATGGCGATGTCGGCGATGGAATAGTCTCCGGCGATCCAGTTCTGCCCGTCCAGTTGCCCGTTCAGAACGTTCAGCAGGCGCTTGGCCTCGGCCACATAGCGTTCGCGGGGGCGGGGGTCTTCGATCTCGCTGCCGGCGAATTTGTGGAAATAGCCCAACTGGCCGAACATCGGCCCCAGCCCGCCCATCTGGAACATCAGCCATTGGGTGACCCGGTGTTTGTCTGCCGCGGTCTGGCCAATGAACTGGCCGCTTTTCTCGGCCAGATACAGCAGGATCGCGCCGCTTTCGAACAGGGCCAGCGGCTCGCCATCCGGCCCGTTGGGGTCGATCAGGGCGGGAATCTTGTTGTTGGGGTTCAGCGACAGGAACTCGGGGCTTTTGACATCGGCATCGGCCAGCGTGACCTTGTGCACCTCATACGGCAGGCCTGTTTCCTCGAGCATGATCGAGGCTTTGACGCCGTTGGGGGTCGGATAGGAATAGAGTTGGATCTTTTCCGGGAACTGCGCAGGCCAGCGGTTCATGATCGGGTGTGATTTGGCGTCCAGCATCGGGGGCTCCTGTTGAAGTGGCTCCTCAAAAGGTAGGCCGCGACACCCGTTCTTGTAAGGCCCAAATGATGTGCAATACCGGTCAATTGGTGTTTGCCGGTGAACAACGGGGAAAACCGGGCCGACTGGCACCTAGACCGAAAGGCATTTTTGGCACAAACTCCGCCGACCCCGCGTGAAGTACGCGGGTTTCTTGTTGTTGAAAGGAGATGCGCGTGGATGAGGTCGTAACACAGGTAGGCGCGTTCGCCCCCCTGATCATGAGTGCGGTCAAGGCTCTGGTCGTTCTGATTCTGGGTTGGATCGTGGCAAGCGCGATCGGTGGCATGGTGCGCCGCCGGATCAACGCGACCCCGCAGATTGACCCGACGCTGGGCAATTTCATGGCCAGCCTGGTCAAATGGGCCATTCTGGCCATGGTGCTTGTGGCCGTTCTGGGCATTTTCGGCATCGAGGCCACAAGCATCGTGGCCATCCTGGGTGCCGCGTCGCTGGCCATCGGTCTGGCGCTGCAGGGCACGCTCAGCGATCTGGCCGCCGGGGTGATGCTGGTGGTGTTCCGGCCCTACAAGCTGGGCCAGTATGTCGATATCGGCGGCACGGCGGGGACGGTGAAGGACCTGAACCTGTTCACGACCGAACTGGTGACGCCTGACAATGTGCAGATCATCGTTCCGAACGGGCAGGCCTGGGGCACTGTCATCACCAACTATTCGGCCCATGACACGCGCCGGGTCGATCTGGTGTTCGGTATTGACTATGGCGACAGCGCCGACAAGGCGATGCAGATCATTCTGGATATCGCCAAGGCGGATGCCCGCATTCACCACGATCCTGAGCCCTGGGTGCGGGTGACCAATCTGGGTGACAGTTCGGTGGACCTGACCGCGCGTCTGTGGTGTGCGGCGGCGGATTACTGGGATGTGAAGTTCGAATTGACCAAGGCGGTCAAGGAAGCCTTTGACGACAAGGGCGTTTCGATCCCCTATCCGCATTCGGTGGAAATCCAGAAACAGGGCTAAGGCTGCTTGCCTGAACGCAACTGCGCCGCGCCTTTTGGCGCGGCGCTTTGCCCAACGCTGTAAAGCGGCCCCCGGCAGGGGCCGTTTTCAGGGGCGGGAGGATTTACGATTTGACCACGATATTGGGCGAGACGACGTCGATCCCCAGTGCCTTGCCAACCGCGTAATAGGTCAGCTGACCGGCATGGACGTTCAGACCTTCCATCAGATGCGGGTCGTCCTGACAGGCCTGTTTCCAGCCCTTGTCCGCCAGCGCCAGCATGAACGGCATCGTGGCGTTGCCCAGAGCAATGGTCGAGGTGCGCGCAACCGCACCCGGCATGTTGGCAACGCAGTAATGCATGACGCCATCGACGTTATAGATCGGATCCGCATGGGTGGTGGCCTTCGAGGTCTCGAAACAGCCGCCCTGATCGATGGCCACGTCCACCAGAACCGCACCCGGTTTCATGGTCGAAAGCTGCTCGCGCGTTATCAGCTTGGGCGCGGCGGCACCGGGGATCAGGACCGCGCCGATCACCATATCGGCATCCTGGATCAGTTCGGCCGTTGCACCGGCGGTCGAATACTGGTTCTTGAACTGGCGGCCATACACATCGTCCAGATAGCGCAGGCGGGGCAGGGACCGGTCCAGAACCGTCACATCCGCGCCCATGCCCGCCGCGATCTTGGCGGCGTGGGTGCCGACAACACCGCCGCCGATCACCACGACCTTGGCCGGGCCAACACCGGGAACACCGCCCATCAGCACACCGCGGCCGCCATTGGCCTTCTGCAGGGTCCATGACCCGACCTGAGGGGCCAGACGACCGGCAACCTCGGACATCGGGGCCAGCAGCGGCAGGCCGCCATTGGCATCGGTCACGGTCTCATAGGCAATCGCGGTACAACCGGATTCCAACAGATCGTGGGTCTGGTCCGGATCGGGCGCAAGGTGCAGATAGGTGAACAGCAGCTGCCCTTCGCGCAGCATCTTGCGTTCGACCGCTTGCGGTTCCTTGACCTTGACGATCATGTCGGCGGTGGCAAACACCTCTTCCGCCGTGTCAACGATACGGGCACCGGCGGCAACATAGGCGTCATTGTCAAAGCCCGAGCCCATCCCGGCCCCGGTTTCGATGATCACCTCGTGACCGCGCGCCACCGCTTCCTGCGCGGCGTTGGGGGTCATGCCGACGCGGAACTCCTGCGGTTTGATTTCCTTGGGGCAGCCGATTTTCATGAGAGACTCCATTCATAAACTGCCTAAATTATGGGCATTCTTCGTTGCAATTTCTGTGAAACATTGCGTGCGAAAGAGCTTTTTCCGGGAAGAATTTCCTGTAAGATGGCAGCTTCTTGCAAAGGATGTGCATGAATGAGCCTTGATACGACGGATCGGAAGATTCTGTCCGCGCTCCAGCGGAACGGCAGAATGTCGAACGCCGAGCTTTCAGAGCAGGCGAATCTGTCGCCCTCGGCCTGCCACCGCCGCGTGCAGCGACTGGAGGCCGAGGGGTATATCCGCAACTATGTCGCCCTGCTGGATGCCCGCAAGATGAACGTGCCCACAACGGTGTTTGTCGAGATCACCCTGCAGGGTCAGGCCGAAGAGGTGCTGGATGCGTTCGAAAAGGCCGTCGCGCGCATTCCGGATGTTCTGGAATGCCATCTGATGGCCGGGACGGCGGATTACATCCTGAAAGTCGTCGCCGAAAACACCGAGGATTTTGCCCGCATTCACCGGCAGTATCTGTCGCGCCTGCCCGGGGTGGCGCAGATGCAAAGCTCGTTTGCCCTGCGGACCGTGTTCAAGACCACGGCCCTGCCGGTTTAAGGCTCAGGCCGGGGCCGGGTAGGTGAAGAAGACCAGATGCACGAAGTTGAAGGCGAAGTGCATCGCGACCGGCACCCACAGCCGACCGGTTGCAGAATAGGCCAATCCGCAGGCCAGACCAAGAAGCGAGGCGAAGATTACCAGCTCGGGTCCACCTCCGAAATGGGCCAGACCAAATGCGAGGCTGGCCAGAGCGATTCCGTTTGCTACCCCGATCCGGGAAACGAGGACGGATTGCAGGTAGCCGCGAAAAAACGCCTCTTCCGTCAGGCAGGTCAGAAACAGGTTTGAAAGTGCGAAGATCAGCCACCAGGGCGGTAGGGTGATCTCGGGCCGGACGGCTTCTGCCGCCAGCCCAATCGCGAACAGGATGGGCAGCAGGGCGAGGCCGAAAATAAGACTCGGAAGGTTTACCATCCGCCCGGTGTTCAGCATTGCGGGCCAGGCCAGCAGGACGGCGAAGAACACCATCGGCTTGTCCATGTTCAGATGCAGGGTGAAGGCGGCACTATCGGGCCCGGCAAGAACCTGATCCAGAATCCGAAGGTTGTAGAACCCCGGAACCAGATGCGCGCCCAGTGCCACGCACCAGACAATCAGTGCCAGATGTCCCAGCCCGGCTGCCCATCCCGACAGACGGGGCAGAAACGACGCGCCCAACACTCCCAAAGCAATGATCGCAGCGGCCAGTGGCGACATCAGCCCGAGGCTCAGCGCGACGCTGCCGAACAGCACCAGAACGGACAATCCGATGGCGGTTCTGCCCGTCAGCACCAGGACCTGCGCCGCGATCAGGATCAGCCAGGGCCAGAGGACCGGCAGTTGAGACAGAAAGAAGGCCACGTGCGTTCCACAGTTTTGCTGACCGCAGTGTTGCCGCGAAAATATACGCCATTGCAAGACGCCAGTCCGGCCCGGCCGGCAACCTGTTGGCATTGCGGCAATTCTGCCGGTTGTATCTGCCGCCCGTCCGGGTCACATTGAGGGCAAAGACCGCAGGGCTGTTGAAATTGCGCCTGTTTCACCCAACAGGACCCCGCACAGCCGTTCCATTGCGATGGCATCAATTTTTCCGATGACATCGGGCGGTTACACATACCCGGTACGGTCCGAACCCGTTGACTGAGAAGGAGCTGATTTTGGCTTACGAAAACAATGACGCGCCCAAAGACTGGCTGGAAGCCGAATTGGAAGACACGCTGGACGAGGACTTTGAGATCGAGTTCAGCGAGCCGATGCTCTCGATGGAAGTCCGCAAGATTTACAAGGACCAACACCCGGACATGCTGGACCGCAAGGTCTATTTCCGCAACCTGCTGCGCCTGCAGGCCGAACTGATCAAGGTGCAGGACTGGGTGCAGCACACCGGGGCCAAGGTCTGTATCCTGTTCGAAGGCCGCGACAGCGCCGGGAAAGGGGGCGTGATCAAGCGCATCACGCAACGGCTGAACCCGCGGGTGGCCCGTGTCGTTGCCCTGCCCGCCCCCAGCCGTCGTGAACAAAGCCAGTGGTATTTCCAGCGCTACGTCCCGCACCTGCCTGCTGCGGGCGAGATCGTTCTGTTCGACCGCTCATGGTACAACCGCGCAGGCGTCGAGCGGGTGATGGGTTTCGCCAACGACGATCAGGTCGAACAGTTCTTTCAGGACGTTCCTGAATTCGAACGGATGCTGGTGCGGTCGGGGATCATTTTGCTGAAATACTGGTTCTCGATCACGGATGAGGAACAGCAGCTGCGATTCCTCATGCGCATTCACGACCCGATGAAGCAGTGGAAACTGTCGCCGATGGATCTGGAATCCCGCATCCGGTGGGAGGCATATACCAAGGCCAAGGAAGACATGCTGTTTCGCACCAACATCCCCGAGGCCCCGTGGTACATCGTGGAGGGCAATGACAAGAAGCGCGAACGCCTGAACTGTATTGAACATCTGCTGACCAAAATCCCCTATGAGGATGTGCCGCAGGAAAAGGTCAACCTGCCCGATCGGCGCTACAATCCCGAATACGAACGCCGCGTTCTGCCGGATGAGCTTCACGTGCCGAAGATCTACTGACCCCGGCTGTGCGAGGCAGAGGGTCTGCCTCGCACCGGAAGGGCCGCTCAGGCGGCGTCCATCATGCAGTCGAAGGTGTAGAAATTGAACTGGAAGACATCGGCTGTATCATCGCATGCAACATCTGACATCGGCGTGTCTTCTTCGACGGTTTCAGAATCGTCCATCACCAGATCGAACGCTTCGGTCGAATCTGACGGGTCCATCCCGCTGTCATCCCAGGCAAACTGATCCAGCCGCGATTGCAGGGCTTCGATAAACGCCTCGATCTCGGCAAGGAAGGCGGCGACGTCGAAACATCCGTCATCTGTTTCGCCACTATCTGTCCCGGGTGTTTCCGGCGCGGGGTCGGCCGTTTCGGTTACGTCCGTATCGGGCGTTTCCGGTGCCGGTTCTTCGGTTTCTGTGACATCGGTATCAGGCGTTTCGGCGACCGGGTCGTCCGTCTCGGTGACATCCGTGTCGGGTGTCTCAGTTTCCGGATCGTCCGTTTCCGTGACGTCTGTATCGGGCGTTTCCGGCGCGGGATCTTCGGTTTCGGTGACATCCACGTCGGGCGTGTCCGGCGTCGGGTCGTTCGTGACATCCGTGTCCGGTGTGTCCGGCGCGGGGGCGGGTGTATCCGCAACGTCCGGGGCCTCGGTCACAGGCTGATCGGGCGCTGGCTGGTCGGTTACTGGCACCTCGGCCACCGGCGGTGTCGGGGCGGGGGGAGTCGCCGCGCCACTATCCAGAACCACCGTTCCGTCCGTGGTGGCGAAGTTCTGCGTGACCATGACCGCGTCAAAGCCTTGCATATCCCCGGTCTCGATCCCGATGCCGATATATTCAAACTCGGGGTTCAGGATGTTGGCTCGGTGGCCGGGGCTGTTCATCAGATTCTGATGCAGCTGGGCCACATCATCTCTGATGCCCGGCGCGCCGCGTTCGGATTGCCAGGCGATGTTTTCACCGGTGCGCCAGCTGCCGGACAGGTCGAACCCGGCATCGCGCATCCGCTCGGTCGCGCTGGAGCCGCCGGCACCGGTATGGCTGAACATGTCGGTGTTCAGCATCCAGGTGCTGTGATCCTCGGACGATTCATTCAGATTGGTTTCCAGTTTCAGCGCGTTCAGCCCGCGGGATGTGCGCTCGGCGTTGATAAGCGCCAGCATTTCCTGCTCGATTGTGCTTGCAGTCGACATTTTGCCTCCGTTTGGTTTGCCGTCTGTTTCGACGGGGCCAGTTACATGGGGCATCGCGGCAGGGGACAGGGGCGCTTATCAGTTGAGCGAAATCCGGCAGGCCCGCGCTACCTGAACGGGATTCGCTGCGCTGCAAAATGCCGGGCAAAATGTTGCTGAGCCGGAATTGGCAGCTTGCCGCACACTGCCCGGCGCGAGTCGGCGGAAAAGAACCAGCCCTGAAAACGACAAACCCCCGGGCGGGGCCTCGGGGGTCGTCAAATAGTGTCATCCAAAGCTGGACGAGCGAGGTTTTAGAGCAAACCTTCGCGCTGGGCTTTCTTGCGTGCCAGTTTACGGGCACGGCGGATCGCTTCAGCTTTCTCGCGCGCTTTCTTCTCGGACGGTTTCTCGAAATGTTGCTTCAGCTTCATTTCACGGAACACGCCTTCGCGCTGCAGCTTTTTCTTCAGGGCACGAAGCGCCTGATCGACGTTATTGTCGCGAACACTAACCTGCATGTGGTTGTCACCACCTTTCTAGATAGAGTTGCAAGGAAATTGCAGGAATTGGCCGTATAGCAAAGCGGGCCTATCTTGTCTAGTACTGGGGCTGAAAGCCGGAGAACCGCCATGACCGTTACCTACGAAGATGCCAAGCAGCAGCTTTTGGATGCAATTCTGATCCATGTTCCTTTCGATGGCTGGTCGGAAACAAGCTTTCGGGCGGCGATTTCCGATTGCGAAATCGATGACGGTCTGGCGCGCGCCATCTGTCCGCGCGGGGCGGTCGATCTGGCGCTGGCCTTTCACGCGCGCGGCGATGCGGCCATGCTGGAGCGAATCAAGTCCGAGGACCTGAGCGCGCTGAAATTCCGCGAAAAGATCGCCGCCGCCGTGCGGTTCCGGCTTGAGGCGGTCGAGGATAAAGAACTGGTGCGCCGGGGCATGACGCTGTTTTCGCTGCCGACCCATGCGGCGGATGGGGCCAAGGCGTTGTGGCAGACTTGCGATCTGATCTGGGACGCGCTGGGTGACACCTCGGACGATGTGAACTGGTACACCAAGCGGATGACGCTGTCGGGGGTCTATTCCTCGACCCTGCTGTTCTGGCTGGGGGATGAGACCCCGGATCATCAGCGCACGTGGGAATTTCTGGACCGGCGCATCGGCGATGTGATGCAGTTCGAAAAGCTCAAGGCGCAGGTGAACGGGAACCCGCTGCTGAAGCCGTTTCTGGCGGTACCGAACTGGCTGGCGGGTCAGGTGCGGGCCCCGATGAAGATGCGTGCTGATCTGCCGGGGCTTCTGAACCCCCGAAAGTAACTGTCTGGGCGTTTGAGCGCAGGCCTGCTAGGCATTGGGCAAAGGAGATTTGCCGATGACCCAGATGATGCGCGCTGTTGAGATCACCACCCCCGGCGGCCCGGATGTTTTGCAGGTGACCGAACGGCCCATGCCCGAGCCCAACGCCGGGCAGGTGATCCTGAAAGTGGCCTATGCCGGGGTGAACCGGCCGGACGCCCTGCAGCGCGCCGGGGCCTATGATCCGCCGCCGGGGGCTAGCGATCTGCCGGGGCTGGAAGCGTCGGGCGAAGTGGTGGCTGTGGGTGCGGGCGTCGAAGGAGTCGCGATCGGCGATCGGGTCTGCGCCCTGCTGCCCGGCGGCGGCTACGCAGAATATGTCGCCACGCCCGCCGCGCATTGCCTGCCCGTGCCTGCTGGTATGGGAATGAAACAGGCCGCCTGCCTGCCCGAAACCTTCTTCACCGTCTGGTCCAACGTCTTCACCCGTGGCGGATTGAAAGCAGGAGAACGCTTTCTGGTCCATGGCGGGTCCAGCGGAATCGGCACCACCGCGATCCAACTCGCCAACGCCTTTGGCGCGCGCGTCTTTGCCACCGCCGGGTCGGACGAAAAATGCGAGGCCTGTGTGAAGCTTGGCGCGGAAAAGGCGATCAACTACCGGGATGAGGATTTTGTGGGCGTCATGCGGGCTGAAGGCGGCGCGAACCTGATCCTCGACATGGTGGGCGGGGATTACATCCCGCGCAACGTCAAGGCTCTGGCCGAGGACGGGCGGCTGGTGCAGATCGCCTTTTTGCAGGGGCCGGTGGTCGAGTTGAATTTTGCCCTGATGATGGTTAAACGCCTGACCCTGACCGGCAGCACCTTGCGCCCGCAAAGCGATCTGGCAAAGGCCAAGATCGCGCAGGATTTGCGCGAGGCCGTCTGGCCCTTGTTGGAGGCCGGGAGGGTCGCTCCGGTCATGGATTCAGAATTCGATCTGGCCGAGGCCGCAGCCGCCCATGCGCGCATGGAAAGCTCGGGCCATATCGGCAAGATCGTTCTGAACATATCCGGCGGGTAACGGCGCGGGTCAGGCGACCGCGCGTCTGTACAGATGCCAGGTCGCGTGGCCCAGCACCGGCATCACCACGATCAGCCCAAGCAGCATCGGAATCGCGCCCAGCACCAGCAGGACCGCGACGATGAAGCCCCATGTCAGAACGACGCCCGGATTGTGCCGCAGCACGCGGACCGAGGTAACGACCGCGACCGGCACGCCGACCTTGCGATCCAGCAGCAGCGGAAAGCTGACGACGCTGATGGCCAGCGCGCACAGGGCAAAGACAAACCCGACCGCCGTGCCGACCACGAACATGGTCCAGCCTGCGCTGGTGGTGAACACATCGGTCGCAAATGCGCCAAGCGAGGCAGGCGGTTCCGGGCCCAGCGTGCGCTCGTAGATGCCTTCAGCAACCCAGAGCCAGATCAGCAGCAGCATCACCAGATAAAAGCCAAGCGCCAGAATCGCGCCGAAGGACGGTGAGCGGAAGACCCCGAACGCGTCCAGCCAGTGGACCGCGCCGCCCTGTTCGCGCTTGCGGCTGATCTCGTACAATCCAACTGCCGCGACCGGGCCGATCAGGGCGAACCCTGCGACCAGAGGGGCCAGAAGCGGCACCATATTCATGTTCACCGCAAATCCGAACATCAGAAGACCGGCAATGGGGTATATCAGCACCACAAATATCGCATCGGCGCGGGTTTCGAGGAAATCGTGATACCCCGCCCGCAGACAGGCGCGCAGATCCTGCAATGTAAGCGTTTGCACCACCGGCAGTTCGCGGGTTTCCGAGCTGCCGATCCGGGATACGCTTTCCGTGACGTGATCGCTGGTAGCGCCAAGGCTTTGGGCCACCCAGCTGATCGGATTACCGATAGTTTTTGCCATCTTGATCCCTTTCCCTGACGAAATGCGCCGCGGGACGGATCCGGCATAAGGTTGCCCGTGGCCGGACCAGCCGGCAACGCCTGTGACCACTATAGCACAGATTCCCAATTCGCCGAATCACCGCTACGAGATTGCACCGATTGCCCTGTTGCGCAGTCGTGTTAGCTTGGGCGCAGGCAAGAAGGAGGTCAGCATGCAGCAAACGGCAAAAACCGTCATCATCCATGAATTCGGCGGACCCGAGGTTTTGCAGATCGAAGACAGGCCGTTGGGCGACCCCGGACCGGGTGAGGTGCGCATTCGCCACCATGCCTGCGGATTGAACTTTATCGATGTCTATCAGCGCACTGGTCTTTATCCGCTGGACCTGCCTCATGCGCTGGGCATGGAAGCCTCGGGCGTGGTCGAGGCCGTGGGCGAGGG
Organism: Ruegeria sp. AK4; assembly: GCF_056541025.1. Classification (NCBI taxonomy): domain Bacteria; kingdom Pseudomonadati; phylum Pseudomonadota; class Alphaproteobacteria; order Rhodobacterales; family Roseobacteraceae; genus Ruegeria; species Ruegeria sp. AK4. Next base: position 76,280 of record NZ_JBQFXS010000007.1, read on the forward strand.
CGTGACCCATCTGGAACCCGGCCAGTGCGCCGCTTATGCCGCTGCGCCCTCGGGCGCCTATTGCGAGGCGCGCGTGATGCCCGCCGCGCAGGTCTGCCCGCTGCCCGACGGTATCGGCTTTGAAGCCGCCGCCGCGATGATGCTGAAGGGGATGACGGTCGAATACCTGTTTCACCGCACAACGCCGCTCAGGCGCGGGGATACGGTGTTGTTCCACGCCGCAGCCGGGGGTGTGGGCCTGATCGCCTGCCAATGGGCGAAATCCGAGGGTATCACCCTGATCGGCACCGCCGGGACGGACGAAAAATGTTCCCTCGCGCAGTTCAACGGGGCGGCGCATTGCATCAACTACCGGACCGAGAACTTTGCCGAACGCGTCGCCGAGATCACTGGCGGCAAAGGCGTGGACGCGGTGATGGATTCGGTCGGGGCCGATACGTTCGAGGGGTCGCTGGACTGCCTGAAACCACTGGGGATGATGATTTCCTTCGGCAACGCCTCGGGGCCGGTGCCGCCGGTGAATCTTGGGGTTCTGGCGCAGAAAGGCTCGCTCAAGATCACCCGGCCAACGCTGTTCACGCATATCTCGGACCATGCCGCCTGTCAGGCGATGGCAAGGCGGCTGTTCGGCAAGGTCGAAGGCGGTGAGGTCAAAATCCACATCGATCAGCGCTTCCCGCTGGAACAGGTCGCCGATGCCCATCGTGCGCTCGAGGCGCGCCAGACCACGGGCAGCACGATTCTGGACCTTTGAACGGAAAGACCCGGCGGAAAGCGCCGGGTCTGATGGTCTGTGAGGGATGCCTCAGAACCGATAGGTGGCGCGGAACTGCAGGGTGGTAGCGTCCACATCCACGCCGGTCGAGTTGAAATTGTCGAACTCGTGATACAGCAACTCGCCGCCAATGCTGACATTGGGGGCGACGATCTGCTCGTACCCTGCGCCGATGAACCAGCCATCGTCGCTGCCCAGATTGTCGGTTCCGGCCTCGGCATAGCCAGCGGTTCCGTAAAACAGGCCCTGCGGGTTCACCTTGTATCCGGCGCGCGCCTTGAGGCGCCACACATCCTCGACCTTGGCCGCGCCGGACAGGTTCACATCGGTCCAGTCATAGTCGAAGCCGCCGCCGATCACCCAATCGCCCAGATCATAATCGTAGCCCAGAACGATACCGCCGATCGCGCCATCGCCGTCGATGCCGGACACGTTGGTATCCACGTCGATATAGCCAAGCTGCAGACCGCCATAAAACCCGGTCCAGTTGCCCGAAGATTGCGCAAAGGCCGATCCTGCCGCCAAAGTCGCGACAGCGGTGACGAGTTCCAATTTACCTGTCATCTGTGTTGTCCTTTCGTTCGAAACCAGATCCCGCAGGGGTGTAATTCGCTGCGGGTGCCTGCTGATTGATACGGCCCGATCCCCGGACCGGATCAATGATGTCTGTTCTATTCCAGCCCGTAGTCTTGCGGTTCCGCGCGGTGGCGCGGATGCAGGTCCGTTGAAGCCGGACGCTTGTTTGAAGAAACAGATAGGTGCCGAACCGAAGGGTTCAAAACGACATGCGGCGGCGGATACGCTCCGCCGCCGACACGTCTGAAATATTCAGCGGATTATTGCTGCTGCAGTTCCGCAGGGGTCTTGTCGGCGATGTCTTTCCAGTTGGCATCTGCGCGCTCGTTAAAGCCCGGGATGTCGCCTTCCCAGCGTTCCTGAATATCGGCCGACAGGTTCAGGTACAGCTTGTTGTCAACGATCTTCCAGTAGTTCGGGTCGCCGTCGAACTTGAAGCCCATCGCGGTGCCGAAGGCGCAGTAACCGCCATAAGCGGGCAGATACGCTTCGGGGTTCTGCTCGAACGCCACTTTGTTTTCTTCCGACGCAAAGCGGTACAGCGCTTCGTTGTGCAGCGCGGTGATGCGGTAATCGCCCTTGGTGGCCTCGCCCACGGTGAAATAGGCAACCGGGTCGTAACCCTGCAGCGCCAGACCGGTCGAGCTTGCGTTCAGTTCGACGCCAGCGGCCAGAGTTGTGCTTGCAACCGCGACAGACAGGGCGACACCACCGATGAGGGATTTGATCTTGTTCATGACTTCACCTTTCGTGAATAGGTCCGCTTTCGGGCACCTGAATTTTGCCCCGGCGAACCGGATTTGTTTTTGTGACACCGGCAATTGGCTGTCACGAAATCCAGTTGGGAATTGCCCTGGTCACGTTCAAAGCAATCAATTGTGATTGTGCAGGGGTGAAGAGTCTCTGTTCAGAAATGCAGGGCAGAGGTCAGCCCTCGGGCCGCAGCGCGAGGACGAATTCGATGACTTTGCAGACGGGCATTTCGCAGGGTCGTAGCAGCAGGCCGCTGTTGCGGGTCTGGTACAGGTTGAGGCTGATATAGTCATTGCCGCCCCTTTGATGCGCGACCAGTTTATGGGCCTTTCCGCCCGCCATCGCCTGCCGGGTGACGACATAGCGCAGGCCATCTGCCGTGCCGGTGAACGTGCCGAGAGGCAGGTCGAAGAACGCGGATGCAAACGCGTCGGGCGGGGTCACGATTTGCCGATTTTGGGCTCGGTCCCGGCCTTGATGCGCGCGACATTGGCGCTGTGGCGCCAATAGACCAGCAGGGTCAGAACGATGCCGAGGATGAAGGTCGAGCCATCCGTCAGCACCACGATCCAGGTCGTCGACAGCGCCGCTGCCGCCAGCGCCCCGACCGAGGACATCCGCCAGATCGCCACCGCAACCAGCCAGGACAGGCAGCAGGCCACGCCCACGGGCCAGGCGAGCATCAGCCACAGGCCCAGAAAGGTCGCAACACCCTTGCCGCCCCTGAACCCCAGCCAGACCGGGAAACAATGCCCCACAAAAGCGGCCAGCGCCGCAATCTGTGCCGCATCTTCCCCGGCGAAGACCCGGGCCAGCAGGACAGCGACGGCCCCCTTGCCGCCGTCAAACAGCACCGTCAGGCCAGCTGCCGTTTTGTTTCCCGTGCGCAGAACATTGGTGGCCCCGATATTGCCGGACCCGATATTGCGCAGATTGCCCAGCCCCATGACACGGGCGAGGATCATGCCAAACGGGATGGACCCCATCAGGTATCCAAGCCCTGCCCACAGGATCAGCTGGGTCGTTGTACTGTCGATCGGGGGCATCAGGGTCTCCGGTAAACTTCTTGGCCTGCGACATAGGTCGCTGTGACCTTACCCTGCATCTTCTGCCCGTCAAACGGTGTGTTCTGGGATTTGGATTTAAGAACAAAGCGGTCGAGCACAAAAGGCACATCCGGGTCGAACAGAACCAGATCCGCCGGTGCGCCCTGCGACAGGCGGCCCGCGCCCAGCCCCAGCCGTTTCGCCGGGTTCAGCGCCATGGCGCGGAACAGGGTCGGCAGGTCCAACTGCCCCGCATGATAGAGGCGCAGTGCCGCAGGCAGCAGCGTCTCAAGCGCCACCGCGCCCGAGGCGGCCTCGGCAAACGGCAGGCGTTTGCTTTCCTCGTCCTGCGGCGTGTGCATCGAACTGATCGTGTCGATCAGCCCGGTACGGACCGCTTCGATCACCGCCTGCCGGTCGTCCTCGGATCGCAGCGGCGGCTTGACCTTGAAGAAGGTGCGATAATCGGCCACGTCCAACTCGTTCAGCGTCAGATGGTGGATCGAGGTCCCGGCGGTGATGTCCAGCCCGTTCCGCTTGGCCCGTTCCAAAGCGGGCAGGGCGCGGGCGGTGGTGATCTGGTCGGCGTGATACGCGGCCCCGGTCATCTCCAACAGCGCGATGTCGCGGTCCAGACCCATACGTTCCGCCATGGGAGAAACTGCGGGCAATCCGCGCAGGGCGGCGAATTTGCCGCTGGTGGCGGCCGCCCCGGCGCTCAGCCCCGGTTCCTGGGGGTGGGCAATCACCAGCGCGCCACAGGACTTCGCATAGGTCAGCGCGCGCGAAAACACCTTGGTATTGGCCACCACGTGGTCGCAATCGGTAAAGGCGACAGCCCCGGCATCGAGCAGAAACCCGATCTCGGTCATTTCACGCCCGTCGCGCCCCTTGGTCAGCGCCGCCATCGGCAGCACGTTGACCGGCGCATCCGCCTGCGCGCGCCTTGTGGCGAATTCCAGCGTTTCCGGCGTATCGACCGCAGGCAGCGTATCGGGCCGGGTGACGATAGTGGTCACCCCCCCGGCAGCCGCGGCGAGACCCGCTGATTTATAGCTCTCCTTGTGCCGCTCGCCCGGCTCGCAGACCTTGACGCCGATATCGACGATACCGGGCGCGAGGCACTGCCCGCCGCAGTCGATCACCTGCCCGTCAGTGCCAGGCGCATCCCCATCGCCCTTGCCCTGAATTAGACCATCGGCAATGTGCAGCCAGCCGAGACTGTCCGTGCCGGTTTCCGGGTCGATCAGACGGGCGTTGGTGAAGATCAGGGCAGTCATGTCTGGGCCTCTCGGGCTTGGGTCAGCGCCTTCAAAACAGTGTCGGGATCGGACAGGTGTTCAAAGGCAAAGAAGGGATGACGGTCAAACAAGATCGCGCGGCGTCCGGTTCGAAAGGTCAGAAAATTGTCGATTTTCAGGCTTTTGGACTTTAACTCTCTGTTGAGTTTCCAGGCGCTGTGCGAGGTGACTGCGTACATGCGCTGCGCCCGAACGAAACGGTCTGCGTAGATCACGAAGGCAAAGCCAATCGTACAAAAAAAGATCTCCCAGAATTCCCGGACAGTTTCGATCATCCATGGGCTACCCGCCCAAATCCCGATGAGCAGAAGCAGTATTGCTTTGTAGGCCCAGCCATAGCGCGGCGGAAAAAAACCCTGATCCGGCTGCCCGACCCACAGAATCTTTTCGCCATCAGGAATTTGTTCTCGCCACCACTCGTCGCTCATCCCATCTCCCTTTCAATCGCGGCTTTGGTGGCGGCGGGGTCGGCCTGATACTTGATCAGGTGCTTGTCGCCGCCTTTGGTGACAATCTGGACGAAGCTGCCCATCGTTTTGACCGCCTCGATCTGGTTCAGCGCCACCTTGCGCGGGCCGGGGCCGGTGAGGGTGGTCTCGGTCATCTCCCACGTGTTGTTCAGTTCTTCCGAGGCCAGATACCACGCGCGGACAGCAACGGCGGCCAGCCCGGCGGGTGCGCCGGTCCAGACATAGGGGTTGCCGATCAGCCAAAGCACCACCATCGCCGCCGCCATTGCGAACGCGGCCAACCACGCGTTGGTGCGGATGTAAGCGCCTTTGTCGGGGGCGAAGGTCACAGGATCAGCCACAGGGCACCTCCGATCACAAGCAGGATCACCAGCGCCAAAAGGGCCGAGCCGATGCGCCGGGGTTGCGCGTCCGGCGGGGTCTTAGGGGCCGAGAACGGCCTGGCGCTTTCGGTTTCGATCACGCCGCCAGTCCAGTTGGTGGCCTCTTCGGTGAACAGACCAATCAAGTGCAGGCGCGGGTCGGGTTCGATACTGGCCGCGCGCCCGTGAAAGGCGGCGCTGCGCAGGGCCAGGACCCAGCCCTCGACAGCCTCCAACGCAGTACGGTCCAACTGATCCGCCGACACTCCGCAGCCCTCGTTCAGATAGCCGTACAGCCCAAGGTCTTCGAGGTCGGAGACCGGGAAGATATCGATCTGCGCGGGGTCCAGCCCCTCGACCCCCAGAACCTGATCGGCGGCACCGGGTTCGCGCAGGAACTTCGCCTCTTCCGGGCGCATGCCCAGCGTGAACAGGCGGATCACGCCGCGTTCATGGGGGGCGACGGTCAGGTCGTTCATGCGGCCTCGGCCAGATTGCGGGCCAGCAGTTCCATCGCGGCCATGCGCACGGCGACGCCCATTTCGACCTGTTCCTGAATGACCGAGCGGTTGATGTCATCGGCCAGCGTGCCGTCGATTTCCACCCCGCGGTTCATCGGGCCGGGATGCATGACGATGGCGTCCGGCTTGGCAAGCGCCAGTTTCTCGGCGTTCAACCCATAGCGGTGATAGTATTCGCGTTCCGAGGGGATGAAGCCGCCATCCATTCGCTCGCGCTGAAGGCGCAGCATCATCACCACATCGACGTCTTTCAGGCCTTCGTTCATATCGTCGTAAATCTCGGCCCCGAACTCGGCGAACTGACCGGGCACCAGCGTCGGCGGGCCGATCAGGCGGATGCGGTTCTCCATCTTGCCCAGCAGGATCAGGTTTGACCTTGCTACGCGGGAATGCGCGACATCGCCGCAAATCGCGATGTTTAGCCGGTGCAGGCGGCCCTTGGCGCGGCGGATGGTCAGCGCGTCCAGCAAGGCCTGCGTCGGGTGTTCGTGCCGCCCGTCGCCTGCGTTCAAAACGGCGCAGTTGACCTTTTGCGCCAGCAGATCGACCGCACCGGAATGCGGGTGCCGCACCACCAGCAGGTCGGGATGCATCGCGTTCAGCGTCATCGCGGTGTCGATCAGCGTCTCACCCTTTTTGATCGAACTCGCCTGCATCGCCATGTTCATCACGTCGGCCCCCAACCGCTTGCCTGCCAGTTCGAAACTGGCCTGCGTGCGGGTTGAGTTCTCAAAAAACATGTTGATCTGGGTCAGTCCTGCCAGCACGTCGGAATGCTTGGTCGACTGGCGGTTCATTTCGACATATTTTTCGGCCAGATCAAGGATGGCGGTGATATCGGATTGCGACAGATGCTCGATGCCAAGAAGGTGACGATGGGCGAAACGCATGGGCGGGCTCCTGTCTGACAATCGGGCCGCTTATAGGAAGCTGCGCGGGCAGAAGCAACCTAGGGATCGGTGCCCTCGGGCAATATCTCGCACCCGCCTTCGGGCAAGCAGCGCTCGCCCGGTTTGCACCATTTGCCATAGCCGCAGTCGATCGCCCTGACGGGCACGCAGCCCTGGTTGCGCGAGCATTTGAAGCCGGGGCGGCATTGCGAGCCGGTTTTTTCGCACAAGTACCAGCCGGGGCGCGAGCAGCCGCCCTGCGGCAGGCAATAGGTGCCCGAGACACAGCTGCGCCCATCGGCGCACTGCGTCTGAAGGTTGAAACCGGGGGAGGGGGTGGGATCGAATTCGGGCGTCAGCGGCTCGCATTCCCCGCGCCCGTTGCAGAAACTGCCGCCCGGGCAGTCGAGGCGCGAGCGGCATTTATTCGCCCCCGCCGGCGCACAGCGGGTGCCCCCGGCCACGCAGCGTTCGAACGGGCCGCAGCGGCGGCCGCCGCCGCAATAGGTGCCGCCCAGCGGGATGCAATGGTTGTCAAAGCTGCATCGCTGCCCGCCGGAACAGCAGCGGCTGCCGCAGGCGAACTGGCCCCCTCGGCACTGGTCGCGTTGGGTGTTGATCTGGGCAAATCCGGGCTGGCCGCTGGTGACGGCAAACAGCACTCCGATCAGAAGGAATCGCAAAACTGACAGCATGAATGCGCCCATGGTCGGTGCGACCCGGTGCCATGGCAAGGTCTATTCGCTTTCCCTCGGTCAAAAGGTGGTTAGATTGAAAGGCATGGAATCGGCTTTGGATTATCACACCGCGCGGGCGCTGCTGGACTGGCAGATCGAACTGGGCGTCACCGATGCCATCGGCGATGCGCCGGTGGATCGATACGCGCTGCCGGATACCGCGCCCAGGCCGAAGAAGTCGCAGCCTGCACAGGCGGCACCGGCAAAGCCTGAGCAGGTTGATCCGGTTGCGGTCGCCCGGCAGGCGGCGCGCGAGGCGGGTTCGTTGGACCAATTGCGCGCGGCGATGGATGCGTTCGCGCATTGCGAGTTGAAAAAGGGCGCACGGCAGTTGGTCTTTGCCGACGGCACACCGGGCGCGCGGGTGATGATCATTGGCGAGGCTCCGGGCCGGGACGAAGACCGCGAGGGCAAACCCTTTGTCGGCCGGGCCGGGCAGTTGCTGGACCGGATGCTGGCGGCGATTGATCTGGATCGGCGCGAAAATGTCTATATCACCAATGTTCTGCCCTGGCGGCCGCCGCAAAACCGCGACCCCAAGCCGGAAGAGATCGGCATGATGAAACCGTTTCTGGACCGCCACGTGGCTCTGGCGAAACCGCAGATTCTGGTGGTGATGGGCAATATCTCTTGCCAGGCGGTGCTGGGCAAACGCGGCATCACGCGGCTGCGCGGGAATTGGGATCAGGCGCTGGACCTGCCGGTGATCCCGATGTTCCATCCCGCATACTTGCTGCGGCAACCTCAGATGAAGCGGCAGGCCTGGGCGGACTTGTTAGAATTGCGGGCACGGCTGGAGGCGGCGCGATGAGGATACTGGCCTTCTCCGACCTGCACATGGCGCGCAACCGGGCCGCTGATCTGGTTGCGGCCAGTGCGGATGCCGATCTGGTGATCGGAGCCGGAGACTACTGCAACATGCGGCAGGGTCTGGACGAAGCGATGGCGATGCTGTCCGGCATCTCGGCCCCGCTGGCGCTGGTGCCGGGCAACGCCGAAAGCGCCGGAGAGCTAGCCGATGCCGCGCCCGAGGGGGTGCACGTGCTGCACGGCTCGGGCATGACCATCGACGGCCTGCGCCTGTTCGGTCTGGGATATGGCGTGCCGGTCACGCCGTTCGGCGACTGGTCCTGTGACCTGACCGAGGCGGAAGCGACCGAAATGCTGGATCGCTGCGACGGTGCCGATGTGCTGATCGTGCATTCCCCGCCCAAAGGCCATGGCGATACCACATCGCAGGGCCAGTCGGTTGGCTCGGTCGCAGTGCGCGATGCGGTGGAACGGATACAGCCCGCCTTTGTGTTCTGCGGTCATATCCATGACAGCTGGGGCTATCGCGGCACCTTGGGGCGCGCGCAAATTGCCAATCTTGGCCCCAAGATACATTGGTTCGAGGTCCCCTCATGATCGAAACGGTAACGCTGCTGGCTTTTGTGCCAGCTGCTCTGGCGCTGAGTTTTACCCCAGGCGCGGATATGATGTTCTGTTTCGGGCAGGGGCTACGGTCCGGCGCGAAACCGGCGCTGGTGGCCAGTGCCGGTGTCTCGACGGGTTTGATGATCCACGTTCTGCTGGCCGGGCTGGGGCTGGGCGCGGCTGTGTCTGCCGTGCCCTGGCTGTTCGATGTGATCCGCTGGGTGGGTGTGGCTTACCTGCTGTATCTGGCCTGGGGCGCGATCCGGAACGGAGCCGTTTCCGGCGACGCACCCACGAAACCCGCGCATTTTGCCTTTCGGGATGGGCTGGTCGTCAACCTGACCAATCCCAAAGTCATCCTGTTCGTGCTGGCCTTCATTCCGCAATTCGTCGATCCCTCGGTTGGTCCGATCCTGCCGCAGTTCCTGATCCTCGGTGCCATGATTGCGCTGAGCGGGTTTGTGGTGAACGGGCTGGTGGGCATTTTTGCGGGCGGGGCCGGGCGGGTGCTGATTTCGAACCCGCGCGCCTCGCGGATCATGGGCTGGGTCACGGGGGGCATCTTTGCCGCGCTGGCGGTCCGGCTGGCCATCATGGAAAGGGCCTGATGCAGATGTCGCGCATCGACGAAAGCATGGAGTTCATACCGGTCCGGATCGCCGTTCTGACCGTGTCCGACACCCGCTCGCTGGCCGAAGACCGCTCGGGGCAGACGCTGGTGGACCGGATCGAACGCGCGGGGCATGCCGTGGCCGATCGCAAGATCATCCCCGATGAACGAGCGCAGATCGCCGACCAGCTAAGGGTCTGGATCGCGGACCCTGAGATTGACGTTGTGATCTCGACCGGCGGCACCGGATTGACCGGGCGCGACGTGACGGTCGAAGCCCATCGCGACGTCTATGAAAAAGAGATCGAGGCGTTCGGAACCGTGTTCACCATCCTGTCGATGGAGAAAATCGGCACCTCCGCCGTGCAGTCCCGTGCCACCGGCGGTGTTGCGGGCGGCACCTATCTGTTCGCGCTGCCCGGCAGCCCCGGTGCCTGCAAGGACGCCTGGGACGGGATTTTGCAGAAACAGTTCGATTACCGCCACCGTCCCTGCAATTTTGTGGAAATAATGCCCAGATTGGACGAACACCTGCGACGGAAGTAGACTGGTCGTACGTTCAACATCTTATAACCGCTTTGTGGCTTGGCATATTTCACCGTCCGGCTACATTTTGCGGAAGGCAGCATATTGCAACCGGGGTTAGTGGTTAATGCGATTCTTGCGGCAAAGTCTTGTCGGTGTGTTTCTGGCGTCTCTGACGCTGGCGCTGCTGTTTGTTGCGGCGCAGATGATCATGGGGGCGGTACAGGATGTGCTGACCCGTGAAGACAAAGCGCCTGCGGCGCGGGAACGGATTTTCGCCGTAACCGTCAAGTCAGCCGAGCTGGAAACGGTCACGCCCCATCTTGAAGCCTTTGGCGAGGTGCAAAGCCGCCGCCGTCTGGAACTGCGCGCGGCGCTGGGGGGCCGCGTGGTCGCGCTGGCGGATGATTTTGAGGATGGCGGCACGGTCACGGCGGGCGAGGTTCTGGTCGAACTTGATCCGGCGGATGCGCAATCGGCGCTGGATCGTGCCAAATCCGACCTGCTGGATGCGCAGTTTGAAGAACGCGATGCCGAACGGTCGCTGCTGCTGGCGCAGGACGAGTTGAAATCCGCCGAGGCGCAGGCCGAACTGCGCCAGCGCGCCCTGCAGCGGCAGCGCGATCTTGAATCGCGCGGCGTCGGTGCGACGGCCAGCGTGGAAGAGGCGGAACTGGCGGCTGCGGTTGCCGAGCAATCGGTATTGGCCCGCAGGATCGCCCTGGCGCAGGCGGAATCCCGTGTCGATCAGGCAACCACCTTGCAGGCGCGCGCGGTGATCGCGCTCGAGGCCGCCGAACGGGATCTGGATGACATGACCGTCCGCGCAGGTTTTGGCGGAACGCTGACCGATGTCACGCTGGTCGAAGGGCGGCTTGTATCGGCGAACGAAAAACTGGCGGAACTTGTGGACCCGAACGCGCTGGAGGTCGCCTTTCGGGTGTCCACCGCGCAGTTTGTGCGGCTGCTGGACCCTGACGGCGCACTGATCAATGCGCCCGTCACCATCTCGCTGGAGGTCACCGGCACCGATCTGACCGCCACCGGCAGTATCAGCCGCGACAGCGGCTCGGCGGGAGAGGGGCAGACGGGCCGGTTGGTCTATGCCCGTCTGGACAGCGCGCCGGGGTTCAAGCCGGGGGATTTCGTGACGGTTACCGTGGAAGAGCAACCTCTGGACGCGGTGGTGCGCCTGCCGTCGTCGGTGCTTGATGCCTCGGGGACGGTTCTGGTGCTGGGCGCGGATGACCGGCTTGAGGTTCTGCCCGTGACCCTGATCCGCAGGCAGGGGGACGAGGTTCTGCTGCGCGGCGAAGGGCTGGAAGGGCGCGAGGTCGTGATCGGCCGCACGCCCCTGCTGGGAACGGGCATCCGTGTCCGCCCGCTGCGGACCGAGGCCAATGCCGGCGCGGACCCGGACATGGTCGAACTGTCCGACGAACGCCGCGCCGCGCTGGTGGCGCAGGTCGAAGCCAGCGAGCGTATGCCGCAGGATGTCAAGGCGCGGATGCTCGGGCAGCTGGAAGAGGCCAAGGTGCCCGCGTCGCTGGTCCGCACCATTGAAAACCGGGCCGGGGGCTAGCCGCCATGATGCGCGAGATCCCCGGCGCGGCGGGCGGCATCCTCAGCTATTTCACCCGGCACCGCACCGTCGCCAATCTGCTTTTGCTGGTCATGCTGGTTCTGGGGGCCGCGGCCATCCCCAACATGCGGGCGCAGTTCTTTCCCGATGTCATTCTAGAAGAGGTCAACATCAACATAAAATGGGACGGTGCCGGTCCCGAGGATGTGGACAATGGCGTCGTCCAGTTGCTGGAACCCGCCCTGCTTGCGGTCGAGGGCGTGAACTATTCCTACGCCACATCGCGCGAGGGGTCTGCCGAGATAAGCCTGGAATTTGAACCCAACTGGGATATGTCACGCGCGGTCGAAGATATCCGGACAGCTGTTGATGGCGTTACCGACCTTCCCGATGACGTCGAAGAACCGACCATTCGCCGCCGCGCATGGCGCGATCGCGTGACGGATGTGGTGATCGCAGGGCCGGTCGCGCCGGACCAGTTGGCCAAGTACACAGACGAGCTGATAAACCGCCTGTTTGATGCAGGCGTCACCCGCACCACGATCCGCGGCGTCGCCGCGCCGCGCGTCGTGGTCGAGGTGCCGACCGCACAACTGATCGCCAATGATATCGCGCTGTCCGAGATTGCTTCGGCCATCGCCGCCGAAGTCAATGCCAGCCCGGCAGGGGATGTCTCAGGGGCCAATGCCCGTATCCGCACCGGCGCGGAAAAACGCACCCCGGAAGAGATCGAAGGCATCGCCCTGCGCAACTTTGCGGATGGCTCCAAGCTGTTTGTCCGGGATGTGGCGCAAATTCGTGTCGAAGGTGTGAACCGCAACCGCAGCTATTTTGTCGGCGACAATCCGGCCATGTCGATCCGGGTTGACCGCTCGAACAGGGGCGATGCCATCGCGATCCAGCGCGCGGTCGAAGATGTGGTGGTCGACATGCAGGCCAGCCTGCCCGAAGGGGTCACGCTTGAACTGATCCGCACCCGCGCGCAGGCGATCACCGACCGTCTGAACATCCTGATCGACAACGGGCTGATGGGGCTTGGTCTGGTTGTTTGCCTGCTGTTTCTGTTCCTGAACGCGCGCATCGCGTTCTGGGTGGCCGCCGGGATTCCCGTGGCCATGTCGGCGGCGATTGCCTTCATGTATATCGGCGGTTTGTCGATCAACATGGTCTCGCTGTTCGGGTTGATCATCACCCTCGGCATCGTTGTCGACGATGCGATTGTGGTGGGCGAGCACGCGGATTTTCGGGCGCGCCGGTTGGGCGAACCACCGGTGGTCGCGGCTGAGCGCGCCGCCCGCCGCATGGCGATGCCGGTCTTTGCCGCCACGATAACCACGGTGATCGCCTTTTTTGGCCTGACGCTGGTCGGCGGCCGGTTCGGTGAGCTGATCCGTGACATTCCCTATACCGTGATCGCGGTGCTGATCGCCTCGCTGATCGAATGTTTCCTGATCCTGCCCAATCACATGGCCCACGCCATCGCGCATTCCGCGAAAGAACACTGGTATGACTGGCCCAACCGGGTGGTGAACCGGGGGTTCCGCTGGGTGCGCGACCACCTGTTCCGCCCCCTTGTCGCCTGGGTCGTCTGGGCGCGGTATGTCGTGGTGGCGATGATGGTGGTCATATTGGCCAGCCAGGTCGCGCTGTTCATCCGGGGCGATGTGAACTGGCGGTTCTTCAACGCGCCGGAACGCGGCTCGGTCACCGGCAATTTCATCATGGCCGAGGGCTCGACCCGCGCCGATACGCTGGACATGATGCGGCAATTGCAGCGCGCGACCGACGAACTGGGGCAGATTTACGAAGACCGCCATGGCCGCAACCCCATCGACTATGTGCTGGCCGAGGTTGGCGGCAGCGCCGGATTTGGCCTGTCTGCGGCGGATGGCAAGGATTCCGATCTTCTGGGCGGCATTTCCATCGAACTGATCGACGCCGATCTGCGCCCCTATTCCAGTTTCGAATTTGTGGCCGAACTGCAGGAATTCGTGCCGCGCCATCCCAAGGTCGAACTGCTCAGCTTCCGGGGCTGGCGATCCGGTCCGGGGGGGGATGCCATCGATGTGGAGTTTTCCGGCGCGGATGTGAACACGCTCAAGGCCGCGTCCGAAGACCTGCAGGCCGAGTTGCTGAAATACCCCGAAGTGTCGGCGCTGGAAGACAATCTGGCCTATGACAAGGAAGAGTTTACCTTGGACCTGACCGCGCAGGGCGAAGCGCTGGGGTTCCGGATCGAAACGCTGGGCCGGGTGTTGCGGGACCGTCTGAACGGGATCGAGGCCGCAACCTTCCCAGACGGCCCGCGCAGCGCCGAGATTCGAGTGGAACTGCCCGGGGGGGAACTGACCGCCGATTTCCTTGAGCGGACCCTGATGCGTTCGCCCGACGGGGTCTATGTGCCGCTGGCCGATCTGGTCTCGGTCGAGCGCGAGGCGGGATTTTCCACCGTCCGCCGCGAAAACGGTCTGCGGGTGATTTCGGTGAATGGCGATATCTCCGAGGACAACCCCGCCCGCGCCGCGGAAATCGAACGTTCCCTGAACGAGGTGATCCTGCCCAACATCGCCGCTGAACGTCAGGTCGAATGGCGCATGTCCGGCCTGAGCGAGCAGGAGGATGAGTTCCTGTCCGAGGCCCGCACCGGCCTGATCCTGTGCCTGACCGGCATCTATCTGGTGCTGGCCTGGGTCTTTGCCAGCTGGAGCCGGCCGCTGGTCGTTATGGCGATCATCCCGTTCGGGCTGGTCGGGGCCATCTGGGGCCATTACATCTGGGATGTGCCGCTGAGCATGTTCACGGTCGTCGGCCTGCTGGGGATGAGCGGGATCATCATCAACGATTCCATCGTTCTGGTCACAACGATCGACGCCTATCAGAAAGAGCGTGGACTGGTGCCCTCGATTGTCGAAGGCACGGCTGACAGGTTGCGGCCCGTGATACTGACCACGCTGACCACGGTGCTGGGCCTGACGCCGCTTCTGTATGAGGGTTCGCAGCAGGCACAGTTCCTGAAACCGACGGTGATCACTCTGGTCTACGGCCTGGGCTTCGGAATGTTGCTGGTTCTGATCCTTGTGCCCGCGCTTCTGGCCATTCTCAACGATGTCTCGCGCCCGATGACCGCCATGCGCCGCGCGATGCGGGCGCCGGACCGGGTGGTGCAGGGATCGCTGGCCGCAACGGCGCTGGCGCTGATGCTGTGGTTCGGCGTGACGATGCTTTGGCCGTTGCTCACCGGCGCGCCGGTTGGTGTTCTGTCGGGGCTTTATGCCGGGGAAGACGGTATCGCGATTCTGCAAATGGGGCTGGGCGCATTTCTTGCGGGCGCGATTCCGATTGTGATTGTCAGTGTGTTGGCGTCTGGGCTGCTCTATACCCGCCTGCGGGGTCGCGCCGGGGCTTAATCCGCCAGGGCCCGTTGCAGCAGGTCGATCACCCGCGCGCTCATCGGCAGGTCCCCCTGCCGGATCTGGTCGATGGGAAACCAGCGGGCGTCCAGCGCATCGTCACCTGCGACAGGCGCTCCGCTTTCGTACCGGCAGGCAACCCCTACCAGCAGGTAATGAGAAACGACCTGGCCCGTTTCGTCAGATCGCAGCAAATCGAGATTGTCGAGGTAATGCGTGGCGGTTGCCGTGACCGAGGTTTCCTCGAGCAATTCCCGCTGCGCGGCCTGCAGGACGGTTTCGCCCCATTCTACATGGCCGCCGGGAAAGCCCCAAAGCCCGGCATCGGGCTGTTTGCTGCGTTGGACCAGCAATACCTGACCCCGATGCAGAACAACGGCCAATGCGCCGATCTTGGGGGTCTGGCTCATACGCTCAGCCTGCTGTGCAGCCCTGAATTTCCACCGCGTGGTCCGAGCCCAGCACGGTGATGCGAATCTCGGACCGGTCCAAAGCGAATGGTCCGCCCGAGGCGCTGATGATCTCGGACCGCGCGATCAGCGTGTCGCCGCGCCGTTCGGTTTCGGGTTGCGAGGCCCAGAGCACCGGATTGCCCGGTTCGATCACCGCAACCTCGCGCCCGCCAGCAGAGGGCATGGTCACGCGGGCCTCGATCTGCATGCCGTCCTGAGTCGCGCTCAGATGGCAACTGGCCTGTTTCACCCGCGCCTCGCGCGCCGAAAAGGGCCGTTGCGCAAGTGCTGCGGCAATGGCCGGGTTGCGTCCGGCATCGGCATCCAGCGTGTGATCGAAGCCCAGACGTTCGGGAATGCACACATCCTTGCAGACACCCAAATCCATTTCGCCGCGCAGGCGCACGGGTTTGGCCGGGTTCCTGGGCGTGATCTCGACCGGCAGCACCAGTTGGTCTTCGTATCCGATCGATTGCAGGCCGTTCT
This sequence comes from Ruegeria sp. AK4, assembly GCF_056541025.1. Lineage (NCBI taxonomy): Bacteria > Pseudomonadati > Pseudomonadota > Alphaproteobacteria > Rhodobacterales > Roseobacteraceae > Ruegeria > Ruegeria sp. AK4. The sequence continues at coordinate 92,192 of NZ_JBQFXS010000007.1, forward strand.
GGTTGAAGATGTCCGGTGCTGGCCAGGTGATCGACACGTCACCGACATTTCCCGATCCGCTCCAGTCGAACTCGGGCGGGATACCGGCATCGCCGGGCGCGCGCCAATAGGTCTTCCACCCGTCTTTCAGGGTCAGCCGTAGCGCACCCAGATAGGTGCCGTTTGCGGTGCGGCCGCCATCCAGAATGTCCAGTTGCACAACACCATCCAAAGCCTGCGCCGACGCCGGTGCAGCAAAAGCGAAACAGGCCGTCAGCGCGGCGGCGGTGCTGTGCAGCAGTGTTTTCATACCCCATAAATGCGCGGTCCCGCCCCGGATTCCAAGTCACGTTCCGGTCACTTGAATGAAATCTGCCGAAATATCCCCTGCTCCCTTGCCAATTCCCTTGCCGCAGGGTCATTGTTGAGGGGAGTCTAAGAATGAGATGCCCCCATGGACCTGACCGGAAAACTGTTGATTGCGATGCCCGGAATGGGCGATCCGCGATTCGATCACTCGGTCGTCTACATTTGCAGTCACGGCGATGACGGGGCGATGGGGCTGATCATCAACAAACCCTCGGATCTGCGGATCAAAACCCTGCTGGGGCAGTTGAACATCGCCTGCCGGATCCCGGTGGTGGGCGAACGTCTGGTACATTTCGGCGGCCCGGTCGAGATGTCGCGCGGCTTTGTCCTGCACAGCGCGGATTACGAGGCGAACCTGCATTCGATGCAGATTTCCGACGATTTCAGCATGACCGCGACGCTGGATGTTTTGGAGGACCTGGCCGCAGGGCGCGGGCCGCTGAACTCGATGCTGACGCTGGGCTATTCCGGCTGGGGACCCAGCCAGTTGGAGGATGAGATCGCCATGAATGGCTGGCTGACCGCCGAGGCAAGCTCGAAGCTGGTGTTCGACGAACCCGACGATGACAAGTGGGAGGCCGCTTTGGCCACGCTGGGGGTCGATCCCCTGACGCTTTCCGCCAGCGCCGGGCGCGCCTGACTACCCGTCGCGCGGCGCTGCGGCGCGGCGCAGCCGGTCATTGATCGCAGCGCCCAATCCATGATCCGGGATAGGTGTCACCGCAATCGGGCGGCCCGTGGCGTTCAGGCTGTGCAGCGCCGCGAACAGGTTCGCCGCGGCCTCGGGCAGATCGCTATCCGCTGACAGGTTGAGGTCGCAATCGACCGGGCCGAAGCCCAGCAGAACCTCATCCCCCTGCCGGGTTTCTGCGTTCAGCCGGACCGGCGCGTCGGGCGCGTAATGCGATTGCAACTGCCCCGGTGCCGTCAGCAGGTCCCCCGGCTGATGCGCGTGCAGGGGTGTTCCCAGCACCTCTTCGATCTGTTCCAGCGCCACGCCGCCGGGGCGCAGCAGGGCGGGTTCTCCGGCCAGGCCGACGATGGTGGATTCCAGCCCGACGCCGCAGGGTCCGTCATCAAGAATGGCGGCGATCCGCCCGCCAAGCCCGGCGCGGACATGGTCGGCGGTGGTTGGGCTGATCTGGCCCGAAGGGTTGGCGGATGGCGCGGCCACAGGGCCATCAAACTCGGCCAGCAACGCCCGCGCCGTGGGATGGGCCGGCACCCGGACCGCCAGCGTCCCGAGCCCCGCTGTCACCAGCGAGGACACGCCATGCCCTTCCCGCAAAGGCAGAACCAGCGTCAGGGGGCCGGGCCAGAAGGCCCGAGCCAATGCCTCGGCCTGATCCGACCATTGCACGAAACGTTGTGCCGCCTGAACCGAGGCGACATGGGCGATCAGCGGGTTGAAACTGGGCCGCCCCTTGGCCGCGTAAATCCCGGCCACCGCCTGACCGTTGCGGGCATCGCCGCCCAGCCCATAGACCGTCTCGGTCGGGAAGGCGACCAGCAGGCCCTGCCGCAGCAGGTCTGCCGCGCGCGCAATGCCGCCCGGATCGGCAGTGAGGTCGAGAGTACCGGTCAGGTTCATGGATCGTGACGCCGCGTTTCGGTTGCCTGCACCTTTGGGAAGGGTAGGTAATGGTTCCAAGCCTAAGTGCATACCGGTGCTGGCCGACGATTCCAAGCCCGTCTGCGCGACCCAATCAGACCGCCTTTTGAGGGAAGTCATGCCATACCGCGCCCCAATCCCTGACTACGAGTTTCTGTTCCGCAACGTGGTGGGATTCGATCAGGTCGCCGCCACCGAAAAATTCGCCGATGCCAGCCCGGATGTGGTCAGCGCGATCCTGAGCGAGGCTGGGAAACTGTCGGAAGAGGTTCTGGCCCCCCTGCAGCGCCCCGGCGATCTGGAACCGGCGCGGCTGGAAAACGGCATCCTGCGCTCGTCGCCGGGTTTTGCCGAGGGCTGGAAGGCCATCGCCGACGGCGGCTGGATCGGGATCAATGGCGATCCGCAATATGGCGGCATGGGGCTGCCGGTCTCGGTGACAACGGCGGTGAATGAGATGTTCGCGGGCGCCTGCCTGTCGCTGCAACTGGCCCCGCTGATGACCCAGGGACAGATTGAGGCGCTGGAACACCACGCCAGCGACGCGTTGAAAGAGCTGTATATTCCCAAGATGATAGCAGGCGAATGGACCGGCACCATGAACCTGACCGAAGCGCAGGCGGGGTCCGATGTTGGCGCGCTGGCGTCGCGGGCCGAGCCGAACGGAGATGGAACTTATGCGGTGACGGGTCAGAAGATATTCATCTCGTGGGGCGACAATGATTTCGCCGAAAATGTTTGCCATCTGGTGCTGGCGCGCCTGCCCGATGGCGTGCCGGGAACCAAGGGGATTTCGCTGTTTCTGGTGCCCAAGTTCATCCCGGAAGAAAACGGCAATCCCGGTGTGGCGAATGATCTGAAGGTCGTGTCGCTGGAACATAAGATGGGCCTGCACGGCTCGCCGACTTGCGTGATGCAGTATGACGGGGCGAAGGGCTGGCTTGTGGGCAAGGAACATGGCGGTATGGCGGCGATGTTCACGATGATGAACAACGCGCGTCTGGGTGTCGGCGGTCAGGGGGTTGGCGTGGCCGAAGGGGCCTATCAGCACGCGCTGGCCTACGCGACCGAGCGCAAGCAGGGCAAGACGGCGTCTGGCACGATCATCGACCATGCGGATGTGCGCCGGATGCTGCTTGAGATGCGCGCCGACACGTTTGCCGCCCGCGCGATCCTGCTGGCCAACGCGGCGGCCATCGACATGGCGCAAGCCACCGGCGATGCCGATTGGGTGGCGCGTGCGGCGCTGCTGACGCCGATCGGCAAAACCTTCGGAGCCGAGACCGGCATCCGCGTGTCCGAGACCGGCATGCAGGTGCATGGCGGCATGGGTTATGTCGAGGAAACCGGCGCCGCCCAGTATTGCCGCGATGTTCGTGTAACCGCGATTTACGAGGGCACCACCGGCATTCAGGCGATGGACCTGGTCGCCCGCAAGATGATGGACGGGGGCGAGGCGGCCTCGCGCCTGTTGGACGAGATCGAAGATCACGCCGAACAGGCCCGCGCCACCATGCCCGATCTGGCCGGTCCGGTTTGGGAGGCGACCGAGTCCCTGCGTGAAGCGACCGAATGGCTGATCGCGCAGGACGATCTGAACGACCGCTTTGCCGGTGCGGTGGCCTATCTGCGGGCCTTCGCGCGGGTGCTGGGCGGGCATTACCATCTGGTCTCGGCGCTGGCCGACCCGGATGGCCCGCGCGCGAAGCTGGCGCGGTTCTACATCAATGCCCTGCTGCCCGAATATTCCGGTCTGCTGGCACAGGCGCAAACCGGTGCGGGGGACTTGTTCGCGCTCAGCCCTGATGAGTTGGTCGCATGACGGGCCCGCAACAAGGAGCGATCCGGTATCCTTGGCCCGAGGCCCCCTCGGGTGCCGAGGCGGTCGAGATTGCCGAAGGCGTGCTGTGGATGCGGCTGCCCCTGCCGATGGCGCTGGATCACGTGAATATCTACGCGCTGGATGACGGCGATGGCTGGACGGTCATCGACACCGGTATCTCGACCAAGAAGTCCCGAGGACTGTGGGAGCAACTGCTGTCAGGCCCGCTGGCGGGCAAGCCGGTGAACCGCGTTGTGATCACCCATCACCACCCCGATCACGTGGGCAATGCCGGTTGGTTTCAGTCCGAACACGGGGCCGAACTGGTGTCCAGCCGCACCGCCTGGCTGTTTGCGCGGATGCTGACGCTGGACGTGCAGGACAGCTGGCCGCAGGAAACGCTGGAATTCTATCGCGGTGCCGGTATGGACCCGGACATTCTGGCCAAGCGGATGGCCGACCGCCCTTTCAACTTTGCCGACACCGTCTATCCGATGCCGCTGGGTTTCACCCGGATCAAACAGGGCGATGTGATCCGCATGGGCGGGCGCGACTGGGACGTTCACATGGGCAACGGCCACGCGCCCGAACACGCAACCTTCTGGAGCCGCGACGACAATCTGGTGCTGACCGGCGATCAGGTCATCAGCTCGATCAGCCCCAATCTGGGCGTTTACGCGACCGAGCCGATGGCCGACCCGGTGACCGGCTGGCTGGAAGCCTGCGAACGGCTGAAGCTGATGGCCCGCGACGATCATCTGGTTCTGGGCGGCCACAAACTGCCCTTCACCGGGCTGCCCCTGCGGATGCAGCAGCTGATCGACAATCACCACGGGGCTCTGGCGCGCCTGATGGACGATCTGGACAAGCCCAAAGCGGCGTCCGAGTGTTTCCTGCCGCTGTTCAAACGCACCATCAGCGAAGGCGAATATGGGCTGGCGCTGGTCGAAGCGGTTGCACACCTGAACCATCTCTACCACATTGGGTCTGTCACCCGGACGCAGCGCGCGGACGGGGCTTGGGAGTTTCAGCGCAAAGGGTAAAGCGATGCAGGACCAGATCGAAACCTCGGCCGAGGCCGCCGAAGCCGCCGCCCTGCCACGCTGTTACGAGGTTCATGCCAATCCCGACGCCGAATCCGGTGCCAAGAACCTGCCCGGCCCACTGCAAAAGCCGGTGGAAACCAAAAGCCCGGCCCAATGGGCCTATGAACGTCTGATCCTCTATATCCAGAATTTCGAAAAGACGCTGGACGGCGATCATGAGGTCGCAATGGGATTCACCGGCGGCGATGCGGGCGTCATGCGGATCGAGGGGATGGGCTATTTCGACCCCGATGTGATTACCTTTTACGGCTCTGACGGATCGGGCGCGCGGACGCAACTGGTGCAGCATGTCACCCAGTTGAACGTGATGCTGCGCGCCCTGCCCAAATCGGTCGAGGACAAGCCCGCCAACCGCATCGGCTTTCGTCTGGCTGCCGATCTGGAAGAAAGCTGACTTGCAATTCATGCTTTCGCAGCCTTGAATGAGTGAACCATTCAGGAGGCCGCGCGCGTGACCAGTTTCTCAGCCGTTACAAATGCCTATGCCCGCGCCTGGCGGCGGCGGTGGGTGTTTGTTCCGATTTATCTCGCCGTGCGCCTGCTGCTGATCGCGCTGATCGCGCCGGGTGTGGCGGTGGCTGTCAATCTGGCGGTGTCGCTTTCGGACCAGACGGCCCTGACGGATCAGGACATCGCGATGTTCATCCTGTCGCCGGTGGGCTTTGTTGCGGCCATCGTCGTGCTCAGCCTGTTTCTGCTGGCCGAGGTCTTTGTCTTCTCGGTCATGGCCGGGTCGCTGCGGATGGGCGAATCCGATCCGTGGCGCGCGGGCAGTTCCGCCATCGGTCTGATCCTGTCGCGCCTGCCTGCGCTGTTTGGTTTTGCGGCGCGGTTCATCCTGCGGGTGCTGCTGCTGGCGCTACCTTTTCTGGCGGTGGCGGGGCTGATCGCGTGGTGGACACTGACCGAATATGATATCAACTACTACCTGACCTTCCATCCGCCCGCTTTCTGGGTGGCCGTCGGTCTGATCGGCGCGGTGGCGCCGGTGATGGCCTGGGTGCTGATCCGCAGGCTGTCGGCCTGGGCGCTGGGCCTGCATCTGGTGCTGTTCGAAACCATCCACCCGGCCCATGCTTTCAACATCAGTGCCCAACGGATGGAGGGTAGGCGCGGGCGTCTCAAGGTTCAGCTGGTTCTGTGGCTGGTCCTGCGCCTTGTCATTGCTGCCGGTATCGCGTGGATCGCCGGGCTGCTGTTTGCCCTCGTACCGCTGCAGGGGGCCAGCCATCTGCGGCTGGCGCTGATCTACAGCTTGCTGGTTGCGGGCCTGTGGTCTTTGGCCGGGTTGGTTCTGGCGGCCACGGCGCTGGGGGCGCTGGCGGTGCTGCTGGACCGGTTCTTCGAGATCAGGACAGAAGAACCCCCGCATCCCGAACCGGGGCAGTTGGGGGTTCCGCTAGTTGTGGCGGTCGGGCTGGCGCTGGGGGCGCTGGTGATCGGCGGGGTGTTCAGCCATCAATTGCTGGAACGCGTGCAGGCCCCCGACCACGCCGAGGTCATCGGCCATCGCGGCGCGGCGGCGCTGCGGCCGGAAAATACCATGGCCTCGGTCCTGAAAGCCATTGAAGACGGCGCCGACTGGGTCGAGATCGACGTGCAGGAAACGGCGGATGATGTGGTTATCGTCGCCCATGACAGCGATTTCATGAAGCTGGCCGGTGTGAACCTCAAGGTCTGGGACGCCACGATGGCGGATGTGGCCGAGATCGATATCGGCAGCTGGTTCGGCCCCGAATATGCCGATGAACGCACGCCTACATTGCGTCAGGTGCTCGAGGCCGCGAAGGGCCGCGCCAAGGTGATCATCGAACTGAAATATTACGGCCATGATGTCGATCTGGAAAACCGCGTCGCCACGCTGGTCGAGGACCTGGGCATGCAGGACGAGATCGCCACCATGTCGCTGAAATACCCTGCGGTGCAAAAGATGAAGGCGATCCGCCCCGACTGGCGCGCAGGTGTTCTGGCGGCCACGGCGGTCGGCGATCTGTCCGGCCTTGAGGGCGATTTCGTGGCGGTGAACGCGGCAACCGTGTCGCCGGGGCTGATCCGGCAGGTGCATGAGGCGGGCAAGGACATCTATGTCTGGACGGTGAACGATCCGCTGCAGATGTCGGCCATGGCCTCGATGGGCGTGGACGGTCTGATCACCGACCGCCCCGCCATGGCCAACGAGGTTCTGCGCGTGCGCGCCGAAATGGGCCCGGCCGAGCGGCTGTTGCTGTGGCTTGCCACCACGTTTGGCCTGCAGGTCGATACCGAGGCGATGCGCGATGAAAGCCCCTAGGCTGGCGCTGCTTTTGCTCGGCCTGTCTGCCCCGGTATCGGCGCAGGACTTTATGCGTGGGGTTGAGATGCCCGCGCACAGGGCGCTGATCGCGCAACGCGGTGAGGCCGAGCTGATCCCGTTTGAAACCGATGGCTGCTCGGGCGGCCTGTCGGCCAGTTGGCGCTGGGTCGCAGACACCTTCCCTCAGATCGGAGAACTGTATCAGGCGCATCCGCCGTGGGAGGAGTGCTGCGTGATCCATGACCGCGCCTATCACAATGCAGGCGGTGCATCGCGGGCGGAAGACAGCTATGACGCCCGCCTGACTGCCGATGAAGCCCTGCGATCCTGTGTCAAAGCCCATGGCGAAACCCATGCGGACGACTATGCGACCCGCTACGACATGACCCCGGACCAGATTCGCAACGTGCATTCCCTGACCGCCGACGCCCTGTACGGCGCTGTCCGCTTTGGCGGGGGGCCCTGCAGCGGCCTGCCGTGGCGCTGGGGGTTCGGCTATCCGGGATGCTCGGTCTTTGGCGAACGTGGCCCTGCGCGCGAATGACGTGGTGACAGGCCCCGGATTTTCCATTATCCAACAGATCAAACACGCGAATTAGGAATCTTCGACTCATGGCTGAACACAAGCACGGCGAAATGGACATCACGGTTCAAACCAAAACCTTCAATGGCTTCATCAAGGCCACAACCTGGTGCGTGGTTTTCATCGCCTTCCTGTGCCTGTTCCTGGCGGTTTTCGCGTCCTGAGCCAAAACGGGGGCAGCCGTGTTCCGTATTCTGATTGCCTGCCTTCTGGCGGCCACACTGGCAGGCTGCGCGGGTTCGAGCCGCCCGCAGGCGGATCAGTCTGAAATAACGGCCCGGTCTTACCGCGATCCCGGCCCCTCGACCCTGACGCTTTATACGATGATCAACACGCGCACCGGCTCGGGCGCGCATACCTCGTTGATGATCGGTGGCAGCGAGCGGGTGATTTTTGACCCCGCAGGCTCGTTCCGGGCGGATGTGGTTCCGATGAAGGACGATGTTCTTTACGGCATCACCCCCGCGGTCGAGCGCGCCTATCGCAGCGCCCATGCGCGCGAGACGCATTATGCCCGCATCCAGACCATCGAGGTTTCGCCGCAACAGGCCGAGATTGCGCTGCAACTGGCGAAACAGTCCGGGCCGGTTGCCGGGGCCTATTGCGCGAACTCCACCGCCCGCCTGTTGCAGCAGGTGCCGGGGTTTGAAGAGATCGACGTGACCTTCTACCCGGTCAAACTGTCCAAGCAATTCGGGCAGCTTCCCGGTGTCGTGACCGAGGAATATCGCGAGAACGACGATGCGGACCTGCAAAAAGGTCTGGCGGCGAACAACGTGCGGCTCAATCAGCTGGATGCGTCAGCCCAGTAGATACAACAGTCCGTAAAGCACCCCTGCGCCGCTGAAAATCGCGGCCAGAACGTTCTTTGTGATCAGGCCGACCCCCAACGCAACTGCCGCAGCCGCCATGCGCGGCACATCCGGCTGGCCATCCGTGGCCGGGGGCCAGACCACCAGCGGCGCGATCAGTGCGGGCAGGATCGCAACTGCGGTATAGCGCAGATGGCGCAGCAGCCAGGGCGGCATCGGGCGGTCTCCGACCAGCCCGATGAAGGTGAACCGCAGGGTGTAGCTGCCAACTGCCAGACCGGCGATGATGATCCACATGGTGGTCGGGTCGATCTGTGTCATGTCTTTTGCCGCTCCAACATCAATTCGGTCTGTGCGCCTGCAACCATGCCCGCCGCGCCTGCGATCAGCAGGCCCAGATTGAACGGCACGCCAACGGTCAGCAGCGCGACAGCGATAGCGACCAAAGCAGCCACCACATGGGCCAAACTTCGCATCATCGGACCGATCATGGACAGAAAGGTAATCGGCAGGGCAAAATCCAGCGCCCAGCTTTCCGGGATCTGTGTCCCCAGCACGGCCCCCAGATAGGTGGCCAGCATCCAAAGCGGCGTGATCGGCGTGACCGAGCCGACGAAATAGGCCATGCGCTGCGGCACGGTCATCTCGGGCTCTTTCTCGAACCGCACGATGGAACTGGCGTAAGACTGGTCCACGATCAGATAGGCCGCGCAGGCCCGCTGCCAGAACGGCGCCGCCCCCAGATAGGGCGTCAGCGAGGCCGAATACATCGCGACCCGCAGATTGACCGCAAGCGCCGAGATCAACACGATCACCGTGGGCGTGTTGTCCTGCAAAAGCTGCAGGGCGGTGAATTGCGCGGCCCCGGCAAACACGGTGGCCGAAAACGCCATGGTCTGGACGATGTTCAACCCGGCCTCGGTCGCGAACACGCCGAACAGCATGCCAAAGGGAGCGGCCACGAAGATAAACGGCGTGCCGTCCCGAAAACCCTTCCAGAAGTATGACTTGGATGTGGCAGAGGCCATGGCTAAATCCTATGGTGACGGCAGCAGCAGTAGCGGTCTTGGGAAAGGGTTGCAATTGGCCACGGAATTGGATGTCTCGGATTACATCATCGCCCCCGATCCCGGAGCGGCCCGTCTGACCCGCGCGGTCGACGGGGTGGACCAGAATGGCGAGGTCAGCCACATCTCGGTGGTTGAGGAGCGCCCGCTGACGATTTTCCTGAACGCGCAGGAAATCGTGACCGCGATGACCATCGGCGATTACCCCGAATATCTGGCGCTGGGCTTCCTGCGCAATCAGGGCATGTTGCTGCCGGATGATAAGATCACACGCGTCGATTACGATGACGATCTGGAAACCGTGGTGGTGCGCACCGCGCGCGAAACCTCGTACGAGGACAAGCTGAAAAAAAAGACCCGCACCAGCGGCTGCGCGGTGGGAACGGTGTTCGGCGACATGATGGAGGGGCTCGAGGATGTGCGCCTGCCGCAGGTGCAGGTGCGCACCTCGTGGCTGTATGATCTGGCGGCGAAAATCAACCGCACTCCGTCCCTGTACCTTGAGGCCGGGGCGATCCACGGCACCGTCCTGTGCCATAAGAGCCGCCCGCTGGTCTATATGGAGGATGTGGGCCGCCACAATGCCGTCGACAAGATCGCAGGCTGGATGCTGTCCGAGGGTGAGGCGGCGGCGGACAAGATTTTGTACACGACCGGCCGTCTGACATCCGAGATGGTGATCAAGACAGCGACGATGGGCATTCCGGTTCTGGCATCCCGCTCGGGCTTCACCGCCTGGGGCGTGGAAATCGCGCGCGAGGTCGGCCTGACCCTGATCGGCCGCATGCGCGGGCAAAGGTTCGTGTGCCTGTCGGGCGAGGACCGGCTGGTGAGGGATGTCGATCCGGCGAGCGTGGCGGTTGAGGATAAGAAACACAGGCGGAAGAGTGCGGGATGACTTTGGACACACTCTATATCCTTGCTCTCGCTATTGTTTCGCTTGGCATTCTTCCGTTGTATTTTTTGTTTCTGCGCAGCTTTGGACGCAGCAGGCGAGCAGTTGTTGAAGGCATGGCTGAATTGGACAGCGACACGCTCAATCGATTGGGATGGACGCCAAGGGAATACATCGGGGTCTTCGATTTGCGTACTCCGTTTCAATTGGGCTGGCAGTCATGGGGATTAATGACGCAACAGCAAAACGTGGCGCTTCAGCGGGTCATTTTGCACGGGTTGCCCGGTGTTGCAGGCTTGTCCGACGATACTCAGAAAGCAGCACGCCGGTATCGGCGCTTTATGCTGTTCATTGGTATTTTTGTTGTGCTCTTCTTTGTTCCGTCTTTCATCGGTCTGAGTCGCTCGATTGCAGAATTCACAGGAACACCAAGAGGATTGTGGTACGCTCTGTTTTGTGTATGCATCCTCATCTGCGCTTTTTTGCCAACTGAGAAATTCCGAAAATGGCCGGAATTTGAGGTCCACACATGACCCGCCCCCTCGGCATAATCCTCGCAGGCGGTCTTGCCACCCGGATGGGTGGCGGCGACAAGGGGCTGTTGCAGCTTGGCGGGCAAAGCCTGCTGGGCCATGTGATAGACCGGCTGGCCCCGCAGGTGGACGCTCTGGCGCTGAATGCCAATGGCGAGCCAGAACGATTTGCGGATCTGAACCTGCCGGTGATCGCGGATTCGGTCGAAGGGTTCGCGGGCCCTCTGGCCGGGGTTCTGGCGGGGCTGGATTGGGCCGCGCAGGAAGGGGCCGATTGCATCGTCACAGCCGCCGCCGACACGCCGTTCTTTCCGCGCGATCTGGTGGCGCGTCTGGTGGATGCCGCCCAGGGGCAGACCCATCCGCTGGTGCTGGCGACGACCCCGCGCACCGGGGAAGAGGCGCTGAAATCCGGCGGCGGCAAGCGGGTCAACCGGCATCCGACCTTTGGTCTCTGGCCCGTGGCGCTGCGCGATGATTTGCGCGCCGCCCTGAACGATGGGCTGCGCAAGGTGGTGCTGTGGACTGACCGGCATGACGGGCGCGAGGCGCTGTTTGCGGCAGACCCGTTCGATCCGTTCTTCAACGTCAACACGCCCGCCGATCTGGAACGGGCGCAAAGACTGCTGGAGCAGGCATGAGGGTCTACGGCGTCACCGGCTGGAAAAACGCGGGCAAAACCGGGTTGATGGAACGTCTGGTGGCCGAGATATCCGGGCGCGGATTCTCGGTCTCGACCGTCAAACATGCCCATCACGCTGTCGATGTCGATCAGCCGGGCACCGACAGCTATCGCCACCGGGCTGCGGGGGCGCGTGAGGTGCTGTTGGCCTCGGGCCAGCGCGTCGCGCTGATGCAGGAGCTGCGCGGTGCCCCCGAACCGACGCTGGATGCGCTTCTGGCACGGCTGTCTCCGGTCGATCTGGTGCTGATCGAAGGGTTCAAACGCGAAGACCATCCCAAGGTCGAGGCGTTTCGCGCCGAAGCCGGAAACCCGCTGATCGCGGGCAGCGATGCGACGGTCCGCGCTGTGGCCAGTGATACACCGCTGGATCTGCACGTCCCGGTTTTCGATCTGAACGACACCGCTGCCATCGCGGATTTCATCCTTCAGGAGGTCGGATTATGAGCACACCTGACATCGCCCCGCCGCCCTTGCGCAACGATTGTTTCGCTCTGCCTGCGGGGGTGAACTGGACCCCGGTGGATGACGCGCTGGCCCTGCTGCGCGACAGGTTGCGCGTGGTGACAGGTATTGAGACGGTTGCGCTGCCACAAGCTATGGGCCGTGTTCTGGCCGAAGATGTGATCGCGAAACGGTCAAACCCGCCGCTGCCCAACAGCGCGGTGGATGGGTACGGCTTTGCCGGGCGCGCGCCCGAGGGTGCGCAGGTGATGCCGCTGGCCGAAGGGCGCGCCGCCGCCGGTGTCCCGTTTGACGGCGAGGTCCCTGCAGGTTTTGCGCTGCGGGTGCTGACCGGCGCGGCGCTGCCAGCCGGGGTGGATACGGTCATTCTTGAGGAAGACGTGACCCTGAAAGATGGGCATATCGCCTTCAACGGCCCTCTGAAGCTCGGGGCAAACGCCCGTGATGCCGGGGAAGACGTGGCCGAGGGCGACGCAGCGCTGCCCGCTGGCCGCCGGTTGACCCCCGCCGATCTGGCCTTGCTCTCGGCCATCGGCGTGGCAGAGGTTTCGGTGCGCAAACCGTTGCGCGTGGCGGTTCTGTCCACCGGTGACGAATTGGTCGAACCGGGAGAGGCCGCCGGGCCGGGGCAGATTTATGACGCCAACCGCCCCATGCTGTTGTCTCTGATAAAGCGCATGGGATTTGTCCCGGTCGATATGGGCCGGGTGGCCGATGATCGTGAAACTCTGCGGGCACGGCTGGACGCGTCGGCTGAGCAGGCGGATGTGGTTCTGACCAGCGGCGGTGCCTCGGCGGGGGATGAAGACCATGTTTCGGCCCTGTTGCGGCAGGCCGGGGCGATGCAGGAATGGCGCATCGCGCTGAAACCGGGCCGTCCCCTGGCGTTGGGCCTGTGGGCGCGCACGCCGGTATTTGGCCTGCCGGGAAATCCGGTGGCGGCCCTGGTGTGCACTCTGATCTTCGCCCGCCCGGCTCTGGGCCTGATGTCGGGCGAAGGCTGGTCGGAACCGCAGGGGTTCGACGTTCCGGCGGCGTTCGAGAAGCGCAAAAAGCCGGGGCGGCGGGAATACCTGCGGGCGCGCATCCGCGATGGTCGGGCCGAGGTGTTCCATTCCGAAGGATCGGGCCGGATCAGCGGCCTTAGCTGGGCCGAGGGGCTGGTGGAAATCGAGGACGGCGCGCGGGATATAGAACCCGGCGACATGGTGCGGTTTCTGCCCTATGGCAGTTTCGGTCTGTGACCGTCACCGTATCGCGCGGGTTCAGCCCGGCAGAGCGGCCCCTGGCGGCCAAACTGTTCTGGCAGGCGTTTTCGGCCAAGCTGAACAGGGTGATGGGGCCGGATGAAAAGGGTATCGCTTTCTTTGAACGCGCCCTGAATCCGGACTTTGCGCTGGTTGCGCGCGACCCGGATGGCGCCATGCTGGGACTGGCGGGGTTCAAGACCAACAAAGGCGGGTTGGCCGGGGGCAGCATGTCCGATCTGGCAGCCGTTTATGGCTGGTTCGGCGCGTTGTGGCGTGCGGCGGTCCTGAGCGTTCTTGAACGGGACCTGCAGCCCGGTGTGTTCCAGATGGACGGCATTTTCGTCGCGGCAGAGGCGCGCGGGCAGGGGGTGGGCACCGCCCTGCTGACGGCCATCAAGGCCGAGGCGCGCCGAACCGGAGCGACGCAGGTGCATCTGGACGTGATCGACTCCAACCCCCGTGCGCGCGCCTTGTACGAGCGTGAGGGGTTCCGGGCCATCGGTCAGGAACAGACCGGCCCGTTTCGGTACATTTTCGGCTTCAGCAGCGCCACGAAGATGAGTTGTGCGGTCACGCGGGACTAATCGAAGGTCCCGGCCACACGGCCCAGCAGCATGAAGGCACGGGCGGTTCGCGTCTCACCCAGCGCCGTAAGTTCGCTGTCGCTGGCATCCGGCTCGAACTCGACAATCATGTTGTCGAAGCGGCGCAGAAAGTGATGCGCGGCGTCGCGAAAGATCGGGTCCTGTTTCATCCGCGCTGCCGTCAAAGCCAGCGACGACCGGTCGCGAATGCCGCCAAGGGCCGCGATCGAGCGGCCCCGCGCGCCTTGGGCAAACTGACGCCAGATCTCGGGCCGGGCCATGTCGGGGCGCAGGTCATCCATATAGATGCCTTCCTGACTGAGCAACGTCAGAACATCCTGCGAGGCCTGCACCAGTTGTGCGGCCTTCCGGTCTTTCAACGCCATTCGCAGGGCATTGAAGCCTTCGGTGTCCTTCTCGGTCTCGGGGAAATTCATCGCCCGGATGAAGATACCCGTTGTCAGCGGCGGCGCGATATCTTCGGCCGGAGTGCCCAGTTCCAGCGAGGTCTGGTCGTCCGTCGCAGACGCCCGGACACCCGCGGCCACCGGTTCATTGCGTTTGGTCGAAAACGTCGCCAGCGCGCTTTCGGTTTTCTTCGCAGCGGCGGCGATTTCATCCAGCTTCTTGGTCACAGCTGGCTCGGAGGTGCTGGCGGCGCGCTGCTGCTGGATGACATAGGCCTGCCGGATTGCGTCGATGGCGGTTTGCAGCCGCGCGCTTTCCTCGCGCATCACACGGCTGGCGCGCATGGCGGTGGCGGCGACCCAGATCATCGCCACCGGCATGAAAACGGCCAGAAAGGACACGACAAACCCGCCCTGTCCCTGACCGGGCAGGACCAGAAACACGACCGAGACGACCAGCCAGATCACGCTCAGCACCAGCGCCGCGATCTCGATCCCGGTCACGCTGGATTGCTTGGGACGATCATAGATGCCCAATGAGGTTGGCCGTTCACTTTCCGGGTCTGGGTTGGGCCCCGACATGACGCGCGCTCCGGGTCAGGCGTATTCGATATTCAGAACTTCATAGGACCGCACGCCGCCGGGGGTGCGCACCTCGACACTGTCGCCTTCATCCTTGCCGATCAGGGCGCGTGCCATGGGCGATTTGACGTTCAGCAGACCGTTTTCGATATTGGCCTCATATTCGCCGACGATCTGCCAGGTCTTTTCTTCGTCGGTATCCTCGTCGACCAGCGTCACCTTGGCCCCGAACTTGATCGCGCCCGACAGCTTGGCCGGGTCGATCACATCGGCCAGCGACAGGATGCCCTCAAGCTCTTTGATCCGGCCTTCGATGAAACCCTGCTTTTCGCGGGCCGAGTGATATTCGGCGTTTTCTTTCAGGTCGCCCAGTTCCCGAGCGGTTGCAATCGCTTCGATGATCGCTGGGCGCTCGACGGATTTGAGGTTTTTCAATTCCGCCTCGAGCGCGGCATTGCCCGCAGGCGTCATGGGAATCTTTTCCATATTCTTGTCGTCCACGCATAAATTGAGCCGCCCCGCCGCGTGGAAAGCGCCGGGGCGAAAGATGGGTCGTCAAATACCTGACCCAAATAGCGCGTGAAATGCAAGAGCCGACAAGACCCCGCCCGTTCAATTCGCGATTTAGCGCCGTCGTGGCGGCGGCGGTCGCCTGTGGCGTTGGCCCAACAGATCCCCGCGCCGCCATCTGTGCGCCTCGGTTCCAAGCCAGAGCAATTCAATCATATTGAACCACCTCGAACTCGATGCCGTTGTCATCGTCGAAATAGAACCGCCGGCCCGGCTCGTAATCCGCATGCGACTTGGGGGTGAAACCGGCCTCGATCACACGGGCCTCGGTCGCGTCGATGTCTTCGACCAGAACGCCCACATGGTTCAGCCCGCCGACGATGTCATAGCTGCTTTCGCCGGACTGTTTGGGGTTCTCGGGCGCATAAAGTGCCAGATAGGTGTGCTGGCTGCCCACATGTACAGTGTAGCCGCCCGCGATTGCGGGACCTTCCCAGCGGGTTTTCCAGCCAAACACCTTGTGCATCCACGCCGCCGAGGCCTGCGGGTCGCGGACGGTGAAATTGGTGTGTTCAAGCGTTGCCATCATGGGATCTCCCTTTTTCAACTTGAGATATGTCCCGACTCACCGTAATTTCTAAACCTAACTTTAGGTCAAGATGTTTTTTACGAGGGTCAGATGGCAGCTTCCGACGGATTATCCATCGGCGCGTTGGCGCAGCGGACGGGGTTGGCGGTTTCGGCCATCCGGTATTACGAGGCGCAGGGGCTGATCTCGCCCTGGCGCAACGCGGGCCGGCAGCGGCGCTACCAGCGCGCCGATATCCGGCGGCTGAGCTTTGTCATGATCGCCCAGCAATTCGGCCTGACCCTGCCTGAAATACGCGAGGTGCTGTCGGGCCTGCCCGGAAACCGCACGCCGACGCCGCAGGATTGGAAAAACATCAGCACCGGCCTGCGCGCCCGTCTGGATCAGCGAATCGATACTCTGATGCGGTTGCGCGACAATCTGGATAGCTGCATCGGTTGCGGCTGCCTGAGCCTGCCGAAATGCGCCCTTTACAACCCCGATGACCGTGCCAAATCCCATGGTAGCGGTCCCAGATACCTGATGGGCGATGCTCCCGAGGCATAACTGCCGCATTGCAGCAATGTTACGCCGTGTTTTGATTGACCAAGGTCTTTCCGACCATGTAATCAGCCGTGAAACAAAATTGCGCAGACCATGCGGTGAGAGCGCCAATTCGGAAAGTTAGCTAAGGAGCCCGCGATGGCCGAGATTGAACGCGAAGCGATGGAATACGATGTGGTGATCGTGGGCGCAGGCCCCGCGGGCCTGTCGGCGGCCATCCGTCTGAAACAGCTGGATGCGGACCTGAACGTTGTGGTTCTGGAAAAGGGCTCGGAAGTGGGTGCGCATATCCTGTCGGGCGCGGTTCTGGACCCCTGCGGGCTGGACGCGTTAATCCCCGACTGGAAGGAAAAAGGCGCGCCGCTGAACGTGCCGGTGCATGAAGACAACTTCTACATGCTGGGTGAGGCGGGAAAAATCCGCATCCCCAACTTCCCGATGCCGCCGCTGATGAACAACCACGGCAATTACATCGTCTCGATGGGCAATGTCTGCCGCTGGATGGCCGAACAGGCCGAAGAACTGGGCGTTGAAATCTTCCCCGGCATGGCGTGTTCCGAGATGGTCTATGGCGACAATGGCGAGGTCAAGGGCGTGGTGGCCGGTGTCTTCGGTCTGGAACCCGATGGGTCCTATGGCCCACAGACCGAGCCGGGCATGGAACTGCACGGCAAATATGTCTTCCTGTCTGAAGGCGTGCGCGGCTCGCTGTCCAAGGAAGTGATCGCCAAATACGACCTGTCTGCGGGCAAAGAGGTGCAGAAATACGGCGTCGGCATGAAAGAGATCTGGGAGATCGACCCGGCCAAGCACAAAGAGGGCTCGGTCACGCACACGATGGGCTGGCCGCTGGGCAGCAATGCGGGCGGTGGGTCGTTCATCTATCACCTTGAAAACAATCAGGTCTATGTCGGCTTCGTGGTGCACCTGAACTACAAGAACCCGCACCTGTACCCCTATATGGAATTCCAGCGCTTCAAGCATCACCCGATGGTGGCCGACCTGCTGAAAGGCGGCAAGCGCGTGGCCTATGGCGCGCGGGCGATCACCGAGGGCGGCTATCAGTCGATGCCCAAGCTTGTCGCGCCGGGCGTGGCGCTGCTGGGCTGTTCGGCGGGCATGGTCAACGTGCCGCGCATCAAGGGCAACCACAACGCAATGCTGTCGGGCAAGGCGGCGGCCGAGGCCGCCTTTGACGCCATCAAGGCGGACCGCTCGGGCGACGAACTGACCGCCTATGAGACCGACGTGCGCGACGGTGCCATCGGTGCCGACCTGAAAAAAGTTCGCAACGTTAAGCCGCTGTGGTCGAAATACGGCCTGACCGCATCCCTGATGCTGGGTGGTTTGGATATGTGGACCAACACGCTGGGCTTTTCGCTGTTCGGCACGGTGGGCCACGGCAAGAACGATGCGGATTCGACCGAAGAGGCCAGCAAGCACCAGCCCATCGACTATCCCAAACCCGATGGCGTGCTGTCATTCGACCGCCTGACCAACGTGTCCTTTGCCGCGACCAACCACGAGGAAAGCCAGCCCTGCCACCTGAAGCTGGCCGACCCCGAAATTCCGGTCAAAGTGAACCTGCCCAGGTTCGACGAACCGGCGCAGCGCTACTGCCCGGCGGGAGTATACGAGATGGTCGAGGATGAAGACGGTCCGCGATTCGTCATCAATTTCCAGAACTGCGTGCACTGCAAAACATGTGACATCAAGGACCCCAGCCAGAACATCACCTGGACCACGCCGCAGGGCGGGGATGGCCCGAACTATCCCAACATGTAAGCAAAATACGGTCGTTGGCAGGGTCGTGAAGGCTCTGCCATTGCCTCTTGTCTGCCAAAGCCCTAGCTTGTCGTTCAGACAACGATAGCAAGGCAGGATTTCGGTGGTTTCCCTGGTTCGTCGCGCGGCGCTGGCCGTGCTGCTTTCATCCTCAGTCGCAATGCCCGGATTTGCGGATACCGGGGCCGGGTCCTATCTGGCCGGGCGTCAGGCGATCTATGAAAGCGACTATACCGCAGCCGAAAGATACTATGCGCAGGCGCTGAAATTCGACTCGCAGAACGAAAAACTGCTGGAAAGCGTGCTTCTGGCGCGTCTAGCGCTGGGCGAGGTTCAGCGCGCCCTGCCGATTGCGCAATCCATCGAAGAGGCCGGTCTGAACAGCCAGCCTGCGCGCATGGTGATCTCGGCCAATCTGATCGCCGACGGGAAACTGGACGAACTGCTGGCACGCGACCCCGAAACGCAGGGCGTCGGGCCCCTGGTCGACGGGCTGATGATCGCCTGGGCCTATCTGGGGCAGGGCGAGATGACCAAGGCGATGGAGCAGTTCGATACTGTCTCCACCCAGGACGGTCTGCGCGAGTTTGCCCTGTATCACAAGGCGATGGCGCTGGCTTCGATCGGAGATTTCGAAGGGGCCGAGGCGATTTTTGCCGCAAATGACGGCGCGGTCGCCCAGTTCACGCGCCGCGCGGCCCTTGCCCGGTCCGAGGTCCTGTCGCAACTGGACCGCAACGAAGACGCGCTGGGTTTTCTGAACAAGGTTTTTGCGGCAGGCAATGACCCTTCAATCGACGATTATTCGGCGCGGCTGAGCGCGGGGGAAACCCTGCCTTTCACCCATGCCCGATCCGCGCAGGACGGCATGGCCGAGATTTTCTTTACCGTCGGTGCCGCGCTGAACACCGAAGCCTCGCATGACTATGTCCTGCTCTATACCCGCACGGCCAGCTTCCTGCGCCCCGATCACGTCGATGCCATCCTGCTGAGCGCCGAGTTGCTGGACGAGCTGGGCCAGAACGATCTGGCCGTCGCGGCGTATCGCAAGGTGCCGCCGGGCAGTCTGGATCATCACGTCGCCGAACTGGGCCGGGCCGAGGTTCTGGGCCGGTCCGGCAAAACCGATGCCGCCGTTGAGGTTCTGCAAAACCTTGCGGCGCAAAGGCCCGATCTTCCCAGCGTCCATGTCGCCCTTGCCGACCTGCAACGGCGGCAGGAAAACTATACGGCTGCGGTCGCCTCATACGACACAGCGATTGCCTTGACCGAAGAGGGCGCAACCGGCAACTGGTTCCTGCACTATGCGCGCGGGATCTGCCACGAGCGCCTCAAGAACTGGGACCAGGCCGAGGCCGATTTCCGCCGCGCGCTGGAGCTGAACCCGGATCAGCCGCAGGTGCTGAACTACCTGGGCTATTCGCTGGTCGAACGGCAGGAAAAACTGGACGAGGCGCTGAGCATGATCGAACGCGCCGTCGCCACCCGCCCGGACAGCGGCTATATCGTCGACAGCCTCGGCTGGGTGCTGTTCCGTCTGGGCCGCTATGACGAAGCGGTCGAGCATATGGAGCGCGCGGTGGAATTGATGCCGGTCGATCCTGTGGTGAACGATCATCTGGGCGATGTCTACTGGGCTGTCGGGCGCGGGCGCGAGGCCGAATTCCAGTGGAGCCGGGCGCTGTCCTTCATCGACCCCGAGGATACGGATGGCGAAGCCGACCCCGATCGCATCCGCCGCAAGCTTGAAATCGGTCTGGACGCGGTTCTGGCCGAAGAAGGCGCCGACCCGCTGAAGGTCGCCAATGGCAACTGAGGCCTTCGCGCCGGCCAAGATCAACCTGACCCTGCATGTGACCGGCCAGCGCGAGGATGGCTATCACCTGCTGGATTCGCTGGTTGTGTTTGCGGATGTGGGGGATCGGTTGGAGTTCACGCCGGGCGATCACCTGTCCATGTCCATCACCGGCGAACATGCGCCCGGTGTGCCTGACGATCATCGCAATCTGGTCTGGCAAGCCGCCGAAGCGGCGGGTTGGGCTGGCCACATCGCTTTGAACAAAGTGCTGCCCCATGGCGGCGGGATCGGTGGCGGGTCATCCGATGCGGCGGCGGCGTTGCGCGCGTTTTCCGATCAGGGTTTCAACCTGTCGCCGGATGCGTTGGTGTCTCTGGGCGCGGATGTGCCGGTTTGCATGGTGGCAAAGGCCGCACGGATGCAGGGTATAGGTGAACAGATTTCGCCCGTGACCTTGCCGCTGCTCTACGCATTGCTGGTCAATCCCGGCGTCGAAGTGCCCACGGGCGCGGTGTTCAACGCGATGAAAACGCGCAACAATCCGGCGATGCCAGCGGTGGTTCCGTCCTTTGACGGACCGGACGAGTGCGCCCATTGGCTTGCAGGCCAGCGCAATGATCTGGAACGGCCCGCCATGGAAATCGCCCCGGCAATCGCACGGGTTCTTGATGAACTGGGCGGAACGCGGGACGTGTTGCTGGCCCGCATGTCGGGGTCAGGCTCAACCTGTTTCGCGCTCTACCCGTCGATGAAGGCGGCGCATTTCGCGGCTTACGAGATCGGCGCGGCGCATCCCGAATGGTGGTGCCGCGCTACGCAGCTTAATTGAGCCGCGAGACCACGTAATCCGCCAGATCGCGCAGCAGGGTCCGAATCTCGTGATCCGGCAACGCTTCGAGTGCTGTTTTTGCCTTCGCCGCCCAGCTGCGGGCGTCTGACCGGGTGGCCTCCAGCGTCTTGTACTTGTTCATCAGGGCCAGCGCCTGATCCAGATCGCCATCCTGCTGGCGGCCTTTCTCGATGGTACGTTCCCAAAATGCGCGCTCTTCCGGTGTGGCCTGCGCGACGGCTTTGATAACCGGCAGCGTCAGCTTGCGTTCGCGGAAATCGTCGCCCACATTCTTGCCTGTGGCGCTGCTGTCGCCCTGATAATCCAGAAGGTCATCGGCAATCTGAAACGCAATCCCCAGCGCATCGCCATAGTCATAAAGCGCCTTGACCTGCGCTTCGGACGCCCCGGCGATCACGCCACCCACTTCGGTTGCGGCCGAAAACAGGGCCGCCGTCTTGCCGCGCACAACTTGCAGGTACACGCTTTCATCCGTGCGCAGGTCGGTGGCTGCGGTCATCTGCAGTACTTCGCCTTCGGCAATTGTGGCCGAGGCGTTGGCCAGAATGTCCAGAACGCGCAGCGAGCCGGTTTCGACCATCAGCTGGAAGCTGCGGGAAAACAGGTAGTCGCCGACCAGAACGCTGGATTTGTTGTCCCACAGCAGGTTCGCCGTGGGCCGCCCGCGCCGCTGGCCGCTTTCATCGACCACGTCGTCATGCAGCAGGGTCGCAGTATGGATGAACTCGACCGTGGCCGCCAGACGCACGTGATGGTCGCCCGCATAGCCGAACAGCCGCGCGGCAGCCAGTGTCAGCATCGGGCGCAGGCGCTTGCCGCCGGCCTCGACCAGATGGGCCGTCACCTCGGGGATTCTAGGCGCATGTTCCGACGCCATCCGCGTGCGGATCAGGCTGTTCACCGCCTCCATTTCGCCGGTCAGAATTTCGGCGAGCCGCTCATGCGGTTTCGAGATCGCGTCGACGTCCATCACACTCCTGATACAAGGCTCGACTTCTGCCTATCCTTGCCCTTACATCCATCCCCATGAAAGAACTTTTGCGCAGCACCGATCCGACAATCCTGGCCTTTGCATCCGCTCTTCTTGAAGGCGAGGATATAGACTGCTTTCAGATGGACGTAAATATGAGCATCCTCGAAGGCGGCATCGGAATCTTCCCCCGCCGCCTGATGGTCCGGTCCGAGGACCTGACCCGCGCAGAACGCGTGATGCGCGACAACGAGATTCCATTGGGGCGATGAACCGGTTTCCGGACAGCGATCTGACCTGCAACGACTTTCTGGGCGGGCGCGTTCGGTTGTGGCAACCTGTCACAGGATACCGCGCCGGGGTCGATCCTGTGTTTCTGGCCGCATCGGTCCCTGCGACTTCGGGGCAGCACGTGCTGGAACTGGGCTGCGGGGCAGGGCCTGCGATTCTGTGCCTTGCCGCGCGGGTTCCGGGCCTGCGGCTATCGGGGGTTGAGTTGCAGCCCGCCTATGCCGATCTGGCGCGGCGGAATGCCAGTGAAAACAACGTGGACCTTGAGGTTGTGCAGGCCGATCTGACCGCACTGCCGACCGATCTGAAACAACGCCAGTTCGATCACGTCATCGCCAACCCGCCCTATTACCGCGCCGGCGCACACAGCCCAGCCGAAGACAAGGGGCGCAGCATTGCGTTGGGCGAACAGACCGCGTTAGCGGACTGGATCGACGTGGCAGCCAAGCGCCTTGGGCCGCGCGGATATCTGCACATGATCCAAAAGGCTGATCGCCTGCCGGATATGCTTTCGGCCTGCGACCAAAGGCTGGGATCGGTCGAGATACTGCCCCTGAGCGCCCGAACGGGCCGCGCGGCCGAGCTGGTGATCCTGCGCGCACGCAAAGGCGGGCGTACGGCATTTCGCCTGCATGCGCCGCTCATTTTACATCGGGGCGACCGGCACGAACGGGATGGCGACAGCTATACGCCCGAGGTGTCGCTGGTGCTGCGCGACGGGGCCGCGCTGCCGGGGTTTTAGCGTTCATCGGCAATGACCAGCCGAAATTGTCGGATTTATGACAGATTCTGTGCGTCTGCGGCGTGACAGACTGGAAACGATATGATCAACTTCTTACGTAACACTCAGAAACAGACAGAAGGAGGATCGCCATGAGCGTGAGCGCACATCTGACCGAACTGAAGAAAAAGCACGAAAGTCTCGGTCTTGAGGTAGAAGAAGCCCAACGCTCTCCAGGCATCGATGATCTCCATATCGCTCAACTCAAAAAGCAAAAACTGAAGCTGAAAGAAGAAATCGAACGCCTGTCCAGTTAACGAGTCAGGCTGGCGCGCGCCGCAAGGGCGGCCCCGCCGGTGATCAGCAGGGCCGCGATCGCCAGAACCCATGACGGCATGGCGATCCCGGCTACAACCAGAACAAGGGTAGACAACAGCGGTGCCGCATAGGAACTGGTGCCGAGCATCTGGATGTCGCCCTGTTTGACCCCAATATCCCACAAATAAAACGCCAGTCCAACGGGCCCCAGCCCCAGCGCAAGCGTGGACGCCCAGCTGAGCGCGGTGTCGGGAAAGACCGTTTCCTCCAGCCCGAAATGCAGCAGCCATGAGGCAATGGCCGTCAGCACACAGAACACCGCGACCGAGCTTGTCGGTGTCTCGCCCAGCCGCCGGGACTGGACGGAATAGCCCGACCATGTGACCGCACAGAGCAGCGCCAGCGCATAGCCCGGCAGGTGGTCGATCTGGAACCCGGCGCTGCCGCCGCCGGTGATGATCAGCGCCGCCCCTGCAAACCCCAGGCTGGCCCCGATCAGATGGCCGGGGCGCAGCTGCTCTCCCGGCAGCAGGCCGGAAAACAGCACGATCAAAAGGGGCCAGAGATAGGCGATCAGACCGGCCTCGGCGGCGGGAGCCATGCGCAGGGCCGAGAAATACAGCGCGTGATAGCCGAACAGACCGACCGTTCCGAACGCATAGACCTTCCAGCTGACCGCGCGCAGCTGCCCCAAACCGCCGGTTTGCCATGTCCAGATCAGACCCAGCGTGCCGCCGATGCTGAAGCAGATCGCGTTCAGCAGCAACGGCGGGGTCGGGGCCGAGCCGACCGTAAACAGGGCCAGCAGCGACCAGAGAAGAACGGCAATAAATCCGATGGCGGTGGCGCGGTTTCTGGTCATGGGGTGAAAGGCCTGCTGGGATCGATTCGACTCTGACAGCCGTATACGCTGACTTTTCCGGCCTGTCACAAACCCTGTGTGGCGGCACGCAAAAAGGCCGGCCCAATTGGACCGGCCCCATTTGTGTCTGCACCAGGGATCAGGAGAAGAACTGCGCCCCGTTGGCCGAAATGGTCGAGCCGTTGATGAACTGAGAATCGTCCGACGCCAGGAAGGTCACGCAGCGCGCAATCTCATCCGCTTCGCCAAGGCGGCCTGCGGGGATCTGGCCGATGATGGCTTCCCGGACCTTTTCCGGCACCGCCATCACCATCTCGGTGGCGATGTAGCCCGGGCAGATCGCGTTGGCTGTGATTCCGGCCCGCGCGCCTTCCTGCGCCAGCGATTTGATGATGCCCAGATCACCGGCTTTGGTGGCGGCATAGTTGACCTGCGCGAACTGGCCCTTTTGCCCGTTGATCGAACTGATGACGATCACGCGGCCGAACTTGCGCTCGCGCATACCGGGCCAGACCGGGTGAACCGTGTTGAACACGCCGGTCAGGTTGGTGTCGATCACCTGCTGCCACTGTTCCGGGGTCATCTTGTGGAACGGCGCGTCGCGGGTGATGCCTGCATTGGCCACCACCACGTCAATCGGGCCGACCTCGGCCTCGACCTTTTCGATGCCCGCTTTGGATTCACCGTAATCGGCGACGTTCCATTTATAGGTGTTGATGCCGGTTTCTTCGCTGAACTTCGCGGCGGCTTCGTCATTGCCTGCATAGGTGGCCGCAACATTGTACCCTTCGGCCTTGAGCGCCTTGGAAATTGCTGCGCCGATGCCGCGAGAACCGCCGGTAACGAGTGCTGTACGTGCCATTTAGGAATCCTCCAATTTTAGTCGTCTTGGTAATGCTGTTACTTTGAGAGGTGATCGTGCGCAATATTGTTTCGTCATGAATTTTGAGATTTCCGCGTGGCAATATCGTCGCATCTGTTGGGGTAGCGCCCCAATGTAACAAAAAAGGGCGCCCGCGGACGCCCTTTTCTATTTGCTTGTCAGAGCACTTAGTCGCGCTCCACGCACAGGGCGACGCCCATGCCGCCGCCGATGCACAGGGTCGCCAGACCCTTTTTCGCGTCGCGGCGCTTCATTTCGAACAGCAGCGTGTTCAGGACGCGGCAGCCCGAGGCACCGATCGGGTGGCCGATGGCGATGGCGCCACCGTTCACGTTCACGATCGACGGGTCCCAGCCCATGTCCTTGTTCACGGCGCAGGCCTGCGCGGCAAAGGCTTCGTTGGCCTCGACCAGATCCAGATCGTCAACCGACCAGCCCGCTTTTTCCAGCGCCTTGCGCGAGGCGTAGATCGGACCGACGCCCATGATCGACGGGTCCAGACCGGCGGTGGCGTAAGATGCGATACGGGCCAGCGGTTCGATTCCGCGCTTCTCGGCGTTCTCGGCCGACATCAGCAGGGTCGCCGCCGCGCCGTCATTCAGGCCCGAGGCGTTTGCCGCCGTGACCGAGCCGTCCTTGGTGAAGGCGGGGCGCAGCTTGGCCATTGCCTCCATCGTTGCGCCGTGGCGGATGTATTCGTCGCTGTCCATCACGATATCGCCCTTGCGGGTCTTGATGGTGAAAGGCACGATTTCATCGGCGAATTTGCCGGCCTTTTGCGCGGCTTCCGCCTTGTTCTGGCTGGCGACGGCAAACTCGTCCTGCATGTCGCGGCTGATCTGCCATTTCTCGGCGACGTTTTCCGCGGTCTGACCCATGTGATAGCCGTTGAACGCATCCCACAGACCGTCGCGGATCATCGTGTCGATATATTTCATGTCGCCCATTTTCTGACCGGCGCGCAGAGCGGCGGCGTGGGGCGACAGGGTCATGTTTTCCTGACCACCGGCGGCGACAATCTCGGCATCACCCAGTTGGATGTGCTGGGCACCCAGCGCCACGGCACGCAGGCCCGAGCCGCAAACCTGGTTGATGCCCCAGGCCGCGCTTTCCTGTGGCAGGCCGGCGTTGATATGGGCCTGACGTGCAGGGTTCTGACCCTGAGCCGCGGTCAGAACCTGACCCATGATGGTTTCACTTACTTCGCCTTTGTCGACACCGGCGCGTTCGACCACTGCTTCCAGGACGGCAGCGCCCAGATCATGTGCAGGGGTGTTCGCAAACGAGCCGCCAAAACTGCCGACACCGGTGCGTGCGGCGGATGCGATAACTACGTTGGTCATATAATCAGTCCTTTACCGTCATGGTCCTGTGGGAAATCTGACGGCACCGGCAGCAGAATGCAATCCCGCCGATAACAAGAGCGCCTGGCGATCCCCCGCTCCAGCACCACCTGCCTTAACGTAATGCTGCAATTGCAGCAACGGACAGCTTGTCTCATGACGCAGGCGGGCAAGAACTTGCGACCGAAACGCCCGGCTAAGCCCTTGCCTGAGCGTTCTTTTCATCGCGCCACGGTTGGCTGACGGTTGGCGCACCGAACAGGAAGCCCTGCAGGCAGTCGACGCCGCTGGCGACAAGAAACTCTGCATCCTGCCTTGTTTCGACCGATTCGGCGGTCACCAGAATCTCGAATTCGCGAGCCACGGCGATCAGGGCGCGGACCAGGGCCTGATTGTCCGGATTGGTGCTGACGCCCCGCACGAACTGGCCGTCAATCTTGGCGGCGTCGAACAGAAACTCGCGGAAATGGCGGAAACTGAAATTGCTGGCCCCGAAATCGTCCAGCGCAAAGGCGATCCCCCGGTCTTGCAGACGGTCCATGAAATCGACCACCAGTTCGGGCACCTGCATGGCCGAATCCTCGGAGATTTCAAGGATCAGCCGGTCGCCCAACCCGGGCTCTTTTTTCAGAAACCGGTCCAGAACACGGGACCAGCGGGCATAGCCGATGGACCGCGCGGACATGTTGATCGACAGCCGGATGCCGGGGTTCCGGATCAGCGTCCGCAGGCCCAGTTCCAGCGCGACACAATCCAGTTCGCGCCCGATGGGGGTGTTTTCCACCTGCGGCATGAACTCGCGCGCAGGGATCACCCGGCCGGTCTCGTCCAGCACCCGGATGAACCCTTCATAGAAGGCTACGCCATACGGGTCCTGCGCCTGCACCACCGGCTGAAAGGCCAGTTTGCATTGCTTGTGCTTCACCGCTTCGGTCGCCATCTGCAAAACCGAGCGGTCCCGGCTGGACAGGGCCGAGTTTAGGGGGCTTTCGGACCCTTCAGGAATGTCCGCGCGTGTCTTCTGCCGCATGATTGCCAGTGTCCGGTCTGTTGCCGATCAGGGGTTCGGCCACAGTTTCACGGCAAATGTATGAATCCGCAGTTAAAGACGGGGGAAAAACATCCGATTGGAGGCTGGCAAGCCAGTCAGGCGCGGGCCAGAGAGGCCGCCGCGCCGATCACAGCCCCGAACAGGCCGATGATCATCATCACGAAACCCAGTGCCAGAAAGACGGGGCTTGGGCTGGTGCTCAGCGCTGCGAGCATCGCCATTGCAAGACCCACAAGCCCGATCGCGGTTGCAGTTGTTGTCACGCGGGTCATGTTGGTCTCCGATCACTCGCACATCAAATACCTGCTCGATATGGACTGGCCCGGCGTGATTTCAAACTGATACGCGGATTTCCGCCGGAATTCAGGCGCGTTCTGCCTGCGTATTGGGCGCGTTTTCGGTGAATCGCTCGAATCCGGGCGTTCCGCGATCCTCCGGATGGCGGGCGATGTGCTTGGCTTTGATCTGGTCCGAGCTGTCCCGGCTGCCATCATGGCTGTAACCCGGCGGTGCAAAGCAATAGGCCAGTCGCTGGCGCAGGCTCAGCCCCGGCTGGGTCGCATCGCGCCAGATGCCGACCCATTCATGGAAAGCCACGCGCAGCGGGTTGAAAGTGCCGATATTGTGGACCAGCCCGTAATCGACCCTGTCATCCTCTTGTTCCGGTACAAAAGTGCCGAACAGCTTGTCCCAGATGATGAAAACGCCTGCGTAGTTGCAATCCAGATAGCGCGCGTTGCGACCGTGATGGGCGCGGTGGTGGCTGGGCGTGTTCATCACCGCCTCGAACCAGCGGGGCATCTTGCCGATGGCCTCGGTATGGATCCAGAACTGGTAGATCAGGTTCAGCCCGCCGACGAACAGCACCATCGCCGGATGGAACCCCAGCAGGATCAATGGCGCGCGCACCACCATCATGAAGGTGAACGTATAGGTCCAGGTCTGCCGCAGCGCCGTGGTCAGGTTGTAATGCTGCGAGCTGTGGTGGTTCACATGGCTGGCCCAGACCCAGCGGATGCGGTGGCCGAACCGGTGCACCCAGTAATAACGGAAATCGTCCAGCACAAAGCACAGGATGATTACCGGGATCGAGGTGCCCAGATTCAGCGGCGTGATCTGCCACAGCCACATGAAGAACGCATAGGCGATGAAGCCCAGCAGAAACCCGGACGCAATGTTGCCCGCGCCCATGATCAAAGACGTCACGGCGTCCCGCGTCTCATACCGGCCACCTTTGCCTTTGACGGCGATCCAGAAAAACTCGGCCAGAATCGCGGCGATGAAGAATGGCACGGCCCATTGCACGGCGTCGGGAAAGGTAATCTGATCAGTCATTCCGGGTCCATCAGGTTCCGCCAGTGCTGGCGTTCAATGTCGTCCAGGCGGATGAGGGTGCGGGGGGTGGCGAAGTCGTGAAACTGAAACTCGAACCCGTCGGGCTGTTCGATCCAGTCGAAATCCTGCAGGTGCCGCGCCACGGTGTCGGCCCCGAAAGCCCACAACAGGCCCGGACCGGTCGCCGTACGAACCAGCGCCGCATGGCCGTCCTGCGACACCGTGACATCGATCACCACATCCTCGGGAAAATGGCGCTGCCAATCCGCCCGCGCCGTCTCGTGCGTCAGGATGCGCAGTTCGGACTTTCCGGTCAGGTGCAACAGCAGGGTTATTCCGGCAATGCCTGCGACCACCAGAATTAGCAGAATTTCAAGCGGCATTCCGTCCTCCCCGCGTCAGAGTGCAGAGCGGGCCGGAACCTGTCAAAGGTGGCGTTGCGTCAAGTGGCGTCGGGACGGTCGAGGATTTCGTGCTGCACCACCCGTTCGACAAACGGCACCAGACCATCCGGCCCCGAGGCCCGGTCCTTGAGGTGCATGCAGATATCGGGGCGGCGGGCGGCGATGATGCCGACCATCTCGCCGCGCACGGTGTCGTCCAGACCGGCCCCCATGATGGCGCAGGCGATCCGGGGTTCGGCGTCCAGTTGCCTGCGAACCTCATCGGTGTCATGTGCGCCGAGCCACTGGATTGGCAAATGATCGAGCTGTTGCGCTGCATCGCCGATCACGTTTGGCAGCTTTCCGATCAGCAGAACCACCGGTTTCATCGCTGTCTCCCTTCCCGCAGATCAAGAAACGAAAAACCGGCCCAAAGGGGCCGGGTCCAGTCTAACACAAAAGCGCAGAAGACGCGCGGGCCGTCAGCTTTCGCCGCCCACAAGCGCCCCGACAATCGCTTTGGCGCTGTCCGAATTCCACTCGGCATCGCCGATCAGGCGGGCGATTTCCTGACCTTCGGGGTTCAGAATGACGGTGATCGGCAGGGCGATGACACCAAATTCGCGCGCCGCGGCCGAGCTTGGGTCCTGATGGCGGGGCAGGTTCTCGATGCCGTTGTCGCCGAAGAATTTCTTGATCCCGGCGGGCGTGTTGCGCCCGGTGGCCAGCGTCAGGACCTGAAACTTGTCGCCGCCGAACTCCTCCTGCAACTCGGCGATCTGCGGCATTTCCTTGCGGCAGGGGGCGCACCATGTGGCCCAGAAGTTCAGCAGCACGTATTTGCCGGCGTAATCGTCAAGCGTGCCGGTGCCGCCGTCATCTTCAAGCTGAAACTCGATGGTTTTGGCGGGTTTCGGTTCTTTATGCAGGATCAGCCGCTTCAGGCTGTCCTCGCGCAGCGGGGCCAGAGTTTCGGCATCGGTCGCCAAGGCGGCGTTTGCACCCAGCGCAAGGGCCATATAAAGGGGGATCAGACGTAACAGGCGCATATCAACTCCGGGTTTTCTTACATGACCGATCAATCCTCGAACCAGATGTGGGGCGGCCGCTTTGCCGCCGGTCCAGACGCGATCATGGAGGCGATCAACGCCTCGATCGGGTTCGATCAGCGGATGGCAGCCCAGGACATCGCAGGCTCGCGCGCCCATGCCGCCATGCTGGCGGCCACAGGCGTTATTACTGATAATGACGCGCAGGCCATTCGGAAAGGGCTGCTCACCGTTTTGTCAGAAATCCAGAGCGGGGAATTTCAGTTCTCGACCGCGCTGGAAGACATTCACATGAATGTCGAGGCGCGGCTGAAAGAGGTGATCGGAGAGCCGGCGGGCCGTCTGCACACCGGGCGTTCGCGCAACGATCAGGTGGCGACCGATTTCAAACTCTGGGTCCGTGATCAGCTGGACGCGGCGGAAACCGGCCTGCTGGCCCTGATCCGTGCGCTTTTGGCGCAGGCTGAGGCCGGGGCGGATTGGGTGATGCCTGGCTTTACCCATCTGCAAACCGCGCAGCCGGTGACATGGGGCCATCACATGATGGCCTATGTCGAGATGTTTGGCCGCGATCTGTCCCGTGTCCGCGACGCCCGCGCCCGGATGAACGAATCCCCGCTGGGGGCGGCGGCTCTGGCCGGGACGTCCTTTCCCATCGACCGGGACATGACGGCGGAAGCCCTGGGCTTTGACCGCCCCGCCGCGAACTCGCTGGATGCCGTTAGTGACCGGGATTTCGCGCTGGAATTCCTGTCCACCGCCTCGATCTGCGCCGTGCACCTGTCGCGCTTTGCCGAAGAACTGGTGATCTGGTCCTCGGCCCAGTTCCGTTTTGTGACCTTGTCGGACCGGTTCTCGACCGGCTCGTCGATCATGCCGCAGAAGAAGAACCCCGACGCCGCAGAACTGATCCGCGCCAAGGTGGGGCGTATCTATGGGGCCAACACGGCGCTGATGATAGTGATGAAGGGCCTGCCGCTGGCCTATTCCAAGGACATGCAGGAAGACAAGGAACAGGTCTTTGACGCCGCCGACAACTGGATGCTGGCGCTGGCGGCGATGGAGGGCATGGTCAAGGACATGACCGCCAACCGCGACAGCCTTGCCGCCGCTGCGGGCTCGGGCTTTTCCACCGCGACCGATCTGGCCGACTGGCTGGTGCGGGTGCTGGGCCTGCCCTTCCGCGATGCACATCACGTCACCGGATCGCTGGTCGCGATGGCCGAGGCCAAGGGCTGCGACTTGCCCGACCTGACGCTCGAGGATATGCAATCGGTCCATGCCGACATCACCGACGACGTCTATTCTGTCCTTACCGTGGAAAATTCGGTAAACTCGCGCCAGTCTTACGGCGGCACGGCACCGGATCAGGTGCGCGCCCAGATCGAGAGATGGAAGGCGAAGATATGAGGGCTGTTTTGCGTGTGATCCTGTTCCTGTCCGCTGGCCTCGTGCTGGCGAGCTGCGGCGCGGATGGCGAGCCGGTTCAGCCGACCGCCAGCGCAAGTGTCGGCGTCGGCAGCAGCGGCACCTATGTCGGCGGCGGCGTTGGACTGCGGCGCGGTGGGTTCGGCATCTATCTTGGCGTGTAACAAAAAGCGATTGCATTTCAATGCAGTCGCGCCCATGTGAAGGGCATGACCGGCCCTGCGCCGAAGCCAGTGAAAAGACGAACGCAATGAGACTAATTGGCCTGATCCTGTCCCTCGCTATCCTTGCGGCCTGCGAGCCGACCAGCAGCCCACGCCCCGAACCCGCGCCCCAAGCCAGCGGCACGGGCATTTCGATCTCGGGCTATGGCCGGGTTGGCGTGTCCACCAGAAAGTGATGCGGGCCTAGCCTTGTGTCGAATCCATTGATCCACGGGGCGTTTTTGGTCTAAGCGCGCTGTCATGGATCACTTTCTCTACCGCGACGGCGCGCTGTACGCCGAGGATGTCCCGATTGCCGAGATCGCTGCCGCGGTCGGAACCCCGTTTTATGTCTACTCGACAGCGACGCTGCTGCGGCATTTCAAGCTGTTCGATGATGCGCTGGACGGCATGGATCACCTTGTCTGCTATGCGATGAAGGCGGCCAGCAATCAGGCGATTCTGAAAACGCTGGCACAGGCGGGCGCGGGGATGGATGTGGTCTCGGGCGGGGAATACCTGCGGGCCAAAGCGGCGGGGGTTCCGGGCGACAGGATCGTGTTCTCGGGCGTCGGCAAAACGGCGGATGAAATTCGCACCGCGCTGAGCGGCGGTATCCGCCAGTTCAACGTCGAATCCGAGCCCGAGATGGAAGTGATCAACGCCATCGCGCTGGAACTGGGCGTGATCGCGCCGATCACCGTGCGGGTGAACCCGGATGTGGACGCCAAGACCCACGCCAAGATCGCCACCGGTAAGTCGGAAAACAAGTTCGGCATCCCCATCGCCCGCGCGTCCGAGGTCTATGCCCACGCCGCCAGCCTGCCGGGGCTAGAGGTGATCGGGATCGACGTTCATATCGGCTCGCAACTGACCGAGTTGGAGCCGTTCGAACTGGCCTACACCAAGGTCGCCGAACTGACGGAACAATTGCGGGCCGAGGGGCATGATATCCGCCGCCTCGATCTGGGCGGGGGTCTGGGCATTCCCTATACCCGCGCCAATGACGCGCCGCCGCTGCCGGTGGAATATGGCGCGCTGATCCAGAAAACGCTGGGCCATCTGGACTGCGAGATTGAAATCGAACCCGGCCGCCTGATCGCGGGCAATGCGGGCCTGATGGTCAGCAAGGTGATCTATGTGAAATCGGGCGAGGGTCGCGATTTCCTGATCCTCGACGGGGCCATGAACGATCTGATCCGCCCGGCCATGTACGAGGCGCATCACGATATCGTTGCCGTGCAGGAACCCGCGCCAGGCGTGGAACAGCAACCCTATGACATCGTGGGGCCGGTGTGCGAATCCGGCGATACCTTTGCGAAAGAACGCAACATGCCGCCGCTGGGCGCTGGTGATCTGGTCGCCTTCCGCAGTGCCGGGGCCTATGGCGCAGTGATGTCCAGCGAATACAACACCCGGCCCCTGATCCCCGAGGTTCTGGTACATGGCGATCAATTTGCAGTCATTCGTGAACGGCCAAGCTTTGACGAAATCATAAACCGCGATACCATACCCTCGTGGCTCTGACGCGATAGGCGCGCAGGCCCGATCCCGGAGGCCCGCCTTGCGCGACAAATCGAACCTGCCGATCCCAAGACTGTCCCTGTGGCTGACCCATGGGGGCATGCTGGCCGAGCAGGTTTTGCGAGCATTCTGGCCGTTTTTCTCGGTTCTGATGGTGCTTTTGGCCGCTTTGATGATGGGCCTGCATGATCACATCGCTGTCGAGATGGTCTGGGGCATCGGTGTCGCCGCGATAGTCGCGCTGATTGTCGCGGCTGTTGTCGGGGTCAGGCGATTCCATTTCCCGTCCCGTTTGGCGGCGCTGGCGCGGTTAGACGAAACGCTTCCGGGCAGGCCGATTCAGGCGCTGATGGACGATCAGGCCATCGGCGCGACGGATGCGGATTCGGTGGCGCTGTGGCAGGCGCATAAACACCGCATGGCACAGCGCGCGGCGGGGGCCGGTGCGGTCAAGCCCGACCTGCGGCTGGCCTCGCGCGATCCCTTTGCCCTGCGCTATGCGGCGCTTCTGGCGTTGGTTGTTGCGGCCCTGTTCGGGTCGTTCTGGCGGATCGGTTCCGTGGCTGAAATGACGCCGGGATCGGCAGCCGCCGGGCAGGGACCGACATGGGAAGGCTGGGTGGAACCGCCCCGCTATACCGGTTTGCCCACGCTCTATCTGGCGGATCAGTCCGACCCGGACCTGTCCATTCCCAAGGGCAGCCGCATCACGCTGCGGTTTTACGGTGAGGTCGGTGCCCATACCCTGACCGAAACAACCTCGGCCACCGGGGCCGAGGCGGTGACGGACCCGGAACAGGATTTCGTGGCGGACCGGTCCGGGCAGCTGCGCATTGAAGGCCCCGCAGGCCGGGACTGGGCGCTGAATATCATTGCCGATGCAACCCCACGGATCGCCGTGGATGGCCGGGCCGAGGCCGAGGCGGGCGGTCAGATGAAACTGCCCTTTGCCGCCAGTGATGATTATGGCGTGGTGTCCGGTTCGGCCCGGATCGAACTGGATCTGGCGGCGGTGGACCGCCGCTATGGCCTGACATCGGACCCCGAACCGCGCGAGGTGATCGAGGTTCAGTTGCCGATGCCGATCACCGGCGATCGCGCGGATTTCACCGAAGACCTGATCGAAGATTTCTCAGAACATCCATGGGCGCATCTGCCGGTCAAAATCACGCTGATGGCGCGAGATGCCGCCGATCAGGTGGCGGAATCCGAAGCCTATGCCACCGCCTTGCCCGCCCGCCGGTTCTTTGATCCGCTGGCGGCGGCGGTGATCGAACAGCGGCGCGACCTGCTGTGGTCCCGCACCAACGCACCGCGCGTGTCGCAGGTGCTGCGGGCCGTGTCCCACCGCCCCGAAGACGTGTTCCGCTCGGACACGGCCTATCTCCGCCTGCGCGTCACCCTGCGCCGGTTAGAGACATTCACCGAATTCGGTCTGAAATCCGAACAGCAGGAAGAGATCGCGCAGGCGTTGTGGGATCTGGCCGTGCTGATCGAGGAAGGCACGCTGGCCGATGCGCTGGAACGGATGCGCCGGGCGCAGGAGCGTTTGACCGAGGCGATGCAGAACGGCGCCAGCGATGAAGAGATCGCCGAGCTGATGCAGGAACTGCGCGAGGCCACGCAGGATTATCTGCGGCAATTGCAGCGTCTGGCGCAGGAAAACGGCGAGGGTCAACAGAACCAGCAGGGCCAGAACGGCGAGACCATGCAGATGACGCAGGACGACCTGCAGCGCATGATGGACCGCATTCAGGAACTGATGGAACAGGGCCGCATGGCCGAGGCGCAGCAGGCGCTGGAAGAGTTCCAGCAGATGATGGAGAACATGCGCGTCACCCAGGGCCAGGGTCAGGGTGGTCAGTCCGAAGGCCAGCAGGCGATGGAAGGGCTGGCGGAAACGCTGCGCGAACAGCAAGGCCTCAGCGATCAGGCGTTCCGGGACCTGCAGGAGCAGTTCAACCCCGGCGCGCAGGCGGGCGACAGTCAGGGCAACGAAGGTCAAAGCGGCGGTCAGGGCCGCGGTCAGAGCCATGATGGTCAGGGGCAGGGCTCGGACCAGCCGGGCGATGGGCAGTCGGGCCAGCCCTCGTTGGCGGACCGGCAGCAGGCCCTGCGTGACGAGTTGAACCGGCAGCAACAGGGCCTGCCGGGGGGCGGCACGCCCGAAGGCGAAGCCGCGCGGGAAGCGCTGGATCGCGCCGGACGCGCGATGGAGGGGGCCGAGGAGGCGCTGCGCAGCGACGATCTGGCCGAGGCCATCGACCGCCAGTCCGAAGCAATGGAAGCGCTGCGGGAAGGCATGCGGTCGCTTGGCGAGGCAATGGCCCAGAACCAGCAGAACCAGCCGGGACAGGGCACGCAAGACGGCGATATGCAGGCCAATAACCGGGACCCGCTGGGGCGGAATCCCGGCGCAACCGGGTCGATCTCAACCGATGAAAACCTGTTGCAGGGCGAAGACGTCTATCGCCGCGCGCGCGAGCTTCTGGATGAAATCCGCCGCCGGACTGGTGAATCCGACCGGCCCAGGATCGAGCTGGAATACCTCAAGCGTCTGCTGGAACGGTTCTGACCCCGGATTTGAGGCCTTACTGCGCGCCGGACCCGGCCTGCGCCTCGAGCCAGAGGCGCGCCTGATCCACCAGTGACACGTAAGAATTCAGCACCGGATCGGCCTGCGGCACGGCTTCGCTGATCTGCTGGGCGTTGCCGTAGATCAGGTACAGAACCACGCCGATAATCAGGATCAGGGCAAACCCGCGCAGAAACCCGCCGGATTTGCGGGCAGGTTGTTCCGCCGCCGTGGCACCGTCATCGCTGAGCAGGCTGGAATTGATCGCCTCGACATCCGGCAAGTCGTCCTTTTGACCGGCATCCTCGGCGGTCTCGGACAGGGCCGGGCGCTTGGGTTCAACCGGCTCGGGCGGGGTGTCCAGCGCCAGATCGGGCTGGGTTTCCAGCGGCTCGCCTTCCTGCGCGCGCAACTCGGCCTCGCGCGCGGCCTCTTCCTGCAGGATATTGGCGACAGCCGGATCGACATTGCCATTCGAAGCGGCTGCGGGTTTTTCCGGCTCTGTCGGCGCGGCTTCTGCGGCCTCATCAACCTGTGGTTCTTCGGCAGGGACGTCAGCTTCGGGCGTTTCTTCCGCTGCAGGGGCCGGTTCAGCCGGATACTTGGCCTGAAACCAGGTCTGATCGCAATTGGAACACTGAACGTCGCGGCCTTCTTCCGGGATGACCTCGTCCGGGACCTCATATTGGGCACTGCAATTCGGACATGTTAAACGCATGCTGCCTCCCCGGCCGAACGAAATAGTCGGCACGATAGTTGTTTTTTCAGGAATGATATTCCGTTAAGACCCAACAGCAAAGGGCGTTTTCGGTTTCACGGGCCAACTGTCACCAATTCGACCCGGTGCAGGCATTGAAACCACAATCGCGCTCGGGCAAGAAGAGCGGCAAAAGAACCTGGGGGTACCTGTGATCGAGCTGGAAAATGTCAGCTACACCTATGGCGGTGGCGAATTGCTGAGCGATGTCTCGGTGCATTTGCAGCCCGGATCTTTCCATTTTCTGACCGGGCCGTCGGGGGCGGGCAAAACGACGCTGCTGAAACTGTGCTACGGCGCGTTGTTGCCGACCTCGGGGCGGCTGAGCGCGTTTGATCAGGATATCTCGGCGCTGGATCGGGATCAGATGGCGCTGCTGCGCCGCCGGATCGGCGTGGTGCATCAGGATTGCCAGTTTCTGGATCACATGACGCTGGCGGAAAACGTCGCCCTGCCGCTGATGGTGTCGGGCCGTGCCGAATCCACCGAACAGGACAACCTGACCGAATTGCTGAACTGGGTCGGGCTGGGCGCGCGTCTGGAGGCCCGCCCGCCGGAACTGTCAGGCGGTGAACGTCAGCGCGCGGCGCTGGCGCGGGCGGTGATCCTGTCGCCCGATGTGGTGCTGGCGGATGAACCCACCGGCAACGTGGATTGGGAGATGTCGCAACGCCTGCTGCGCCTGCTGATCGAGCTCAACCGGATGGGCAAGACGGTTTTGATCGCGACCCATGACCTGAGCCTGATCCGGGCGGCCAAAAGCCAGGTTCAGGCCCGCGTCCTGCGCATCTCGCAGCGGAGGCTGCAACTGGCGGGGGCTGATTTATGAGCAAGGGCGACATCCGCAACCTGCTGCACCGCGACAAGCGCGCCGACCGGGTGGTGCCACCTACCGGGTACACCGCGCATCTGACCCTGTTCGTGTCCGGCGCGATGGCATTTCTGGCCGTTTTCGCGCTGGCCTTGTCCCTTGCGTCAGGCCGGATAGCAGACAGGTGGGCGACCGAATTGGCCGGGGCCGCGACCTTGCGGATCAACGCCCCCGCCGAACAGCTTGCCGCCCAGACCGAGGCCGCGCTGACGGTGCTGGGCCAGACACCGGGCGTCGCATCCGCCCGCGCCCTGACAGCCGACGAACAGGCGGCGCTGCTGTCGCCATGGTTCGGGCCGGACCTGCCGCTGGACACGCTGCCCATCCCGCAACTGATCGAGATTGTCGAAGGCGAGCCAGGTCTGGACGCCGCCGGTCTGCGCCTGCGTCTGGGGGCCGAGGTGCCGGGCGCGGTGCTGGATGATCACACCCGCTGGCGCGAACCCTTGGTCGAGGCCGCCATGTCGCTGCGACGGCTGGGCTGGATTTCGATTCTGCTGATCGGCGGCGCCACGGCGGCGATGATCACGCTTGCCGCCAATGCCTCGCTTGCCGCCAACGCCCAGATTATCGAGGTGCTGCGTCAGGTCGGCGCGCGGGACCGGTTCATAGCCGGGGCCTTTGTCCGGCGCTTTACCTACAGGGCCTTGTTTGGGGCCGCCGTGGGGACGCTGTTGGGCATGACCGGGGTTCTGCTGCTGCCCGAAGCCTCGGACGCTGGCGGCTTCCTGTCGGGGGTCGGCTTTCAGGGCGGTGACTGGGCCTTGCCGGTCTTCATCCCCTTGCTGGGTGCATTCGTCGCGTTCTTCGCCACATGGAACGCCGCGCGCCGGAAACTGAAGGAGCTTTCGTGATGCTTATGGCGGTTCAATGGGTGCGCTCGCTGATCTTCATGATCACGATCTATGTCTGGATGCTGATCCTTGGTATCGTGTTCCTGCCCTATGCGGTGTTTTCCAAACGCGGCGCTCTGGCGGCCTGCAAGACCTATGCGCGCACCACGATCTGGCTGGCGCGCTGGATGGTCGGGATCCGCTGCGAGGTCCGTGGAACCGTTCCCACAACCGAGGTTGTGGTCGGGGCAAAACACCAGTCCTTTCTGGATATCATCATCATTTTCGACGCGATTCCGCACGGCAAGTTCATCATGAAACGGGAATTGCTTTGGACCCCGGTCATCGGCATGTATGCCCGCCGTCTGGGCTGTATCCCGGTCAATCGCGGCAAAAAGGGCGCGGCGGTGGCCAAGATGGTCAAGGACGTGGCCAAAGAGTTCACCGAGCCCGGGCAACTGGTGATCTACCCGCAAGGCACGCGGGTCGCGCCGGGGGCGCAGAAACCCTACAAGGTCGGCACTGCGGTTCTGTACGAAGGCCTCGGCTTT
The DNA here is from genome assembly GCF_056541025.1 of Ruegeria sp. AK4. Lineage (NCBI taxonomy): Bacteria > Pseudomonadati > Pseudomonadota > Alphaproteobacteria > Rhodobacterales > Roseobacteraceae > Ruegeria > Ruegeria sp. AK4. Next base: position 131,256 of record NZ_JBQFXS010000007.1, read on the forward strand.
CCCTGCGTGCCGGTCGCCACGAATGCGGGCGTTTTCTGGCCGCGCACCGGTATCCTGCGGAAGCCGGGGCTGGCGATTGTCGATTTCCTCGGCCCGATCGAGCCGGGCGTGGGGCGGGACGCGTTCCTCGGGCGGCTTGAGACGGTTATCGAGACACGTTCAAACGAATTGATGCGCGAAGTGGGGTTTGATCCGGATGGAGTTCATTGAAGACATCGCAACGCTTGAGGCTTTGTATGGCACGCCCGGCGCACCATCCCTGCGCAAAGTGGCCCACCGGCTGACGCCGCTTTATCGCAAATGGATCATGACCTCGCGCCTGTGCATTCTCAGCACCGTCGGACCGGAAGGCGTTGACGGAAGTCCGCGCGGAGATGATGGCCCGGCAGTGCTGGAGCTTGATCCCGGAACGCTGGCGATGCCGGACTGGCGCGGCAACAACCGCCTGGACAGCCTGCGCAACATCGTGCGCGACCCGCGCGTGTCGCTGATGTTTCTTGTGCCCGGCTCGAACAATGTGGTGCGCGTCAACGGCGCGGCGCGCCTGACGGCGGATGAAACCCTGCGTACCCGGTTCGAAAAACACGGCAAACGCCCGGCCACGGTGATCGTTATCCAGGTCGCCGAGGTTTACACCCAATGCGCCCGCGCCCTGATGCGCGCGCAGATGTGGAACGGTGCACATGATGCCGAGGGGCTGCCAAGCGCCGGGGAAATTCTGGCCGAGATGACCTCTGGCGAGGAAGGCGGAGCCCGCTACGATCAGGAATGGGGCCCGCGCGTCGCAAAGACGATGTGGTAGAAAAGGGGGCTCTGCCCCCGCCGCGGCAAGCCGCGACTCCCCCGGGATACTTTTGGGACAGATGAAGCAGGGAATCCGCTCTTCATCTGGCTCCAAATATCCCGGAGCGCGAGGCAGAGCCTCGCATCCCGAACTCTCAACCGTTGCAGGTTTACGAGTGGATCGGACCGTCGCCGCAAGCAAGCGCCGCTTCGCGCACGGCTTCGGAATAGGTCGGGTGGGCGTGGCAGGTCAGGGCCAGATCCTCGGCTGAGGCACCGAATTCCATCGCAACGCAGACCTCGTGGATCAGGTCGCCAGCGGCGGGGCCGATGATGTGGGCGCCGAGGATGCGGTCGGTTTCCTTGTCAGCCAGGACTTTAACAAAACCGTCGGCTGCGAAATTCGCCTTGGCGCGGCCATTGCCCATGAACATGAATTTGCCGACTTTATAGGCGCGGCCCTGTTCCTTCAGCGTGGCCTCGGTTTCGCCGACATTTGCGACTTCGGGCCAGGTGTATATCACGCCGGGGATAACGCCGTAGTTCACATGGCCATGCTTGCCTGCGACCTGTTCGGCGGCGGCCATGCCTTCGTCTTCGGCCTTGTGGGCCAGCATCGGGCCTTCGGTCACGTCGCCGATGGCATAGATGCCTGGCACATTGGTCTGCCAGTCTGCCCCGACCTTGATCTGGCCGCGCGGGGTCATCTCGACCCCCAGTGCTTCGAGCCCCAGACCATTGGAATACGGTTTGCGACCGGTGGCGACCAGTACCGTATCAGCGTCGATCACATGCTCGCTGTCGTCCTTGAGCAGCTTGTAGGTGACCTTGGCCTTGGTCTTGGTGGCTTCAGTCTTTTGCACCGCCGCGCCCATGACAAAGCTCAGGCCCTGTTTCTTCAGGATGCGCTGGAAGGTTTTCTGCACCTCGGGGTCCATGCCCGGCGTGATTTCCTTGAGGAATTCGATCACCGTCACCTCGGCCCCCAAACGGCTGTAGACCGAGCCAAGTTCCAGCCCGATTACCCCGGCGCCGATCACCACCATCTTCTTCGGGATCTTGCCCAGTGACAGCGCGCCGGTCGAGGTCACAACGACCTTTTCATCCACGGTCACGCCCGGCAGCGCCGACGGCTCGGACCCCGATGCGATGATGATGTTCTTGGCCTCGTGCACCTCATCGCCCACCTTGACCTGACCGGCGGCGGGGATCGAGCCCCAGCCTTTCAGCCAGTCGATCTTGTTCTTCTTGAACAGGAACTCGATGCCCTTGGTGTTGCCCTCAATGACCTCGTCCTTGTAGGCCTGCATCTGCTTCCAATCGACCGAAGGGCTTTTGCCCTTCAGGCCCATCTTGGCAAAGTTATGCTCGGCCTCGTGCAACTGATGGCTGGCGTGCAGCAGCGCCTTGGACGGGATGCAGCCCACGTTCAGGCAGGTGCCGCCCAGCGTCTCGCGCCCTTCGACCACGGCGGTCTTCAGACCCAGTTGAGCGCAGCGGATCGCGCAGACATAGCCGCCGGGTCCGGCGCCGATTACGATGACGTCATAGTTTGCCATTACATTCTCCTAAATCGACCGGGTGACCCGGCGCTTCCCCGACCCGATTTGGCAGGTCAGGAATATGTTTTGTCAAACCGGCTCCAGCAGCTTGATCGAGATATGGGCGATGCCGCCGCGTTCGTGGTGCATCGCCAGCTCCTCGGAGCCGAAAAAGGCCCGGGCCTTATCCAGATCGACAACCTCGAACATCGCAATCGCATGGTCGCGCTGATCGGGGTCGCGCCACACATGCAGGTCGCGGATGCCCGCGGCCTTGCGCATCGGTTGGTCCTCGCGGAACACTTTCAGCCAGGCGTCGAAATCGGCCACATCGGCCTGCCAGAGTACATGAGTCGCCATGATTACAAATCCATCAGCAGGCGGCGCGGGTCTTCCAGCGCCTCTTTCACGCGGACAAGGAACGTCACCGCGCCTTTGCCGTCGACGATCCGGTGGTCATAGGACAGCGCCAGATACATCATTGGGCGGATCTTGATCTCACCATTGATGACCATCGGGCGGTCCTGAATCTTGTGCATGCCCAGAATGCCCGATTGCGGCGGGTTCAGAATCGGCGAGGACATCAGCGAGCCATAGACGCCGCCGTTCGAAATGGTGAAGGTGCCGCCTTGCATTTCTGCCATCGACAGCTTGCCGTCGCGGGCGCGTTTGCCTTTCTCGGCAATGGCTTTTTCGATGGCGGCGAAGGACATCGAATCCGCATCGCGGATCACCGGCACCACCAGACCCTGAGGCGTACCGGCGGCCACGCCCATATGGACGAAATTCTTGTAGACGATGTCGGTGCCGTCGATCTCGGCATTGACTTCGGGAACCTCTTTCAGCGCGTGGCAGCAGGCTTTGGTGAAGAAGGACATGAAGCCCAGACGCACGCCATGCTTCTTCTCGAACTGGTCCTTGTACTGGTTGCGCAGGGCCATCACCTCGGTCATGTCCACCTCGTTGAAGGTGGTCAGGATCGCGGCGGTGTTCTGCGCATCCTTCAGGCGCTTGGCGATGGTCTGGCGCAGACGGGTCATGCGCACGCGTTCCTCGCGCGAGGCATCCTCGGCGGCAACAGGTGCGCGTGGGGTTTGGGCAGCGGGGGCGGGCGCAGCCGCCGCAGGCCCAGAAGAAACAGGTGCGGCAGAAGCCGCTGCCGCAACGGCATTCGCCACGTCTTCTTTCATGATGCGGCCATCGCGGCCTGTGCCGGTGACCTGATCGGCGGACAAACCTGCCTCGGCCATTGCCTTATCAGCCGAGGGCGCATTTGCGATATCCTTGCCGCTTGTGGCTGCTGCCGGAGCCGCCGCAGGGGCTGCCGCCGGCGCTGCTGCCGCACCTGCCGCCGAACCGGATATCACCGCCAGCTTGGCCGTTGCCTCCACGGTTGCGCCTTCCGGGGCGACGATCTCGGCCAGAACTCCCGCTGCCGGGGAAGGAACCTCGACCGAGACCTTGTCGGTTTCCAGCTCACACAGCATCTCGTCCTGCGCGACGGCATCGCCGACCTGTTTGAACCATGTGGAAACGGTGGCTTCGGTGACGGATTCGCCCAGCGTTGGGACCATCACGTCAACGCTGCCGCCGGATGCCGCCGGAGCCGCCGCAGGGGCTGGGGCCGCTGCGGGCGCGGGGGCTGCGCCTTCGCCTGCCGCGATGGTCGCCAGCAGCGCGTCGACGCCAACTGTCTCACCTTCGGCGGCCACGATCTCACCCATCACGCCAGCCGCCGGAGAGGGAACCTCGACCGTGACCTTGTCAGTCTCCAACTCACAGAGCATTTCATCCACTGCCACGGCGTCACCGGGTTTCTTGAACCAGGTTGCAACCGTGGCTTCGGTGACGGATTCGCCCAGCGTGGGAACACGAACTTCAATGGACATCATTACTTTCCTTCAATGCTCAGCGCTTCGTTCACCAGCGCTTCTTGTTGGGCTTTGTGTTGGCTGGCCAGACCCGTCGCGGGCGAGGCCGAGGTGGCGCGGCCGACATAAACGGGCCTTGTGTGTTTGGCCTTGATGCGGGTCAGGACCCATTCGATATTCGGCTCGATAAAGGTCCAGGCCCCCTGGTTCTTGGGCTCTTCCTGACACCAGACAATCTCGGCCCCTTTGAAGCGCTCAAGCTCGTTGATCAGCGAATGCGCGGGGAAGGGGTAGTATTGCTCGATTCGCATCAGGTAGACGTCATCAATCCCGCGCGCGTCGCGTTCTTCCAGCAGGTCGTAATAGACCTTGCCCGAGCACAGGACGACCCGCTTGATCTTGTCGTCCTTGACCAGTTTGGTGTCCGAGTTTCCGTGCTGCGCGTCATCCCACAGCACCCGGTGGAAGCTGGAGCCGGTGGTGAACTGATCCGCCGTGCTGACCGCCAGCTTGTGCCGCAACAGCGATTTCGGCGTCACCAGGATCAGCGGCTTGCGGAAGGTGCGGTGCAACTGGCGGCGCAGGATGTGGAAATAGTTCGCAGGCGTCGTGCAGTTCGCCACGATCCAGTTGTCCTGACCGCACATCTGCAGGAACCGTTCCAGCCGCGCGGATGAGTGTTCCGGGCCCTGCCCTTCGAACCCGTGCGGCAGCAGGCAGACCAGACCGGACATGCGCAGCCATTTGCTTTCGCCCGAGCTGATGAACTGGTCGAACATGATCTGCGCGCCATTGGCAAAATCGCCGAACTGCGCCTCCCACAGGGTCAGGGCGTTTGGTTCCGCCAGCGAGTAGCCATATTCGAACCCCAGCACCGCATATTCCGACAGCATCGAGTCGATCACTTCGTATTTCGACTGGCCCTTGCGGATGTTGTTCAGCGGGTAGTAGCGATCCTCGGTGTCCTGATGCACAAACCCCGAGTGGCGCTGCGAGAATGTCCCGCGCGTTGCGTCCTGACCGGACAGGCGCACCGGATAGCCCTCGGTCAGCAGCGAGCCAAAGGCCAGCGCCTCACCCGTTGCCCAGTCGAAGCCTTTGCCGGAGTCGAACATCTGCTTCTTGTGGTCCAGCAGGCGGGCCACCGTCTTGTGCACCGCGATGTCGTCGGGCGCATGGGTCAGGGCGTTGCCGACCTCGGCCATGGTATCCGGCGAGATGGCGGTTTCGCCGCGCACATATTCCTCTTTGCTCTTGTCCATGTGCGACCAGCGCCCGTCCAGCCAGTCGGCCTTGTTGGGCTTGAAGTCCTTCCCGGCCTCGAACTCATCGTTCAGATGGGCCTGGAAGGCGGCTTTCATGTCTTCGATTTCGCCCTCGGGGATCAGACCGTCCTTGACCAGCCGCTCGGTATAGAGGCTCAGCGTGGTCTTATGGGTCTTGATCTTCTTGTACATGATCGGGTTGGTGAACATGGGCTCATCGCCCTCGTTATGGCCAAACCGGCGATAGCAGAAGATGTCGATGACCACGTCCTTGTGGAACTTCTGGCGGAACTCGGTCGCCACCTTGGCGGCGTGGACCACCGCCTCGGGGTCGTCGCCGTTGACGTGGAAGATCGGCGCTTCGACCATCAGCGCGATATCGGTGGGATAGGGGCTTGAGCGGCTGAAATGCGGCGCGGTGGTAAAGCCGATCTGGTTGTTGACCACGATATGCATGGTGCCGCCGGTCTTGTGGCCGCGCAGGCCGGACAGGCCGAAGCCTTCGGCCACAACGCCCTGACCGGCAAACGCCGCGTCGCCATGCAGCAGGATGCCCATCACGGCAGTGCGGTCATCATCCTTCAACTGATCCTGCTTGGCGCGGACCTTGCCCAGCACGACCGGGTTCACCGCCTCGAGGTGGCTGGGGTTCGCGGTCAGCGACAGGTGGACCGCGTTGCCGTCGAACTCGCGGTCACTGGACGCGCCCAGGTGATACTTCACATCGCCTGAGCCATCCACATCCTCGGGCTTGAAGCTGCCGCCCTGAAACTCGTTGAAGATGGCGCGGTAAGGCTTGCGCATCACGTTGGCGAGGATGTTCAGACGCCCCCGGTGCGGCATGCCGATCACGATATCCCTGATCCCCAAAGCGCCGCCGCGCTTGATGATCTGCTCCATCGCCGGGATCAGGCTTTCGCCGCCGTCCAGACCGAAGCGCTTGGTGCCCATGTATTTGACATGCAGGAATTTCTCGAATCCCTCGGCCTCGACCATCTTGTTCAGGATCGCTTTGCGGCCTTCCTTGGTAAAGGCGATTTCCTTGCCGTAACCTTCGATCCGTTCCTTCAGCCAGGCGGCCTGTTCCGGGTCCGAGATATGCATGTATTGCAGCGCAAAGGTGCCGCAATAGGTCCGTTTCACGATCTCGACGATCTGCCGCATGCTGGCGACCTGCAGCCCCAGCACGTTGTCGATGAAGATCGGGCGATCCATGTCGGCATCGGTGAACCCGTAGGTTCTGGGGTCCAACTCGGGGCTGGTGCTGGCCGCGCGCATGCCCAGCGGGTCCAGATTGGCGGCCAGATGGCCCCGGATGCGATAGGCCCGGATCAGCATGAGCGCCCGCAGACTGTCAAGCACAGCGCGCTTGATCTGGTCTTCGCTGACCTTCACGCCGGTATCCACGGCCTTTTCCTTGATCTTCTTGCCTGCCGCCTTGGCGTCGATCTCGGCCCATTCGCCGGTCAGCGCGCCGGTCAGATCATCTGCCGGCATTGGCGGCCAGTCGGTGCGCGCCCAGGATGGCCCGTCCGCCTCGCGCTGGATATCCGGCACGGCGTCGCCCATGGCCCGGAAGAACTCACCCCAGGCGGCATCGACCGCGCCCGGATCCCGCGTGTATTGGGCATAAAGCTGTTCCAGATATTCGGCATTGTGCCCCTGCATGAAGCTTGAGGCATGAAAGGCAGAGTTGGGCGAGTGTTCGGTCATTGGGCTACCTCATATGGGTTGGGACCGTATTGGTTGGTGCCTGGCTGGCTGGGGCGGGCAAGCCACCACAGAACCAGGAGGGGCGACACAAACAAGACAAGCAGTGTCGGAATGACAATGAGCAGAGTGGCACGGGTGAACAGAATGTCCAAACTGCCGCCATGCTGGAAGCTGGACGCAAGGCCGATGCCAAAGACCAGCACGGCAGCGGCCCCGACGATCAGCAGGATCGGCAGCAAGGCGTAAAGCCCGCTGCGCCCGGTATCATGCATCCGCCGCCACGCGACGGCCAGATGCGGGATGAACACGATTAGGGTCACGATGCTTTGCACCGGTTGGCGGGACGTGGCGGTGACGGACTTGACCTCATCGGTTTGCGTCTCAGAGACCTGCGTAAAGAACTGCGCATCGATGATCCCGGCGATGATGTTCCAGATCACGATGAACAGGAAAAAGAACCAGTATTCCGGCCGCGAGGCTCTCCCTGAGAAGGTGAAGAATTTCGAGAAACAGGTGCGGATGGCGTCAGAGAAGGTCATGGGGTTACCTCACTGAGGCTTAGTGGGAGAGATACTGATGACTGCCGGTGGCAGAGCATCGAAGATTTGCGGATCGAATGTTCTTCTGGATTCGGGGAGCTCGATTGTCGTCGACGAATAGAGCGTTCTGAGTGTCGGTTCGTCCATATTGGCGGCAAAGATCTTTGCGTTGCCCGCCGTTCCAAACAAGGCTGTCACGCCGTCCCGATTACTCTTTGGCATGTCCTCGGGCCATTTTTCTGCAAAACTGTCGAACTGTGTTACGGCGTCAAGGATGGTGCTGGGTCCCGCCATGATACAATTACCCTTACCTAGGCTTACGCCGAGAACTGCCAGTTGGTACTCGCCTTTGCTATATGCGGGCTGGTTCGGAGGCAGCGCAGAGTTGCCCAGAATTGAGGCGGCCATGAAGTCAGCATTTACAATCAAATAACCAAGCTGCGTGCCAAGGTCGTCGCTATTTGCCATTAGCTCGAGGGCTTCATCGCCAAAGACAGTGAAGTCCCGCGCAAACAACGACCAGAACAGCACGTTCAAACTCGTTTGCGGTGCATCACCAGCCTGCCAGCCGAGATTTTTCAACTCGTCATCAACCGCCGCAACGTTGTTTCCGAGGTCAGAACACAGGCTCAATACATCGCGGACGGTTTCCGGTTCACCGGATGCATATACGGAGCTGTACAGAGTACTTAGCGCGACGAATACTGCACCCGTCCGGCGGCACCGCCGGGCAGCGCCCGGCCGCCCCCATGGGCGGGCGCATTGCGCCCACCCGCGGCCGGGCGCTGCCCTCAGAGCTATGTCCCGGTCCTTGAACATCTTACCCAATCGCTTCCAGCACAGCCTCACCCAGCTGCGCCGGGCTTTCGGCCACGACGATACCGGCACTGCGCATGGCTTCGATCTTGTCCTCGGCACCGCCCTTACCGCCAGCGACAATCGCGCCCGCGTGGCCCATGCGGCGGCCCGGAGGGGCGGTGCGGCCTGCGATGAAGCCGGCGGTCGGCTTCTTGCGGCCCTTCTTGGCCTCATCCGCCAGGAACTGCGCGGCTTCTTCTTCGGCTGAGCCACCGATCTCACCGATCATGATGATCGAGTGGGTCTCGTCATCGGCCAGGAACCATTCCAGCACGTCGATATGCTCGGTCCCTTTGATCGGGTCGCCGCCGATGCCGACGCAGGTGGACTGGCCCAGACCCACATCGGTGGTCTGCTTGACGGCCTCATAGGTCAGCGTGCCCGAACGGGACACAACACCGACCGAGCCGCGTTTGTGGATATGGCCGGGCATGATGCCGATCTTGCAGGCATCGGGCGTGATAACACCGGGGCAGTTCGGGCCGATCAGGCGCGAGTTCGAGCCTTCCAGCGCGCGCTTCACCTTCATCATGTCCAGAACCGGGATGCCTTCGGTGATGCAGACGATCACCTCCATCTCGGCATCGATTGCTTCGAGGATCGAGTCCGCCGCGAAGGGCGGCGGAACATAGATCACGCTGGCGTTGGCTTCGGTCACATGCTTGGCCTCGTGGACCGAGTTGAACACGGGCAGGTCAAGATGGGTCATCCCGCCTTTGCCGGGGGTCACGCCGCCGACCATCTTGGTGCCATAGGCGATGGCCTGTTCGCTGTGAAATGTGCCCTGCGAGCCGGTAAAGCCCTGACAGATCACTTTGGTATTTTCGTCGATGAGGACTGCCATCTGGAATTCCTTCTTTCCTGCTAGCCGGGATAGGTCATCGAGACCTGAACTGTGCCCGGTGATTCATATCGGTGATTATTGCCAATGGTGTAGATATCGATGAGCAGCGGCAGACTGCCGCCTGAGCGGACGGACCAGCTTCCCGGACCGCGCTGTTCAACTGTTGGATAGTACTGACGGAGCGTGCTGCCCACGGTCGCTTCGACCTCGGGCTGGTTCAGCAGCCGGGTGTAGACCGTGCACAGCCCCGCAGGCCGGTTCGTCGCGTCAACCTCGGCATGGGCGGTATTCGCAGGGGCGTCAAAGTAGTGCGACTGGCCCCGACGAAGGCCGGATTGATTCACCCCGCGGTCGACCACGCGATAAGTGAAACCGGCGGCGGGAAAAGCCTGCGCCGCGCTGGCCCTGCGAAACATCACCTCGACGCACCAGTAGGTCAGGCCCAGAACATTGGCCCGCGCCGCATCGCGCATGGGGTCGTTTTGCTGCGCGAGGACGGGTTGTGCCAGAGCCAGAAGAGATATGAGCGCCAACCGTATCATCACTCGGTCTCTGGAATGAATGCGGCAGCGTAGAAGCTGAACACTTCGTCCGTGACGTTGATATCGATCGGATAGGGCAATCCGGGGAGCGCTCCGAAGACCGAATAGTGGACACCGTTTTCGCTCAGCGTGTTTCCACCTGACTTTTCGACCTGTTTGCCACCAACCATGTTAAGTTCGGGTGTTTGTTCCACCATGGCCGTCAAAGCGACGCCAATCTCTCCCGGATTGGTTGGAGGAGATCGGAATTGATTCATCTCGCAGTCGATTTGATACCCTGAAGGACCGTAGGTTATTTGAACCGCTTTCCACAGAGACAAAGCCGGGTCTTCATACACCCAGTGCAGAAGGCTACCGTCGTCGGTCGTCTGATACGTCTGGCTGATCGTATCGATCAGCTTTTTGTACTCCACCCGAGTTAGCGCAAAATAGGGGCCGCATTCCTGCAGAAAACGGCTCCATTCTTCGACAACGAAATTCTGGGCGACTGATTGTGCGTTTGCCGGGTGTGGCAGTGAAATGGTGAAACCCATTCCGATTGCGAACGCCCAAGACGTCAAGCGCGACGCCTTGTAACGACTGCACTCTCGGTCGCCTGGAATTCCGGGCGAGATCATCCCTTAACCGCCTTCACGATCTTCTCCGCACCGTCTTTCAGGTTGTCCGCTGCGATCACGTCCAGGCCCGAGGTGTTGATGATCTCTTTGCCCTTCTCGACATTGGTACCTTCCAGACGCACGACCAGCGGAACCTGCAGGCCGACCTCTTTCACAGCGGCGACGACGCCCTCGGCGATGACGTCACAGCGCATGATGCCGCCGAAGATGTTGACCAGAATGCCTTTGACGTTGGGGTCCGAGGTGATGATCTTGAACGCCTCGGTCACTTTCTCTTTGGTGGCGCCGCCGCCCACGTCGAGGAAGTTGGCGGGCTCGGCCCCATAGAGCTTGATGATGTCCATCGTCGCCATCGCCAGACCGGCGCCGTTCACCATACAGCCGATCTCACCATCCAGCGCGATGTAGTTGAGGTCGTATTTGCTGGCTTCCAGTTCCTTGGGGTCTTCCTCGGTCGTGTCGCGCAGTTCGGCGATATCGGGGTGGCGGTAGACCGCGTTGCCGTCAAAGCCGACCTTGGCGTCCAGCACTTTCAAGTCGCCGCTGTCCGATACGATCAGCGGGTTGATTTCCAGCATCTCCATATCCTTCTCGACGAAGGCGTTGTAGAGCTGGTTCATCAGCTTGACGCATTGCTTGACCTGCGCACCCTGCAGACCCAGCGAAAAGGCGATGCGGCGGCCGTGATAGGGCTGATAGCCGGTGGCGGGGTCCACCGAGAAGGACAGGATTTTCTCGGGCGTGGCGGCGGCCACCTCTTCGATATCCATGCCGCCTTCGGTCGAGCAGACAAAGGAAATCCGGCTGGTCTGGCGATCCACCAGCAGGGCCAGATACATCTCGGTCTCGATGCCCGAACCGGCCTCGATATAGATGCGGTTGACCTGCTTGCCCGCCGGGCCGGTCTGATGGGTGACCAGCGTGCGGCCCAGCATCTTCTTGGCTTCCTCGGCGGCTTCTTCCACCGATTTGGTCAGACGGACACCGCCCTTTTCACCGGCATCGCTTTCCTTGAACGACCCCTTGCCGCGCCCACCTGCGTGGATTTGCGCCTTGACGACCCACAGGGGCCCGTCCAGTTCACCGGCTGCGGTTTTGGCTTCCTCGGCGCGCAACACGGCGCGGCCGTCGGAGACCGGAGCGCCATAGCTGCGAAGAAGCGCTTTGGCCTGATATTCGTGAATGTTCATCGAAATATGTCCCGTCTGACTACGATTGATCCGTTATAGGCGTGTCTAAGGATCAAGTTTAAAGGGTTTTTTGACAGGGAAGAGGTTTTTCGCGAAGATTTTCCATATTTGTGATCACAGGTTTTTTGGGTGTGATCACAAAAGAAAATGCAGTGCTTGAAATGATTCGTGCTCTGGCTGGCCCTGCCGGAAAACACATTCAATAAAGGCGTTTGCGACGTTTGCGCCAACATTTGTGACCCGATCCGGTGGCCGCAAAAGAAAACCGGCCCAGGTTTGGGCCGGTTTGAAAATCCATGACTGAGTGCCTCAGCCCAGCGAGCTGTCGATGCCCTTGCACGCCTCGATCAGGCCTTTGACAGCGTTGACCGAGTTGTCGAAACCGGCCTGCTCTTCTTCGTTCAGCTTGATGTTGACGACCCGCTCGACACCGCCAGCGCCGATGACAGTGGGGACACCGACATACATGCCCTCAACCCCCAGCTCTCCATCGCAATAGGCGGCGCAGGGCAGAACGCGCTTCTGGTCTTTCAGATAAGCCTCGGCCATTTCGATCGCCGAAGTGGCAGGCGCATAAAAGGCAGAACCGGTTTTCAGCAGACCGACGATCTCGGCACCGCCGTCGCGGGTGCGCTGAACGATGGCGTCCAGTTTCTCCTGCGTGGTCCAGCCCATCTCGACCAGATCTGGCAGCGGGATGCCTGCAACGGTCGAATAGCGCACCGACGGTACCATCGTGTCGCCATGGCCGCCCAGAACAAAGGCGGTGACATCGCGCATCGAGACGTTGAACTCTTCCGACAGGAAATGCGCAAAACGGCCCGAGTCCAGAACGCCCGCCATGCCGCAGACCTTGTTGTGCGGCAGACCCGAGAATTCGCGCAGGGCCCAGACCATCGCGTCCAGCGGGTTGGTGATGCAGATGACAAAGGCGTCGGGTGCGTTGGCGGCGATGCCTTCGCCGACCGATTTCATGACCTTCAGGTTGATGCCCAGCAGGTCGTCGCGGCTCATGCCCGGTTTGCGCGGCACACCGGCGGTCACGATGCAGACATCGGCCCCGGCGATATCCTCATAGGACTGGGTGCCCTTCAGCTTGGCGTCAAAGCCCTCTGACGGACCGGATTCCGCAATGTCCAGCGCCTTGCCTTCCGGGGTGCCTTCGGCGATGTCGAACAGGACAACGTCACCAAGTTCTTTCATTGCTGCGAGGTGGGCGAGCGTGCCGCCGATCTGACCTGCGCCGATCAGCGCGATCTTGGGTCTGGCCATTTGGAATATCTCCGATGGGTTTTGAAATCGCGGTTTTGCTAGTCGTAAATCGGGCGCCGCGCAAGCCTGCTGCGGCGTGGCATACAACCGCATACCGTTTGCGCGACCCGCGCTGATTGCGCTAAACCGCCTGTGACACACGCCGATTGACGGGACGCCCGATGTTCGAACTGAACCTGATGTTTTTTGCCGTGGCGATCCCGGCGGTGATTTTTGCGGGGATATCCAAGGGCGGTTTCGGGTCCGGTGTCGCCTTTGCGTCCTCGTCGATTCTGGCGCTGATCCTGACGCCCGGACAGGCGCTGGCGCTGATGTTGCCGATCCTGATGGTGATCGACGTGGCAACGCTGCGGCCTTACTGGAAACGCTGGAGCTGGCCGGATGCACGCCTTTTGATCCTGGGTGCAGTGCCCGGTGTGGCGTTGGGCGCGTGGCTGTATCGCGCGACCGATGACGATCTGCTGCGTTTGCTGATCGGAGGCATTTCGGTTGGATTCGTGATCTGGCACGTCGCTCAGTCCAAGGGTTGGATTCGCGGGTTCGCCAATCGTCTGCCGCCCTCGGCGGGGCTGTTTGCAGGGCTGATCGCCGGGTTTACCAGCTTCGTCAGCCATGCGGGCGGGCCACCTGCCGCCGTCTATCTGCTGTCGCAGCGCCTGTCGAAGACGGAATACCAGGCCAGCACAGTGCTGGTCTTCTGGGTGATCAACGCGGTGAAATTCGTGCCCTTCGCCTATTTGGGCCTGTTCACATGGCACACGGCGCTGGCCGATCTGCTGTTGACCCCGTTCGCCATCCTGGGGGCATGGCTTGGCGTTCGGGCACACTTCATGCTGTCCGAACGCCTGTTCTTTGGCATCGCCTACGTGCTGCTGACCCTGACGGGCAGCAAACTGATCTGGGATGCGCTGACCTAGGCGTTGGGCGGCAGAGCGTCGGCCAAGGCCTCAAACGACTGGCCCGAGGCGATCAGGCAGGTCACACCTTCAGGCAAAGTCACGGTGATGGTCCAGCTGCCGGTTTTGTCCGAGGCATAGACCTCCATCACCGCGCCCTGCCGCGCGATGCCGATGCTGCGGCGCGTTTCGCCATAGGTCTCGGCCAGCCGCTGCACCACATCTGCCCGTGGCGCGCAGTTCTGTGCGCTGACCAGTTGCGCCGCCAGCACCATGATACCCAGCCCGATCGTCATGTTCAGAAGCGTGTTCTTCATCGCTCACCCCTATTCGATTCCATCTGCCAGTCAGGGTGCAATCCGCAGGCCGAAATCGCGTTAAGGCAGCGCACGTTGCGTCAATTGCCGGAAATGCTGCGCTGCGGCGATTTTGCCCTTGAACTTTCCGCCAAAAAATGCCCCATTTCGCGCAACATTATTTCAATGGGAGAGGCCAGTGGACTCGCGTCAACGCCCCTATCGCTCTGTTCTTTACATCCCTGGCTCGCGAGATCGCGCGCTGGACAAGGCCCGCAGCCTGCCGGTTGATGCGATCATCTTCGATCTGGAAGACGCCGTCGCCGTCGATGAAAAGGCCAATGCGCGGGAAACGCTGAAGTCGGCGCTGGCTGCCGGAGGCTACGGAGCGCGGGTCAAGATCGTGCGCATCAACGGGCTGGACACCGAATGGGGCCGTGCGGATGCCGAAGCGGTGCGCGGGATGGATGCCGATGCCGTGCTGCTGCCCAAGGTGAATTCGGCGGCGGATGTGGAAGCACTGGCCGCGATCACCGGTGATCTGCCGATCTGGGCGATGATGGAGACCCCGCGCGGGATGCTGAACGCGCCCCAGATCGCGGCGCATCCGCTGATGGCCGGCTTTGTCATGGGAACCAATGATCTGGCCAAGGAATTGCAAACCCGCTTTCGCCCGGATCGCCTGCCGCTGATGACCTCGCTGGGCCTGTGCCTGCTGGCCGCCAAGGCCGAGGGGCTGATCATCGTGGATGGGGTCTACAACGCTTTCAAGGATGCCGAAGGTCTGGCCGCCGAATGTGAGCAGGGGCGCGACATGGGCTTTGACGGCAAGACACTGATCCACCCGGCGCAGGTGGATGTCGCCAACACGGCCTTTGCCCCCTCGGAGGTCGAGATCGATCTGGCCCGTCGTCAGATCACCGCCTTCGAAGAGACCGAGGCACAGGGGCAGGGCGTCGCCGTTGTCGATGGCAAGATCGTGGAAAACCTGCACGTTGCAACCGCCCGCGAAATTCTGGCAAAAGCAGAGGCGATTTCAGCTTTGCAAGCGGGGTAAGCCAGCATGGGCTTTGTTCTTCTGATCCTTGGCGTGGCGCTTTGGTGGGCCGCGCATCTGTTCAAACGCGTGATGCCCGAGCGCCGCGCGGCGATGGGCGATGCGGGCAAGGGTGCTGTCGCGCTGGCGCTGGTGGCGGCGATATTGCTGATGGTCTTCGGTTATCGGACTGCCGATTCTTTCGACACAATCGTTACTCCGCCCGGATTGAAGCACGTGAACAATCTGCTGGTCCTGATCGGGATCTGGATGATGAGTCCGGCCGGCACCAAAGGCCGTCTGTTTTCTGGGCTTCGACACCCGATGTTGCTCGGGTTTTCGCTCTGGGCGTTTGCGCATCTGCTGGTCAACTATGATCCTGCGTCGTTGATCTTGTTCGGCGGCCTGCTGGCCTGGGCTATCGTCGAGATAGTTACAATCAACAAATCCGAACCCGACTGGACCCCCGGCGAGCCCGGCACCTATGGCAAGGATGCGATGTTCTTTGTCGCCTCGATCGTGCTGCTGGGCATCATCGGCTATATCCACGGGCTGGTCGGCCCGTCTCCGTTCGGATCGTAAGGGGTTAATCACATGGCAAAACTCTACCGTCTGCTGACCGAGGAAGACACCTCGGCCTTCTGCCACAAAGTGTCCGATGCGCTGGCAAAGGGATGGGAGCTTCATGGCGACCCGGACTACGCCTTTGACGCGGCCAACAACGTGATGCGCTGTGCGCAGGCTGTCACCAAAGAGGTCGAAGCCGACTATTCCCCCGAAATGAAACTGGGACAGCAATAATGGCAAAAACCAATCCGGGTAACTTTTTCGAGGATTATTCTGTCGGGCAGGTGCTGCATCATGCGGTGCCGCGCACCGTGACCGATGGGGAACGGGCGCTCTATAATGCGCTCTACCCCGCGCGCCATGCACTCTATTCCTCGGATGAGTTCGCGCGGACCTCTGGCCTGCCGCAAAGCCCCATCGACGATCTGGCGGCGTTCCATGTGGTATTTGGCAAAACGGTCCCCGATATCTCGCTGAATGCGGTTGCCAATCTGGGCTATGCCGAGGGGCGCTGGTTGAAGCCGGTCTATCCAGGCGACACGCTGCGGTCGGATTCCGAGGTGATCGGCCTCAAGCAGAATTCAAATGGCAAGACCGGTGTTGTCTGGGTGCGGACACGCGGGCTGAACCAGCATGACGAGGTGGTCATCGAATATGTCCGCTGGGTGATGGTGCGCAAATCGAACCTCGATGTGCCTGCGCCCGAGACGTTGGTGCCCGAGTTGAAAAAGGTCTTGGACCCCAGTGATCTTGTCATTCCGCAGGGCCTCGATTTCACGACCTACGACTTTGCCCGGTCCGGCGAGCCGCATCGCTGGAGCGATTACGCAGTCGGAGAAACCATCGACCATGTGGATGGCGTGACCGTGGAAGAGGCCGAGCATATGCTGGCCACCCGCCTGTGGCAGAACACCGCCAAGGTGCATTTCGACCTGACCTTCCGCCCCGAGGGACGGTTGATCTATGGCGGTCACGTGATCTCGATGGCGCGGGCCTTGTCGTTCAACGGTCTGGCCAATGCGCAGATGATCGTGGGCCTGAACGGTGGCGCGCATGCCAACCCGTGTTTTGCGGGCAATACGATCAAGGCGTGGTCCGAGGTTCTGGACAAGGCCGAAACAGATGTGCCGGGCGTGGGCGCGCTGCGCCTGCGGCTGGTAGCGACCAAGGGCGGAGCGCCGTTTGAACTGCGCAATGCCGATGGCAAATACCTGCCCGACGTGTTGCTGGATCTGGATTATTGGGCGTTGATGCCGCTCTGACCTTCGCCGCTCTTGTCACGACATTCTGAGGAAGGCAGGGCGCGCCATCCGTGCTAACCTGCGCCCATGGTTTTGCTTCGGTCCCTTGCTGTTTGTTTGTTTCTGGCCCCGCCCGTCTGGGCCTGCGACCTTGCACTGGCGCTGGCGGTGGATGTGTCGGGCTCGGTCGACAGCAACGAGTACCGCATTCAGATGGACGGGCTTGCCACCGGGTTGCGCGATCCGGTGGTTTCCGAGGCGCTGGTGAGGGGGCAGGCGCGGTTGATGCTGGTCCAGTGGACCGGCGCGTCACGCCAGCGGATCACGATCCCCTGGACCCGGATCGACAGTTTCGATGCGCTGGACAGCTTCGCGGATCAGGTGGCCGCCGACCCAAGGGTCTGGCGCAATTTCTCGACCGCGATCGGCGAAGCGCTTGAAGCCACGATTGCCAGTTTCGACACCGTGTCGGATTGCAAGCGCCTGCTGATCGACATCTCGGGCGACGGAATATCGAACGAGGGGGTCGAGCCAACACAGGTTCACAGCCTTCTGCGCAGCCGGGGCGTGACGGTGAACGCCATCGCCATCGAAGAAAGCGAGCCCGACCTGACCGCCTATTTCTTTGAAAACGTGATCGTCGGCGAAGGTGCGTTTGTCGTTTCAGCCGCCGGATTCGACGATTACCCCGAGCGAATTCGAAAAAAGCTTCTGCGCGAAGTGACGCAGCAAACCGCGGCCCTGAAATGAGGCCGTGCAGATTCGTGATCACAACGCTTCGCCGTTGAAATCGCTAACATTGAAAGGGTGGAATAGGTTTTGTGATCACGAGATTATTTTGTGTGATCACATAGCGCGACATTCCGCCATTTTGAGGCAAAATTAACCCTTTTTGCAGCTGCAGCACGTGACAGACGTGGAAAAAACGGTAAAACCATCGGAAGCCAACCGAAAAGGAGCCGCCATGGCCGATGTCAATCGGGGCAACCGCCCGTTATCGCCGCATCTGTCGATCTATCGTCCACAGCTGACGTCGGTCACATCTATCCTGACGCGCATCACCGGAAACGCCCTGATCATCGCCGGGCTGCTGATCGTCTGGTGGTTCCTCGCTGCGGCGACCTCGCCCGAGGCCTTTGCGGTTGCAAATGGGGTGATCACCTCGGTTCTGGGCGATCTGGTCATGGCGCTGTCGGTCTGGGGCATCTGGTATCACGCGCTGGCGGGCGTCCGTCATCTGATCTGGGACAACGCTTTGGGGCTGGACCTGCCCACAGCAACCAAGCTGGGCTGGGCGGTTGTCATCGGCTCGGTCGTGCTGACCCTGCTCACCCTGCTGATCGTCGCGTAAAGGAGGCCTGACATGCGTTATCTGACGGACCGCAAACGCGCGATGGGCCTGGGATCGGCCAAGGCGGGTACGGCTCATTTCTGGCGGATGAAGGTCAGCTCGGTGGCTTTGCTGATCCTTGTCCCGCTGTTCATCTTCACATTCGGCCCGGTTCTGGGTCAGCCCTATGACGTGGTGCTGGATTATTACTCGCGCCCCTTCCCGGCGATTGTCGCGGCGCTGACGCTGGGGGTCGGGTTCAAACATTTTGCCGAAGGCGCGCAGGTGATGCTCGAGGATTATGTGCACGGCACCATGGAGAAGGTGCTGATCATCCTGACCACCTGCCTGTCCTACGGCGCGGCTGCCGCTGGCATCTTCGCCATCGCGCGTATTGCCCTTTAAATCCCGGAGCTGAAAGAAATGGCTGCATACGAATACGAAACACACGAATATGACGTGGTCGTGGTCGGCGCCGGTGGGGCCGGTCTGCGGGCGACGCTGGGCATGGCCGAACAGGGCCTGCGCACGGCCTGCGTGACCAAGGTGTTCCCGACCCGCTCGCACACGGTTGCCGCACAAGGCGGCATCGCGGCGTCGCTGTCGAACATGGGGCCTGATCACTGGCAGTGGCATATGTATGACACCGTCAAGGGCTCGGACTGGCTGGGTGACACCGACGCGATGGAATATCTGGCGCGTGAAGCCCCCAAGGCGGTCTACGAGCTGGAGCACTATGGCGTGCCGTTCAGCCGGACCGAAGAGGGCAAGATTTATCAGCGCCCCTTCGGTGGCCACACCACCGAGTTTGGCGAAGGCCCCGCCGTGCAGCGTACCTGTGCCGCCGCCGACCGGACCGGCCACGCGATCCTGCACACGCTTTATGGTCAGTCGCTGAAGAACAATGCTGAGTTCTATATCGAATATTTCGCCATCGACCTGATCATGTCCGAGGACGGGCAGTGTCAGGGCGTTGTCTGCTGGAAGCTGGACGACGGCACGATGCATGTCTTCAACGCCAAGATGGTGGTGCTGGCGACCGGCGGTTATGGCCGGGCCTATTTCAGCGCGACCTCAGCCCATACCTGCACCGGCGACGGCGGCGGCATGGTGGCCCGCGCGGGACTGGCGCTGCAGGATATGGAGTTCGTGCAGTTCCACCCGACCGGCATCTACGGCTCGGGCTGCCTGATCACCGAAGGCGCGCGGGGTGAGGGCGGATACTTGACCAACGCAGAAGGCGAACGGTTCATGGAGCGTTATGCGCCCCAGTACAAGGACCTTGCGCCGCGCGACTATGTCTCGCGTTCCATGACCATGGAAATCCGCGAAGGCCGTGGGCACGGCGACGACGGCGATCACATCCACCTGAACCTCAGCCACCTGCCCGCCGAGGCCTTGGCCGAGCGCCTGCCGGGCATCTCGGAATCCGCCCGTGTGTTTGCCGGTGTGGATGTCACCAAGGAACCGATCCCGGTTCTGCCGACCGTGCACTACAATATGGGCGGTATCCCGACCAACTATTGGGGCGAGGTTCTGAACCCGACCGCCGATGATCCGACCGCCGTGGTCCCCGGCCTGATGGCTGTGGGTGAGGCCGGTTGTGCCTCGGTCCATGGGGCGAACCGTCTGGGGTCGAACTCGCTGATCGACCTTGTGGTCTTTGGCCGCGCGGCGGCGATCCGGGCTGGCAAGGTGGTTGATGCCGCCGCGCCGAACCCGGAACTGAATCAGGCCTCGGTCGACATGGCCTTTGATCGGTTCGACGCGGTGCGCAATGCCAGTGGGGCGGTTCCGACCGCCGATCTGCGGCTTGAGATGCAGAAGACCATGCAGCAGGACGCAGCCGTGTTCCGCACCGCCAAAACCATGGCGGAAGGGGTCGAGAAGATGACCGAGATTGCCGCCAAGATGGACGATCTGAAGGTTTCGGACCGCTCGCTGGTCTGGAACAGCGACCTGATGGAATCGCTGGAACTGACCAACCTGATGCCAAGCGCGTTGGCCACCATCGTCGGGGCCGAGGCGCGCAAGGAATCCCGTGGTGCCCATGCGCATGAGGATTTCACCGAGCGGGATGATGAGAACTGGCGTGTCCATACCGTGTCCCGGGTCGATGGCAACAAGGTCGAGCTCAGCTATCGCCCGGTGATTGTCGATCCGCTGACCACCGAGGATCAGGGCGGCATCAGCCTCAAGAAAATCGCGCCCAAGGCGCGGACGTTCTAAGGGGCGACGCAGTGGGGCGCAGGCGTCATAACCAAGCGGGTACAGCGTGCGGCCTTTGCGCGCAGCGCCCTGCCGGGTGCGCCTCATGACGGTTCAGGTTCTGCAACCCACCGGAAGCGATCCGAAGATCCTGCTGATCGGCCTGAATCGCTGTGCGACGACCTCGTTCCACAAGCTGTTTCAGGCCAACGGCATCCCGTCGGTGCATTGGGTGGATGACAAGGGCGATAACCTGGCGCAGCGGATGATGACGAATATCGCCATGGGCCGCAAACCGCTGGACGGGTTCGGCGCGACCCGTGCCTTTGCCGATCTGGCCTTTGTCAACGGCCGCTTCATGGTCGATGGCGCGCGGTTCTTTCGCGAATTGCTCGAGGCCTATCCGGATGCCTATTTCCTGCTGAACACACGCAACCGCGACGACTGGATCGCGTCCCGCGCGCATCACGCCAATGGCGGCTATCTCGAACGCTGCTGCAAGGCCAACGGCCAGACGGCGGATGAAGTGAAACGGGGCTGGGCGCACATGTACGACGTGCACCACGCCGAGGTCGAAGCCTATTTCGACGGCAACCCCCGGTTCCTGCGCTTTGACATCGATGAGGACACGCCGCAGGCAATCGCGGACTGGCTCTCATCCGATTTTGATGTGAACATTGCCCATTGGGGGCACTACAATCGCGGCGCGTCAAAACGCGCCCGGACAGGCTGAATGGAGAATTGAGATGGTTCAACTGACCCTGCCCAAGAATTCCCGGATCACCACCGGTAAGACCTGGCCCAAGCCCGAAGGCGCAACCAATGTGCGCAAATTTCAGATTTACCGCTGGAACCCCGACGATGGGCAGAACCCGCGCGTGGATACATATTTTGTCGATATGGACACCTGCGGCCCAATGGTTCTGGACGCGCTGATCAAGATCAAGAACGAGGTCGATCCGACCCTGACCTTCCGCCGGTCCTGCCGCGAGGGCATCTGCGGCTCCTGTGCGATGAATATCGACGGGATCAACACGCTGGCCTGTATCTACGGCATGGATGAGATCAAGGGCGACGTGAAAATCTATCCGCTGCCGCATATGCCGGTGGTCAAAGATTTGATCCCCGACCTGACCCATTTCTATGCCCAACATGCCAGCATCATGCCGTGGCTGGAAACCAAGACCAACCGTCCGGCGAAAGAATGGAAGCAATCCATCGAGGACCGCCGCAAGCTGGATGGCCTGTATGAATGCGTGATGTGCGCAAGCTGTTCGACTTCGTGCCCCAGCTACTGGTGGAACGGTGACCGCTATCTTGGCCCCGCCGCGCTGCTGCATGCCTATCGTTGGATCATCGACAGCAGGGATGAGGCCACGGGCGAGCGTCTGGATGAACTGGAAGACCCGTTCAAGCTGTATCGCTGCCACACCATCATGAACTGCGCCAAGACCTGCCCCAAGGGTCTGAATCCGGCCAAGGCGATTGCCGAGATCAAGAAGATGATGGTCGAACGCGCCGTCTGATGCGCGCCCTGCGCTTGCCGGATTGCGGCAAGCGCATGCCCAGATTGCAAAATTATGCGAGGCGCTGCCCGTAAGCACGCCCTAATCTGAGCGCAGGGAGGAGTGATGAGATCAAGTCAGGATCACTCCGATGAGGACAAACACAGCCAAAACAAAAATCGCAGGCAGAAGAGGCACTGGAACTGCTCGAGCAGGCCTGGGCCTATTACACTCCACAGCCCGTTCCGGTCAAAACGGCGGACCAGCCGGACCTGTTTGAATACGCAAACGCGGCCTGAGCCGAAATATATCGAACTTGCCAACACCGGTTGGAATGGGCATTGAAATGAAATGCCCGTTCTGCTTCTTCTTCTTGCCGCCGGAGTGTTCGCCTATTTTATCTGGCGCGCGCGATCCTCATCTCTCAGCCGCGATTGCCGCTGGCGGCAACACCGCAAAGAGGGTCTGTGGGTCTGCACCTTTTGCGGGGCAGAGCATGAGGGGGCGGACAGCCCGACGCAATGTTTGCGGAACTCTGTTGAGCGAGAGTGAGCGGGCAGGGGCAAGCCCTGCCCGACGAGTGTCAGGTCGCCTCGGGAAAGGCGGTCTGCAGTGCGATTTCGACCATATCGCCAAAACTGCTTTCGCGGTCGGATGAGGGCAGCGCCTCGCCGGTCAGCAGATGATCTGAGACCGTCAAAACCGCCAAAGCCCGGCACTTGTGGCGCGCGGCGAGGATATAAAGCTCGGCGGCCTCCATTTCGACGCCCAGAATGCCATGCCGGACCATCTGTTCATTCAGATCGGGGCGTTCGTCATAGAACACGTCAGACGAATAGATGCCGCCAACATGGGTCGGTGTGCCCTTGGCCTGCGCTGCTGCGGCGGCGGCCTGCAACAGGTCCCAATCGGCGCAGGGGGCGAAGTTCAACTCCTTCATGATGCCGCGCGACGGGGTGCTGAGCGTGGTTGAGGTCATCGCAAGAATGACGTCGCGCACATTGACACTTTCCTGCATGCCGCCGCACGAGCCGATCCGGATCAGCGTTTTGGCCCCGTAATCGCGGATCAGTTCATTTACGTAGATCGAAAGGGACGGCATCCCCATGCCACTGCCCTGAATGGTAACAGGGTTTCCCTTCCAATTTCCGGTGAACCCGAGCATTCCGCGGACGTTATTGACTTGTTTAACATCTTGCAGAAATGTTTCCGCCGCCCATTTCGCCCGATACGGATCACCGGGCAAAAGAACGGTTTCCGCAATTTCACCTTTTTCAGCGCCGATATGAATTGTCATTCCGAAACACGCCCTGTTTTAGATTTCCAACTCGGAAATATCCGCACCCGATTTCAATGCGTCATGAACCCATTGCGGTTTGCGGCCCCGACCGGTCCAGGTCTGATCCGGCGCGGCCGGGTTGCGGTATTTTGCCTTTGCTTTCGGCCCCTTAGCGCCGCGCGGTGCATCGCCCGACAATTCGGACAGCGAGAATCCGAATTCGGCGGCTGCCTTTTCCGCGGCTTTCAGCGCTTCCTGACGCTCGCGTTTCTCGGCGTTCACAAGCGCCTTTTCGACATTATCGCGTAAGTTCAGCAGCTCTTTTCGCGACATGCTTTCAAGATTGATCCCCATCATTCTTCTCCGTACCTGTATTGAATCACGGCAAACATACGTATCCGTATGAATTGCAAATGCCGGTATATTCCATTCCCGTTTGATCGGAAATAGGTATTGGGAAGTTTGGGATAAAGTGGTCGTTATTCCGCCGCTATCGATTGCGGATCCACCAGGGTCACGATGTCACCCATGATGGAATTCAACTCGAAATTCTTGGGCGTGTAGATTTTCGCCACCCCCATGGATTTCAACTTTTCCGCGTCTTCATCGGGAATGATACCGCCGACAATCACCGGAATATGCGCCAGACCTGCGTCTTTCATACGGGTCATGACGTCCTGAACCAGGGGCAGATGGCTGCCGGACAGGATCGACAGGCCGATCACATGGGCGTCGTCCTCGATGGCTGAGGTCACGATTTCCTCGGGCGTCAGGCGGATACCCTCATAGCTGATATCCATGCCGCAATCGCGGGCGCGGAATGCGATCTGTTCGGCCCCGTTCGAATGTCCGTCCAGCCCCGGTTTGCCGACCAGGAATTTCAGGCGGCGGCCCAGCCGGTCGCTGGCGGCATCCACGGCGGCGCGCAGGTCGTCCAGACCTTCGGTCTTGTTCGACACCGACCCCGAAACGCCCGTTGGGCCGCGATAGGTGCCGTAGACCTTGCGCATCTCCTCGGCCCATTCGCCGGTGGTGACCCCGGCCTTGGCAGCGGCAACGGACGGCTCCATCACATTGGCCCCGGTCTGCGCCGCCTCGCGCAACGCCGCCAGAGCCGCCTTAACCGCTGTGTCGTCGCGTTCGCTGCGCCAGTCGTTCAGGCGGTTGATCTGTTCCTGCTCGACCGCCGGATCGACAACCATGATGCCGCCATCTTCGGTCTGCAGCGGCGAGGGTTCGCCGTCGATCCATTTGTTCACGCCGACAACGACGGTTTCGTTGCGCTCGATCCGGTTCAGGCGCTCGGCATTTGAATCCACCAGACGGGATTTCATGTACTCGATCGAAGCGACCGCGCCGCCCATCGAGTCCAGATTGGCCAGTTCGGCCCGCGCGCCCTCTTTCAATTCCTCAACCTTGGCATCCACGGCGGGGTTGCCATCGAACAGGTCGTCATATTCCAGCAGGTCGGTCTCATAGGCCAGAATCTGCTGCATCCGCATCGACCATTGCTGATCCCATGGGCGGGGCAGGCCCAGGGCTTCGTTCCATGCGGGCAATTGCACGGCGCGCGCGCGGGCCTTCTTGGAAAGGGTGACGGCCAGCATCTCGATCAGGATGCGGTAGACGTTGTTTTCCGGCTGCTGCTCGGTCAGGCCCAGCGAATTCACCTGTACGCCATAGCGGAATCGGCGGAACTTGGGGTTCTCGACGCCGTAGCGCTGTTGCAGGATCTCATCCCAAAGATCGACGAAAGCGCGCATTTTGCACATTTCGGTGACAAAGCGGATGCCGGCATTCACGAAGAAGGAAATCCGCCCGCACAGCGCCGGGAAGTCCTCGGCAGGCACACGGGGGCGCAATTCGTCCAGCACCGCGATTGCGGTGGCCAGCGCATAGGCAAGTTCCTGTTCCGGCGTAGCACCCGCCTCTTGCAGGTGATAGGAACACACGTTCATCGGGTTCCATTTCGGCACGTTGGAATAGCAATACTCGGCCACATCCGCGATCATCTTGAGCGAGGGTTTGGGCGGGCACACATAAGTCCCGCGGCTCAGGTATTCCTTGATCAGGTCGTTCTGCACCGTGCCTTGCATTTTAGACACATCCGCGCCCTGTTCCTCGGCCACCGCGATATACAGCGCCAAAAGCCACGGCGCGGTTGCGTTGATCGTCATCGAGGTGTTCATCTGTTCCAGCGGAATCTGGTCGAACAGAACCCGCATGTCGCCCAGATGGCAGATCGGCACGCCCACTTTGCCGACCTCGCCGCGCGCCAGCGTGTGATCGCTGTCATACCCGGTCTGGGTCGGCAGATCGAAAGCCACCGACAGCCCGGTCTGACCCTTGGCCAGATTGCCCCGGTACAGCGCGTTCGAGGCCTGGGCGGTGGAATGTCCGGCATAGGTCCGGATCAGCCAGGGGCGGTCTTTCTGCGTCTGCGTCATAAGCGGGCCTCGATTCACGTTGAGCAACAAAATTACGTTCAGACGTTCTAAAGCGCAATTTTCGGGACATGTCAATTCGCTGCGTTGCGGCATTCCGGGATTGTTCAGATTGTGAGCGCTGGCGATTGATGGCAGTGTGCAGTCATGACGCAGACCGTGGAACTTCCGCTTTGGCTTTTTGTGCTGATCGTGATCTTTGCCGCGGTCACCTTCGCGTCGCATTTTCTGTTTCCCTCGGTGCGCTGGTTCTTTCGCCGCCGCCTGGAACGCGCGGTCTCGCGCCTGAACACACGCCTGCAACGTCCGATCCAGCCGTTCAAGCTTGCGCGCCGTCACGACATGATCCAGCGGCTGATCTACGATCCGCAGGTGGGGCAGGCAGTGCAGCAGCATGCGCGTGAAGAGGGCATCCCCGAAAGCGTCGCCTCGGAAAAGGCGCGCCGCTATGCGCGCGAGATTGTGCCGTCATTCTCGGCCTTTGCCTATTTCAGTTTTGCCATCCGTCTGGCGCGTCTGCTGAGCAATACGTTCTATGACGTGCGCCTGAGCTATGAAGACGAGGCGGCGGTGAAAGACATCGACCCGGACGCCACGGTTGTCTTTGTCATGAACCACCGCAGCAATATGGACTATGTGCTGGTGACCTATCTGGCGGCGCAGCAGTCGGCCTTGTCCTATGCGGTGGGGGAATGGGCGCGGGTCTGGCCGCTAAGCCGCCTGATCCGGGCCATGGGCGCTTATTTTATCCGCCGCAAGTCCGGCAATGAACTTTATCGTCAGGTGCTGGCCAGCTATGTGCGCCACGCGACCGAGGCCGGTGTGACGCAAGCCATGTTTCCCGAAGGTGGTCTGAGCCTGACCGGGGCGCTGGGCCGCCCCAAGCTTGGATTGCTCAAATACATCATGGACGGAACCTCGCCTGACGGACGGGATGTGGTGTTTGTGCCGGTTGCGCTGAACTACGACCGGGTGCTGGAAGATACCATTCTGACCCGCGCGGCGCTGGGATCAGAACGGCGGTTCCGGGCCCGGATCGGGGTGATCACCGGCTGGATCCTGAAACAGTTCTGGCGTCGGCTGATTGGCCGGTACAAGCGGTTCGGGGTGGCCTCGGTCCGTTATGGAATGCCGATCTCGCTGCGCGAGTTTCGGGGCGGCAATGGCGAAGATGTGATGACGGATCTTGCAAGGGAACTGATGCGGCGCATCGGGCGGGCCATCCCCTTGGTTCCCGTACCCGCGGCCTGCGCGTTGCTGCAGGACAAACAGACCCTATCGGTAACCGAGGCACAGACGCGGATCGAAGCCATGCTGGAGCAGGACAACACGCAACCGGCGACCTATACCGATGCGGTCTCGGCCGCGCTCGACATTCTGGTTGAACGCCGGATTCTGCGCCGGCAGGGGGATGTTCTGTCGCTGTCGGGACAGCGCACGGACCTGCTGGAATATTACGCTGCTTCGGTCCCGGACCGTCTGAATTTGGCTGACGCCGCACCTGCAAAAGAAAATTCTGCACCTGCTGGGTCATAAAATTACAAATTCGCGTGGAAAACGGTTGCATTGTTGCGTGGCGGCCAATATCCCATCATATGAAGCACGCGATTCTGCGTCGCGGCAAAAGTAATGAAAGAAAAAGGAGGCCAGCATGGCTTTGGACACCGAAAGCGGTATCGCGTCGTACGAGGCACCCGAGAAAGACCTCTATGAAATGGGTGAAATCCCTCCGATGGGATTTGTGCCCAAACAGATGTATGCGTGGGCCATCCGCAAGGAACGCCACGGCGAGCCGGTCACGGCCATGCAGCAGGAGGTTGTCGATGTTCCGGCGCTGGACAGCAACGAGGTGCTGGTTCTGGTGATGGCGGCGGGCGTCAACTATAACGGCGTCTGGGCTGCGCTGGGCCAGCCGATCAGCCCGTTTGACGGCCACAAGGCCCCGTATCACATTGCCGGTTCGGATGCCTCGGGCATTGTCTGGGCGGTGGGCGACAAGGTGAAACGCTGGAAGGTCGGGGATGAGGTTGTCATCCACTGCAACCAGGACGATGGCGATGATGAGGAATGCAACGGCGGCGATCCGATGTATTCGACCAGCCAGCGCATCTGGGGGTACGAGACGCCGGATGGCTCGTTCAGCCAGTTCACCCGCGTGCAGGCGCAACAATTGATGCCGCGCCCCAAGCACCTGACCTGGGAAGAGGCCGCGTGCTACACCCTGACCCTCGCCACAGCATATCGCATGCTGTTCGGGCACGAGCCGCATGACCTGAAGCCCGGCCAGAACGTTCTGGTCTGGGGCGCGTCGGGCGGGCTGGGTTCATACGCGATCCAGTTGATCAACACGGCGGGTGCCAATGCGATCGGCGTGATCTCGGACGAAAGCAAGCGTGACTTTGTCATGGGTCTGGGCGCCAAGGGCGTTCTGAACCGCAAGGATTTCAATTGCTGGGGGCAATTGCCCACGGTGAATACCCCGGAATATGCCGAGTGGTTCAAAGAGGCCCGCAAGTTCGGCAAGGCGATCTGGGACATCACCGGCAAGGGCAACAATGTCGACATGGTGTTCGAGCACCCCGGCGAAAGCACTTTTCCGGTCTCGACCTTCGTGGTGAAAAAGGGCGGCATGGTGGTGATCTGCGCCGGAACCTCGGGGTTCAACTGCACCTTTGACGTCCGCTACATGTGGATGCATCAGAAACGCCTGCAGGGATCGCATTTCGCGCATCTGAAACAGGCCTCGGCCGCGAACAAGCTGATGGTCGAGCGTCGCCTGGATCCGTGCATGTCCGAAGTCTTTACATGGAACGACCTGCCCGAGGCGCATATGAAGATGCTGCGCAACGAGCACAAGCCGGGCAACATGTCGGTTCTGGTGCAATCGCCCCGCACCGGCCTGCGCACGCTTGAGGAAGTTCTGGACGCAGGCTGAGATACACGCATCGGTTGTTGACCCTGACACCCGCAAACTGCGCTGCCGGTTTGCGGGTGTTTTGCGTTTGATTTTCACCGCGCCCCGTTTTCAAGGTCTTACAATTTTCAGCCCCGCTGTTTTTGGGGAGTAGAAACCAGCGAATATGCCAATAAACATGGCACATGTTATGGTTGTGTTAACCCTTCGTTAACTAATTCAGTGAGACCCTGATGGCGCAAAATGATTGGATACTGGACGTTTTGTCGGACCTTAACGCTTTCGCCGTCGCGAATGGGTTAAGTGCGCTTGCGGAACAGCTTGATGACACCAAGTTGATCGCTGCGGCCGAGATCGCGTCCATGAAGGATGAGGCACAGACGCCCGCGCATGGGAACAGAACTCGATTTGAGTCAAATCCTGCAGGATTTGGAAAACACCAGCACGCTTGATGAACTCACCGGCGTCGCCGTTCGGCTACGGAACCGGCTGAAGGTCGAACATCTGACATATCACTGGGTGGATGGCGCCGGGGACCAATACGGCTGCACCACCTATTCCGATGCCTGGGAGGAACGGTATCGGGACAAGAATTACCACAGAATTGACCCCGTTATCCTGGGCTGTTTCCAGCGGTTTCATCCGGTTGACTGGAAAACTCTGGACTGGTCGGGAAAGGTGGCCAAGGCGTTTTTGCAGGATGCGCGCAGCCATGGGGTTGGCAATCAGGGATATTCGATCCCGATCCGCGGCCCCAATGGCCAGTTTGCCCTGTTCACGGTCAATCATTCCTGCAGCGATCCGGTCTGGGCCGATTTCATCGCCACCTATGGGCGCGAGCTGATTCTGGTGGCGCATTACATCAACCGCAAAGCGCTGGAGTTCGAGGTGGACAGGCAACCCGACGCCCCGCGCAGCCTGTCGCCCCGTGAAATTGACGCGATGACGCTGCTGGCGCTGGGCTACAGCCGGGCGCAGGTGGCTCATTCCCTGTCGATCTCTGAACACACATTGCGGGTCTATATCGAAAGCGCGCGCTCGAAGCTGGGCGCGCAGAATACCACTCATGCCATCGCAACGGCCCACAGCCGCGGATTAATAGTCGTTTAACGGGCGCTCGCCCCTCGAACGGGAAATTAACCACGTGCTTGTACCCCCTTCGTTCCTTCACAGGACGACAAGGGGAACAAGACATGTTGCGCTATCTCTATGCTGATGAGCTGCACAAATTTCCGGTATTGGCCGAGGGGATGTTCAGGGACCGGGCGGATCAGTTCAAAACCCGTCTGGGATGGGATGTTCACGTCAATGACAAGGGGGAAGAGCGGGATCAGTACGACGACCTGAATCCGCTTTACGTCATTTGGGAAGAAGCCGATGGCAGCCATGGCGGCTCGATGCGGGTTCTGCCGACGACCGGACGGGTTATGGTGAATGAGGTCTTTGGCCATCTGACCGGCGGCAGACCGATCCACAGCCCCCTGATCTGGGAGGTGACGCGCTTCTGCCTGTCCCGCACCGCCAGCCCGCACACCGCCGGGGCCATCATGCTGAGTGGTGGTGAGATGATGGAGGGGTTCGGCCTGACCAACATCGCCGGGGTGTTCGACGCGCGCATGATCCGCATCTACCGCCTGATCGGTTCCTCGCCTCAGGTTCTGGGCACCGAAGGCAGCGGTCGCGATCAGATTTCGGTGGGCCTGTGGCCCTATTCTGCGGACGATTGCAACCGCGTGGCGGAGCGTGCGGGCATCCCGCGCGAGCTGTCGCGTCTGTGGTTCAACACCGCGTTTGGCACCGGTCGGCAACACCGGTTTGCGCTGTCTGCTTGAACGGCTGGATTTCGCAAATCCGCATCTGGTGAAGGCTGGCGCGGCCCTGTAGGGTCGCGCCATGTCCTTGCCGAATGTGACTTTCTCTGACGATCAGGCCGCGGCTTTCGACAGCATTGCCGAGATGCTGCGCGCGGCCGGTGTTGACCTGGAAGACGACGCCCTGCTGAAACTGCCGGGGGGCGGAACATCGGGCACAATGGCGGTGATCGGCAAGGCCGGTTCGGGCAAGACGCTGTTGCTGGCCGAGCTTTACAAGGCGCTGGCCGAAACGGGCGTGCAGATCGTTTCGGGTGATTTTGAAAGCCGGAAGTCGAGGGACAAGCGCAGCCTTGCGATTCTGGCCCCGACCAACAAGGCCGCCAGCGTGTTGCGGCTGCGCGGGGTGCCCGCGACGACCATTCACCGCATCCTTTATACGCCGGTTTACGACCCGGAATATGAACGCATCGCCGAATGGCTGGCGGGCAATGACGACCGGCCCGAGATCGAAGGCCTGACCGACGAAGCGCTGGATCGTGCTGCCGCCTTTTATGCGAACAACAAATCCATTCCGGGGGCTCTGGCCGCTGCTGGCCTGCGCGGCTCGGACTTCATCACCGGCTGGAAACGCCGGGATGAGCCGCTGGATATCGGCTTTGTCGATGAGGCCTCGATGCTGGACGACCGGCAGTTCGAGGACCTGCAGGAAATCTTTCCCACCCTGCTGCTGTTCGGCGATCCGGCACAGCTGGCCCCCGTCAACCAGTCCGGGTCGATGGTGTTCGACGGGCTGCCCGAGCCGCGCAAGCTGACCCTGCACCGGGTGCACCGGCAGGACGCGGACAACCCCATCCTCGACCTCGCGCATGCGCTGGCCGACCCGGCCATGGGGTTTGAGGATTTCGAGCGTCTGATCGAAGACACCGCCCGCCGCGACGACCGTGTGGTCTGGGGCCAACGGGTCGAGGTCGATCTGATGGCGCGCAGCCCGGTTCTGGTCTGGCGCAACGCGACCCGCATCCGGCTGATACAGGCGTTCCGGCAGGTGCACGGCGCGCCGGATACGGAATTGCTGGAAGGTGAGCCGCTGATCTGTGACGGCATCGAACTGCCGTTGAAACACCGCAAAAAGCGCCTTGATCTTGAGGCGCGCGGGCTGATCAAGGGTGCTCAGGTCATCTATCTGGGGCCGGGCCGGAAGCCCGGATTCTCGCGACTCCATGTGATGGGGGCCGAAGACCCGCAGGTCAGCGCCGCCTCGATCGTAAAGATCGAAAAACCGGATGAGGAAGAGCCGTTCATCCCCTACGCGGCCCGCATGGGGGCCACCTTTCTGCACGGTGCAGCGGTAACCATCCACAAGGCGCAGGGGTCGCAATGGGACACGGTGCAGGTCTTTGCCCCCGACATTTACGCCGCCGCCCGCATGGGGCGGACCGAGGCCGGGCAGCCCTTGTGGAAGCGGCTGGCCTACGTTGCCATCACCCGCGCGCAGGAACGCCTGATCTGGGTGGTGCGCAACCGGTTGGCGAAACCCACGCATCCGCTGCGTGTGGATGACCTGCGCGCGGTCCCTGCGGCGTCACTGACATTGGAGGCGGAAGAGACATGAAAACCATCATCGTAACCGGCGCAAGTTCCGGTATCGGGCGCGCCACGGCCGAGCTGTTTCTGGCCGAAGGCTGGACCGTTGGTCTGCTGGCGCGCAGCGAAGACAAGCTGTCCGAAATGGCGCAGGCGCATGCGAACGCAATCCCTCTGGTCGCGGATGTGACCGACCCGGTTGCGGTTGCGCGGGCGTTCCGGTCCTTTTCCAACCGTGCCGACAGGCTGGACGTGCTGTTCAACAATGCCGGTATCTTCGCGCCCGGCGGCAAGATCGACGAGATTGCACTGGACGATTGGTATCAAAGCGTCAACGTCAACCTGAACGGCATGTTCCTGAGCGCGCGTGAGGCATTTCGGATCATGCGCGACCAGAGCCCTCAGGGTGGGCGCATCATCAACAACGGCTCCATCGCCGCCCATGTGCCGCGCCCCAATTCGGTGCATTATTCGGCCACCAAACACGCGATCACCGGGCTGACCCGCAGCCTGTCGCTGGACGGGCGCGAGCTGAATATCGCCTGCGGTCAGATCGACATCGGCAACGCCCGCACGCCGATGGTTCAGGACCTGGTGGATACAGCCATTGCCGAGGGCAGAACGCCGGATCCCACTATGGCGGTCGAAGACGCGGCGCGCTCGGTCCTGCATATGGCCAACCTGCCGCCCGAGGCGAATGTTCAGTTCCTGACGGTGATGGCGACCACCATGCCCTATATCGGCAGAGGCTAGGCGCTACTTCTCGCGCAGCAAGCGGAACGCGGTCGAGGCCCCCCAACCCGAGGCGATGGCGATGACCAGCGACATCAGCCCGTACCAGACCGGTTGCTGGCGGGACATGTTGTACAGGAAACGCTCCAGCCCGACCTTGCGGACATCGATGGTGGTTTCGTATTGCGACACAACCTCGCCGCCCCGGGTCAGGAAGATGCGCGCCTTGTAGTCGCCTTCGGTCAGGTCGGCCGGCATGTCGATTGAGGTGCGGAACAGGGTTTGTTCATCGACCGCAACGGTGTTTTCCCGGATCGAATACAAGTGTTCGCTTTCCCGTATGCGCACCACCGCCTCGGCGAAGTCCTGAGCGCCGCGAATATGCATGGCCGCCCCGACCGAGCGGATGGCGCGTTCAATGGAAATCCGATAGCGCAGGTCCTCGGTATCGGTCAGGATCTGGTTGAACGGGCCGCTGGTTGCAACGGCATAAAAACTTGGGGCCGAGTCGACCAGAACGCTGTCCACGTTCACCCATATCCCCAGTTTGCGCTCTTTGCGGCGCACCATCACCGGCTCGGACGGCCCGGCGACAGCCACGATAACCTCAAGCGGTGGTCCGGAGGGGATCGGGGCCTCGCGTTTGATGGCACCGAAGATCAGGATTTCCGAGCCGTCGAAATTCGCCGTGATGGCCACGCGGTCCTGGCTCAGGCCCAAAACGACCTGTTCGTCCACGGCGAAGGCGGGTTGGCCCAGAAGGCACAGAAGGGCGATGAGCGCGCGCAGAGCCATCAGTGCCCCCCCTCAGCGCCAAGGGAAAACAGCTCGGACGGTTGCAGCAGCAGGTCCAGCGCCAGTTTTCCGCAGACCACAAGAACCAGCGCCGCCAGCAAGACACGCAGCTGTTCTGCGGGCATGCGGGCGCCGATCACCGTGCCGATCTGGGCCCCGACGACGCCGCCGATCAGCAGCAGAACCGCCAGAACCACGTCGACAGTGTAGTTCGTTGTCGCGTGCAGCATGGTCGTGAAGGCGGTCACGAAGATAATCTGAAACAGCGAGGTGCCGACAACCACCTTGGTCGGCATGCCCAGCAGATAGATCATCGCAGGCACCATGATGAACCCGCCGCCCACACCCATGATGGCCGACAGGACCCCGACGCAAAGCCCGACCAG
The DNA here is from genome assembly GCF_056541025.1 of Ruegeria sp. AK4. Classification (NCBI taxonomy): domain Bacteria; kingdom Pseudomonadati; phylum Pseudomonadota; class Alphaproteobacteria; order Rhodobacterales; family Roseobacteraceae; genus Ruegeria; species Ruegeria sp. AK4. The sequence continues at coordinate 165,318 of NZ_JBQFXS010000007.1, forward strand.
AACCGGCGGGATGACCGAGATATACAGGCCCGATGTGCGAAACCGCATCTTGAACGGCATCGCGTGCACCCAGCCCCGCTGCCGCCGTTTTGCGGGCGCGCCGCCGCCTTTCTTGGCCTTGCGCAGCGCGCGCAGGCTTTCGACGAACATCAGGCTGCCGATGACCCCAAGGAAGATGACGTAGCACAGCGTCACCAGCAGATCGACCTGGCCCAGGCTTTTGAGGTAGTTGAACACAACCACCCCCAGCGCGGCCCCGATCAACCCCCCGGTTAGCAGGACCGTCCCCATCCTGAAATCCACGGTTTTTCGTCGGAAATGCGCCAGCACACCTGAAAAGGACGAGGCCACGATCTGGTTGGCCTCGGTCGCGACGGCCACGGCGGGGGGGATGCCGATGAAGAACAGAAGCGGCGTCATCAGAAAGCCGCCGCCAACCCCGAACATGCCCGACAGAATACCCACCATACCGCCAAGCCCCAGCAGCAGGAAGGCGTTGACAGAGACTTCGGCAATCGGAAGGTAAATCTGCATGGTGTCTCTTAAGCAAGCCCCGGACCGGCGGGGTGCGCGGCCAGGCTGATTCCAAAATTGTTACGAACGGCTTGCACGTAGCACCACAGTCCGGGTGATGCGCAACCCGCCTCACCCAGATGCTTTTTGAACCCGAATGGCAAAGGGTACACGCGCATACCCCTTTAGAACGGTTGCGACATGCAAAATCAACACTGCATGCCGCTCTGCAGCGAACAGGACTGAGTTTTGGTTCGGAACTGGACCTATCACCGTTCCTTGACGTAAGGCTCGCCGCCTGCGCGCGGGGGGATGGCCTTGCCGACGAAACCGGCCAGAATCACCACGGTCAGGATGTAGGGCAGGGCGTCCATGACCTGCACCGGAATGATAACGCCGCCCAGATCGATGTTCTGGAACCGCAGCGCGACCGCCTGCAGCAGCCCGAACAGCAGACAGGCCCACATGGCATGCCAGGGCCGCCATTTCGCGAAGATCAGCGCTGCCAGCGCGATAAAGCCACGGCCAGCGGTCATTTCCTTGACGAACCCGGCTTGCAGGGCCGTCGCCAGATAGGCCCCTGCGATACCGCACAGAATGCCGCAAATGGCAACGGCGGCATAGCGCAGGCCGACCACGGACACACCGGCGGTGTCCACCGCTGCCGGGTTTTCGCCCACCGCCCGCAGGCGCAGACCGAACCGGGTGCGGAACAGGATCCACCATGTCAAAGGCACCATCAGAAAGGCGACATAAACGAGGATCGAGTGCCCGGACAGCAGCTCGGAATAAACCAACTCCACCGGATTCGCATCGGACATCAGGTCCGAGACCGAGCGGCCGCTCAGTTCGGCATCTTCGGGACCGATGGCATAGGGAAACTCGGCGGATTCAAAGCGTCCGCCGCCAAACAGCGATGGGGTGCGGCCGCCCTGCTGGAACCAGCTTTGGGCAATCAGCACCGTCAGGCCAGACGCAAGGAAGTTGATCGCCACGCCCGAGATCAACTGATTGCCCCGGAACGTGATCGAGGCAAAGCCGTGCAACGCGGACAGAACCAGCGAGGCCGCGATACCTGCCAGCAGCCCCAGCCAGACCGAGCCGGTCACGGCGGCAACGGCGGCAGAGAAGAAGGCCGACATCAGCATCTTGCCTTCAAGCCCGATGTCGAAAATGCCCGCGCGTTCGGAATAGAGCCCCGCCAGACAGGCCAGCAGCAGCGGCGTGGCCAGACGGATGGTCGAATCGAGGATCTGGATGAGTGTTAAGAAAAACTCCATCACTCCGCCCCTTTCCGCAGGCTCAGAAACAGCTTCTCAAGCGGCATGCGCACCATATTGTCCAGCGCCCCGGTGAACAGGATCACCAGCGCCTGAATGACCACGATCAGCTCGCGCGGGATCGAGGTCCAGAGCGCCAGTTCGGCACCGCCCTGATACAGGAACCCGAACAGCAGCGCGGCCAGAAATACGCCGAAGGGATGCGACCGGCCCATCAGTGCCACGGCAATCCCGATAAAGCCCGCGCCTTCGGTCGAGTTCAGGACCAGCCGCTCTGCCTCACCCATCACGTTGTTGATCGCCATCAGACCGGCCAGAGCGCCCGAGATCAGCATGGCGATGATGGTGATCCGCACCGGTGAGATGCCCGCATACACGGCGCCGGTTTCCGAATGGCCATAGGCGCGGATTTCATAGCCCAGACGGGTGCGCCAGATCAGCGCCCAGACCACGAAACAGGCCAGGATCGCCACGAAGAACGAGATATTCGCAGGCGCGCCCCGGAACACCACGTTTTCGGCGGTCGAGAACATCGACTGGAAGGTCGGCAGATGCACCGCCTCGGGGAACCGCGCGGTGGCCGGGTCCTGCGAGCCTTGCGGGCGCATCACGTTGACCAGCATGTAGTTCAGGAAAGCCGCGGCGATGAAGTTGAACATGATTGTGGTGATCACGATATGGCTGCCGCGCTTGGCCTGCAGATAGGCCGGAATCGCGGCCCATGCTGCGCCAAAGATCATCGACCCGACACAGGCGGCCAGCAGGGCGATGCTCCAATGCGGCCACGGGATGTACAGGCAGACCATCGCAACGCCCAGCCCGCCTAGCATCGCCTGACCTTCGCCACCGATGTTGAACAGCCGGGCGTGGAAGGCCACGGCCACCGCCAGCCCGGTGAACATGAAGTTGGTGGCGTAATACAGCGTATAGCCCCAGCCATAGGTCGACCCCAGCGCGCCCGTGACCATCAGGTTCACGGCCTCGACCGGGTTTTCACCAATGGCGAGGATCACCAGCGCCGACAGGATGGCGGCCAGCATCAGACTGATCAGCGGGATCAGAACGACATCGGCCCATTTTGGCATCTTTTCCATATCTTACGCGGCCTCGCCCGCAACACCGGCCATCAGCAGGCCCAGTTCTTTTTCATCGGTCTCTGCGGGCAGGCGCTCGCCCATGATATGCCCGTCGAACATCACCGCGATCCGGTCGGATAGCGAGAAGATTTCCTCCAGTTCCACCGAGACCAGCAGGATCGCCTTGCCCTGATCGCGCAGGGCGACGATCTGTTTGTGAATGAACTCGATCGCGCCGATATCCACGCCGCGTGTGGGCTGGCCGACCAGCAGCAGGTCGGGATTGCGCTCGATCTCGCGCGCGACGACGATTTTTTGCTGGTTGCCGCCCGAAAAGCTTTTGGCCGCAAGCCACGGGTCGGGCGGGCGGACATCGAATTTCTCGATCTTGGCTTCGGTGTCGGCGCGCAGGGCGGCGTTGTCCATGAAAATGCCGCGCTGATAGGCCGGGTCGCGGTGATAGCCGAAGGCGACGTTTTCCCAGGCGTGGAAATCCATGATCAGACCTTCGCGCTGCCGGTCCTCGGGCACATGGGCGATATGCTGGGCGCGCCGCGCCTGCCCGTCCGATCCCGGCCCGCTGAGCGCCAGCGGTGCGCCGTTCAGCCGGATCGTGCCCTGACCGGGGCGCATCCCGCCCAGAACTTCCAGCAGTTCCGACTGACCGTTTCCCGCAACACCGGCAATGCCCACGATCTCACCGGCGCGGACGGTCAGGTCGATGCCTTTGACCCGCTCAACCCCGGCCTGATCGAACACGCGCAGGTTTTCGACCTCGAGAACCGGCTTGCCTGGCCGCGCGGGAACCTTGTCGACCTGCAACAGCACCTTGCGGCCCACCATCAGCTCGGCGAGGTGTTCTGGGCTGGTCTCAGAGGTTTTGACCGTGGCCGTCATCTCACCCCGGCGCATCACCGACACGGTGTCGGTGTTTTCCATGATCTCGCGCAGCTTGTGCGTGATCACGATGATCGTCTTGCCCTCGGACCGCAGCCGGTCGAGGATGCGGAACAGCTGATCCGCCTCGGCAGGCGTCAGCACGCCGGTGGGCTCGTCAAGGATCAGAATCTCGGCCTTGCGGTATAGCGCTTTGAGGATCTCGACCCGCTGCTGCATCCCCACGCCGATCTCGTCGATGCGCTTGTCGGGGTCGACGAACAGCTCGTATTCTTCCTCGAGCTCTTTCAGTTCCTTCCGGGCCTTGGCCAGCGACGGGGCCAGCAGCCCGCCATCCTCGGCCCCCAGAACGATGTTTTCCAGAACGGTGAAGTTTTCCACCAGTTTGAAATGCTGGAACACCATCCCGATACCCGCAGCAATCGCCGCCTGGCTGTCGGGGATGTCCGTCCGGGTCCCGTTGATCCAGATCTCGCCCTTGTCGGCCTTGTAGAAGCCGTAAAGGATGCTCATCAGCGTGGATTTGCCCGCACCGTTTTCACCGATGATCCCGTGGATCGTGCCGGGGGCGACGCTGATGGAAATGTCTTTGTTGGCCTGAACCGGCCCAAAGGCCTTGGAAATCCCTTTGAGCTCTATGGCGGGGACGGTCATGTCTTGTCCTCAGTTGCCGAAAGGGCCGCGCGGATCGCGGCAGAGTGGAAAGCGGGGCGGCAGCCAGACCCACCGCCCCGCATGATATCAGAACTGCAGTGCCGGGCAGCTGTCGTTCTCGTAATAGCTGACGACGGAAATGTCGCCATCGATGATGCTCTTGCGTGCGGCATCGACCGCATCGCTCATCTCGCCCGAGACAAGCTCTTTGTTGTTGTCATCAATTGCAACGCCAACGCCATCTTCGGCCAGACCCATGGTGAACACACCGGTTTCAACGCTGTCACCCGCCTTCATCGCTTCGTAGACGGCAACGTCCACGCGTTTCAGCATCGAGGTCAGGACCTTGCCGGGGTGCAGGTGGTTCTGGTTGCTGTCCACGCCGATCGACAGGATGCCTTCGTCGGCTGCGGTCTGCAGAACGCCCACGCCGGTGCCGCCTGCGGCAGCATAGATCACGTCAGCGCCCTGGCTGATCTGCGCCTTGGTCAGTTCGGACCCCTTCACCGGGTCGTTCCACGCTGCCGGAGTGGTGCCGGTCATGTTGGCGACCACGTTGATATCCGGATTCACCGCCTTGGCCCCTTGCGCGTAACCGCAGCCGAAATGGCGGATCAGCGGAACGTCCATGCCGCCGATGAAACCGACCGTGCCGGATTTCGAGGCCATCGCGGCCATCATGCCGACCAGGTACGAGCCCTCATGCTCGGCAAAGCCCACCTGACGCAGGTTCGGCGCGTCCAGCCAGGTTACGTCGACCACAACAAAGGTTGTATCCGGATAATCGGGGGCAACGGCGCTGAGCGGATCAGCCATGCCAAATCCCATGGTGATGATCGGGTTCGAACCCGCTTCGGCAAAACGGCGCAGCGCCTGTTCGCGCTGGGCTTCGGACTGCATTTCGATCTCGCGATAGGTGCCGCCGGTTTCATCCGCCCAACGCTGCGCACCGTTATAGGCCGCTTCGTTGAACGACTTGTCGAACTTGCCGCCCAGGTCAAAGATCAGGGCCGGTTCGGCCAAAGCTGCGCCAGCCGTCAGTGCAACCGCAGCGGCCGCGCCCATCAAAGATTTCATCAGGGTCATTTGTTACTCCCGTTGGTTTTATCGGTTCCGGACCAAGATAGCCCTGTTTACCCACTCAGAGCGAGCATAACCGTTGTGATGGCGGGAATTAAGGACGTTTGCAACAGGAAGGGTCAACTGGTTTTTGACCAGTTGGTCGAAAAATATGCGTTTGCAGTCAGGGCAGGCTGCGTTCCATCATGATCGCATCGGTGTTTTCACCGTTTTTGCCGGCGTAATAGGCTTTGCGCAGGCCGCAGGGGCGGTAATTGCAGCTTTCGTAGAGTGCAATTGCGGCTGCATTATCTGCCGCCACGTCAAGAAATGCGCGCCGCGCGCCCAGTTCCCGGGCGCGGATATGCCAGGTTTCCATGCCCTGCCGCGCCAGACCCTGCCTTTGATGAGCGGGGTGAGTCGCAATGGTCAGCAACTCGGCCTCATCCGCGATGACTTGAAACAGGGCGAAGCAGTGCGCGTTGCCTGTCGCATGGGTGAATCGGTTGGCCAGAAGGTCGGCGAACTCGTCAGCGGTCCACGGGCGCGCCTGTGTGAAGGCCGCGGCGTGGATCAGGGCCATGTCCTGCGGGGTCATCCGTCCAGAAGCGCCGGCGGAATATCGCTGGACGGCGCGGCGTCGGCGGGGCGCACATATAGCGGTGCCGGAGAGGTGCGCGTGTCAGGCCAGCGCTGCGCTGCGATCCGGGCGATGGCCTGTGCTTGCCGAGCCGGATCGTCGTTGAAATACAAGGGTCCCAAGATTTCCGCCTCGGCCCTTGGCAGCAGGCGCGACGCGGTCTCGGGCAACTGGACATAAACCTGATCTCGGGGCGCGGAAATGGCCGGAAGCCGTCCTTGCGGGGCAAGCGCGGTCAGGGCGTCGAACCCTGAAACGCCCACAGCGGGAACACCCAGCCCAAGGGCGAGCCCGCGCGCTGCTGAGACCGAGATGCGGATGCCGGTGAAGTTGCCGGGGCCAACGCCGACGCCGATAGCATCCAAGGTGCGCCACGTGCAGTTCGCCTCGGCCAGAACCTCTTCCAGCAGGGGCATCAGCCGTTCTGCCTGCCCGCGCGACATTGCTTCGGCGTGCGCGGTGACAATCTCATCACCACGCAACAAAGCGGCCGCGCAATGCGCGGCCGATGTGTCGAAAGCCAGTATCGTTGCGTCAGACAGCAACAGGGCGTACCTCGGTCACTTCGGGAATGTAGTGGCGCAGCAAGTTCTCGATGCCCATTTTCAGCGTCAGGGTCGAGGACGGGCAGCCCGCGCAGGCCCCCTGCATGTGCAGATAGACCACGCCGCGATCAAACCCGTGGAAGGTGATGTCGCCACCGTCCTGAGCCACCGCCGGACGCACCCGGCTGTCCAGCAGGTCTTTGATCTGGTTGACGATTTCGGCGTCCTCGCCGGAATGCTCGGCATGGCCCGAGGCGGTTTCGGCACCGGCACCCATGACCGGCTGACCGGACTGGTAATGCTCCATCACGGCACCAAGGATCGCGGGTTTGATGTGATCCCACTGCACGTCGTCGGATTTGGTCACGGTGACGAAATCATTGCCGAAAAACACGCCGGTGACGCCGTTCACCGCAAAGATGCGCTTGGCGAGCGGGGATTTCTCCCCGGCCTCGGCGGTTGGAAAGTCCGCAGTTCCGGCCTCAAGCACCGTTTGGCCGGGCAAAAACTTCAGGGTCGCCGGGTTCGGGGTGGATTCGGTCTGAATGAACATGGGGACAGCTCCGTCTATGGTGCCCCTGATATGCGGGCAGGCGCTTGGGAAGTCAAGATTTGGAACCGTTCTAAATTGCCGTGGCGTGGTTTATTGCGCTCTTAAGCCGGTCATCGCCCCAAAACAGCTCATCCCCGACCACAAAGCTGGGCGCGCCGAACAGGCTGTTTTCCTTGGCGCGCGTGGACTGATCAAACAAGGCGGCTTTGATCTCCGGCTCTTTTGCGCGATCCATCAGGTCCAGCGGCAGCCCTGCCTTGGCAAGGCAGTCGCCAAGCACATCTGAATCCGAGATATTGCGGCCTTCCCCAAACTCCGCCGCATAAACCGCCCGCACAAACGCCGCGCGCTGGTCGGCATGGTCAATCACCAGGGTCAGGCGCGCCGCGTGCAGGCCGTTTTGCGGAAAGGGATCGGGCCGGTGGAACGGCAAACCGCGTTCGGCACACAGCCGTTCCATGTCGCGCCACATATAGCGCCCCTTGGCGGGGTAGATATTGAACGGAGAGTTATCCCACCCCTGTTCCGCAAAGATCGGCCCCAACAAGAACGGCTGCCAATCGACAGAGACGCGTTTCTCCGCCGCAAGCCGCTCGATGCGCATCGCGCTCAGATAGGAGTAGGTCGAGGCGAATTCGAACCAGAACTGAACCGTTGCGCCCATAGCCAGACCTCAGGTGATTTCTTCCAGCTTTTCCTTGCTCAGATCGCCGGGCACGATGGTGATCGGAATCGGCAGGCTGCCCGAGTTGCGGGTCAATTGGGTGACCAGCGGGCCGGGGCCTTTCTTGTCGGTGCCGGCGCCCAGCACCAAAACACCGATTTCCGGGTCGGCCTGGACGTGTTCGATGATCTGCGGAACCGGGTCGCCTTCGCGAATGGCCAACTCGGGTTCAACGTCCTGCTTGTCGCGCATCCATTTCGCAAAAACCTCGAAATGGGCGTGGATACGTTCGCGCGCTTCTTCGCGCATGACCTCGGCAACACCGATCCAGTGGTTGAACTCATCGGGCGGAATGACCGACAGGATGGTCACACCGCCGCCGGTATGCGCCGCGCGCATCGCGGCAAACCGCATCGCGTTCAGGCATTCGCGGCTGTCATCCAGAACTACTAAGAACTTGCGCATGGGTGTCCTCTGTACTTTCGGGGATCATGCCCCACCGCGTGCGGGCTGGCAACTCGGGCGATCCCTCTACCCGTGCTAGCGTTCACTTGCCGCCCAATCCCAGTAAAGCGCGCGGGCGCGGCGGGCGATAGGGCCAATCTGGAATTGTGTATCGTCCAACGCCGTGACCGGGGTGATCTTGTTCATGTTTCCGGTCATGAACACCTCATCCGCCTGATGGAAATCGTCGAAGCCAAGGATGTCTTCGTGCACCGTCACCCCATCGGCGCGCAGGTTGTCGATGTGGCGCGCACGGGTGATCCCGGCCAGGAACGTGCCGTTGGGGACCGGGGTGAACACCTCACCATCCTTGACCAGAAAGATATTGGCGGTCGCGGTTTCCGCCACATTCCCCATCGCATCGGCGACTAAAGCGTTGGAAAAGCCCTTGGCGCGCGCCTCTGTCAGCATCCGCGCATTGTTGGGGTAAAGGCACCCGGCCTTGGCGTTCACCACGGCGTTTTCCAGAACCGGACGCCGGAACCGCGTGGTCGTCAAAGTGGCCGAGGCGGTTTCCGGCGCCATCGGAATTTCCTCAAGGCAGATTGCAAAGCCGGTGCTGTTTTCCTGCGGGACGATGGCGGTATGATCGCCGTCCAGCCCCCAATACATCGGCCGGATATAGACCGCAGCGCCAGGCGCATAGGCCTGCAACCCGTCCCGGACCAGATCGACCATCTGCTCGGCCGTAACAGTCGGGGTCAGCATCAGCGCCTCGGCCGAGCGATTCACGCGGGCGCAATGGGCCAGAAGATCGGGGGCCAGACCCTCGAAAAACCGCGCGCCGTCAAACACCGATGACCCCAGCCATGCGCCGTGGTCCGCCGCCCGCATGATGGGGGCGTCGCCGTCATGCCACCGGCCTTCGAAATAGGTTCGGATGTTTTGTCCAACCGCCATGGTCCCCTCCGCTCGTTCCGGCGAAACCTAGGAGCGTGCGGCTGAGACGTCCAGAAGATTATCCCACCGGCAGCGGCAGAGCCTCGCGCTTGACCATCGTGCGCAGGGCAAAGTTTGAGCGGAGGTTGCGTATGCCCCGTATCTGCATCAGCCGATGTTCCAGAAACGCATCAAAGGCTTTCAGGTCCTTGGCGACAACGCGCAGCAGAATGTCACGCGACCCGGTCATCAGATAGCACTCCATCACCTCATCACAGCGGCGGATGGCCTTTTCGAACGAGTCGATGGCGGATCGGTCCTGCTTTTCCAGTTCGACCGAGATGAAGATCGTGACCCCGTAGCCCAGCAATTCGGGATCGACCTGCGCAGCGTAGCCCGTAATCAGCCCGTCGCGCTGCAACCTGTCCAGCCGTCTGGCGCAGGGGGTCGGCGACAGGCCGACATGCTCGGCCAGATCGATGACGGTCATGCGGCCATCTTTCTGCAACGCGCGTACTATTTTCCTATCAATTTTATCCATAGAGAAATTCTCCAACCAATCCCGCCAATGTAGAGTATTTCGCCAAAGTCGGTCAACACGAGGGCGTGCATTGGCGAAATTCGTTCCGATATTCGTGGCAGACTCGGTTCAACTTTTTCGGAGGAGAGCCATGGAAGTCACCCAGATAGACGCGCCGGGGCACGAGCGTGTGGTGGAATTCAAAGATCAAGCCTGCGGTCTTTCGGGCTATGTCGCAATTCACTCGACACAGTTGGGCCCGGCGGCGGGCGGCGTACGGATGCGGCATTACGGGCATCCCGCCGAGGCGCTGAATGACGCGCTGCGCCTGTCGCGGGGGATGACGTTCAAGAACGCCGCTGCGGACCTGCCATTGGGTGGTGGCAAGGCCGTGATCATCGGCGATCCGGCCTCGGACAAATCGCCGGAACTGCTGCGGGCCTTCGGGCGCGTGGTCCAGCACTTGGGCGGCCAGTACTGGACGGCCGAGGATATGGGCATGACCCCCGCCGACATGGCGCAGATCGGGTCCGAGACCAAATTTGTCGCCGGGCTGTCCGAGGGTGACTTTGCCAGCGGCGATCCGTCGCCGATCACGGCGCGGGGTATTTTCAACGCGATCCGTATTGCGGCGGCGCATCGGTTCGGCTCAGCCGATCTGACGGGGCACACGGTCTCGGTTCAGGGGTTGGGCAATGTCGGCTGGCACCTGTGCTGTCTGCTGCATGACAGCGGTGCGCACCTGATCGTCACAGATATCGATGCGCAGCAGATGGCGCGGGCAGAACGCCAATTTGGGGCGACATTGGTGGAAACGCACGAGATTTACGGCGTCGACGCCGATATCTTCGCCCCCTGCGCAATTGGCGGCATTCTGAACGACTCCAGCATCCCTCTGCTTCAGGTCGGGGCCGTTGCAGGCGGGGCGAACAACCAGCTTGCCACGGATGCGGATGCGGACCGGCTGCACGCGCGCGGTATCCTTTACGCTCCGGACTTTGTGGCAAATGGCGGCGGGATCGTGAATGTTGCCACCGAAATCCTGCAGGTCGCCGAGCGTGAGGTCTGGGTGAACCGCAGATTGCGGGCGCTTGAGCAGACGATGGACCGCATCCTGACCCGCGCCCGGGCCGAAGCGGTCAGCCCGCATGCCGTGGCGGAATCGATTGTTCAGGAGGTGCTGCGCCCGCAGGCCGCCTGACAAAAAACGCCGCCCCTTGGGGCGGCGCTTTCTTTGATTTGGATCAGGACTTTCCTGCGCCGACCATTCCGACAATGTCATAGGTCTGCTTCAGGATCGGCGCGGCAACCGCACGGGCCTTTTCCGCCCCGCGTGCCAGAATCCGGTCGATTTCAGCCTCTTCCCCCATCAGCCGCGCCATCTCGGACGAGATTGGCGACAGTTTCGACACGGCCAGCTCGGCCAGCATCGGCTTGAACTCACCGAACTGCTTGCCACCGACCTCGGCCAGAACCTGCTCGGCGGTCTGATCGCTTAGCGCGGCGTAGATATTCACCAGATTGCGCGCCTCGGGACGTTCGGACAGACCGTCGATTTCCGAGGGCAGGGCCTCGGGGTCGGTCTTGGCCTTGCGAATCTTCTTGGCAATCGCATCCGCATCGTCGGTCATGTTGATCCGGGTCATGTCGGACGGGTCCGAGGATGACATCTTGCGCGACCCGTCGCGCAGGTTCATCACTCGCGGCGCAGGGCCGCCGATGACCGGTTCGGTCACCGGAAAGAAATCGACGCCATAGTCATGGTTGAACTTGATCGCGATATCGCGGGTCAATTCCAGATGCTGTTTCTGATCCTCACCCACCGGCACATGGGTGGCGTGATAGGTCAGAATATCCGCCGCCATCAGCGCCGGATAGGCAAACAACCCCAACGAGGCGTTCTGGGCATTCTTGCCCGCCTTGTCCTTGAACTGGGTCATCCGCTGCATCCAGCCAATGCGGGCGATGCAGTTGAAGATCCAGGCCAGTTGTGTGTGCTCGGGCACCTGGCTTTGGTTGAACAGGATCGATTTTTCAGGGTCCAGACCTGCGGCGATAAAGCCCGCGCAGACCTCGCGCGTTTTTTCGCGCAGACGGGCCGGGTCCTGCCAGACGGTGATCGCGTGCAGGTCGACCATGCAATAGATGGTCTGGAAATCTTCGCCCTGCATATCCACAAAACGCTTGAGCGCACCCAGGTAGTTGCCAAGGTGCAGGTTTCCCGAAGGCTGGATGCCGGAAAACACGCGCGGCGTGAATTGGGTTTCGGTCATCGAAGGGAACTCCCGTCTGGAAAAATCAGCCCCCGTCGCTTACCCATGAGGCCAAGGGACGTCAACAGCCGCGAAAGGCCAGCCCAATGAGCAGTGAGCATTATACGCCGCCCGTGAACCCTTTGCCGCCCGTTGTCGTGGCGCTGACATTGTTCATCATGGGTATCGAGGTGATCCTGTATCTGGGCTCACGCGGTCTTGTGGGCGGGCCATCGGCGGTGGGCTGGCGGCTGGATGCGCTGCAGCGATATACGTTTTCGCCCGATATCTTCGACTGGATGGTGCAGAACGGGCGCTGGCCGTTCGAGCATGTGATCCGCTTTGTCACCTATCCCTTTGTTTCGGCCAATTTCACGCAGGCGATCTTTGTCTGCGTCTTTGTTCTGGCCATGGGCAAGATGGTGGCCGAAGTCTTTGGCAGCGTCGCCATGCTGATCATCTTTGTGCTGTCCGGTGTGGGCGGTGCGCTGGCTTATGCGCTGCTGCTGGACCCGGCCTATCCGCTGGTCGGAGGGTTCCCGCCGGTCTACGGCCTGATCGGCGCATTCACCTGGCTGCTCTGGCGCAAACTGTCGCTGGTGGGGGAAAATCAATCCCGCGCTTTCAGTCTGATTGCGGTGCTGATGGGGATCCAGTTGCTGTTTGGCCTGATCTTTGGCGGAACATTGGATTGGGTGGCCGATCTGGGTGGGTTTGCCACCGGGTTCGGCCTGTCCTTCTTTCTGGCACCGGGCGGATGGGCGCGGATCCGGGGCCGTATCCGGCGCGATTGATCACGACCGGCGCAGGCTCTGTTTGAACTCGGACAGTTTGAACGCCCCCAACAGGTGGCCGAGGATGAAATAAGCGGCTGCCGCGATGGCGATCAGCATCAACAGCGCCAGATAACGCCAGCCCGGCACCTCGAACGTCCAGCCGAACAAGTGGATTGCAGCATAAAGCACGATACCCATCCCGATTGAGGCCCCCACGATCCGCCCCGCGCGCTGCCGGAACCGGTCATCAAAGCGCGCTTCCTCCCCCATCCGGCGCGCGCCGAGGGCCAGAAGCGCGACCATGGCCCAGCCTGCGGCTGAGGCGGCGATGGCCGGTGCGATCCAGCCCACGATCGGGTAAAGGCCAAAGGCCAACGCCGCATTGACGATCATCGCAACGACGGCATAGCGGAACGGTGATTTTGTATCCTCGCGTGCGAAGAACAAAGGCTGCAACAGCTTTTGCAGCATGAAGGCGGGCAGCCCGACGCCATAGATCGCAACGGCTAGAGCGGTGGCGGCGGTATCTTCGGCACTGAACTGACCGCGCTGGAACAGGACCGAGACCAGCGCGTTGGGAATGATCAGAAACGCCACCGTTGACGGCAGGGTCAGTAGCAACGTGAACTCTCCGGCGCGGGAAAAGGCATTGCGGGCCCCGTCCTTATCGCCCGCACGCAAACGGCGCGAGAGGTCGGGCAGCAGGACGATGCCCACGGCGATGCCAACAACACCGAGCGGCAATTGATACAACCGGTCTGCGGCAAACAGCCAACTGACGGCCTTTTCGGTTTTCGAGGCCACCAGTTGCCCCACGACCAGATTGACCTGCGTCACCCCCATCGCCAGCGCGGCAGGGATCGCGATGCGCACCATGCGGCGCATCTCGGGCGTCAAACGCGGCAGGCCGGGGCGGATGCGGATACCCGCGCGTTCGGTGGCGACCCAGACCAGCGCCAGCTGTGCAACGCCTGCGATGGGGATGACGGTGATCAGCCAGCGAATGACCTCGCCCCCCGAGACGGCTCCGGCGATCAGGGCAGTGCAGGCAAAGATGTTCAGCAGGACCGGGGCCGCCGCTGCCGCTGCGAAGCGGCCCGTTGCATTCAGAACGCCGGAAAACAGCGCCGCCAGCGACATGAACAGGATGTAGGGGAAAACCACGTAACCATAATCGACCGCCAGATCGAAGCGTTCGTCGCCATAGAACCCCTCGGCCGTCAGCCAGACCAGGCCCGGCATGAACACCATCGCCAGCCCGACCAGCGCCAGTACAGCCACGGCCAGCAGGTTGAAGGCATCCTGTGCAAAGCCCTGCGCGTCGTCCTCCCCTTCCAGCCGCTTCGAGAACATCGGCACGAAGGCCGCGTTGAACGCGCCTTCGGCGAAGAAACGGCGGAACATGTTGGGCAGGCGGAAGGCGGCGACAAAAGCGTCCATCACCGGGCCGGGGCCGATATAGGCGGTTAGCAGAATCTCGCGCAGGAAGCCTAGTATCCGGCTGGCCAGAGTCCAGAACCCGACCGTGAACAGGCCCGAAAACAGCCGGATTTGCTTCATGACGCGGCGCGCTCCGCACCTTTGGTGATGGCATTGCGCAGCTTGGCCTCAAGGCCGCTCTGTTTGCTTTCCGAATGGTATTTCAGGCCGAACATGTCCTTGACATAGAACGTATCCACCACCTGTTCGCCATAGGTCGCTATCACCGCGTTGGCGATATAGACATTGGCGGCGGCCAGCGTGCGGGTCAGATCATAAAGCAGACCGGGCCGGTCACGGGTGTCGACCTCGATGATCGTGTAGATCTCGGACCCGTCATTGTCGAAGGTGATATGGGTCGGCACGTTGAAAGCCCGCTCGCGTTTCTTGATCTTGTCGCGGGATTTCAGCGCGTCGTGGGCGACGACTTCGCCCTTGAGGGTCTTGTGGATCATCTGGGTCAGGCGGGGCAGGCGGCTGGATTCGAAAGGGTGGCCTTCGGCATCCTGTATCCAGAACGCATCCGTCACATAGCCGTCCTTGGTGGTGTAGCTGCGCGCATCGACCACATTAGCACCGACCAGCGCCAGAGCACCCGCGATGCGGGCAAAGATGCCGGGGTGGTCCGCCATGGCGAAACAGGCCCGCGTGGCGTCGCGGTCTTCATCCGGGTGCAGGCGGATTTCCATCGCGCCGGGATCGCCGCTGGTTTCCAGCGCCAGCAGCATTTCGGCAAATTCCACATGGGTTGACAGGTTCAGACCCTGCCAATAGGGCGCATAATGCCGGCCGGTTTCGGCCTTGAGGTCCGCCTTGGACCACGACCCAAGCTCTGCGCGCAGGGCCTTTTTGGCCTCGGCCCCGCGATTGGCGCGGTTGAGGTCCTCCATCCCCGTCTCAAGCGCCCGCTTGGTTTCGGCATGCAGGGCGCGCAGCAGCGTGGCTTTCCAGTTGTTCCAGGTGTTGGGGCCGACGCCGCGAATGTCGCAGACTGTCAGCACCGTCAGCAGGTCCAGCCGCTTGACCGTCTGCACCGCCTTGGCGAAATCGCGCACGGTGCGCGGGTCCGAGATATCGCGCTTTTGCGCCATGTCCGACATCAGCAGGTGATAGCGCACCAGCCATTCCACCGTCTCGGCATCGGATTTGCTCAGGCCCAGCCGGGGCGCGACCTTGCGCGCAATCTGCGCCCCCAGAATCGAGTGATCTTCGGGCCGCCCCTTGGCGATATCGTGCAGCAGCAAAGCGACATACAGCACCTTGCGGTTGACCCCGCCCTTCAGGATTGACGAGGCCAGCGGCAGCGATTCCACCAGCTCCCCCCGTTCAATCTGGGCCAGGTTGACGATGCACTGGATCGTATGCTCATCCACCGTATAGCTGTGATACATGTTGAACTGCATCATCGCCACGATGTGTTCGAACTCGGGCAGAAAGGCCGACAGCACGCCCAGTTCGTTCATGCGCCGCAGGGCCCGTTCCGGGTTGCCGTGTTTCAGCATCAGGTCCAGGAAAATCCGCTGCGCCTCTTTGTCGTTGCGCATGTCCTTGTCGATCAGCGACAGGTTCGCCGCCACCAGACGCATGGCATCGGGGTGGATCAGCATGCCGGTCCGCAGGCCTTCTTCGAACAGGCGCAGCAGGTTCATCTTGTCGGACAGGAAGGCCTCGGGGTCGGCCACGTCCAACCGGCCATGCACCACCTTGTAGCCCGGTTTGACCCGCGGACGGCGGCGAAAGATGCGCTCCAGCAACGGCGCGGTCTTGATATGCTGCGCCTCGAGCTTGGTGAGGAAAATCCGGGTCAGTTCCCCCACGCGGGTGGCTTCGCGGAAATAGCGCTGCATGAAAACCTCGACCGCGCGGCGACCGGCCATGTCGTGGTATCCCATGCGATCGGCCACTTCGACCTGCAGGTCGAAGGTAAGCTGCTCGGTCGCCCGCCCGGTCACCAGATGCAGATGAGAGCGGACGGCCCAAAGAAAATCCTCGGCCCGGACAAAGGTCTGGAATTCTTCCGGCGTGAACAGGCCCAACGGCACCAGTTCGGCCACATCGTGCACGCCATAGACATATTTTGCGATCCAGTAGAGCGATTGCAGATCGCGCAGGCCGCCCTTGCCCTCTTTCACATTGGGCTCGACCATGTAGCGCTCACCCTGTTTCAGGTGGCGCGCATCCCGTTCCTGCAGCTTGGCTTCGATGAACTCGCGCTCGGTGCCTTTGAACAGATCGGATTTGAGCTGCGCCTCCAGCGCCTCGGCCAGCGCCCTGTCACCCGCAAGGTAGCGCTGTTCCAGCATGGCGGTGCGGATGGTGAAGTCATCGGCCCCCAGACGCAGGCAATCCTTGATGGTGCGCGAGGAATGACCGACCTTCAGCCGCAGATCCCACAGGATATAGAGCATGGATTCGATCACGCTCTCGGCCCAGGCGGTGATCTTGTAGGGTGTCAGGAACAGCAGATCAACATCGGATGCCGGGGCCATTTCCCCCCGCCCATAGCCGCCAACGGCCAGCACCGCGATCTTTTCCCCCCGCGTGGGCGTGGCCAGGGGATGCAGCCGCTGGCTCGAGATGCGCATGGCAGTACAGACAAGTTGGTCGGTCAGATAGGTATAGGACCGGGTCAGCGGGCGGGCGCTGAAGGGATGGGCGGCAAAAGCATCGGCAATTGCCTGACGACCCGTCTTTTGAGCCTCGCGCAGGATGCGTACGGTTTCAGACCGCATGGCGGCGTTGTCCGCACAGGACCTGAGCGCTTCGGCAAGCTGTGCCTCAACCCCGGTGCTGTCGAAAATGTCTTCGGCCGGGCAGATCAGGGTGCCGTCGGGCGGGGTGATCACGCCGGGCCGGTCAGAAACCGGCGCCAGAGAAGCTTTGTGGGGCAGGGTCAATCACAACCACCTGTTTATTCTGGATCGTGGCAACAGCCAGACCGCGTTCGTTGGTGCCGTTCGCGCGCAGGCGGAAGATGCCGCCGACGCCCTGAAAACCGGCGTTCTGTGTCAGGGCCGAGGCGGTCAGCGCATCGGATTTGCCCTGGCTCACCAGCGCTCCGATGGCGGCGATCCCGTCATAGGCCAGCCCGCTGATCGGGTGCGGGGCCTGACCGTAGGTGTTGTTGTAGCGCTGGCGATAGGCTTGTGCCTTGGCCGGATCGGGAAGCGCGAACCAGCCGCCCTGCACGCCGGGCAGTTCCAGCGTCTGGGGCGGGATATCCCAGCGGGTCAGGCCGATGAACTGCGTGGTCGACGGCGACACGCCGGCCTCGGGCAGCAGTTGCGAATACAGCGGCAGTGCTCCCGCCGTGGTGGCGGTCAGGAAAATGGAATCGGCCCCGGTAGAATCGACCGTGGCCTTGATCGCAGGAACCGAGTTGATGACCCCCTGCTGCGAGCGGTCATATCCGACGGTTCCGGCATTATTGACCCGGCTGCTGGCCAGCGCGCTGGCAATCGCCGCCTGGCCCAGTTGTCCGGCGGCATCGTTGCTGTGCACGATCACCGTGCCGGTCTTGCCTTGGCTGCCCGCATAGCGGACCAGCCGGTTGGCCGTGTTGTCGAAGGTCGGACCCAGAACAAACACATTGCCACCTGCGATGCTGGTATTGTTCGAGAAGGACAGCACGTTGACATTGTTGCTCAGCACCGCAAGGCCCGCCGCATTGGCGGCCTGCGCATAAACCGGCCCGAGGATGATCTTTGCCCCATCCGCCACCGCCTGCTGCGCCACGGCGGTTGCGGTGCTCGGGTTGCCCGCCGTGTCATAGACGCGCAGGTCGATCTGAACATTCGGCAGATCGGACATCGCCATGCGGGCTGCGTTTTCAAGGCTTTGCGCCAGCGCGGCATCGCCGGATTGCGGAACCAGCAGCGCCACGGGGACCGGATCGGAGGTGTTGATCGACGGCCCGCCGCCCAAGCCGCCCGGTTCACAGGCTGCCAGGAATACAGCGGTGGTCAGGGCAGCAGCGGCCTTCGCCAGCTTGCTTACGGGCTTGCAAACGGTAAACATCTAAATGAAAACTCCCTGATCCGGCGGCGCGGGGCGCTGCTGTTCTATCGAGCCGCGATAATAAACGTCACGCTGTGAGGGTCCAGCTTTGAATTTCCAAAAGATCAGATTGGCTGCGGGCCTGTATTTTGTTGCCACTCCGATCGGGACCGCGCGCGACATTACGCTCAGGGCACTGGATGTTCTGGCCTCGGCGGACATGATCGCCGCCGAAGACACCCGCAGCCTGCGGCGGCTGATGGAGATTCACGGCGTTCCCCTGGAGGGGCGGCGCATTCAGGCCTATCACGATCACAGCGGCGCAGGCGCGCGCGGCAAAATCCTTGAGGCTCTGGAACAGGGCCTCTCGGTTGCTTATGCGTCCGAGGCCGGAATGCCGCTGATCGCCGACCCCGGATACGATCTGGGGCGGCAGGCGTCCGAGGCCGGCCACAGCGTGACCTGCGCCCCCGGCCCGTCCGCCGCGCTGGCGGCGCTGACACTGGCGGGCCTGCCCACGGATGCGTTCTTTTTTGCCGGTTTCCTGCCCAATGCCGCTGGCGCCCGCCGCGCCCGCATCGAAGCGCTGCGCGACATCCCGGGAACGCTGGTGTTCTACGAATCGCCCAAGCGCGTGGCCAATTGCCTGTCGGATCTGGCCGAAGTGCTGGGCGCGGACCGGCAGGGTGCGTTGTGTCGCGAATTGACCAAGAAATTCGAAGAGGTCCGGCGCGGTTCATTGGGTGAGCTGGCCGAAGAGTATCGTGACAAAACCGTCAAGGGCGAGGTCGTCCTGCTGGTGGATCGCAGCCATTCGCAAAGCGTTAACGAATCTGACGTAGAAGAGGCACTTGTAAGAGCCCTGGAAACCCATTCGGTTCGGGACGCGGCGGATTTTGTGTCAGAGATGTACGATCTGCCGCGCCGTCCGATCTATCAGAAGGCTCTGAAACTGGGAAAGGGATAACATGGTCAGGTGCTCGGCTCGCGGTTCGGTTTCTTATCATGCGGGGCATGCCGCGGAATTGCGGGTCGCGAGCGACTATGAACGGCGCGGTTTTTCAATCGCCCACCACCGCTGGCGCGGCGCGGGGGGTGAAATTGATCTGATCGCCCGGGATGGCGACGATCTGATTTTCATCGAAGTCAAGGCAAGCTCCAGTTTCGACGCGGCCGCTGCCCGGATCAACCCGCGCCAGATCAAGCGCATTTATGCCTCTGCGGCGCAGTTTCTGGAAAACGAGCCGGGCGGGCAACTGACGAATGTGCGTTTCGACGCGGCGCTGGTGGACGGAACCGGCGCTGTACAGATCATCGAAAACGCTTTCGGGCACGCCTGACCCATTGAACCCTTTGGCTGGCTGCGCCATGTATCTGCCACACAGCTAAAGGGACACGCCATGAAAATCGCCTTTCAGATGGACCCGATCGGGGCCGTGGATATCAACGCCGACAGTTCCTTCCGTCTGGCGGAAGAGGCGCAGGCCCGCGGGCATCAGCTGTTTTTCTACAGCCCGGATCAACTGGCCTATCAGGAAGGCCGGATTACCGCGCGCGGACAGGACATGACGGTGCAGCGCGTACCGGGCAACCCGGCGGTTCTGGGCCCCGAGCGTGAGGTCGATCTGGCCGAGTTCGACGTGATCTGGCTGCGTCAGGACCCGCCGTTCGACATGCATTACATCACCTCGACCCATCTGCTGGACCGGCTCAAAGGGCAGGCACTGGTGGTCAATGATCCGTTCTGGGTCCGCAACTATCCCGAAAAGCTGCTGGTTCTGGATTTCCCGGACCTGACCCCGCCGACCACGATTGCCCGCGATTTGCAGACCATCAAGGCGTTCAAGGAAAAGCATGGCGATGTCATCCTGAAGCCGCTCTATGGCAATGGCGGTGCAGGTGTGTTCCGGCTGGATGCGAACGACCGCAATCTGACTTCGCTGCACGAACTGTTCACCGGCTTTTCACGAGAACCCCTGATAGTACAAAAATTCCTGCCCGATGTGCGCAATGGTGACAAGCGCGTGATTCTGGTGGACGGGGACCCTGTTGGCGCAATCAACCGGGTCCCTGCCGAAGGTGAGACCCGGTCGAACATGCATGTCGGCGGCCGCCCCGAGAAGATCGGCCTTTCGGATCGCGACCTGGAAATCTGCGCGGCCATCGGGCCCCTGCTGCGCGAGAAGGGGCAGATTTTTGTTGGGATCGACGTGATTGGCGACTACCTGACCGAGATCAACGTGACCTCGCCCACCGGCATTCAGGAGTTGGAGCGGTTCAACGGCGAGAATATTGCCGAAAAGATATGGCAGGCCATCGAGGCGAAGCTTTAGGCCATCACGCGGGCGCTGATGCGAAAGCTCAGCGCTTCGGCAATATGGGGGCGGCGGACGTCTGGCGCATCTTCAAGATCCGCGATGGTGCGCGCGACCCGCAGGATGCGGTGAAAGGCACGGGCGGACAGGCCGAACTTGTCCGCCGCTTTCAGCAACAGCTCTTTGCCTTCGGCATCCGGCGCGGCGACCTCGTCCAGCAGTTTGCCCTCGATATCCGCGTTCTGACGGACCGAGGGCGTGTCGCTGAAGCGCGCGGCCTGAACGGCCCGCGCCTTTTCGACCCGCGCGGCGACCGTGGCAGAGCTGTCGCCCGAGGGCGGCAGGTCAAGGTCCGTGAACCCCACGGGCGGCACTTCGATCCGCAGGTTGAACCGGTCCATCAGGGGGCCGGAGATGCGGTTCAGATAATCCTCGCCGCAACCCGGCGCGCGGGAACAGGCGCGCGCGGGATCGGTCAGATATCCGCATTTGCAGGGGTTGGCCGCCGCGACCAGCATGAAGCGACAGGGGTATTTCACATGGGCGTTGGCGCGGGCCACCATGACCTCGCCGGTTTCAATCGGCTGGCGCAGGGTTTCCAGAACCGTGCGGGGAAATTCGGGGAACTCGTCCATGAAAAGAACGCCGTTATGGGCCAGCGAAATCTCACCGGGTTTGGCCCCCTTGCCGCCGCCGACAATGGCGGCCATGGATGCGGTGTGGTGCGGCTCGCGAAAGGGGCGGGCGCGGCTGATGCCGCCTTCGTCCAGCAAACCGCAAAGCGACTGGATCATCGAGGTTTCCGGCGCCTCGACCGGGGTCAGAGGCGGCAGGATGCCCGGCAACCGCGCCGCCAGCATGGATTTGCCGGAACCGGGTGTGCCGATCATGATCAGGTGATGTCGCCCGGCAGCGGCGATTTCCAGCGCGCGCTTGGCCCGTTCCTGCCCCTTGACGTCGCGCAGATCGCGGGCGCTGGGGGCCAGATTGACCTCGCCGGGCTGCGCTGCTGGCAGTGGCGACTGGCCCGAGAAATGGCGGACCACATCGCCCAAAGACCCGGCCCCGATCACCTGCGTGGCGTCGACCCAAGCCGCCTCGGCGCTTGAGGCGCGGGGACAGAGCAGGGCGCGATCCTCGGCGGCGGCGGTCATCGCAGCGGGCAGGGCACCGACGACGGGCACCAGCGATCCGTCCAGTGACAATTCACCCAGCGCAACGGTTCCTTCGGCGGCGTCCGAGGGGATGATGTCCAGCGCCGATAAAAGCGCTACAGCGATGGGCAGGTCGAAATGGCTGCCCTCTTTCGGCAGGTCGGCCGGAGACAGGTTGATGGTGATCCGCTTGGACGGCAGCGCGATGGCCATCGAACTGAGCGCGCTGCGCACCCGGTCGCGCGCCTCGGACACCGCCTTGTCGGGCAGTCCGACAATGGAAAAGGCGGGCAGGCCGGGGGATACGGCGCATTGCACCTCGACCGGGCGGGCATCGACCCCCTGAAAGGCTACGGTGTGGGCACGGGCGACCATGGCAATCCTGTTTCTTGGTTAACAGGATGTTGCTGCCATGGCGGCGGTTTAGGAATCGTTAACGGCCTCGCGCAGGGCGGTGAATTTGGGCCAGGCCTGCGGATCGGCCACGGTTTTGTCGCGGCAGAACGGGTTGCAGAAGCCCCAGCGCTGCCCGTCGAGCTCCAGAAAATCCGTGACGGGTTTGCCGGAATAGGGGCAGGCGGGGTTGATCGATGGCCCCTCGGTGACCGCTTTGGCCGAGGATTCTCCTCCGATGGGCCACGGCGCGGATGGCAAGTCCTGGGGATAGGGAAACGGATCGTAGGACACCGTCAGACCCATCGCGCGCCATTGCCGGGCGGATATATCCGACAGCAGGTGCAGGCAGTAGTCGCGAGTGGCGGACGACACCGGCAGGCCATAGCCGATGATCCGCGCCGCCACCGGCGTATAGAACACATCCGCCAGCGAATAGGCCCCGAAAAGCGGGCCACTTTCGGCCCCGGAGACCTGCCGCGCGTGCGCCCAAAGCGCCTCGATCCGCTGCAAATCGGCCAGCGTTTCCTCGGATGGGGCAAACCCCTGCCAAACATGCCGCAACTGCATCGCACATTCGCCGCGCAGGGCGTCGAACCCGGCCACCATCTCGGCACACAGCCATCGGGCGGTTGCGCGCGCGGCGGGGTCTTGCGGCCACAGGCCGGCCTCGGGGTGGCGTTCGGCCAGCGTCTCGGCGATGGCCAGGCTTTCGCCGACCACCGTGCCGTCGGGCAAGCGCAGGGCGGGCACCAGACGGGCCGGGGCCAGCGGTTTCATATCTTCAGCCATCGTGCCCGAATAGAGCCCGATCATGTGGCTGCGATAGGGCAGGCCGAACTTTTCCAGCATCAGCCAGCCGCGCAGGGACCAGCTTGAAAACAGGCGGTCGCCGATAAAGAGGTCATAGGTCATGACCCGACGATGGCGCAGGCCCGCGCTTCCGTAAATCAGAGTTTTGTGCGTGGCCGCATCACGGAAGGTGATTGATCGCCCCTGCCGACCATGTCTGACCGTCAAACATGACCTCGGTGACCGAGAGGTTGTCGATCCGATGCGAAAACGCCTGTTGCGCGTTCAGATTCAGGGCGCGCTGGATCTGGGTCAGGATCACGCCGAAATGCGCCACGACCACCAGATCGGACCCCCTATGGGTTGCGATCAGCCTGTCGATCATCGCATCCACCCGTGCGCGCACCTGATTCCAGCTTTCGCCCTGCGGCGGGCGCACCTCGCCGGGGGCGTCCCAATAGGCGAAGGCGAGATCGGGGTCTTCGGCTTCGATTTCGGCGAACGAGCGCAGTTCCCATGTGCCGAAATTGATCTCTCGCAGGTCGGGATGATGTGGCAGTCGGCGGCGCGCGCCTTGAATGGCTGACGCAGTGTCGACGGCGCGGGAAAGGTCTGAGGATACGACCAGCGCATCAGGCGGAAGATGGTTGTGCAGCCGGGCCAGCGCGGCTTTGTCGCTGAGGTCGGCGGGGATGTCGGACCAGCCGACCATGGTTTTGGCGTGCGTCGGCCCGTGCCGGACAAGATGCAGCCGCGTCACGGCAATTGCCCCTTCAGCACCAGCGGCAGGCCCGCCGTGACCTGAACCACCAGATCGGCTTGCGCCCCCAGCGCGATGTTCAGCCGCCCCTGCGCCTCGCGAAATTTACGGGCCATCGCGTTTTCGGGGACGATCCCGTGGCCGACCTCGTTCGAGACGATGACAATTGGCGCAGCGCAGCTACGCAGCGCCCCAAGCAGTGCGGTTTGGGCCTGTTCCAGATCGTTTTCGGCCAGCAGATGGTTGGTCAGCCACATCGTGGCGCAGTCGATCAGGCAGGCCTGATCCGCCGTCAGACCGGCCAGAACCGGAGCAAGGTCAAAAGGGGCCTCGACCGTTTCCCAGCCATCGCCCCGCTGGGCCAGATGGCGCTGAACCTTCTGCCGCATCTCATCATCAAACACTTGTGATGTCGCGATATAGACGCGTTTTTTCCCTGATGAAACAACAAGTTGTTCTGCCAAAACAGACTTCCCCGACGCGGCCCCACCCAGCACAAAGGTTAAATTGGGATACACAATTCTTACCTTCCAAGTGATCCACGTGGTTTTGCTCTGCGTATCGACCCTAGGTCGGCAAGGCAAGCCCGGCCTGCGCCAGCGAAAAAGGGGAGAGTTTCATGGCACTGGACAACGCGACCGATTTTTCGATGTCCCGGCAGGCGATGAAGGCCGAGTTGCTGGATGCAGAGACCGAATTGCAACTGGCCTATGCCTGGCGCGACCAGCGCGACGAAAAGGCCCTGCACCGTCTGATCACTGCCTATATGCGATTAGCTATCTCGATGGCCGCCAAGTTCAAGCGCTACGGCGCGCCGATGAACGATCTGATTCAAGAGGCCGGTCTGGGCCTGATGAAAGCGGCCGACAAGTTCGACCCGGATCGCGGCGTGCGGTTTTCGACCTATGCGGTGTGGTGGATCAAGGCCAGCATTCAGGATTACGTGATGCGCAACTGGTCGATGGTGCGGACCGGATCGACCTCGTCCCAGAAATCGCTGTTTTTCAACATGCGCCGCGTGCAGGCCCGGTTGGAGCGTGAGGCGGCAACCGAAGGGATGCGACTGGACCGGCATCAGCTGCACCAGATGATCGCCACCGAAATCGGCGTTCCCCTGCGCGATGTCGAGATGATGGAGGGCCGCCTGTCCGGCTCGGACTTCTCGCTGAACGCGGTGCAGTCGGCGGATGAGGATGGGCGCGAGTGGATCGACGCGCTGGAGGATGAGCGGGAACAGGCCGCCGAGGCCGTCGAGCATCGCCATGATACACGGCAACTACGCGAATGGTTGTTGACGGCGATGCAGTCGCTGAACGAACGCGAGCGCTTAATCGTGCGCGAACGCAAGCTGCGCGAACCGGCGCGGACGCTGGAAAGCCTGGGCAATGAGCTGGGCCTGTCGAAAGAGCGCGTGCGCCAGCTCGAGGCCGCGGCTTTTGTGAAAATGCGCAAGAACCTTGAAGCGCAATCGCGCGAGGTGCAACACTTCATCGCATGAAACACCTTGCGATTCTGCTGAGTGCTCTGACACTTGTCCTGGCGCGCCCGGGCTTGGCTTCAGGCATGATCACGGATGACGTGGCCGCGTCGATG
Organism: Ruegeria sp. AK4; assembly: GCF_056541025.1. Taxonomy (NCBI): domain Bacteria; kingdom Pseudomonadati; phylum Pseudomonadota; class Alphaproteobacteria; order Rhodobacterales; family Roseobacteraceae; genus Ruegeria; species Ruegeria sp. AK4. The sequence continues at coordinate 190,612 of NZ_JBQFXS010000007.1, forward strand.
CAGGCGGCGGATGTGATCCTTCTTGGCGAAATCCACGACAATCCCCGGCACCACAAGGTACAGGCCGAAGCGATTGAGGTGATCGAACCCACTGCCGTGGTCTGGGAAATGATCACCGAAGAAGGCGCGCAGCGCTTGGCGCAAAAGGCCGTTTCCAATACCGAAGAGCTTGAGCGGATCTTGAAGTGGGCCGAAACCGGCTGGCCACCGCTCAGCATGTATTACCCGGTGTTTCAGGCGACGAACGCGCCGGTGTACGGGGCCATGGTTCCGCGCAGCGCCGCCCGTGCGGCGATGGAACGTGGTGCCGCGACAGCGCTGGGCGCGGATGCGGCCCGGTATGGGCTGACAGTCCCGCTGCCGCCCGACGAACAGGCCGCGCGCGAGGCCGATCAACTGGCCGCCCATTGCGACGCCCTGCCGGCCGAGGCTTTGCCTCAGATGGTTGCCATCCAGCGCCTGCGCGATGCGGTTCTGACGCGGGCGATCTTGCAGGCCACCGAGGATACGGGCGGGCCGGTGGCGGTGATCACCGGAAACGGGCATGCCCGCAAGGATCGCGGCATCCCGACCTTCCTGTCGCGCCTGCGTCCGGGGCTGAAGGTCTATGTTCTGGGGCAATCCGAGGATGGCGCTATTGATGGCGAATTCGACGCGGTGATTGACAGCCCCTCGGTCGAGCGCGCAGACCCCTGCAAGGCTTTTGATAAGCAGAATTAACCGCTGGAACTACCTGTTGGCCTTGCCTAATGTCAGGATCGACCGGAACGGGAAGGGCTGAACATGCTGGCATCCAAGCGCATTCTGCTGATCATTGGCGGCGGCATCGCGGCCTACAAGTCGCTGGACCTGATCCGGCGGCTGAAAGAGCGTGGCGCAGCCGTGACGCCGGTTCTGACCCGCGCAGCCGAGGAGTTTGTGACGCCCCTGTCGGTGTCGGCGCTGGCGGGCGAAAAGGTCTTTCGCGATCTGTTCGACCTGACGGATGAGGCCGAGATGGGCCATATCCAGCTGTCCCGATCGGCCGATCTGATCGTTGTGGCCCCGGCGACGGCGGACATGATGGGCAAGATGGCGTCGGGTCTGGCCAATGATCTGGCCTCGACCCTGTTGATGGCGACGGATACGCCGGTTCTGTGTGCGCCTGCGATGAACGTGCGCATGTGGGATCATCCCGCGACCCGCCGCAACCTGCAGCAATTGCAGGCGGATGGGGTGCGTTTTGTCGGCCCCAACGAAGGCGATATGGCCTGCGGCGAATATGGTCCGGGCCGTATGTCCGAACCGTTGGAGATTGTTGCGGCGGTCGAAGCGCAACTCGCCGATGGGCCGCTGAAAGGGAAGCGCATTCTGGTGACCTCCGGCCCGACGCATGAACCGATTGATCCTGTGCGTTACATCGCCAACCGGTCCTCGGGCGCACAAGGAACAGCGGTGGCGCGGGCGCTGTCAGCGCTGGGGGCCGATGTGGTCTTTGTCACCGGCCCTGCCGATGTCCCGCCGCCCGATGGCGTGCAGGTCGTGCGGGTGGAAACCGCCCAGCAGATGTTGGATGCGGTCGACACTGCCCTGCCCGTGGATGCGGGCGTGTTTGCCGCTGCGGTGGCCGATTGGCGGGTGGCAACAGCCTCGGACCGGAAGTTGAAGAAAAGCCGCGACGGGCTGCCGTCGCTGGAGTTCGCGGAAAACCCCGACATTTTGAAACGGGTCGCGCAGATGGGATCGGGGCGGCCCGAGCTGGTGGTCGGATTTGCGGCGGAAACCAATGATGTTGTCGAAAACGCAACCGCCAAACGGGCGCGCAAGGGATGTGACTGGATCGTCGCCAACGATGTCAGCCCGGCCACCGGCATCATGGGCGGGTCGGAAAACGCGGTGATCCTGATCTCGGATGACGGGGCCGAAGACTGGCCGCGTATGGGCAAGGATGCGGTGGCGGATCGGCTGGCCAGAAAAATTGCCGACGCTCTGGCGGGGTAAGGCAAAGCAAAAAAGCAAGAGGTGCAATGATGGTAGCAATTCGTGTGATCCGCGAAGACTGGGCCGATGCGTCGGTGGCTTTGCCCTCGTACGAGACAACCGGCGCCGCCGGGGCGGATGTGCGCGCCAACCTGCCGGGTGGCGCTTCCATCATGCTGGAGCCCGGCCAACGCGCTTTGGTGCCCACCGGATTGCGGATCGAGATCCCCAGCGGGTACGAGGTGCAGGTGCGACCCCGCTCGGGCCTTGCGCTGAAACACGGCATCACGCTGCCCAACACGCCGGGCACCATCGACAGCGATTATCGCGGCCCGCTGGGCGTGATCGTGCTGAACGCCGGGCAGGAACGGTTCGAGATCGCCCATGGCGAACGCATCGCGCAATTGGTGGTCGCCCCCGTCGTGCAGGCCGTTTTTGAGCCGGTCGAGGCGCTGGGCGATACCGCGCGCGGGGCCGGGGGTTTCGGCTCGACCGGGCGCAGCTGATGCTGCTGATCCTGATCCTGTGCGCAGGGCTTTGGGGTGTCGGCTATCTGGCGGGCGTGTCCCGCACCGCCCGCACGGTCTCGATTGGCGTGCTGCTGCTGGGGGTGATCATCGCCCAACTGATCCTGCCTGACGGGCACCCCTTGCGTCAGGCAACGGGTGGCACTGCCGCACCGTGGCTGATCCTGGCGGGTTTCGCCGCGCTGATTTTGCTGTATGGCAAAGGGCTGAAGGCGTTGCGCAACCGCGCCACGCCCGCGTCAGATCAGGAGCCCGCCATGCCATCCGACCGATTCAGCGAAACCGAACTGGAACGCTATGCGCGCCATATCGTGCTGCGCGAGCTTGGGGGACCGGGGCAGAAGAGATTGAAACAGGCGCGGGTTCTGGTGATTGGCGCGGGCGGCCTTGGCGCGCCGGTGCTGCAATATCTGGCAGCGGCTGGTGTGGGCACAATCGGAGTGATCGACGATGACGAGGTCGAGAACGCCAACCTGCAACGTCAGGTGATCCACCGCGACGCTGATATCGGCATGCCCAAGGTGTTTTCGGCGCAGCAGGCGATGCTGGCGCAAAACCCGAATGTGGTTGTCTTGCCCTATCACCGCCGCCTGACCGAAGAGATCGCCCAGGACCTGTTCGCGGATTTCGATCTGATCATGGACGGCACCGACAATTTCGAAACCCGCTATCTGGCCAACCGCACCGCCGCTGCCTTGGGCAAGCCGCTGATCTCGGGCGCGCTGTCGCAATGGGAAGGGCAGCTGAGCGTTTTCGACCCCGCGAACGGCGCGCCCTGCTACCAGTGCATCTTCCCCGAAGCGCCCGCTGCCGGCTTGGCCCCCTCCTGTTCCGAGGCCGGGGTGATCGGCCCCTTGCCCGGTGTGGTGGGGTCGATGATGGCGGTCGAGGCGATCAAGCTGATCACCGGCGCGGGGGCGGCCCTGCGGGGTGAGATGCTGATTTACGACGCGCTTTACGGCGAAAGCCGGAAAATCACCCTGTCGCGCCGCGCTGACTGTCCGGTCTGTGGCGCGGCGGATTGATAGCATCAAATCCCCCGGCTGATCTGGATCATCACGGCAGGCTTGCCTAGCTATTGGGGCAAAGGAGATCACAATGACCAACCCGATCCTGTCCGACTGGACCACCCCGTTTGAAATCGCCCCTTTCGCGCAGATTTCTGACGATGACTTCGCGCCCGCGCTGGAACAGGCGATGCAAGCGCATAACGCGCAGATCGATGCGATTGCCGCAAACCCAGAAGTGCCCAGCTTCGCCAATACAATCGAAGCGCTGGAGGCTGCGGGCGAGGCATTGGACAAGGTCCTGTCGGTTTTCTTCACCGTCGCCGGTGCCGACAGCAATCCCCGACGGGAAGAGCTGCAGCGCGAATTCTCGCCCAAGCTGTCAGCGCATTTTTCGGGGATATCGTCGAACAAGGCCCTGTTTCGGCGCGTCGCTGATCTGTGGGACCGCCGCGATGAGTTGGGCCTGAGCGACGAACAGGCCCGCGTTCTGATGTTGACCCATCGGGGCTTCGTGCGGGCCGGGGCCGCCTTGCAGGGCGAGGACGATGCCCGGATGCAGGAAATCAAGTCCCGGCTGGCCTCATTGGGCACATCCTTTACCCAGAACCTGCTGGCGGATGAGCGGGAGTGGTTCATGGACCTGACCGAAGAAGACCTGCAGGGCCTGCCCGATTTCGTCACCGATGCCGCGCGCGCGGCGGGGCTGGAAAAGGGGACCGATGGCCCTGTCGTGACCCTGTCGCGGTCGCTGATCGTGCCCTTCCTGCAATTCTCACCCCGCCGCGATCTGCGCGAAAAGGCACATCGCGCCTGGGCCGCGCGCGGGGCCAATGGTGGCGAAACGGACAATCGCGCCATTGCCGCCGAGATTCTGAAGCTGCGCGAAGAACGGGCTGGTTTGTTGGGCTATGACAGCTTCGCCGACTACAAGCTGGAAACCGAAATGGCGCGGACACCGGACCGGGTGCGCGATCTGTTGATGCAGGTCTGGGAACCCGCCAAGGCGCGCGCCGACGCCGATGCCGACATTCTGACCCGGATGATGCAGGAGGACGGTGTGAACGGCCCTCTGGAAGCTTGGGACTGGCGCTACTATGCCGAGAAACGCCGCAAGGCCGAGCATGATCTGGATGAGGCGGCGCTGAAACCGTATCTGCAACTGGACCGGATGATCGAGGCCGCCTTTGCCTGCGCTGGCCGCCTGTTCGGCTTGGACTTCGCGCCGCTGGACGTGCCGTTGTATCACCCCGATTGCCGCGCCTGGGAGGTCACGCGGAACGGCAGGCATATCGCTGTGTTCATCGGCGATTACTTCGCGCGCGGCTCGAAACGCTCGGGTGCATGGTGCAGCGCCATGCGCGGGCAGGCCAAGTTTCCCAAGGATCAGGCCCCGGTGGTGACCAATGTCTGCAACTTTGCCAAGGGCGAGCCCTCGCTGCTGTCGTATGACGACGCCCGGACCCTGTTTCACGAGTTCGGCCACGCCCTGCATCAGATGCTGTCGGATGTGACCTACGAAAGCATCTCGGGCACCAGTGTGGCGCGGGATTTTGTGGAACTGCCCAGCCAGCTCTACGAACACTGGCTGGAAGTGCCCGAGGTTCTGGCCGAATTCGCCACCCATGCGGAAACCGGTGAACCCATGCCGCAGGAGATGCTTGAGAAGGTTTTGAAAGCCGCCAATTTCGATCAGGGGTTCCAGACGGTGGAATATGTTGCCTCGGCGCTGGTCGATCTGGCCTTTCATGACGGCGACGCCCCGGCTGATCCGATGGCGAAACAGGCCGAAGTACTGGCAGGCATCGGAATGCCAGCCGCCATCGGCATGCGCCACGCCACCCCGCATTTTGCGCATGTCTTTGCGGGCGACGGCTATAGCGCGGGCTACTACAGCTACATGTGGTCCGAGGTGATGGATGCCGACGCCTTCGCCGCCTTTGAAGAGGCTGGCAGCGCCTTTGACCTCGATCGCGCCAAGGCGTTGGAGGAGAACATCCTGTCAACCGGCGGTTCGCGCGAGGCCGAAGACCTGTATCTGGCCTTTCGCGGTCGGATGCCGGGGGTTGAGGCCCTGCTGAAAGGGCGCGGCCTGATCGCGGCCTGAGCCGGACGGGCCGTCAGTATCCCAACTGGCGGTCCACCAGATGCAGGAACGGCTCGCCTGCCTCACCGCGCCGGATGTTGTCGCAGATGACCTGCGCGGCGGTCACCGGGCGGGTTTCCGAGGCGATATGCGGCGTGACCGTCACGTTGGGATGTGCCCAATAGGGATGTTCCGGCGGCAAGGGCTCAACGCGGAACACGTCCAGCGTGGCGTGGCCCGCCTGACCCGAGTTCAGGGCGTCCAGCAGCGCCTCATCGTCGATCAGCGGCCCGCGGCCCGGATTGATGATCTTTGCGCCTTTGGGCAGCAAGGCCAGCGTTTCGGCGTTCAACGTATTCTCGGTGGCGGGCGTATCGGGCAGCAAAAGGATGACGATTTCGGCCTGTGACAGGGCTGTGCGCAGCCCCTCGGGCCCGCTAAGGCAGGTCACGCCGCGGATATCCTTTTGCGTCCGGCTCCAGCCCGTCACCTGAAAACTCAGCGCGGTCAGCGCTTCGGCGGCGGCTTGTCCCAGTGACCCCAATCCCAGCACGCAGACACGGCGCTGGGATGCCAGAGGCGGGGCGTCGGGTGTCCAGACACCGTCCTGAACTGTGATGTGTTTATCCATGCCAAGGTGATAGCGCAGCACATGGCCGACGACCCATTCGGTCATGCCCTGTGTCAGCCCGTGATCCACCATCCGCGCCAGCGGAACGGTCAGGGTTTCATTGCCCGCGATCTGCTCGAGACCGGCCCACAGGCTCAGAACTGCCTTGAGGCGTGTGTAGGGGGTGAAATCCAGCAAGCCGCTATTGGGGGCATAGACGATGTAATCGACCTGATCCGGGGCAATCTCAGTGGCCAGATTGAACTCCAGGCCCGCGTCGTGCAGGCCTTGCGACAAGAGCGGCTCGTAGATCGGCCACAGGGCAGGGCGCGCGGAAAACAGGACGTTCACGGGCATGGAGGGCCTTTCAGATCAGCGGGGACGGTGGATATGGGCGCTTTGCACGATACCGAAGGCGGCCATCAGAACCAGCATCGCCGACCCGCCATAACTGACCAGAGGCAGCGGCACGCCCACAACCGGGGCCAGTCCCATCACCATCGACATGTTGACGGCAAAGAACAGGAAGAAGTTCAGCGCGATGCCCAGCGTGACCAGCGACGAAAACCGGTCTTTGGTCGACAGCGCGGTGACCATACAAAAGACCAGGATCAGCGCATAAAGCACCAGCAGAGTGATGCCGCCGACAAAGCCGAACTCTTCGGCCAGTGTGGTGAAGATGAAATCGGTATGTTTCTCGGGCAGGAAGTTCAGGCGCGACTGGGTGCCCTGCATGAAGCCGCGCCCATTCCAGCCGCCTGACCCCAAAGCGATCTTAGACTGGGTGATGTGATAGCCCGCGCCCAGCGGATCGGTGGAAGGGTCGAGAAAGGTGTCGATGCGGCGGAACTGATAGTCCTTCAGCAACTGCCACTCGGTCCCCCGGCTATTGAACACCGTTGCGATCAGCCCGACAACCGCCGCAATCACGGCGGCGAAATAGGCCCAGTGTACCCCGGCGAGGAACATCAGCCCCCCGCCTGCGGCCAGCAGCAGGATCGAGGTGCCAAGATCCGGCTGGCGCAGGACCATGAAGGTCGGGATCAGGATCAGAATGACCGGGATGATCACCCATAAAGGGCGCGAGGTTTTGTGCGATGGCAGCCAATCGTAATAAGCCGCGAGCAGCATCACCAGCGTGACTTTCATCACCTCAGAGGGTTGCAGCCGCATGAAACCAAGGTCGATCCAGCGCTGCGCGCCCATGCCGATGGTTCCAAACAGCTCGACAAACACCAGCAGGGCGATCGATCCGAGATAGGCCAGAACCGACATGTTGCGCCAGAACCAGATCGGCACCAGTGCGATGATGAACATGGCCGTCAGGCCAAGGCCAAAGCGTTCCATCTGCGGCTCGGCCCAGGGCCGCCATGACCCGCCCGCCACCGAAAACAACATCAGAAATCCGGCGCTGGCGGTGCTGATCAAGAGCAGTGTCAGCGGCCAGTTCATATACAGAAACTTGCGAAACCCCGAAGGCGTGGATTTGACCGCATATTCAAGATAGCTCATGCGCGGTCCTTTTCACTGGGACGCGCTTTGGGGCGGCGGTCGCCCTCGAGCCGTTTTTGCTGTTCCTTGATGCGGTCGCGATCCCCGACCGGATAGGCCTCGAGCGGAGGCGTGCCGTTATAAAGCGCCTGCAGCATGATATCGCGCGCCACCGGGGCCGCCGCCTTGGACCCGCCGCCGCCATGTTCGACCACAACCGCAATGGCGTATTTCGGGTTGTCATAGGGCGCGAAGCTGACGAACAGCGCGTGGTCGCGGCGTTCCCACGGCAGGTCTTCGTTGCGGATTACGCCTGCGGCCCGTTCGGCCTTGGTGATATTGCGGACCTGGCTGGTGCCGGTTTTGCCCGCCATGCGGAAGTCATCCGCGATGATGCGGCTGCGATAGGCCGTCCCGCGCCGGTCGTTCGAGACGGACCACATCGCCTGCCTTATGTACTCAAGATTGGTGGGGCTGATATCCAGCGGTTCCCCCGCACCTGACGGCTGTTCGACCCCGTTGATCGACCGCACCAGGCGGGGCGCGACGGCGCGACCGGTCGCGATCCGTGCCGTCATCACCGCAAGTTGCATGGGTGAGGCGAGCATGAACCCCTGCCCGATCGACGCGTTGGCCGTATCCCCGATCAGCCATTCCTCGCCATGAACCCGGCGCTTCCATTCCTGATTGGGGGCCAAACCGGCGCGTACGGCGGACATGGGTATATCGTGCTTGATACCCAGCCCCAGAGTGCGCGCCATGTCCGAGATCTTGTCGATCCCGACCTTTATCGCGACATCGTAATAGTAAACGTCGCAACTGCGTTTCAGGGACGTGTTGAGGTCCACCATCCCATGCCCCCCGCGTTTCCAGCAGTGGAAGCGGCGGCTGCCGACCTTCAGGTGGCCGGGGCAGTAGACGGTGTTGCCGGGGCCGATGACCCCGGCCTGAAGCGCGGCCAGCGCGGTGATCATCTTGAAGGTCGAGCCCGGCGGGTATGTGCCCTGCACGGTCTTGTTCGCCAGCGGGCGGTACTTGTCCTGCGTCAATATCTGGTAATCCGCGACCGAGATGCCGCGTACGAACAGATTGGGATCGAAACTGGGGGCCGAGGCCATCGCCCGCATGTCACCGGTTTCGCAATCAATGACGACGGCGGCGGCGCTTTCCCCGGCCAGTCGGGCCTGCGCATATTGCTGCAGGTCCGCATCGACCGAAAGCTGCAAGTCCGCCCCCGGCTGACCTTCCTGCCGGTCCAGTTCGCGCATCACGCGCCCGGTGGCGTTGACCTCGACGCGTTTGGCACCGGCCTTGCCGCGCAGTGAGATTTCCTGTTTCGCTTCCAGCCCCACCTTGCCGATCTGGAACCGGGGAATGCGCAGCACCGGCTCGGGGTCTTCGATCTGGCTGAGGTCATAGTCGCTGACCGGGCCGACATAGCCGACGATATGGGCGAAATCCTCGTAGCGCGGGTATTGGCGCGTCAGGCCGACCTCGGGCGTGACGCCGGGCAGGGCGGGGGTGTTGACGGCAACTTTCGAGATATCTTCCCACGTCACCTGATCGGCCAGCGTGACCGGCAGGAACGGGGCGGTGCGGCGCATTTCGGTGCGGGCGCGCTCGATCTCATCCTCATTCAGCGGGATCAGTTCGGACAGTTTGGCGATCACCTTGTCCACGTCGCCCGCATCCTCGCGCACGATCACGATGCGGTAGGACGGCGAGTTCTGGCTGATAATCTGCCCGTTCCGGTCGTAAATCCGGCCCCGGTTTGGCGGGATCAGGCGGATATTGATGCGGTTTTCCTCGGCCAGCAGGCGGTATTCATCCGCCTGATCCACCTGCATGAACCGCATGCGCGCCGCCAGCCCGCCGACAAACGCGGCCTGCAACCCGCCCAGAACCAGCGCCCGCCGTGGCAGCCGTTTATAGGCCAGTCCCTGAGATTTGGGTTTGCGCTGTTTCATACCCGCGACCCCACTGCGCTTGCATCCGCCGAGGACATGCGGCGGATGCCAAAGACGCTTTGGCTGAGCCACACGATCAGCGGATAGGCCAAAACGGTCAGAACCAGTTGCACGACCACCGGGGCCAGTGCGGTTTGTTCAACGGACAGAACGGACAGGACAATGCGGTTGGTCAGAAAGATGGCGGTGATCACGACAGCGACCGAGGTCCACTCGCCCACGAAACCGGCATCCCGCATTCCGGGGGCCGCAGATCGCAGGTAAGCCGCGCCGATCACCACCAGCGCCGCCATCAGGCCGGGCGGGCGTTGCAGCAGCAGGTCCGACATCAGCATCGCGGCGGCAATCAGCAGGGTCGGCACATAGTCCGGTCGCCGCAGGACCCAGGCAAAGGTCAGCGCGATCAGAATGTCGGGAAATGGCCAGCGATCCGGCGGCGTGTTCAGTGGCAGCAGGTGCAGGAACAGCACCAGAACTGTCAGACACACGTAAAGCCCGCGCATTCCCCAGTTGTGAGAGGCCGGTTTATCCATCCACGGCCTCCTCGGGGGTCAGGGCGGCTTCGGGGCGTGCGGGGCCGACGATGCCACCGGGGTCGTTGATGTGCGGGGCTGCGTTAAAGCGCAGAACCCGCAGGAATTCCAGCCGTTCGAAATCGGCCGACAGGCGTACGCGCAACCGGCCACCGGGATCGGCGGCGATCTGTCCGATCAGCAGACCGGCGGGAAACACGCCGCCGTCACCGGAGGTGATCACCCGGTCACCGGGGCGGACAAGCTCGCGGTTTTCCAGAAACTCGACGGCGGGGGCGGGGGTGTTGTCGCCCTTGATCAGGGCGGTCTGGCCCGAGGGCTGAATGGTGGCCGGTATCGCGCTTGAGGCATCGGTCATCAGGATCACCCGCGCGGTGTCCGCGCCGACGCCGGAAATCCGCCCGACCAGCCCGATCCCGTCCATCGTGGCCCAGCCATCGACGATCCCGTCGCGTTCGCCCACATTCAGCAGAACCGACTGCCGGAAGGGCGAACCGCTATCGGCCATCACGACGCCGGTGATATAAGTCAGACGCGGATCGAGGCGGACGTTGTTGAGGTCCAGCAGCCGCGCGTTTTCCTGCTCCAGCTGCAGGGCAGCCTCTTTCCAGGCGCGCATCAGGCGCAGCTCGCTGCGCAGCTCGCGGTTCTGCTCGCTCAGCCGCTGATAGCTTTTGAAATCGCGGATCAGGTTCACGGTGGCGGTGACAGGCACCATCGCCCATTCCATCGAGGGCACAACCTTGTCCACCACCTGCGCGCGAAAACGTTCCACGCGCGGGCTGTCGATGCGCCAGACCAGAAAGATACCCAGCAGGCACAGAACGACGATCCCCAACAGCAGGCGGCGCAGGGGGGTCGTGTATTCGTCGCGCTGTGATCGGTCTTTTGCCACAGGTTACCTTCCCGTGCTGCTCGTGCCGAATTTACCCTATGTGCAAAGGGTGCGCGCCTTAGCTTTCGTAGTCAATCGCGTGGCGCAGCTGTTTTTCATATTCCAGGGCTTTGCCGGTCCCCAAAGCCACACAATTCAAGCTTTCGTCAGCAATCGACACGGCCAGGCCGGTCTGTTCGCGCAGAGCCAGGTCCAGATCGCCCAGCAACGCGCCGCCGCCGGTCAGCATCACGCCCCGGTCGACGATATCCGCTGCCAGATCGGGCGGCGTGGTTTCCAGCGCGGTCATCACCGCCTCGCAAATCTGCTGGACGGGTTCCGAAAGCGCCTCGGCCACCTGCGCCTGACTGATCTCGATTTCCTTGGGGACACCGTTCAGCAGGTCGCGGCCCCGGATATGCATCGACTGGCCACGGCCATCGTCGGGCATCCGGGCGGTACCGATGGTGGTCTTGATGCGCTCGGCGGTGGATTCGCCGACCAGCAGGTTCTGCTGACGGCGCAGGTACGAAATGATGGCTTCGTCCATCCGGTCTCCGCCCACGCGGACCGAGCGGGCGTAGACGATGTCACCCAGCGACAGCACCGCCACTTCGGTGGTGCCGCCGCCGATATCGACGACCATGTTGCCGGTCGGGTCGGTGATCGGCATGCCCGCACCAATCGCGGCAGCGATGGGTTCCGCGATCAGGCCCGCGCGGCGGGCACCGGCAGACAGAACCGACTGGCGGATTGCGCGCTTTTCGACGGGTGTTGCGCCATGGGGGACGCAGACGATGATCTTGGGCTTGGAAAAGGTCGAGCGTCTGTGCACCTTGCGGATGAAATGCTTGATCATTTCCTCGGCGGTGTCGAAATCGGCAATCACGCCTTCGCGCATCGGGCGGATCGCCTCGATCGAGCCGGGGGTTCTGCCCAGCATCAGCTTGGCGTCCTCGCCCACGGCCAGAACCTTCTTCACGCCATCCTTGACGTGATAGGCCACGACCGAGGGTTCCGACAGGATCACACCGCGCCCTTTGACATAGACCAGCGTGTTCGCTGTCCCGAGGTCAATTGCCATGTCCGCTGTGAACAGGCCGCCCAGATTGCCAAAGATGCCCATGTTTTCCGTGATCCTGTATGTCGGTTTTTCTACTGCCCGCGACTCGACGGTTCCGGGACGGATGCCTTATAGGGTGCCAACACGCCCGATAAAAGGGTTGATTCCGCGACAATCAGCACCTTTCCGCCTTATTGATAGGGACTTTAGAAGGCAAAATGCTCTCATATCAACACATTTACCACGCGGGAAATCTGGCTGATGTACAAAAGCACGCTTTATTGGCGTGGACGCTGGATTACCTGACGCAAAAGGACAAACCGATCAGCTATATCGAGACGCATTCGGGGCGCGGTTTGTACCACCTGGACGCGGCCGAGGCTGTGCGGACAGGCGAAGCCGCCGCCGGGATCGCACGCGCGCAGCGCGAGGGCTGGTTCGGCCCCGAACATCCGATGGCGCGGGTGCTGCAGGCGGTGCAAGATCGCCATGGTGCGGCGGCTTATCCGGGATCGCCGCTGATTGCGGCCAACCTGTTGCGCGCGCAGGACAGTCTGCACTTCGCCGAGCTGCATCCGCAGGAACACGCGGCGTTGTCTCTGGCGGTGTCGCCCTTCCGGGCGAAAGTGTATCCGCAGGATGGGTTTGCGCTGGCGCAGTCCCTGCTGTCACCGACACCCCGGCGCGGTATGCTGCTGATTGATCCCAGCTATGAGGTGAAGGCGGATTACGACCGCCTGCCGGGGGTGATCGCCAAACTGCATCGCAAGTGGAATGTCGGGGTGATTGCGCTTTGGTATCCGATCCTGACGGATGCGCGCCACAGGCCCATGATCGCGGCCCTGAAATCCGCGGGCTACCCAAAGACGATTTGCCACGAGGTGACGTTCCCACCGGCGCGCGAGGGGCATCGGATGGTCGGATCGGGCATGTTCGTGCTGAACGCGCCCTTTGGACTGGTGCAGGAGGCTGAACGCCTGACGGCTTTGTTCGCCCGGCTCTGAGCGGGTGGCGGGGGGCCTGAAACTTCGAAAGTTTCAGGCACGGTTTCTTTTCAAGAAACCGGTCCCACCCGCCGCGCTCAGGTCAGGTCTTTGTAGCTGATCTCGCGCGCATCCGCACCCGGACCGGCCTTTTCGCGGCGCACGATCAGACGGTTCAGCGCATGAAGATAGGCCTTGGCCGAGGCAACGACCGTATCGGTGTTCGCCGACTGGCCGGTGGCGATCATGCCGTCCTCTTCCAGACGCACCGAAACCGTGGCTTGCGCGTCGGTGCCTTCGGTCACCGCATGGACCTGATACAACTGCAGATGCGCCTTGTTCGGGTAGATCGCGCGGATCGCCTTGAAACTCGCATCGACCGGGCCGTCGCCGTGTTCGGTGGCGATGACATCCTTGCCATCGACCTCCAGTTCCACGGTCGATTCCGCCTGACCGCCTGTGCCGCAGGTGACTTTCATCGACACCAGTTGCAGGTGATCATTGGCCTCGTCCAGGGTCATCAGGGCGATCAGGTCGTCGTCGAACACCTCTTTCTTGCGGTCGGCCAGATCCTTGAACCGCACGAAGATGTCCTTGAGCTGGTTGTCGCCAACTTCAAACCCCAGCGTTTCCAGCTTGTCGCGCAACGCAGCGCGGCCCGAGTGTTTGCCCAAGGGCAAAGACGTGCCCGACAGGCCGATATCCTCGGGGCGCATGATCTCGAAGTTTTCGCGGTTCTTCAGCATCCCGTCCTGATGAATGCCGCTTTCATGGGCAAAGGCGTTCTTGCCGACGATGGCCTTGTTGAACTGCACGTTGAAGCCCGACACGGTCGCGACGCGGCGCGAGATATGCATGATCTTGGTGGTGTCGATGCCCGTATTCCACGGCATGATGTCGTTGCGGGTGCGCAGCGCCATCACCACCTCTTCCAAAGCGGTGTTGCCTGCGCGCTCACCCAGCCCGTTGATGGTGCATTCGACCTGCCGCGCGCCGCCCGCGACGGCGGCCAGCGAGTTCGCCGTCGCCATGCCCAGATCGTTGTGGCAATGGGTGGCAAAGATGACCTCATCCGCGCCCGGCACCGTTTCGATCAGGCGTTTGATCAGGTCGGCGGATTCCATCGGGGCCGTATAGCCCACCGTGTCAGGGATGTTGATCGTGGTCGCGCCCGCGTTGATCGCAATCTCGATCACGCGGCACAGGTAATCCCACTCGGTCCGCGTCGCATCCATCGGCGACCATTGCACGTTTTCGCACAGGTTGCGCGCATGGCTGACGGTTTCGTGGATCTTGTCGGCCATCTCATCCATGGTCAGGTTCGGGATGGCGCGATGCAGCGGAGAGGTGCCGATGAAGGTGTGAATGCGGTTCTTGCCCGCGTGTTTCACCGCTTCCCAGCAGCGGTCGATATCGGCGAAATTGGCGCGGGCCAGCCCGCAGATGCGGCTGTTCTTCGACCGTTCGGCAATCTCGGTGACCGCCTTGAAATCGCCTTCGGAGGCGATGGGGAACCCGGCTTCGATGATGTCGACGCCCATCTCGTCCAGCAGCTCGGCAATCTCGAGCTTTTCGTTGTGGGTCATGGTTGCGCCGGGGCTTTGTTCGCCGTCGCGCAGCGTTGTGTCAAAGATCAAGACGCGGTCTTGGTCGGTCACGTTTGTCATGGGATACTCTTTCTTCTTCTGTCCTAAAGCCTATGGCGCGCGGGCGTCCTCCTCTGAGCGGGCGCGCCGGTTGGCACGCTCAGAGGCGGATTAGGATCAGTAGGCCACGCAGAGACGCACCGCGAAGGGCGGTGGCGGCAAAAGGGATATCTGCGCGGTTGATCATGCCGTCAGGTTATACAGCCCGCGCCGGGAATGAAAAGAACCAAATTGCAAGGGGCTGCTTCCCGCGCGTTGCATGTTGATTGCCCGAGTGATGCCGCTAGGTGTGGGGCATGAAAACGGCACTGATCATCGGCGCGACGGGTGGCATCGGCGGCGCAATTTGCGACCGGTTAGTGGCAAAGCAGGTGGCGGTGACGCGGCTGTCCCGGTCCGTTGATGGGTTCGATCTGACCCGACCGGATGCGGCGCTTGGGATACTGGACGCGCACCCCGGCCCGTTTGACCTGGTGCTGGTCGCCTCGGGCGCGTTGGAAATCAACGGAGCGGAGCCCGAAAAGACCCTGCGCGCGGTGTCGGCACCGGCGATGATGGATCAGTTTGCCCTGAACGCTGTCGGCCCGGCGCTGGTTCTGAGCCGGGCGCAACGTTTGTTACCGCGCAAGGGGCGGTCGGTCTTTGCGGTGTTGTCGGCGCGGGTCGGGTCGATCGGGGACAATCGCGCGGGCGGCTGGGTCAGCTATCGCGCGGCGAAGGCTGCAGTGAACCAGATCGTGCATACGGCGGCCATCGAACTGGCGCGCACCCATCCCGACGCGATCTGCGTCGCGCTGCATCCCGGAACGGTCAAAACGGCGTTTACGCAGAAATACCTTGGCAGGCACCCGGCGGTCGAGCCGCAGGACGCTGCCGGAAATCTGCTGAATGTGTTCGGGGCACTGACACCTGCCGATACGGGCGGCTTTTTCGACTGGGCCGGGAAACCGGTGCCGTGGTGACGGCTCAGCCGTCGGATGGTTCGGTTGTTGCGTCGTCTTCGGCGTTCTCGGCTGCAGGGGGCTGATCTTCTGCCTCGGTCGCGTCAGAGGCCGCATTTCGGTCAGGCAGCTCGTCATTCTCCCAGACGCCCGATTCCTCCTGCCCGTTGGCGTAGCGCATGGTCCCTTCGCCCTGACGTTTGTTGTCGAGGAAGCCGCCCTCGTACACATCGCCGGTGCTGTAGGTGGCTACGCCAATGCCGGTGATCTTCCCCCCGGCCCAATCGCCGGAATAGGTGAAGCCGCCGGGCGTTGTGATGGTGCCAGTGCCATGGCGCTTGCCATCAAGGAAATCGCCTTCGTATTTGGTGCCGTCCGAAAAGCTGGACTTGCCTTTGCCCTGCCGGACGCCCTCGACCCAGTCGCCTTCATAGCGATAGCCGTTCGCAAAGGTGATGACGCCGGTGCCGTGGCTGACCGCGTTGCGGAACTGGCCGGTATAAACGACGCCGTTTGGATAGGTTGCCTTGCCGGTGCCTTCGAAAACGCCGGCAATCCATTCTCCGTCATAGATCGTGCCGTTGGGATAGGTGTTCTGTCCCTTGCCGTGCGGCAGGTCGGCGCTGAGCTCGCCAATATAGGTCGCGCCGTCAGGATAAGTGATTTCGCCGAAGCCTTCGATCTGGCCATCCGCCCAGTCGCCGGTATAGCGGTAGCCATCGGTGCCTACGAAAGTGCCCTTGCCGTGGCGGTTGTCATCCACATAGTCGCCTTCGTAGGTATTGCCGTTGGCATAGATCTCTTTGCCCTTGCCCTGACGGCGACCCTCCAGCAACTCGCCCTCGTAGACATCGCCATTGGCAAGTGTCAGCCGCCCGGTGCCGGTCATCAGGTTGTCCACCCATTGCCCGTCATATTCGATGCCGTCGGATTGCACCAACCGGCCCTTGCCGTGGCGCTGGCCGTTCTGCACCTCGCCCTCGTAAACCGAACCGTCGGCCAGGGTGATCTTGCCTGTGCCCTGTTTCGCGCCGTCCAGCCAGTCGCCTTCATAGGTATAGCCGCTGGGATCGGTCAGTTTGCCCTTGCCATGATGGCGGCCATCTTTGAATTCGCCCTGGTAGCTGACCCCGTTGGCGTATGTGGCAACGCCGGTGCCGTTGATCGCACCACCGGCCCAGTCGCCTTCGTAGCTGCCGCCATTGGCATAGGTGATCTTGCCGCGCCCCTCGGGCTGGCCCTTGGCAAAGGTGCCTTCGTAGATCGACCCATTGGCGAACCGGGCGATGCCTTCGCCCTGAATCTCGCCCCCGACCCATTGGCCGGTGTATTCGAACCCGCTGGGCAGACGATAGGTGCCGGTCCCGTGGCGCAGGCCGTTTTCAAACGTGCCTTCGTAGACGCCGCCGACCTCGTCATCCTTGATGATAACATCTGCGTTCTGCGCGGCGGCGAAACCTGCCGCCACGGCCAGAATCCCTGCGGTGACTGAGATGCGGATCACGTTCATGGTTGCTTCTGCCTGCCCGGTCATCTTTGTTGCTTTCCCGCGCGCAAAACTAGGGCACCGCACCGGGCAGAGCAACGGGTTTTGCCGCATTGGTCTTCCACTCAGGCGGTGATCTGCTAAATGGCAATAGAAGGACGAGGGCAAGAGGGCAGCATGGCCGACCGTTTCCGCATTACTCTGGCGCAGCTTAACCCCGTTGTCGGGGATATCGACGGCAACGCAGCCAAGGCGCTGGCCGCCTGGGAAGAGGCGCGCGCGGAAGGGGCCGATCTGGTCGCCTTCCCCGAGATGTTCATCACCGGCTACAACACGCAGGACCTTGTTATGAAACCGGTGTTTCACCGCGCCGCCATGGCTGCGGTCGAGGCGCTGGCGGCGCAATGCGCCGAAGGTCCGGCGCTGGCCATCGGCGGGCCATGGGTCGAAGGCGAAAGCCTGCACAATGCCTATCTGATCCTGAAAGGGGGCCGGATCACCAGCAGGGTGCTGAAACATCACCTGCCGAATGAGACGGTTTTTGACGAGGTCCGCCTGTATGACTCGGGTCCGCTGGGGGGGCCCTATTCTGTGGGCAATTCCCGAATCGGCAGCCCGATCTGCGAGGACAGTTGGCACCCTGACGTGGCCGAAACGCTGGAAGAGACCGGGGCCGAGTTTCTGCTGATCCCCAATGGCTCGCCCTATTTCCGCGACAAATACGATGTGCGCCTGAATCACATGGTCGCCCGCGTGGTCGAGACCGGCTTGCCGCTGATCTATCTGAACATGGTGGGCGGTCAGGACGATCAGGTGTTTGACGGCGCCACCTTTGGCCTGAACCCGGGCGGCGAACTGGCTTTCCGCATGCCCGTCTTTGATGAGACCATCGCCCATGTCGATCTTGAACGCGGCGACGAAAGCTGGCGGATCGTCCCGACTGAGGTTGTGCCGCAACCCGACGCGTGGGAGCAGGATTACCGCGCCATGGTGCAGTCCCTGCGCGACTACATGGGCAAGACCGGCTTCAAGAAGGCGCTGCTGGGCCTGTCAGGCGGGGTCGATTCCGCGCTGGTTGCCGCCATTGCGGTGGATGCGATCGGGGCCGCAAACGTGCGCTGTGTGATGCTGCCCTCGGAATATACCAGCCAGTCCTCGCTGGACGATGCCGAGGCGGTCGCCAGGGCGCTGGGCGTTCACTATGACTTCGTGCCGATCTCGGACAGCCGCGCCGCGGTGACCGACACGCTGGCGACGCTGTTTGCCGGGCGTGACGAAGACCTGACCGAGGAAAACATCCAGTCGCGCCTGCGCGGCCTGCTGCTGATGGCGATCTCGAACAAGTTTGGCGAGATGCTGCTGACCACCGGCAACAAGTCCGAGGTCGCGGTGGGGTATGCCACGATCTATGGCGACATGAATGGCGGCTACAATCCGATCAAGGACCTGTACAAGACCCGCGTGTTCGAGACCTGCCGCTGGCGCAACGCCAATCACCGCGACTGGATGATGGGCCCCGAAGGTGAGGTCATTCGCCCCTCGGTCATCGACAAGCCCCCCAGCGCGGAATTGCGCGCGGATCAGAAAGACAGCGACAGCCTGCCGGACTACCCGGTGCTGGACGGGATTCTGGATATTCTCGTCGATCAGGACGGCTCAATTGCCGATTGTGTCGCCGCCGGGTTCGACGAAAGCGACGCCCGCCGGGTCGAGCATCTGATCTACATCAGCGAATACAAACGGTTCCAATCGGCCCCCGGAACCCGCCTGACCAGCCGCGCCTTCTGGCTGGACCGGCGCTATCCAATTGTGAATCGCTGGCGGGATCGCGGCTGAATTTGCTCAAATTAAGGGACAGTGCGGGCCGGGAATCATCGACTGTTTCCGGTTCCTTTTCAATCGAGCATGTTTTTGCCAGATTCTGGCTATCTCACTTGTTTGACTGACATTTTTCCGCCACATTTATGCTTGGAAGTTGCCTCATGTGGGGTGGGTGTGACGCAAGGCTGCACAGTTTGCAGATCGTCGGCGAAAGCTGATCTGGATGTGGCGCACCCCGGGGCTGTTTATCTGAGTTAACGGTGTGGTGTTAAAATGTACGAGGAATATGACACGAGCCTTCACGGGCCATTGAGGTACAAGACGATGGAGTCTCCGGCGCAGGAGCTGGATGAAGCCAAGCTGGACGCGGCCATCGCGGATATGCTCAAAGAAGACCGCGTGGTGGACAACAAGGTCGAGCCCATCCGCCGTCCTGAATTCCCGGATCTGAAATCGCAGGAAGACGTGACGGCGCTGGACGTGCACAAGGATGCCGGCTTGTCGGCGGTCCTGCGTCAGAAATGGGCCGAATTCTCGGGCGCAGCTTAAGCACCTTACCTTACCCAAAGTCAGCCCGGGCCCAAGTTCTGGCCCGGGCTTTTGCACGTTGGCCACAGGTTGCGACAATCGTCGCGGCGACCCGGCCAAAGCGGTTGCCTGCATCCGTTTCCTGCGCATCCATAGCGGTCCGAGCGATTGAGTAAGAGCCGTTGATGCCCGGTCCCAAACCGACCCCCGTGGAATCAGACCTGTCTTTGCCCAAAACGGTGGATGTCGTCGTGATTGGCGGCGGCATCATCGGTGCATCGACCGCGCTTGAACTGGCGGAACGCGGTGTCTCGGTGCTGCTGTGCGAAAAGGGCCAGATCGCGGGCGAACAAAGTTCGCGCAACTGGGGATGGGTGCGGCAGGGACTGCGCGACCCGCGCGAAATCCCCCTGATGCAAGAGGCGTTAGGCATTTGGCAGGGGCTGGACGCGCGCTTGGGCCGCCAGACCGGATACACGCAATCCGGCATAGTGTTCGGGGCCTCTGGTGGACGGTCCGCCGGAAATCTGGACCGTTGGATGCGCCATGTCGATGGCCTTCAGACCGGTGCGCGGATCGTTTCGGGTACCGAACTTAACGACCTGTTGCCGGGTCTTCAGAACGGTTCCGATTGCGCGCTTCACATGCCGCAGGATGGCCGGGCCGAGCCGCAATGGGCCGCACCCGCCATTGCGGAAGGGGCCCGCGACAATGGCGCTGTGATCATGACCAATTGCGCCGTGCGCAGCGTCGATATGCAGGCGGGCCGCATCGCCGGGGTCTTTACCGAGCGCGGGCGGGTGGCCTGCGCAGGCGTTGTTCTGGCCGGGGGCGCGTGGTCGCGCCTGTTTGCCGGAAATGCCGGGATCAGCCTGCCGCAGCTAAAGGTGCTGAACACGGTGATGCGCATATCACCCGCCGAGGATGGACCCGAGACCGCGCTGTGGTCCGACGGGTTTGCCATCCGAAAACGGGCGGATGGCGGCTATACGATTGCATCGGGCCACGAAAACACGGTGGATCTGGTGCCCGACAGTTTCCGGCTGGCCTGGCGGTTCCTGCCCGCCTTTGCGCAGGAATGGAGATCGCTCCGCTTCCGCCTGTCCAAGCGCTGGATGGCCGAGGCGGCCGAGGACAGGTCGTGGCTGCCCAGCGACGTGACCCCGTTCGAACATTGCCGGGTGCTGGACCCCGAACCTTCGCAGAAGATTCTGCGCAAAACATGGGCCAAGGCGCGCAAGGGCTTTCCGGTGCTGGAACAGGCTGAAATCGTGCAAAGCTGGGCAGGCATGATTGATGTGACGCCGGACGCTATACCGGTGATCTCGGGCGTGGACACGTTGCCGGGGATGTTCATCGCAACCGGGTTCTCCGGCCACGGTTTTGGCATCGGCCCCGGTGCGGGCCGGTTGATGGCTGATCTGGTGACAGGCACAACGCCATGTGTCGATCCGGCCGCCTTCCGCCTGTCCCGTTTCACGGATGGCTCAAAGGTACGGCCGGACCCGGGGTACTGAGCCCCTTAACCCGCCATCTGATAGCTGACCGGAACAAACCGGAAGCCATCGCCGCGCGTTTCGACATAACCGGCGGCGGGGAAGGGCATGTGATAGCCGATCATCGGCACCTTGTCGGCGGCCAGCAGGCCCAGCACATTGCGGCGGGATTCAGTGGCGGCCGCCTTGTCCATGTCAAACTTGAACCCCCATTCCGGGTGGGCGAAGGACCAGACATAATGGTTGGCCAGATCCGCCGTCAGAATCAGACGCTGACCGTTGCTTTCCAGATGATAGACCGTGTGGCCGGGTGTGTGCCCGAACGCCGACATTGCCGTCACGCCGGATACGACGTCACTGCCATCTTCGATAAAGGTCATCTTTTCGGCCTGCGGTGTCACCTTGGCGGCGACGATATCGCCGACGCGGTTGCCGGCTTCCTGCGCGGACCAGAAATCATATTCCGGCGCCGCGGTCACGTAGCGCGCATTGGGGAAGGTCGGGGCGTCATTTGTGGTCATGCCGCCGATATGGTCCGGATGCATATGGGTGATCACCACGACGTTGATCTGATCCGGGGTAACGCCCGCATCTGCAAGCGCGGCCTGAATGCCGCCCTGCCCAAGCCCTGTGTCGAACAGAACAAGCTCGGACCCGGTGTTGACCAGCGTCGGGGTAAAGGGCAGCTGTGCCTTGTCCGGCGAGATGAAATTTTCGGATGAGACCCGGGCAAACTCCTCATCCGGGACACCGTCGCCGAACATCTCTTTGACGTCGTCGCGCGGAGCGCTGCCATCCAGCAGCGTGGTGACGGTGAAATCGCCCAGCTTGAAGGATCTGGCGATGGTCGAGTTGGCCTTGGCCTCGGTTCCTGCGGCCAGAACCGGGGCGGCGGCGGATGCGAAGGGCAAGGCTGCTGCGGCGCCAAGCGCCGCTCTGCGTGTCAGATTGATGGTCATTTTGGTTCTCCCTGTCAGAACATCAGAACTTGAACTAGGTCGGTCAGTGTCGTCTGCCACTTTGTACCCGCAACACATGGGCTGCGCAGATGAACATTACGTGTTAATATTTGTTCATGCCGCGATCAGAAAACAAAACCGTTCCAACCGGGCTCGGTGTCGAGCGTTTTCTGGACGCGGTCCAACCCGCACGGAAGGCGGACGAGGCGCACATATTGGATGCACTATTCCGTAAAGTGACCGGCTATGCACCGGTTATGTGGGGGCCTTCTATGATCGGATATGGGAAATACCGCTACCGCTACAAATCCGGGCGTAAGGGTGAATTTCTGGCCACCGGGTTTTCGCCCCGCAAGGCGGCGCATTCGATTTACATCATGCCCGGCTACACCGATTTCGGTGATATCCTGTCCCGGTTGGGAAAACACAAGCTGGGCAAGTCCTGCCTGTATGTGAACAAGCTGGCGGATATTGACCTGGATGTTTTGTCCGAGTTGATCCGCGCCGGGCTGGATGATCTGAACGGCGTGTGGCCGGTCGAGCCGACCTGAACCTCTTCATCTTTTTCCAAATACTCTCGCCGAAGGCACGCGTCGTTAGACGCGTTTACCGCCATCTGCTGGACAATCCGCCGATCCTGTGACAAGAGCCGCGCCAACAGGAGACACCCATGACCACCACCCGTTTTGCCCCGTCGCCCACCGGTTACATCCATGTGGGCAACTTGCGCACCGCCCTGATGAACTATCTGATCGCCCGCAAGGCGGGTGGCACGTTCATCCTGCGCATCGACGACACCGACCCCGAGCGGTCGAAGGAAGAATATGTCGATGCCATCAAGCAGGATATGGAGTGGCTGGGCCTGCACTGGGACCGGGTGGAGCGTCAGTCGGATCGTCTGGACCGCTATGCCGAAGCTGCGGATAAGCTGCGCGAGATGGGTCGGTTCTACGAGGCGTTCGAGACGCCGACCGAACTGGACCTGAAGCGCAAGAAGCAACTGAACATGGGCAAACCGCCGGTCTATGACCGCGCCGCGCTGAACCTGAGCAATGCCGAGAAAGAGGCGCTGCGGGGTGAACGTGGCAACGGCGTCTGGCGCTTCAAGCTGGATCACGAACGGATCGAGTGGAATGACGGCATTCTGGGCGATATCTCGATCGATGCGGCCTCGGTCTCGGATCCGGTTCTGATCCGGGGGGACGGTCAGGTTCTCTATACGATTGCATCCGTGGTGGACGATACCGAGATGGGCGTGACCGATGTGGTGCGCGGCTCGGACCATGTGACCAACACCGCAACGCAGATCCAGATCATCGGGGCGCTGGGCGGTTCCTGCCCGCGTTTTGCCCACCATTCGCTGCTGACCGGTCCGCAGGGCGAGGCGTTGTCGAAACGGCTGGGTACGCTGGCGCTGCGTGACCTGCGCGATCAGGGTGTACAGCCGATGGCGCTGCTGAGCCTGATGGCGCGGCTGGGCTCGTCTGATCCGGTGGAACTGCGCGCAGATATGGCTGAACTGATTGACGGCTTTGACGTCAGCCGGTTCGGTGCCGCGCCGACCAAGTTTGACGTGCAGGACCTGTTCCCGCTGACCGCCAAGCACTTGCAGTCTCTGCGGCTGGCCGATGTAGCCGATGCGGTGGCAGATGCAGGGGTTCCTGCTGAACTCGCCGAACCCTTCTGGGCGATGGCGCGCGAGAACATCACCACTCTGGCGGATCTCAAAGGCTGGTGGGAGTTGTGCCGCGACGGGGCCGAGCCGCTGATCGCCGATGAGGACCGTGACTTTATCGCCGAGGCCGTCGCGCTGCTGCCCGAAGGCCCGTTCGATGGCGAGACATGGGGTGTCTGGACCAAAGCGGTGAAAGAGGCCACAGGCCGCAAGGGCAAGGGCCTGTTCATGCCGCTGCGCAAGGCGCTGACCGGGATGGAGCGGGGGCCTGAGATGGCCGCGCTCTTGCCGCTGCTGCAGGTGATCCGCGCGCGGGGGTGAACGCCGTAACCTCAGGGCCGACGACGTCTAGAACTTGAACGAGGCAGGCAGGTTGTCTGCCTCATTTTGTTGGTGCGGTTGGATTACCTTCACCGACGCGCGTTTCAGGCAGTCATCCACGAATGCGGTCTCGTCAGGTTTGAGCTGTTGGTGGCGTGGATATCTCGGCTCGGCCCTGTCATTCAGAACAGGCGCGCCCCAGCCGTCGGTTGTGGCAAAGAAACGGTCGACCCCACCCGGTCCGAATACACGCAGATACCCCTGCACGACGACATCAATGTAGCTGAGCAGCAATGGATGAAGATTGGTTGGCGCATTGTGCCGGTCTTTCGGCACGGCGTAGACCGCGATTTCAACTTCATGGGTCAGCGGATGCGTGACCGATTGCGTCGCGGGAATTCGGTCATAGGCCCATTCCCGCTCGTCCAGCGCGGTCCAGTCGTCTTTGGGCACATGGGCGATCATGCCTTCGATCTCGGAACTGGGATCGGGGATCGCGGTCAGAAAGGCAACCGGGCGCAGGTCGGTGTGCCGCCAGGCCCGCCGCCAGCCTTTCAGTTTTGCGGGCCGGGGGTCGGGGAAGTCGTGCGTCGCCAGGTTCACAAGGCTGCCATAGCCAAAGAAATAGGGGTCTGCCATGGGATGCGCGGTCCTTTGTGAGCGATTGATGTATGTCAAACCGCTTTTTAGTCGGACATGCAATAAGGTTGCATCTTGATTTTCGGGAGATCCTCATGCGGATTACCAAACGAACGAATATTGCCGTGCGCCTGCTGATGTATTGTGCGGCCCATCCGGACCGGCTGGTGACGAAATCCGAGATCGCCGAAGTATGCAACATTTCGGAGAATCATCTTGCGCAGGTCATCAACCAACTGAGCCAGTTGGAGTTTCTGAGCACCCAGCGCGGACGCAATGGCGGCATGTCGCTGGCGCGCCCGGCGGATCAAATTCAGATCGGCGCAGTTTTTCGCCATGTGGAAGGATCGCTTCCCATCGCTGAATGCTTTGCGGATGCCGACAATACCTGCCCGTTGACCGATGCCTGCCGTCTGCGGCTGGCCCTGCAGGACGCTGCCGAGGTGTTTTATGCCTCGCTCGACGACATCACGCTGGACGCGCTGGTCTGCGACAATGATCCGCTGCTCAAAATCCTGCAGCCGGTCGCCTGTGTGCGCTGAGATCAGTCGCTGGCGCGCAGGATGCGGGCCGGACGGACGGACAATGGACGCAGGGCAAAGACAAGGCTTGCGCCCAGCGTGACGACGATTCCGGCCACGACGATGCCAAGCGCCGAGGGCCAGATGATCGAGAAACTGGTGTCGAAGATATAGGTGGCAACGGCCCACCCGCCCAGAATACCGGCAAAGAGTGCAACGCACCCGGCGGCGGCCCCCAGAAGGATGGCGCGCAGGGCAAAGCTGAGCAGGATGCGGCGTCGGTCGGCCCCCAGTGTTTTCAGAATCGCGGCCTCGTATCGGCGCGCGGGTTCGCCCGCAGCCGCCGCGCCGATCAGGACCAGAAACCCGGTCAGCAGTGACACGCCCGCCCCGTAAGAAGTGGCCGCCGCAATCCCGGCCAGCAGCCCCGAAACCCGGTCGATGGCATCCCGGACGCGGATGGCGGTGATGTTGGGATACTGCCCGGCCAGATCGCGCAGAATGGCGGCCTCGGCCTGTTCTTCGGCATAGACGGTGGCGATGAAGCTATGCGGGGCCCCGGCCAGTGCCGATGGGTTCATCGACATGATGAAACCCATGCCAGCGGTAGAAAAATCAACCTCGCGCAGCGAGGTCAGTTCAGCCGTGATATCGCGCCCCAGAATGTTGACGGTGAGCTGATCGCCCAGTTTCAGGCCCATTTCCTCGGCTTCTTCTGCAGCGAAGCTGACCTGTGGCGGGCCTGTGTAGCCCTCGGGCCACCAGTTGCCTGCGGTGATCCGGGTGTTCTCTGTCGGCAGGGCGGAATAGGTCACGCCGCGATCGCCTTCCAGCACCCAGTGGTCGCCTGCAACTTCGGCGGCGGGGCGGTCGTTGATCCGTGTGATGATGCCGCGCAGCATCGGGGCGCTTTCGATGCGGCTGACAGCGGGGTCGGTTTCAAGCCGTTCGGTGAAACCCGGCATCTGGTCCTTTTGGATATCGACAAAGAAATAGGACGGGGCGATTTCAGGCAGATTGCCGGATATCGCATTGCGCAGGGTGCCGTCGATCTGCCCCACCGCCGCCAGCACCGACAGGCCGAGGCCAAGGGACAGGACAACCGAACCGGCCCCTTCGCGCGGGTCCGAGATGGCCGACAGCGCCCAGCGGAATGCAGGCCGTCCACGCGCCCAGGGTGCCCCGGACCGGGCAAACCGTCGGATTGCAAATGCGGATAGCGACAGCAGGATCAGCGCCCCGGCCAGCCCGCCGCTGGTCCAAAGGGTCAGTTGGGTCGAACCGCTGAACCATGCCGCCGAGGCAACGAGTAGAGCCAGACCAAATCCGGTTGCGATGACATAGGTCGCGCGCGGAATGGCGCTGGCCGAGGTCAGCGCGTCGCGGAACAGGGTGGCGGCGCGGACCTTCTCGGTTCTGGCCAGCGGCCAGAGGGTGAACAGGAAGGCGGTTAACACACCATAAAGCGCCGCCTCGGCCAAGGGTTGGGGGTAGAGTGAAAACACTGCCGGCACCGGCAGGCGGCTTTCGAGGATCGGGGCCAGAGCCAAAGGCGCCAACCCGCCCAGCAGCACGCCGATGACGATGCCGATGCCTGACAGGACGGCGATCTGGATCATGTAGGTCTGGAAAATCGTTGCCCGGTCCGCCCCCAATGTCCGCAGGGTGGCGATGGTCTCGGTCTTTTGGGTCAGGTAGGCGCGGACGGCGGCGGACACGCCGATGCCGCCAACCGCCAGACCGGACAGGCCGACCAGCACCAGAAACGCGCTGAGGCGGGTGACGAATTCGGTGATCCCCGGCGCGCCGTTGCGGGCGTCGGTCCAGCGCATGCCGGTGCCGTCAAACGCGGTGCTGGCCTGTGTGGGCAGGGTGGCGAGTTCGGCATCGTCCGGCAGGTCCAACCTGTATTTGGTTGAAAACAGGGTGCCGGGGGCCAGCAGGCCCGAGGTTTGCAGGGCCTGCGTTCGCACCAGCGTACGGGGCCCGAGGGCGAACCCGTCTGCCGCGCCGTCCGGTTCCTGTGTCAAAGCGGCCATCAGGACAAAATCCTGCGTGCCAAGGGCAAACCTGTCGCCGATAGCAAGGCCCATGCGGTCGATCAGTAGCGGGTCCATGACTGCGCCGGGCAGGCCATCGGCTCCGGCAAGTGCCGCGGGCAACGGCATTTCGGGGTCCAACGTGACCGCTCCGATCAGCGGATAGGCGTCATCCACGGCCTTGACCTGTGTCAGCGCCCGTTCCGGCCCAGTGTCGCGGGGCGCGATGGCCATGGAGCGGAAATCCACCACCTCGGAAACCTGTTCAGCCGCGCCGTCCATCCATGCACGTTCTTCGGCACTGGCGAAGCGATAGGTGAACTCCATCTGCGCGTCGCCCCCCAGCAACGAGGCGCCTTCGCGGGTCAGGCCAGCCTGAATCGCATGCCGCACCGACCCTACAGCAGCGATGGCGGCGACGCCGAGGGCGAGACAGGCCAGAAAGATGCGAAACCCGCGCAAGCCGCCGCGCAGCTCGCGCCGGGCCAGCCTTCCGGCCAGTTTCAGGCTCATTCCGCCGCCTCGCTCTGGGTGTCTTCGGCAATGCGCCCGTCGCGCAAACGGACAACCCGGTCGCATCGTGCCGCCAGCGCGTGGCTGTGGGTGACCAGAACCAACGTGGCCCCATGCCTGTCGCGCAGCCCGAACAGCAGATCGACTATGGCCGTGCCGTTTGCCTCATCCAGGTTGCCTGTGGGCTCGTCCGCCAACAGGATCTGCGGACGCGGGGCCGAGGCGCGGGCCAGCGCAGTGCGCTGCTGCTCACCCCCCGACATCTGCGCCGGATAATGATCGCGCCGGTGCGACAGGCCAACGGCATCAAGCTCGGCCTCGGCGCGGGCAAAGGCATCCTTGTGACCGGCCAGTTCCAGCGGCGTGGCCACGTTTTCCAGCGCCGTCATGGTCGGGATCAGATGGAAATTCTGAAACACCACGCCCATCCGGTCGCGGCGAAAACGGGCCAGACTGTCTTCGTCCATGCCACTCAGGTCCTGACCCAGCGCGGTCACATTGCCGCCGGTGGCCTGCTCCAACCCGCCCATCAGCATCAGCAGCGAGGATTTTCCCGAACCCGACGGCCCGACCATCCCCAGCGTTTCGCCCTGCTGGACGGTCAGAGAAATGTCGCGCAGGATATTCACCCGCCCGGCATTGCCATCCAGCGACAATGCGGCATTTTGAAGGGTCAGGACAGGATGCGTCATGGGGCTTTCCGAAAGGGACCGGTCATTTGGGATATGGAGCAGTTACAGATTTGCGCAAGACTTTGATCCCGGGGCTGTTTGTATGCTGCGGTTTTGCGGCCACAGCCGAACCCGTGGTGATTGCCGCTTTGGGGGATTCGCTGACCCAGGGCTATGGGCTGGTTCAGGAGGACGGGTTTGTCCCCCAGCTTGAACGCTGGTTGCAGGCGCAGGGCGCAGAGGTTCGGCTGATCAATGCGGGCGTGTCCGGCGACACGACAGCGGGAGGCGCGGCGCGCGTGGGCTGGACGCTGACGCCAGAGGTGGATGGGATGATCGTGGCGCTGGGCGGCAATGACCTTTTGCGCGGAATCGACCCGGCGGTGTCTCGCGCCAATCTTGAAAAGATCCTGACCGCTGCCGAGGCGGGGGATGTTGCCGTCCTGCTGATTGGAATGCAGGCCCCCGGAAACTATGGCGTCGCATACAAGCAGGATTTCGACGCGATGTATCCGGAACTGGCGCAGGCGTATCAGACCCTGTTCGCGCCCGGTTTCTTTGACGGGCTGGCTGCGGAGGGCGATCCAAACGCCGCAGGTCAATTCATGCAACCCGACGGCATTCACCCCAACGCCGAAGGGGTTGCCCGGATTGTCGAGGCGCTGGGGCCTTATGTGCTGGACCTGACAACCGAAGCTGCAAAACGGGAGTAAGCTGTGCCGGGGCGTTTCTTTCTGACCCGACCTTTGTCCGAGATTGCCGAAACCCTCGGCACCCCCGACGTTGCCGCGCAGCCGCCGCGCCGGAACATTCAGCCGGGACAGGAGGTGATGGTGCTGACCTCGGGCGGGTTGGTGCCGATGCGTTGGGGCATGATCCCGGTGGGTCGGGTTAACGCGCGCGGGCGGCCCGTGATGGAAACCATCATCAATGCCAGATCGGAAACCGTGTTTGACAAAACCGCGTTCGAGGGCGTGGGCCGCGCGGTGGTCCCCGTGGACGGCTGGTATGAATGGACAGGTGAGAAGCGCCGCAAAACCGCATGGCGCATTGCCTCGGCAGATGGCGCGCCTTTGTTCTTTGCCGCGATCACCGACAGGTGGCAGGCTCCGGGCGGTCTGACGGTTGATCAATTCGCGGCGGTCACCTGTGAGCCGAATGGCGATGTGAAACCGATCCATCATCGCATGGGCGTCTTGTTGGATCGGGATGGGGTGGATGTCTGGCTCACCGGGTCCGAGGATCAGGCAAAGGCCCTGGCCCAGCCGTGGCCGGACGGGCTGTTGCAGATCGAAGAAGCGACGGATGTGGATTGGACGGCGCCCTGAGCGGGTGCTTAGACAACCGTCACAACCGTTCCGATCGGAACCCTGTTATACAGATCAATGACGTGCTCGTTCAGCATGCGGATGCACCCGTTCGATGCGGCGCGCCCGATGGTCTGCGGTTGCGTGGTTCCGTGGATGCGGAAATAGGTATCGACCCCGTTCTGGAACAGATACAGCGCCCGCGCGCCCAGAGGGTTGTCGCCGCCGCCGGGCTGGACATAGTCGTTGTCCTTGAACTTGGCGTAGGCCACGGGATCACGCTCGATCATCTCTTCGGTTGGCCGCCAGGTGGGCCATTCCTTTTTGACATCGATTGTCGCGGTGCCGGTGAATTCCAGCCCCGCCTTACCAACGCCGCAGCCATAGCGGACCGCCTTGCGCGGCTCGGTCACGTAATACAGGTAGAACGAGCGTGGAACGACCAGAAGCTGGCCGGGGACAAACTGCTTTTTGATCCGCACAAATTGCGGCGTCGGGTCGTATTCGACGGCCTTCTTGGCGCTTGCGACTCCGGGCAGCAGGCTGGCTGCCGTTCCGGCCAGAAATACGCGGCGAGTGAACATTGCGAACCCCTTCAAAGGATCAAATAAATCTTAGCACTATTTCAAAATGATAGCTGATTTGGTCAATTGTAGGGCGAAAATAACTGAAAATTGATGTGTTCTGCGTGCCACTCTGACCATTGCCAGTGGCAGTGCGCAGGGCGCGTAAATGAAAAGGGTGAGAGAAACCCCTCACCCTTTCAGAAGCTTATGCAAGCTCGATATTGTCGGCGCTTTCGCGGCCATCGCGACCGGCGCGCAGTTCGTACGTGACTTTCTGGTTGTCAGCCAGACCGGTCAGGCCCGAGCGTTCAACGGCAGAGATGTGCACGAAGATGTCTTTGCCGCCCTCTTCGGGCGCGATGAAGCCGTAGCCTTTGGTGGTGTTGAACCATTTTACGGTGCCTGCGGGCATATCCGTTATCTCCTGTTTTGTGCTGCCCACGGGGATGCGGCAGCCTGGCGTCGTCGTCTGTATCGATAGACTGAGCGCCGTGAGAGGAGACAGCAGGTCGAAATAGAAAAACGTATGCCCTTTGGATATGGCATCGGCGAGGGCGTGTGGCAAGGGTGGATTGGGCGGAATTCACTTTGCTTTCAGGGCCCAACGGGCGTTTTGGTCGGAAATCCGCCGAGCAATTGGCATCTGGCCGCGTGGCCGTATTCGTAGGTTCGTCGCGATTTCCGCGTGGGCGGGGGCGAAATATCGGGTTGTTTGCACCCTGCGCCCGGCACCGCGGGATGCGATTCCGCCAGCGTCATGCGCCGGGGTTCAACGCCTGACGGCAGTTCCGGGCAAGCGTCCCGTTCAGCGCTTGCTCAAGCAGGCTGCCCGACGGAAGCTGGTCATAGGAGTTTGTTTCGGGGTTCCAGTACGGGCCGCACGCCTTGCGCACCATTGAGCCGAAGAAGTGGATGGATTCGCTGTGTTTCGGATAGGCGAGTGGAAACCCGATGGGATCGTGCGTGTTCTTTCGAAGTTTAGGAGCCCCGAACGGATAGTGGACCCGAGGGGGGATAAGGTCCGATTGCTGGTGATCCCGGGCCAGCAGGGTCAGCAAGATCGGGCCGAAAAAGTTCCGCGGAAGGTCGTCGGAGAAGAAATTCACCTGTCCCAACCTGTCAAACATGTCCCGTGCCGATTTGTTTTCGACACCGGTTTCCACATTGGTGTCCCAACTGTCACGGAATTGGATTGTGTCGGCGGAGGTCAGCGACAGGTAGTCGGCAATCAGATCCGAGGCCGGGTTCAGATACATGACGCCGTTCCACAGAAACCGGGTGCCATCCCGGAACGCGCGCCCAATCGTGATCAGGTTTTCCTCGAAAGTGACCGGCTTCAACAGATAGACATCGCAATCGATCCAGACCAGATTTTCCGCCTGCATCATCTTCAGCCGGAACAGATCGGAAAAGCGGGCTGTATGCGTTGAAAGTATGCGTTCCAAACCGTCTGTCAGGGCCAGAACCTGTGACGCGTGCCGCAGGGCGACCCCGTCCGGGACGCCCGCAACACACGGGTCGTAGGAATACAGGGTGATCGGTTGACCGGCCTGCACGAAGGACGACAGGCAGGCCTGTTCCAGCGGGCCGAGGGATGGACCAGACCAGAAAGTTCCGTAACCGTTATGGCCCATGACCCGGTCCCTTTTGGAGTGGCCGGCTATTCAGCCTGCGGACTTGCATTTATCTTGATCATCGCCACCCATCCCGCCAGGTGTCACCGCGCAAACTTCTTATGCTTCAACCGCTTGGGCTCCAGCGCGTCCGGTCCCAGACGGCGCTTTTTGTCCTCTTCATAATCCTCGAAGTTGCCCTCGAACCACTCCACATGGGCGTCGCCCTCGAAAGCCAGAATATGCGTGCAGATCCGGTCGAGGAAGAAGCGGTCGTGGCTGATGACTACGGCGCAGCCGGCGAAATCGACCAGCGCGTCTTCCAGTGCGCGCAGGGTTTCGACGTCGAGATCGTTTGTCGGTTCGTCGAGCAGCAGGACGTTGCCGCCCTCTTTCAGCAGACGCGCCATGTGGACGCGGTTGCGTTCACCGCCGGATAGCAGCGAGACCTTTTTCTGCTGGTCGCCGCCCTTGAAGTTGAAGGACGAGCAATAGGCGCGGGAATTGACCTGCGCGTCGCCCAGTTGGATGATCTCGGCCCCGCCGGTGATCGCCTCCCACACCGAGTCGTTGTCTTTCAGGTCGTCGCGTGACTGGTCGACATAGGACAGTTGCACGGTATCGCCCAGCGTGATCGAACCGCTGTCGGGCTGTTCCTGACCGGTGAGCATCTTGAACAGGGTTGATTTACCGGCGCCGTTGGGGCCGATGACGCCGACGATGCCGCCGGGGGGCAGGGCGAAATCCAGCCCTTCGATCAGTTGCTTGTCGCCCATGTGTTTCGACAGACCCTCGACCTCGATCACCTTGCCGCCAAGGCGCTGGCCCGAGGGGATGACGATCTGCGCGCGCGTGAGCTTTTCGCGTTCGGACTGCTCGGCCAGTTCGTTATAGGCGTTGATGCGGGCCTTGGATTTGGCCTGACGGGCTTTCTGACCCTGACGCATCCATTCCAGTTCGCGCTGCAGGGTTTTCTGCTTGGACTTGTCCTCGCGCGCTTCCTGCTCCAGCCGTTTGGCTTTCTGTTCCAGCCATGAGGAATAGTTGCCCTCGTACGGAATGCCGCGGCCACGGTCGAGTTCGAGGATCCAGCCGGTGATGTCATCCAGGAAATAACGGTCGTGGGTGACGATCAGGATGGTACCCTTGTAGTCGATCAGGTGCTGTTGCAGCCAGGCGATGGTCTCGGCGTCCAGGTGGTTCGTCGGTTCGTCCAGCAGCAGCATGTCGGGCGCTTCCAGCAACAGCTTGCAGAGCGCCACGCGGCGTTTCTCACCACCCGAGAGGTTGGCGATGTTGGCATCGTCCGGCGGGCAGCGCAGCGCCTCCATCGAGACGTCGATCTGGCTGTCGAGGTCCCAGAGGTTTTCCGCATCGATGGCGTCCTGCAGGGTGGTCATTTCCTCCATCAACTCGTCCGAGTAATTCTCGGCGATCTCCATGGCGATCTCGTTGAAGCGGTCGACCTTGGCCTTTTTCGCGGCCACGCCCAGCATGACGTTTTCACGGACAGTCAGAGATTCATCCAGTCGCGGTTCCTGTGGCAGATAGCCGACCTTGGCGCCCTCGGCCGCCCAAGCCTCACCGCTGAAATCGGTGTCGAGGCCCGCCATGATCTTCATAAGCGTCGATTTACCCGCGCCGTTGACGCCGACAACACCGATTTTCACGCCGGGCAGAAAGCTCAGGTGGATGTTTTCAAAGCACTTCTTGCCACCGGGATAGGTCTTGGAGACACCCTGCATGTGGTAGACATATTGATAGGCGGCCATGTCGCGTCCTCTGGGTCGGGGAAATTGGGTTGGGCGGTGTGATAGCGGATGCGGTTGGTGGGGGCAATGTGTTTGGCAGCGCTGAATAATAGTGTGCGATGCTAATGTTGTAAGTTATCGTGAAGGGGTTTCATCAATGTCCTATTGGAGTTGACGTATTTGTTAGTCTCAGCTGATTTTCTAGGTTCCTTAGTTGATCTGGCCGTAGCCGCTTTGGCCATTTTCGCGACATTTCGAATAGCCAGGTTCTGGTCGAATGTTGTGCGTGCGCGCTCCCAAATTTTTAACGAGCCTGTTTCGCCAGCGGACCATATTCGTATTCCTATTCCGGCTTCGAGGAGCAATAGCAGCCCGCAAGATGTTGAATTTCGGAAGTACTGGTTCGGTGCTTTTAGAAGGATGTTGCTAGAGGTAACGATCTCTTGGGGCATGATTTATTTTTTGCAAATTAACTAGGTAACTGAATGCACCTGAAGAACTTGATTTCCGGTTGGGCGCAACCGGGTCGTGTCGATTGGATCGGCGTGCGACCAGATCGGCGCGCAGAGATTCAGGATGTGAAGACTGTTTTAATTTCTGCCGACGGCCTAGAAGGTGACCGCGCCCGCGCGGGCAAGCGGGCGGTGACCTTGATCCAGCAGGAGCATCTGGCGGCGATTGGCTCTTATCTCGGGCAGGGGCCGGTGGCACCCGACATTCTGCGGAGAAATCTGGTGGTGTCGGGGATCAATCTGGCGGCGCTCAAAGGGCGTGAGATGCAGGTGGGTGAGGCCATCCTGCGCTTGACCGTGATCTGCGCGCCCTGCAGCCGGATGGAGGAGGCGCTGGGCAAAGGGGGCTATTCCGCCGTGCGGGGACATGGCGGGTGGTGTGCCGAGGTGGTGCAGCCCGGGCAGGTCCGGCTGGGGGACAAGGTGCAGCCGGTTGATTGACAAGCGGCCTCAGTTCTGAACATCAGCGAAGGATGGAGCGGTACGGGATTCCATATGCGCGCCCCGGGCAGGTCGTGGGGCTGTTCGGCGGGTCTTTTGATCCGCCGCACAAGGGCCATGTGCATGTGACGCTTGAGGCGATGAAGGCGTTCGGGCTGGATCGGGTGTGGTGGCTGGTCTCGCCGGGCAATCCGTTGAAGGACCGCGGGCCCGCCCCGCTGGCGCAGCGGATGGAGGCGGCGCGGGCGGTGATGCAGCACCCGAAGGTCGAGGTCACGGATATCGAGGCGCTGACGGGGACGCGGGCGACGGCGGACACGCTGGCGGCTTTGCAGCGGCTTTACCCCGAGGTTCGGTTTGTCTGGCTGATGGGGGCGGATAATCTGGCGCAGTTTCACAAGTGGAAGGACTGGCGGCGGATCATGGACAGCGTGCCGGTGGGCGTTGTGGCGCGTCCGGGGGACCGGATTTCGGCCCGGATGTCGCCGGCGGCGCGGGTTTACGCGCGGTACCGCATCGACGGGCAGGCGCGGCAGTTGCTGGGCCGTGCGCAGGCCCCGGCGTGGTGTTTCGTGAACGTGCCGATGGTCGACGTCAGCTCAACGGATCTTCGCAATCGCGGCATCTGGGCAGATGGGGTGTTGCCGGAATAGCCACACCGGTCGCATAATCTCACGCGATGGTTGTTAGATTTTAATCTCTGGGATTTTAATTGGCGCATGGTTGATCGTATTTCGCGTCGTTTGTTTCTGGCGGGATTGGGGGCTGCTGTTGTCCCCGGCACGGCATTGGCCGGTGCGCCGCTGGAATCCCTGCGCCCACGCCTGCGCGGCAAGCAGGTCAGCGGGGCAGAAAGGTTCATTCGGGCCGCAGGGCTGAAAGGCGACGTAGTGTTCGCCGTGGCCGATGTGGAAACCGGCACAGAGCTTGAGGTGTTCGGCGGCGAGGCAGGCCTGCCGCCCGCCAGCGTCGCCAAGGCGCTGACGGCGCTTTATGCGCTGGACGTTCTGGGGCCGGAGCATCGATTTGAAACCAGGCTGATGGCCGATGGGCCGATCGAGAATGGCATCCTGAAAGGCGACCTGATCCTTGTGGGCGGGGGCGATCCTTTGCTGGACACGGACGCGCTGGCCAGCATGGCCGCCAATCTGCGTGAGGCCGGGATTATCGAGGTGCGCGGCGCCTTCAAAGTCTATTCGGGTGCGCTGCCTTACGTGTTCAGCATCGACCCCGGGCAGCCCGATCATGTCGGCTACAGCCCGGCGATCAGCGGCATTTCCCTGAATTTCAACCGGGTGCATTTCGAATGGAAGCGCGATGGCACAAAGTATGACGTGACCATGGATGCGCGCAGCGCCAAATACAGGCCCAGTGTTGATATGGCGGCCATGCAGATCGAGGCCCGCCGCCTGCCGATCTACACCTACCAACCCAGTGCGCGGCAGGACCGTTGGACCGTGGCCAAGGCAGCCTTGGGCAATGGCGGCGCACGCTGGCTGCCGGTGCGCAAGCCGGCGCTTTACACGGGGGATGTGTTCCGCACCCTGGCACGGGCGAACGGGATCGTTCTGGGTCGGGTTCAGGTGACGCGCGAGGCTCCGCAGGGCACGGTTCTGGTGGTGCATCAGAGTGACCCGTTGAAGAGCATTCTGAAGGGCATGCTGAAGTATTCGACCAATATCACCGCCGAGATGGTTGGCCTTGCAGCGTCAAAGGCGCGCGGGGCAGAACCGCAGAATCTGCAGGACTCCGCCGCCGAGATGAACCGGTGGGCCGCCGAGACCTATGGCGCGAACCGGATTGCGATGGTGGATCATTCGGGGTTGGGGGATGCCTCGCGCATGGTGCCGGGCGATCTGGTGTCGGCGCTGGTGGCGGCGCGAAAGACGGGTGCGTTGCGCCCCTTGTTGAAGTCGTTTGCGTTGACCGACAAGCAGGGGCGCACGGTTCGGGATCATCCGATCAAGGTCAACGCCAAGACGGGAACCCTGAATTTCGTGTCGGGCCTTGGCGGGTTTCTGACAACCGCCGATGGGTCGGAATTGGCCTTTGCCATCTTCACCGCAGATGTAGACCACCGCGCGACGATCCCTCGGGAGCATCGCGAGCGTCCGGAAGGCGCGCGCAACTGGAACCGGCGGTCGCGCAAGCTGCAGCGCGCGTTGATCGAACGCTGGGGTGCGCTTTACGGCAGTTAAGGCGGATCAGACCACGTGACGCGCACGGGCCCCACGCTCGATGGCGGCGGCGTGCAGGCGGTCGATGTTCAGCTCGTAGCGGATTTCTTCCAGCAGGCGCAGTTCGGTCTCGGCCAGTGACCCGTCGGCGGCAGCCACGTCGCAGGCCAGCGCATAGGCGGTTTCGTGAAGACGTTCGGGCAGGTTGTCGCGGATCAGGCCGAACAGTGCATCCAGCCCGTCTTCCTGCTCGAACAGGTCGAACACGATCTGCGAGACTCGGCGGGTGCGGTCGATATCGTAACCGGCAAAAACGGGCAACATATTCACCGCGCCTTCGATCTTGACCAGTTCGGCGGTGCGGATGTTTTCGTCCGAAGCCGAGACCGCGACCATGATGGCCACAAGACAATCCTGGGGGGACATGGGGTGGGGCACTTGCTCGGTCATCGTGTGGTCCTTGATAAGGGTGTTCGAGGACGGAAGATATGAGGCAGAGCGGGCAGGTTCAACACATTGTTTTTTGGCGCATGTGCGCGAAACCATCCGCCGTTCCAAAGGAAACACGCCTCGGCTCATTGACTCATGCTGCACTGGCACAATAGGAGGGGTCGGTCGATTGCACAGGGCAACCGGCAGTTTTTTCGGATGGAGCTGATAGTCAAATGTCTGACCTGCGTGAAACCGCGATGACGTCCAAGGCCTGGCCTTTTGAAGAGGCGCGGCGGGTGCTCAAACGCTACAGACAGGCGCCGCCGGAAAAGGGGTATGTGCTGTTTCAGACCGGCTATGGCCCCTCGGGACTGCCGCATATCGGCACGTTTGGCGAGGTCGCGCGGACCTCGATGGTGCGGCATGCGTTCGAACAGATCAGTGACATTCCGACCAGGCTGATTTGTTTCTCGGACGATATGGATGGGTTCCGCAAGGTTCCGACCAATGTGCCGATGCAGGAAGAGCTAAAGCAGGACCTGCATCTGCCGCTGACCAAGGTGCGTGATCCGTTCGGTACGCATGAGGGCTTTGCGCAGCACAACAATGCGATGCTGTGCGAATTTCTGGACAGTTTCGGGTTTGAGTACGAGTTTGCCTCGGCCACCGATTATTACACCAGCGGGCGGTTCGACGAGATGCTGCTGACCGCGTTAGAGCGGTTCGACAAGATTCAGGAGATCATGCTGCCGACGCTGGGCCCCGAGCGGCGTGAGACCTATTCGTGCTTTCTGCCGGTCAGCCCGAAAACGGGCCATGTCCTGCAGGTGCCGACGCTGGAGCGGAACGTCGCCAAGGGGACGATCGTGTATCAGGAACCCGATGGCGAGAAGGTCGAGATTCCGGTCACGGGCGGCAACGTCAAGATGCAGTGGAAGCCGGACTGGGCGATGCGCTGGGCCGCGCTGGGCGTGGATTATGAAATGTCGGGCAAGGACCTGATCGACTCGGTCACGCAATCGTCCAAGATCTGCCGGGCGCTGGGCAAACAGCCGCCCGAGGCGCTGAGTTATGAGCTGTTCAACGATGAGCAGGGGCAGAAGATTTCCAAGTCGAAGGGCAATGGCCTGTCGATGGAGGAATGGCTGACCTATGCCGCGCCCGAAAGCCTGTCGTATTTCATGTATCAGAAGCCCAAAACGGCGAAGCGGCTGTATTTTGATGTCATCCCCAAGGCGGTGGATGAATATCATCAGCAGTTGCGCGCCTATCCGGGTCAGGAATTGAAAGCGCAGTTGAACAACCCGGTTTGGCACATCCATGGCGGGGACGTGCCGGAATCGACGCTGATGGTGCCCTTTGCGATGCTGCTGAACCTCGCGTCGGTCTCGGGGGCCGAAGACAAAGAGGCGCTGTGGGGCTTTGTCCGCCGCTATGCGCCCGAGGCCACTGCGGAATCGCATCCCGATCTGGATCAGGCGGCCGGGTTTGCGGTGCGGTACTTCAACGATTTCGTGAAGCCCACCCGCCAGCACCGCGCGCCGACCGATCAGGAACGTGAAGCGCTGGAGGCGCTGAAAGCCGCGCTTGCGGCCTATGACGGGCCCATCGAGGATGAGGCGCTGCAATCGGTGGTCTATTCCATCGGGCGCGAGCGGTTCGATCCGATGCGGGGCTGGTTCACCGCGTTGTACGAGGTGCTGCTGGGGGCCTCGCAAGGGCCTCGCTTTGGCGGGTTCATCGCGCTTTATGGCGTGCCCGAAACCATCGCCCTGATCGACAAGGCGCTGGCCGGAGAGTTGGTCTGATTTGACCTGAACCCGCGTGGGGCTACCCTTGCAACAGGAGGTGGCCCCATGCGTCGTGTTTTGCTTGCCCTGTCCCTGAGCGCCGGACTGGCCTCGGGCGCGTTTGCCCAGAGCGCCGAGATCGAGGCCAATATCTCGGCCCAGATACAGGCGTTCAAGGCGGATGATTTCGCCACCGCCTTTACCTTTGCCAGCCCCAATATCCAGCGGTTGTTCGGGAACCCCGAAAACTTCGGCACGATGGTGCGCAATGGCTACCCGATGGTCTGGCGACCTGCGGATGTGCAGTTTCTGGAACTGCGCGAGGTGGCCGGTTCGCTGTGGCAGAAGGTGATGGTCGTGGATGGTGATGGCCGGGTGCACATTCTGGATTATCAGATGGTGCAACAGGAAAACGGCTGGAAGATCAACGGTGTGCAGTTGCTGGGGAACTCGGACCCGGCGGCGTGATGCAACACCGCCGTGACGGTGCTGTGAGCGGCGGTTAACCCCCTTTCGATACTCAGACTTTCGCGTTCGGGCTGGACCTGAACACGGGGTTTGAACGTGCCGCAGACAAGGGCGGCGCGATTGGGAAAGGGATTTTCATGAACAAGGCAATCACCGACGGCATCGTGTTCATGCCGCCTGTTTTCGCGAATGGTCTGGGGGTCTGGTCTGCGGGTGATGGCACGCCCGGGTCGCCGACCTATGACGGATCGGGCACCGGGGCCTTTGTGCCTGCGGATGCGGATTTTGGCGGCTGTCTTGAGATTCTTAAGGTCAGTACGACGCAGAAGCTGCGGTATATGGGGCAGACGCCCATGTTCCCCGGCTGCTATCTGCAGATCAAAGCGCGGGTCAAGGCGATCAGCGGACCGCTGCCGCAGGTGCGTATTGCCGCGTGGGCCGGTGGGGCCGGGGATGCGCATGTGGCGGGCGTGATCGAGCAGGGGCAGGCCACCCAGCTTTCCGGCTATGGCACCGTGCACGAGATCACGGCAATCGTGGGTTCCGGGCGGCGTCCGGGGGTGGATATGCCCTGGGGTGTTGCGGCGTTGTATGGACATTTCGGGTTGGATATCGAGGGCGCGAACGGGGCTTTGGTGCGCGTCGATGATATCGAGATAACGGATGTCACCGGCGTGTTCCTGCGCGAGATGATCAGCGTTGTGGATGTGCGCGATTTCGGCGCGGTTGGGGATGGCGTCACGGATGATTCCGCCGCGTTCGAGGCGGCGGATCAGGCGGCAGGTGGCCGCCGGGTTTACGTTCCGCAAGGCACCTATCATCTGGCCGAGAACACCAGCATGGCCGCCGAGATGGATTTCGAGGGCACGGTGACAATGCCCGACGACAAGATGCTGCTGCTGACCGGGGACTTTGACCTTGCGGCCTATATCGCGGCCTTGGGCGATGAAGAACTGGCGTTCAAAAAGGCGTTTCAGGCGCTGCTGAACAACTCGGACCATGAATCGCTGGATCTGGGTGGGCGCAAAATCTCGGTTACCGCTCCGATCGATATGGCGGCCGCGGTGCCGAACAAAACGGGCTTTTCGACGCGCCGGGTGATCCGCAATGGTCAGTTTGATGTCAAATCCAGTTCGGCCTGGGATACCGAGACCTTCACCTCGGTCGCGAGCTATGATCCGTCGGATTCCAAGCGGCTGACGAATGTGGTGAATGTGGCGAATATCCCCGTGGGGGCACTGGTGCAGGGCAGTGGCGTCGGGCGTGAAATCTATGTGCGGTCCAAGGATGTGGCCGCTGGTGAGATCACGCTGAACGCGCCGATTTACGATGCGTCGGGAACCCAGACTTTCACCTTTGTGTCGTTCAAATATCTGCTGGATTTCAGCGGCTTCGGCACGCTGCGCAAGTTCGGGATGGAGCAGATCGAGTTTCAGTGCAACGGGCGCTGCAGCGCGATTCGGCTGGCCCCGTCGGGTAGCACGTTCTCGGTGTCGGATTGTTTCATCAGCCGCCCGCTGGACCGTGGCATCACCTCGATCGGGACAGGCTGCAAGGGCATGCTGATCGACAATTGCCAGTTCCTGTCTTCCGAGGAATCCTTTGACGTCACCGACCGCAAATCGATTGCGCTGAACACCAGTTCGAACGATGTGAAGCTACGGCACAACCGGGCTGTACGCTTCAAGCATTTTGCGGTGCTGGGCGGCGACAACAACATGGTTCTGGGCAACCACTTCTTTCAGGGCGACAGCATTCCGCAGGGTGTCCGGACGGCTGGCCTGATCATGATCGGGACCTATAACAGCTCGACCATCGCCGAGAACTACGTGGACAACTGCTTTATTCAATGGACGAATGAACGCGACGCGAATCCCACATATGTCTCGGGCTATTCGTTCAGCGCGATGAGCATCACGGATAATATCTTTTATTCCAGCGAAGCGCCGCCATGGTTCAGCTATATCGTCATCCGCCCGCATGGTCCGGGGCATTTCCTGAACGGGCTGGCGGTGACCGGCAACAAGTTCCGGGCCAGCAGCAGCGATATTCAGCGGGCCGAACGGGTCGACACCACTTTTGCCGATCTGAACAAAGACCGGCATGTGAATGTCACCTTCCAAAACAACACCTATCACGGCGTCAACAACAAGGCCCAAAACCCGCTGCGTTTGCGTTATTCGCAAAACAGTGCAGCCTCGGCCTGGGCGGTCTGGTCGAGCGGGCAGTTGCCTTTCGATGGCAAGGCGCGCAGTTGCGATGCGGTAACGGCCCTGGGGCCGCTGCGAAATACCTTCGGGTCCTTTCGCTATTTAGCGCCCTACGTCGAGCTTGAGCACGGCGTCAACGGCAACGGTCTGTTGCTGCGCTGGCCAGAGAGCGTCAGGGGTGAAGTATCGGTCCTGATGCGGATGGAACGTTGAATTGCCCGGGTGGCTGTTTGGAAACACGCGGCCACCCAATGCGCGATCTTTGTGAAACCGCGTTGAAAAGCAAAGGAAAGGGGCGACGTTTGAAATTCCTGTGCTAGGCTTGACCCAGTCAAAGGAGAAGCCAGATGCCCACGATTTCCAAAAGCGCCAGCATCCAGACTGTCATCACCACGTTCGAGATGTCACCGGGGACATGTCAGGATTTGCTGGAGGCGCTGACCGATGCGTATGCCGAATTCATCTCGAAGCAGCCCGGCTTCATATCGGCTGGGCTGCACGTGAACGACGCCCAGACCCGGATCGCCAATTATTCGCAGTGGGAACGGCGCGAGGATTTTCTGGCCATGCTGCGCTCGACCGAAATGCGCGACCGCAATCGCAAGATCAACGAATTGTGCAGAAGTTTCGAGCCGGTCATGTATGACGTGGCAGAAACCTTTGACGTTTCCTGACCTGAATCAAGGCCACGGTGCAAAACCCGCTTCACTCTGAGGAAGTACTGCGGAGGCTTGCACCATGTATCACAACATTCTTGTCCCGATTTCCTTTGATCCCGAGAGGGATACCTCTGGCCCGCTGAAACTGGCCCGGATGCTGGGGACCCCCGACGCGCAGGTGACGTTGCTGCATGTGGTTGAACATATCCCGAACTACGTGATTTCATACATGCCCGCCGAGTATCTGAGTGAAGCGCGTAAAGCGATTCAGGCCGAGCTTGATGATCTGGCGGCCAATCTGCCCAATGCGAAAGGGCTAGTGATCGAAGGTCATTCGGGCCGCTCCATTC
Organism: Ruegeria sp. AK4; assembly: GCF_056541025.1. Classification (NCBI taxonomy): domain Bacteria; kingdom Pseudomonadati; phylum Pseudomonadota; class Alphaproteobacteria; order Rhodobacterales; family Roseobacteraceae; genus Ruegeria; species Ruegeria sp. AK4. The sequence continues at coordinate 233,244 of NZ_JBQFXS010000007.1, forward strand.
TGGATTGGGCCGAGGCGAACGGGCCGGATCTGATCATTATGGCCTCGCACAGACCCGGGATGCAGGACCTGTTGCTGGGGTCCACGGCCTCCCATGTTGTGCGCCATGCCAATTGTGCGGTGCACGTTGTGCGGTGAGGGTCAGAAATCCGAGGCGGCAAGACGATAGGCCTTGCCGAAACCGCCGTTCAAAACCCCGTCCTGAATGTCGAACCGGGCGAAGACAAAATCCGCGAAGTCGATATAGAGCTTCGATTTGGGGCGCAGGTTCAGAAATCTGGCGCGCAAGTCCTCATGATCTGACGTGCCCCGCGCCACCTTGCGGGCAATGGCGTGCAGTGTCAGCCGGGGATTCGTCAGGGGATCGCCCGTGTCCTGTGGCTCGCCAATCAGCAAGGCACAAGACGGGTTTGCCTGCAGCGCCCGCGAGTGATCGGAAAGGTCCGAAATCAGCGTTATGGGGTGGCCGCGCTCATCCGCGGCCAGCGCAATCCGCGATACCGAAGGGCCGGCCACATCCGGGCGCAGAACGGCGAGCGCGGCGAAACGGGCCCCCGCAATCAGGTCCCGCGCCTGGGCGCGTGCGGCGGTATCTGTTGGCCTGTAAGGGTCGTCTTTGGTCACGGCATTCGGTCCGTCAGGGTTTCTTGATGATACCGGTATGGCACACCCGCTGCTGGTAAATCTGATTTTTTCAGACTTGCCTCGGCTTTGCCATATACGTCGCCTAAAACGAGATCATGTTGCTTGGAAAACCCGCCGGGAGTGAGGGCGATCCGCCGCCCTCAAGACGTCAGCGCCGTGCCGAGGCGGTGCGGCGGCAGGCGCTGTCGCCGGTGCGGATACTCACGATGGTTCTTGCGTTGCCGCTGACCACCGCGGTGATTGGCGTTGGTGTCTACATGCGGGTGTCGGATTACGAGCGCAATGAAGCGGTTGTTCATCTGATCGCACTGGCCGGATGCGACGCGGCCGAGGCCCTGGGGCTGGGCCCGTTCCGCAGGGGCCAGCCGGGATATCACAAGCACAACGATCCTGACAGGGATGGTCTGGCGTGTGAGAAATATGCGCCTGCCCTGGCCACTCACTCGGCCCCGCAACGGGGTGAGGGGGCAAAGGCAAGGATGGTCGGCAACGCCAAATTTGTGCGGCCCTGAACCCAACCGCCTTTTGGTTGATCCAAGGCAGCGGGAAAACCGCTAAGCCTGTGAAGCTGAGGGAATTGCCCTGAACGTGTTAATCTGCGCGCGGTGGGGGCCGTTTTGGTGCCGCCAATGGGCAATTTCGCCCTGAAACGGAGAAAACACATGTTTGCACGCGTTACTCAATACAAAATGAAACCCGGCACACGCGAGGCGGCCACGGCGAAGATGAATGCCCTGAAGGCCGACATTCTGGGGATGCCGGGCATGCATTGCTTTACAAATGTTATGAACGAAGATGGCAGCGGCTATGTGATCTCGGTGGTCGAAAGCGAAGAAACCTCGGACGCCAACGCGCCCAAGGTGGCTGAACTGTGGGGACAGTTTGCCGAGTATCTGGAAGGCCCGCCGTCGCCAGTGGGTTATGACGTGATCGCGCATTGGCACAACGCATAGGCATCGCGACGGGGGACCGAAATCTTGAAAAGATTTCGGTTTCGCTTTCTTTTCAAGAAAGCGATGCTCGGCTCACGTGAGCCATTGCACCGGAACACGGTTGCAGAAAATGACGATCTGTCCGGAATTTTCGGCCACCTGATAGCCGCGGCGGTGGATTTCGGTCATGAACCGCTCCATCCCGGCAAAGCGTTCGATATCCCGGGCCTTGCGGCGGATGACGCCGCCCTGTTGAACGGATTTGGACGCAAACAGGTCTTTCAGCCAGACCTCGGGCGAGAGCGGAGAGTTTCGGTTTTCCATGACCGCAGCATTGGGCCGTTAGGGTTAAGGCCGCGTTAACCTGCGCGCCCGGTTTGGCGGTTGCCTTGCACGGGTCCGACCGCCAGTATCGCCACCATGACCCGCGATGAATTCAACACGTTCTGTTCCGGCCTCAAGGCCACCTCGCACGTGGTGCAATGGGGCAATGCGGATGTGTGGAAAGTGGGCGGCAAGGTGTTTGCGATCTACGGCTGGAATGACGGGCGCGATGCATTCACCTTCAAGGCCACCGATCTGGCCTATGAGGTTCTGAGCGACGAACCCGGCATCCGCCCAGCGCCTTATCTGGCCTCGCGCGGGATGAAATGGCTTCAGGTCTATGAAGAGCGCGGGATGAGCGACGCCTCGCTGCGCGAGCATATCGTGACCTCTTACGAGATGGTCGTGGCCAAGCTGACCAGGAAGATGCGGGCCGAGTTGGGCGTCTAACCCTTCATCGCCTGCAGCAGTTCCAGCAACTGCTTGCGGTCATCGTCATCCGTGTAGTCGCCGGTGGCCAGACGCTCGGCAATGCGCAGGCGCAGACGTTCCTGTTGGGTGCGGACCTCTTCCCCTGCGGTCTCAGCCAGGGTTTTCATGATCGCCGCCACCGCCTGCTGGCGCTTGGTGGTGGGGTTGGCGATGTAATCCACAAGGCTCTGCTGCCCGGAATCGAGGATGTTTTCGGCCAGATCGCGCAGCTGCTCGCCATTGGGCAGCAGCGGGGCCGGGGCATCCTCGGGCGGCAGGATTTCGGGTACGCTGCGCGGGGTTTCGGCCAGAGCATTTGCGCCGTCCACAAAGGCCTCGGTAATCATCCGAGTGATCTTGATCGCGCGCGGGTCCTTGAACAGGGCTGAGGCGATGGCCACACCGTAATCCGTATAGACCCACGGATTGACCCGCCGCCCGCCGCGGCCCTTGGGTTTTGAAATCACATTCTGTGATATCAAATCGGCGACCTCGGCATCGGTCAGCTGAAAGCGGTAACCCTCGAACAGGTCCTTGTTGCGCGAGACCGCCTGATTGAAGGCGCTGACGGATTTTCCATAGAACTGCGCCAGATCCTCGGCCAGCACCACGCGGGTGCCGCGCACCCGGTGAATGGCGCTTTGGACCTCATGCAGGCTGGGCAGGGTGTTGGGGTTCGTCATGGCAACCGTTTGGAATCACAATTTGTGATTTCAAACGTGGAGGAGGGTGGGATGAGGTGCAAGAGTGGAGTGAGGGGTTTTACGCGGTTCGCTCACGTAGTGGGCGAACCGCGACGTAGTGGGGATGGGGCGCAACGATTAGGAGTCAAGGTAAGGCGTAGCCAAAACCCAAAGAATACTTCCCAATAAGTGTCGCTTTTGCATTTCGATAAAGTTACCGGCTGCTATTACTTTGCAGAGTTACGCTGCCTGATCTCGCTTGCCCAGAGCGGAATCAGGATCACGGGACCAGCATGCCAAGAAGTATGCAATGTCATTTGCTTGATGCTGGCTTAGAATCCGACCAGAGACGTCAACGTCTTTCGCGCCGTATTCAAGGACAATAGCGTATTGTGTGACTGCGCGTTTCTGCGCATCATGCTTGTTGATGGCATATGAAATATCACCTTTGTAGGTGAAAGACGTATCCGGTGTGACATATTTCACTCCTCGGATATCTTCTCGATTGTAGATCCCGAAATGGCATCTAAGTTCATCTTCAGTAAGAACGATCCTGTTTACGGAACGGCTCGTATTCTTTCTGATCTTCTCCAGTCCAATGTGCTTAAGAACATGATACCCTAAAACAACAGACAGCCCCGAGACTGCACCTGTTACAAGCGAATTTGTATCGTTCGAGACATAGACGAGAAGCACAAAACCAACGAAGTATGCCGGGATAAAAGCAATCCTAACCAAAAACGACGTGAAACCAACTGAGCGCGCCGGGACGAAAGTTATAATGCACTGATCGCCTTCAGTTTTTGTGGTGAATGATTTTTCCGCTTCAATTCGCTTTGGCATGAAGGTTGTGCTCCGATAGATTTGCACAGCCCAGAGACGATTTATGTGGTCGTAGGTCAAGGCAATTCGTTAGCCAAAAAACTAAAATCGCCTTTTTGCCACACGTCAATTTTTCCAACAAATTGAACTAGCTATAGATCACAGCCTAATGACGATCTACCGCTTCCTTCTCTTCACATTCCCACCCCGCTGCCCCGGCCTCCCAGCCGTTGACCGACCACGCGACCTAACCGCATCCTCGGACGCTTTCTCGACCGCCCACTGCCGCGCCATCGGGTCGTCGGCCACCGCCAGATCAACCGCTTCCAGACGTTTGATCTCATCGCGGATGTTGGCGGCCTCTTCGAATTCCAGGTTCTCGGCGGCTTTGCGCATTTGCTCGCGCAGGCCGTCCAGATGGGCCTCGAGGTTCGCGCCGTGCATCGGTTTGTCGATGGTGGCGGTGACGCGGTTCATGTCGACGTCGCCTTCGTAGAGACCGGCCAGAACGTCCTCGACATTCTTTTTCACCGTCTCGGGGGTGATGCCGTGTTCCTCATTATAGGCAAGCTGTTTGGCGCGGCGGCGGTTGGTCTCGTTCAGGGCGCGCTCCATGCTGCCGGTGATCTTGTCGGCATACATGATCACGCGACCATCGGCGTTGCGCGCGGCGCGGCCGATGGTCTGGATCAGCGAGGTTTCCGAACGCAGGAACCCCTCTTTATCCGCGTCCAGAATGGCGACCAGCCCGCATTCGGGGATATCCAAGCCTTCGCGCAGCAGGTTGATGCCGACCAGCACGTCGAAGGCCCCCAGCCGCAGATCACGCAGGATTTCGATGCGTTCCAGCGTGTCGATGTCCGAGTGCATGTAGCGGACTTTTATACCCTGTTCGTGCAGGTATTCGGTCAGATCCTCGGCCATGCGTTTGGTCAGCGTCGTGACCAGCGTGCGGAAGCCGTTGGCGGCGACTTTGCGCACCTCGTCCAGCAAGTCGTCCACCTGCATGGAGACGGGTCGGATTTCGACCTCGGGGTCCAGCAGGCCGGTGGGGCGGATCACCTGTTCGGTGAAGACGCCGCCGGTTTGCTCGATCTCCCACTTCGCAGGGGTGGCCGAGACAAAAACGGATTGCGGGCGCATGGCGTCCCATTCCTCGAACTTCAAAGGCCGGTTGTCCATGCACGACGGCAGGCGGAAACCGTGTTCGGCCAGCGTGAACTTGCGCCGATAGTCGCCCCGGTACATGCCGCCGATCTGCGGGACCGAGACGTGGGATTCGTCGGCAAAGACGATGGCGTTGTCGGGGATAAACTCGAACAGGGTCGGGGGCGGCTCGCCCGGCGCGCGGCCTGTCAGATAGCGCGAGTAATTCTCGATCCCGTTGCAGACACCGGTGGCCTCAAGCATTTCCAGATCGAAATTGGTGCGCTGTTCCAGACGTTGGGCTTCCAGCAATTTACCCTCGCCGACCAGTTGATCCAGCCGGATGCGCAGTTCCTTTTTGATCCCGATGATCGCCTGCTGCATCGTCGGTTTCGGCGTCACGTAATGCGAGTTTGCGTAGACCCGGATATGCTCCATCGTGTCGGTTTTCTCACCGGTCAGCGGATCGAATTCGGTGATCTGTTCCAGTTCCTCGCCGAAGAAAGACAGCTTCCAGGCGCGATCCTCCAGGTGGGCGGGCCAGATTTCCAAACTGTCGCCCCGCACCCGGAACGAGCCCCGTTGAAACGCCTGATCGTTGCGGCGGTATTGCTGGGCCACCAGATCGGCCATTACCTGCCGCTGGTCATACTCTTTGCCGGTCTTCAGGTCCTGCGTCATCGCCCCATAGGTCTCGACCGAGCCGATGCCATAGATGCAGGATACCGAGGCGACGATGATTACATCGTCCCGTTCCAGCAGCGCGCGGGTGGCCGAGTGGCGCATCCGGTCGATCTGTTCGTTGATCTGCGATTCTTTTTCTATGTAGGTATCGCTGCGCGGTACATAGGCCTCGGGCTGGTAGTAGTCGTAGTAGGATACGAAATATTCCACCGAGTTTTCGGGGAAGAAGCCTTTGAACTCACCATATAACTGCGCCGCCAGCGTCTTGTTGGGCGCAAGGATAATCGCGGGGCGCTGGGTTTCCTCGATCACCTTGGCCATGGTGAAAGTCTTGCCCGTCCCGGTCGCGCCCAGCAGCACCTGATCACGTTCGCCGTCATTCACGCCGCCTGCCAGTTCCTCAATCGCGGTTGGCTGGTCGCCTGCCGGGTTGAATTCGGTATGCATCACGAACTGCTTGCCGCCTTCCAGCTTCAAGCGGGCGCGCACGTCGTCGGCTGTCAGTTGCGTCTTGTCGGAATGGGCGTAGGGCATGGGCAGGCTCCGGGGTCAGGCCCTTACACTTGTTCTTATTTTGTCCATCTGCAAGGCCTTATGCAGGCTGTATCTGCGTATTCGCCGGAACTTTCGCGGCGGGCTTGGATATCGAGGCTGCGCTTGTGGTGACTCATTCCTGCTGTCCTGTGTTTACGCCGCGCCCGGTCTAGCGCACCCTGGTGACAATTTCTGGCATCAATGCGCCGCGACAATTGTCATCTTGTCCCCACGCGCGCTCTGACGCATAAACAAGCTCAGTCAAGTGAGTACGGAGAGGCGACATGCGCGCACGGATTTACCAGCCTTCGCGAAACGCGATGACCTCGGGCATGGCCAAGACCCGCAAGTGGGTTCTGGAATACGCCCCCGCATCGGCGCGTGAAGTTGATCCGCTGATGGGCTGGACCTCGTCCAATGACACACAGACCCAGGTGCGGTTGAAATTCGATACCCGGGAAGAGGCGCTGGATTACGCCAAGGACAACGGTATCGACGCGCAGGTTGTCGCGCCGCACAAGCGCAAGCCGAATGTGCGCGCAGGTGGTTACGGTGAGAATTTCGCCACCAACCGGCGTGGTCCCTGGACTCATTGATCGAGTCGCACTGAATGATCGAAATCCGTGAGGCTGATCCGGGCAGCGCGAACATTCGCCCCATCATCGAAGCCCATCTTGCCCATAGCTGGGAGGCGACGCCGCAAACGTCCAACCACACGCTGGACGTGGACTCCCTGCGTGAACCCGGAATGCGGTTCTGGGCGCTGTTTGAAGACGATGTTCCCCTTGGCTGCGGCGCGCTTAAGGCCTTGCCTGATGGCACGGCCGAGGTGAAATCGGTGCACATCCTGTCGGCGGCGCGTGGGCGCGGGCTGGCGCGGGTGATGATGGCCTATCTGGCCGATCTGGCGCAGGCCGAGGGCATCCGGGCGCTGGTTCTGGAAACCGGCGCGGCGCATCTGTCCGAATATGACGCGGCGCGCAGGCTGTATGAATCGCTGGGCTATTCCTATTGCGGCCCGATCAATGGCTACACTCCGGACCCAAACAGCGCCTTCATGCGCTTGGCCCTTGAACCTGCTGGCTAAAAGCCGCAAGAAGGGCGCAGCGGTCCCTTAGCTCAACTGGATAGAGCAGCTGACTTCTAATCAGCAGGTTGAGGGTTCGAGTCCTTCAGGGATCGCCATTTCGTGACATTTTGCGGATTTAATAAAACTGACACATTTCAGACATGGGACGCGCGTAGCAAACAAGGGCGGCGCGCCTTGAGGGGGTTAGCGATTTATTTGAGGGGGTACGAGTTTGGTGCGTCGCGCCTTTGCTCCCCGGAGGACGAACGGGGTTGTGACCATCAGAGATGGCGCGATCACATGTTCACGCATCAGAGAAAATAAGCGCCTTGTTTCATGCCCCGTGCAGCACCGGGTTAAGCGGGTGTTTTTTGGTTTCCGCGCCCAAAGATCCCATGTGACGTTCCAGAACATCGACCTCATGTGAATTGAGGGTGATGAGCGAAAGCGCCGGTGCCCGGAAAAAAATATTGCAACCGGTTGCAAAGATGAGCATTGTGCAGGCACGCTAGATTCGGGAGTTTGGCATGCTGAGGGTTGGACTGCTTGGTGCCGGTCGTATTGGGCGCGTTCACGCGCAGGCGATTGTTGCGCATCCGCAAAGCAGGCTGTGTTCGGTATCCGACGCTGTCGAGGACGCAGCCGCTAGCCTGGCCCGGGACCATGGGGCGCAAGTGGGTAGCTCGGATCAGATCATCAACGATCCCGATATTGACGCAGTTCTGATCGCAGCCCCGACAGACACGCATTCCGATCTGATCGAGGCCGCCGCGCATGCGGGCAAAGCGGTCCTGTGCGAGAAGCCCGTTGATCTTGATTTGCAGCGTGCGTTGGCGTGTCAGGCGGCGGTGGCCGCGCACAAGCAACCCGTGATGGTCGGGTTCAACCGCCGGTTTGATCCCGGTTTCTCGGCGATCAAGGCCGCCTCGGATGCGGGCGAGATCGGCAAGACCGAGATGCTGGCGATCACCTCGTTCGATCCCGCGCCGCCGCCGGTGAGTTATGTCAAAGTGTCCGGCGGGCTGTTTCGCGACATGATGATCCACGATTTTGATATGGCGAATTTTCTGATGGGCGAACTGCCGGTGACAGTCTCGGCTGTGGGAACCTCGGTCGTTGATCCTGAAATCGGGGCCGCCGGAGACGTGGATACGGCGGTTGCGACGATGACTTATGCGGACGGCCGGATCGCGGTGATCAAAAACTCGCGCCGGGCGGCCTATGGCTATGACCAAAGGGTTGAAATGCTGGGCTCTAAGGGCCTGTTGCAGGCGCAGAACGTGCTGGAAAACACCGTTGTCAAATCGACGGCGGATGGTGTTACGGGGGCCAAACCCACGTATTTTTTCCTGGAACGATACATGCCTGCCTACAGGGCGGAATGGGCGGCTTTTGTCGACGCCACCCTGTCCGGCGCGGCGGTTCCGGTGACGCTTGAGGATGGTGTTGCGGCCCTTGCGATGGCCGAGGCCGCAACCCACTCGGCGCAGTCGGGTGTGCCCGTGCAGATGGCTGAAATTTTGAAACCGGTTGCAAAATGAGCGGAATTCTTCAAACTGAACCCAGCTCCGCTCTGGATCGGGGCAGCAGAGATTCGGCAGTGCCGGATGATTGGGGCTGAGGCCTCAACCAAAAGACAAACTGTTCTAATGGGAGGAATGGAAATGAAAAACTTCATGAAAGGCGCACTTGCTGCTGGCGCGCTGGCTTTGGCTACGCCTGCTTTCGCGCAGGAAATCGTGGTCGTGTCGCATGGCCAGGCCAATGATGCGTTCTGGAACGTCGTCAAGAACGGCGTTGAACAAGCCGGCAAGGATGTTGGCGTTAACGTGGAATACCGTGCGCCAGAAACCTTCGACATGGTGGCCATGTCGCAACTGATTGATGCGGCTGTGAATCAGGAACCGGACGGGCTGATCGTTTCGATCCCCGATGCCGACGCGCTTGGCCCGTCAATCGAGCGTGCCGTTGCGGCGGGAATTCCGGTGATCTCGATCAACTCAGGCGCAGAAGTTGCGAAGGAGCTTGGTGCCCTGTTGCATGTCGGGCAGGATGAGTTTGATGCAGGTAAGGCCGCGGGCGCGCAACTGGCATCCATGGGTGGTACCAACGCAATCTGCGTGAACCACGAAGTTGGCAACGTTTCGCTTGACCTGCGTTGCGAAGGTTTCGCGGAAGGCTTCGGAGGAAAAGTCACCGTGTTGCCGACATCGAATGATCCGTCCGAGATCGAATCGAAAGTGTCTGCAGCTCTGGCGGCCGACGAGGCTGTCGATACGGTCATGGCGCTGGGTGCCAGCTCGGCTGGAGAGCCAACAGTGGAAGCCGTCAAAGGGTCGGGCCGGGACGTGAACGTGGCATCGTTCGACCTTTCGGCCAACTTCCTGCAGTCCATCGTCGACGGTGATGCAGCCTTTGCAATCGACCAGCAGCAGTATCTGCAGGGCTACCTGGCGGTGAACTTCATGGGTCTGCATGCCAAATACGGCCTGATGCCCGGTGGTAACGTGCCCTCGGGTCCGAACCTGATCACCCAGGACAAGGCGGGCCAGGTGATCGAACTGTCCTCGCAGGGCATCCGCTGATCAACACTGCAAACTGAATCAAGCGGGGCGGCGCAGCGGCGCCGTTCCCACCCAAGTGGGAGGAAACGATGAGTGACTCGGCGCAGTTTTCAGGGGACGAAAGGTTAAAGAAAGAACCTTTCCTGACCAAGCTCATGAAACGACCCGAACTGGGTGCAATGGCTGGTGTCGTCCTGGTGGTTATCTTCTTCGCCATGACGGCGGATGAGTCGATGTTTACCCTGGCGGGGGTCATGAACTTCATGACGCCGGCGGCGCAGCTGGGCATTCTGGCCATCGGCGCGGCCTTGTTGATGATCGGTGGCGAGTTCGACTTGTCCATCGGCTCCATGGTTGCCTTTGCGGGCCTGTTCTTTGGCGTTTGCGTAGTGACCTGGCAATTGCCGCTTGTCATCGCCATCCCCATGACATTCGTTTTTGCGGCCTGTGTGGGCGCGATCAACGGCAATATCGTGATCCGATCCGGTCTGCCGTCCTTTATCGTGACACTGGCCTTCCTATTTATTCTGCGCGGTCTGTCTCTGGTCGGTCTGAAGGCCGCAACCGGCGGGTCGACGCAGTTGCGCGGCGTCCGTGACGCGGTTGAAAACGACTGGCTGGCCCCGTTCTTTTCGGGCGAGGCCTTTGGCAGCCTGTTTGCCTGGCTCGCCGCCAACGGAATGATCGACACGTTCAAAAGCGGCGCGCCCAAAGTGCCCGGTGTTCCGGTCGAGATTTTGTGGTTTATCCTGCTGGCGCTGGCGGCAACCTATGTGCTGCTGCGGACACCTGCGGGGAACTGGATATTCGCCGCAGGCGGCGACAGCACGGCGGCATCGAACTCGGGTGTGCCGGTGAGCAGGATCAAGGTGTCGCTGTTCATGCTGACAGCCTGCTGCGCAGCGCTTGTGGCCATCATCACCGTCATAGACGCCGGTTCAACGGATGCGCGCCGCGGCTTCCAGAAGGAGTTCGAGGCGATCATCGCAGCGGTGATCGGAGGGTGCCTGCTTACGGGCGGCTACGGCTCGGCCATCGGGGCGTTCTTTGGCTCGATCATCTTTGGCATGGTTGTCATCGGCCTGACCTATACCGACTTTGATCAGGACTGGTTCCAGGTCTTCCTTGGCGCGATGCTGCTGATCGCCGTTCTGTTCAACAATGCGATCCGTAAACGCGTAACCGGGGAGCGCTGATATGACCGACGATACCAAGTTCCATCATGGCGATGCTGCCGGTGATCAGGCACCCATCGTTCAGATGCAAGACATCGAAAAGCACTTTGGCAATATCATCGCGCTCGCTGGGGTCAGCTTTGACGTCAAGCCGGGTGAATGCCATTGCCTGCTGGGCGACAACGGCGCGGGTAAGTCTACCTTTATCAAGACCATGTCCGGGGTGCACAAACCCACCAAGGGCGAGATCCTGTTTGAAGGCAAGCCGCTGCATTTCGACACGCCGCGCGATGCAATGGAAGCGGGCATTGCAACCGTCTTCCAGGATCTGGCGATGATCCCGCTGATGAGCGTGACGCGCAACTTCTTCATGGGGCGTGAACCGACCAAGGGCAAAGGCCTGCTGAAACGGTTCGATGTCGAACAGGCCAATCAAGTCTGCATGGAAGAGATGCGCAAGATGGGCATCAACCTGCGCGGGCCGGATCAGGCTGTCGGCACTCTGTCAGGTGGTGAGCGTCAGACCGTCGCGATTGCCCGCGCCGTGTATTTCGGTGCCAAGATCCTGATCCTGGACGAACCTACTTCGGCTCTCGGTGTGCGTCAGACTTCTAATGTTCTGGCCACTATCGACCGGGTGCGCAGCCAAGGCGTCGGTGTTGTTTTCATCAGCCACAACGTGCGCCATGCCCTTGCGGTAGGTGACCGTTTTACCGTTCTGAACCGTGGCAAAACGCTGGGCACGGCCAAACGCGGTGAAATCACACCCGAAGAGCTGCAGGACCTGATGGCAGGTGGTCAGGAAATGGCCGAACTGGAAGGTTCGCTGGGCGGTACGATTTAAACATCTCAAAATTCGGGTGCCCCCAAAAGGGGGCATCCTTCGGGTGGTCGCATCTGACGCCACTCTGTTTTTAGGCTCAGAAAAAGGCCTGACACCTTCGCAAATGAGAAAACCCGCGGACCGCTCAAGGCGGCTCCGAGTTGAAAGGGATCATGATGAGCAAAACAGTCCGACTGACGGCGGCGCAGGCGCTGGTGCGCTATCTTGGGGCGCAGATGAACGAGGCCGGAGAGCCCTTTATCGCCGGTGTCTGGGCCATTTTCGGCCACGGCAACGTTGCCGGGCTGGGTGAGGCGCTGCATGCGGTGAAAGACAGCCTGCCCACCTATCGCGGCCATAACGAACAGACCATGGCCCATTGCGCGATTGCCTATGCCAAGCAGATGCGGCGCAGGCGGGCGATGGCGGTAACCTCCTCGATCGGGCCGGGGGCGACCAATATGGTTACGGCGGCGGCGCTGGCGCATGTGAACCGCCTGCCGGTTCTGTTGCTGCCCGGCGATGTCTTTGCCACGCGGGGGCCCGACCCGGTTCTGCAGCAGACCGAGGATTTCAGCGACGGCACCATCAGCGCCAACGACTGCTTCCGCCCGGTCAGCCGTTATTTCGACCGCATCACCCGGCCCGAACATCTGCTGACCGCCTTGCCGCGCGCCTTCCGCACCATGACCGACCCGGCCGATTGCGGACCGGTGACTTTGGCCTTCTGTCAGGATGTGCAGGCCGAAGCCTATGACTATTCCGAACGCTTCTTTGAGCCGCGCGTCTGGTATCAGCGCCGCCTCCGTCCGGATGAGGGCGAACTGGCCCGCGCAGTAGCCGCGATCAAGGCGGCCAAACGGCCCGTCATCGTGGCCGGGGGCGGCGTGCATTACTCGGGCGCGACGGATGCGTTGCAGAGTTTTGCCGAAACCCACAACATCCCGGTGACCGAGACACAGGCGGGCAAATCCGCGCTGGCCTGGGATCATCCGCTGAACCTCGGCCCCGTTGGCGTGACCGGCGGTGAGCCTGCCAATGCCATCTGTGCCGAGGCCGATCTGGTGCTGGGGGTCGGCACGCGGCTGCAGGATTTCACCACCGGAAGCTGGGGTCTGTTCTCGAACCCTGAACGTGAGATGCTTTGCCTCAACACCTCGGCCTATGACGCCGAAAAGCACGGGGCGATGCCGTTGCAGGCGGATGCGCGGGTGGGTTTGGAAGCGTTGGCTGAAGGGCTGCAGGGCTATCGGGCCGATCCGGTTTCCGACACGCTCAAATCCGACTGGTTCGGCAAGGTCGATACTCTCACGAATGCCCCCGGTGACGGCAACGCCCTGCCCACCGACATGCAGGTGGTGGGCGCGGTTCAGCGCGCCTCGCACAACGATACGGTCGTGATGTGCGCGGCGGGGACGATGCCGGGCGAATTGCACAAGCTGTGGAAAGCGCCGCGCCCCGGCGCCTATCACATGGAATACGGTTTCAGCTGCATGGGGTACGAGATCGCAGGCGCTATGGGCATCAAGATGGCCGAGCCCGACCGCGACGTGATCTGCTTTACCGGTGACGGTACTTATATGATGGCGAACTCGGAAATGGCGACGGCGGCGATGATGGGCGTGTCCTTCACCGTCGTCATCACTGACAACCGCGGCTTTGGCTGCATCAACCGGCTGCAGATGGGCACTGGCGGGGCCGAGTTTAACAACCTGCTGGACCATGCTGTGCACGAAAACCCGTCAGCCATCGATTTTGCGGCGCACGCGGCGGCGATGGGCGCAACCTCGGTCAAGGTCTCATCGATTGCTGAACTGGAGGACGCGCTGGCGAAACGGTCTGACATCAAGGGTCCTTACGTGGTGGTGATCGACACCGATCCCTACCCCTCGACCGAATATGGCGGCACATGGTGGGAGGTCGCGGTTCCCGAGGTCAGCATCCGCCCGGAAGTGAACGAAAAACGTGCGGCCTATGAGGTTGCGATCAAGGAAAGAAACGCGAAATGAGCGTGAAAATCGGAATCTCTCCGATCGCCTGGCAGAATGACGACCTGCCGGACCTGACTGCGGATTTCACCATGGAGCAAGCGCTGAAAGAGGCGCGCGAGATCGGCTATACAGGCGTCGAACGCGGCCAGCGGATGCCGGGAGACACCGAAGGGCTGCGCGCCTATCTGGACGCGAACGACATTGCGCTTTGCGGTGGCTGGTGTTCCGGTGCGTCGCTGGTCAACGATTTCGCAACGGAACGCGGGGCCGTGCGCGCGCAGGTCGAGCAGTTCGTGGCGCTGAACAGCCCGTGCATCGTCTATGCCGAATGTTCCAACACAGTGCAGGGCCAGATCGGCACCCCTGTAAACCACCGCCCGAAACTGTCGAAAGACGAGGTTCAGGCTTACGCGGCCCGGATCACAGAGCTTGCGAAATGGATGGCCGATCAGGGCATGCCAATGGCCTATCACCACCACATGGGCACGATCATCGAAAGCGAGGATGAGGTGAACTGGCTGATGGATGGGTCAGGCCCCGAGGTGAACCTGTGCTTTGATACCGGCCATCTGCTGTTTGGCGGCGGCGACGTGATGGCGACTCTGGATCGCTGGGGCGACCGGGTGCACCACGTGCATTTCAAGGATATTCGCCCTCATGTGGTGCAGGCGACGCGCGAAAAGGACCACAGTTTTCTGGACGCGGTTGTCGGCGGGGCCTTCACCGTTCCAAGCGACGGGTGCATCGATTTCCGGTCAGTGGCGACTGCGCTCAAGGCGATGGACTATGACGGCTGGATCGTGGTCGAGGCCGAGCAGGACCCGGCCAAGGCACCGCCTTATGAGTATTCCAAGATGGGCTATGATCACATTGTCGAGGTCTGCACCGCAGCAGGGCTGGAGATCACGACTTAGGTCACGGATGCCGATGAAACTGTAAGGAAGCCTGTGATGCAGCAACAAGACCCCGGATATGTCGGTTTCTTCGACCGCGCCTCTTGCGATCTGGATGGCTTCAAGGCGCTGACCTCTCAGGTGCTTTCGCCTGCGGCGGTTCCGCATGCGGCATCGGTCGAAAAGAATGTGCCGATCTATGACATGAACGTGCTGCGCCCCATGCTGGCGCAGGCAGGCCAACGCAGGGCCGTGCTGGCGGAATGGGCCTGGGTGCTTGGCAAGTCGGCGGGTGTGATCGTTTTGCGGGGCGCATATGCGGACACCTCGGTGATTGACCGCGCGTCCATGGTCTTTCGCCAGATCATCGAAGAAGAACGCCAGAGCGGCGCGGGCGAAGGCGATCACTTTGCGGCCTCGGGCGCGAATGACCGGATCTGGAACGCGCTGCAAAAACAGTGCCTGCGCGACCCCAAAGGGTTTGCGCTTTACTTTGCGAATACCTCAATCGCGGCTGTGTGTGAAGCATGGCTGGGGCCGAATTACCAAATGACGGCGCAGATCAATCAGGTGCGGCCGGGCGGCAAGGCCCAGCAGGCGCATCGTGACTATCATCTGGGGTTTCAAAGCGCCGACAGCGCGGCGCGGTATCCGGCCCACGCGCATCTGGTGACGGCTTCGCTGACCTTGCAGGGCGCAGTGGCCCATTGCGATATGCCGGTGGAAAGTGGCCCGACCAAGCTGTTGCCATTCTCGCAGCTCTACCCGCCGGGCTATCTGGCGTTCCACGATCCGGCGCATCAGGATCATTTCGAACAGGCCTGTATCCAACTGCCGCTGTCCAAGGGCGATGCCGTTTTCTTCAACCCCGCCTTGTTCCACGCGGCGGGCGAAAACAGCAGCGCGGACATACACAGAATGGCGAACCTGCTGCAAATCTCCTCCGCCTTCGGCCGCGCGATGGAAGCTGTGGACCGCCGCGCAATGTCGCAAGCCGTTTTCCCGGCGCTGGTTGCGTTGAAACAACGGGGCCAACTGACCGCGACCGAACTGGATGCCGCCATCGTTGCAACGGCCGAAGGGTACCCGTTCCCGACCAATCTGGACACTGACCCCCCAACCGGGGGCAATGCGCCGGAAAGCCAGGCCGATATTCTGCGGCGGGCGGTTCGTGACTGGTGGGCCGAGGCGGAACTGGAAAAGGCCCTTGCGGCCCTGCAAACACGGCAAGCTGCCTGAGACCATCCGGCGAAGGCATCAAGGAGACTAAAATGGCAGACCTGCTCAGAAAACCCTTTGGAACGCACGGCAAAGTCCACGACATCACGCCTGCCAGCGCCGGGTGGCGCTATGTCGGGTTCGGCTTGCACCATCTGCGCGCCGGGGACCGGGTGGCCGAGGCCACGGGCGAGCGCGAGGTCATTCTGGTCATGGTGGAAGGCAAGGCGCAGATCACCGGCGCGGGGCAGGACTGGGGCGTGCTGGGCGACCGGATGAACGTGTTCGAAAAGACACCGCCGCACTGCCTGTACCTGCCGAACGGGTCCGAGTGGGAGGCGGTGGCCGAAACCGATTGCGTGATCGCCGTTTGCTCGGCACCGGGCATGGGCGGGTATCCGGCGCGGCGGATCGGCCCCGACGGGATCACCCTGACCGAACGCGGCAAAGGTGTGAACACGCGGCACATCAACAACATCGCGATGGAGAATGAGGATTACGCCGATAGCCTGCTGGTGACCGAGGTCTTCACCCCGAACGGCCACTGGTCGTCCTACCCCAGCCATCGCCATGACGAGGATGACTACCCAAGGATCACCTATCTGGAGGAAACCTATTACCACCGTCTCAACCCGGCCAACGGGTTCGGCATTCAACGGGTCTATACCGATGACGGAACTTTGGACCAGACGATGGCCGTATCCGATGGCGACGTCGTGCTGGTTCCGCGCGGCCATCACCCCTGCGGCGCGCCCTATGGGTTCGAGATGTACTATCTGAACGTCATGGCCGGCCCTCTGCGGAAATGGCGGTTTGTTCCGGCGCCCGAGGTTGAATGGATTATGGAGCGCGATGCATGACCCCGAGCTTTGCCACCTATCCCAGCCTGAACGGCAAGACCGTTTTCATAACCGGCGGCGCTGGGGGCATCGGCGCGGAAACCGTGCGCGCCTTCGCAGGGCAAGGGGCCAAGGTCGGATTTCTGGACATCAACGCAGACGCCGGGCAGGCGTTGCTTGCGGAACTGGGCGGGGATCATGCGTTCGCCCAATGCGACCTGCGCGATATCGAAGCGCTGCGTATCGCGCTGGCCGATCTGGTTGGCCAACTCGGCGCAGCACATGTTCTGGTCAACAACGCGGCCCATGATGACCGGCACGACTGGCGTGAGCTCACGCCAGACTATTGGGACGAGCGCATGGCGACGAATATCCGTCATATGTTCTTTACGATCCAATCGGTCGCGCCCGCGATGATCGAACGCGGCGGCGGGGCCATCGTCAACCTCGGTTCGAATTCGTGGTGGGAGGCGGGCGCAGGTTTCCCGGCCTACGCCACCGCCAAATCTGCCGTTCATGGCCTGACCCGCACCATGGCACGCGAGTTGGGAGATCACAGAATCCGCGTAAACACCGTGGTGCCCGGATGGATCATGACCGAGCGTCAGAAAGACCTGTGGGTCACGCCCGAGGGGCTGGCCAAGCAGGTCGACCGCCAATGTCTGCCCGATCCGATTGATCCGGTCTATGTGGCGCGGATGGTGGTGTTTCTGGCCTCGGACGACGCCGCCATGTGCAGTGCCGGCAACTTCATGGTCGAGGGCGGTTCGATCTAGGCCTTTTCGCTATCTCTGCGGCGGAGCCCCGAAGGCGCGGATCACAACCCGTGCGGCGGCTTCGACCGGGTCCTGCGTTTCTTTCAGGATGGTCACGCGGTCAAACCGGCTGGGGTCGCGGTTCACCGCGTCGCGCAGGGCGTGGCCGAAGGCCATGCGCAGTTCGGTACCGATGTTGAACTTACAGATCGAGGTCTGACGCGACAGCCGGCTGCGCTGGTCCACCGGCACGCCCGAGCCGCCATGGATCACCAGCGGCACATCGGTCATGGCGTCGATTTCGGCGATGCGCGCCTCGTCCAGACCGCCTTCCTTGTCCTGCTGCAAATGAACGTTGCCGACCGAGATTGCCATTGCGTCCACGCCGCTTTCGCGCGCGAATTGCGCGGCTTCGGACGGGTCGGTGCCGTTCGACCCTTCGCCGCCGGAATAGCCGACAAAGCCGATCTCGCCCTCGCAGGATATCCCCGCGGCGTGGGCCATGTCCGCAATGGCGGCGGTTTCGTCGATATTCTGCTGCAACGGCTTTCGCGATCCGTCGAACATCAGCGAGGTGAAGCCGCTGTCCAGCGCAATCCTGCACTCCTCAAACGTGTACCCATGATCCAGATGCGCCACGACCGGGACCGAGGCACCCTCGGCCAGATGGCGGAACATCTTGCCCAGAATGGGCAGCGGCGTGTGTTCGCGGCAGCTTGGCCCGGCCTGCAGGATCAGCGGAGCGTTTTCCGCCTCGGCCGCGGCCACATAGGCGCGCATATCCTCCCACCCCAGCGTGACCAGACCGCCGACGGCGTATCCCTGTTCATAGGCCGGAGTCAGGACATCTTTCAGCGTAACAAGGGTCATTTGAACTTGGCGATCATGTCTTGGATGCCCGGGATCGTCTCGATCTGATAGGCATGGGTGGGTTGGAAATACTGCACCAGCGAGCGCTGGCTCAGACCGCCGAGAATGGTGAAATAATACATCTCGTACCCCGGCAGCACGCAGCAGGGGTGATAGCCCGTGTCGATGCAGATCGTCGAGCCGTCGACGATGTGATAGGCATCGCCCGGCTCGTTATCCGCGCGCTGCAGCATCTGCAGGCCCGAGCCCCAGTTGGGCTTGAAGCGGAAATTATAGGTCTCGTCATGCCGGGACTCGTCGGGCAGACGGTTGGTGTCGTGCTTGTGGCTGGGAAAGCCCGACCAGCCGCCCTGACCGACGGTGAACAGCTCGCTGACCAGCAGGCGGCCCACCTTGTCGTGCTGTTTCTGGCCGAGGATGTGCTTGATCTTGCGGTGGGTCTTGGTGTCGTCGCTGCCATATTGCACAAGGTCATGTTCGCGCACGTCGAACGGATCCAGCACCTTGTCGTATTTGGCCCCGGCGACGAACACCTCGGCCTCGTCCGAGACGCAGACCATCTGCGCTTTGGCGCCGACGGGTACATAGACCCCTTCGGGTTCCCCATCCCAGACATCCTCGCCCCGGTTGCCCAGATTGGGAAAGGGCACGCCTTCGACATCCACATCGACGCTGCCGGTTGCGGGGACGATGCAGGTCTCGTATCCCGGCACCTGGTATTCAAACGCCTCGCCCTTCTTCAACTTGACGATGTTGAAGTAATTCAGGGGTACAGTGGGATCGTCGGCATCGACGATGGGTTTGTTCTGATTGTCATAGGGTGCGATATGCATGGGCCTCTCCTATGTCGTCGGGCCGGGATGATTGGCAAGGAACGCGTCCAGTTCCGGGGTTGTAGGCATGGCTCCGGCGCAACCGGGCTTGGACACCACGATCGACGCACAGGCCGAGCCGCGCATCACCGCATCCGTCAGCGAATGTCCCGCCGCGACCGAGGCCAACAAGCCCGCCATGAAACTGTCACCGGCGCCGTTGGGTTTGACCGCGGTGACGGGGTAGATGCCGGTGCGGATTTCCTGACCATCCGCCAGAGTGACCGCGCCTTTCTCACCCATCTTGTAGATGACAATCCGGCCGGGTTTCTCCGCCAGCTCTTTGGCCTTGGCAAATCCCTTGTCGATGCCACCGGCCATGAAGCCGAACTCTTCATCATTGCCGACGATCAGGTCGCTGGCTTCCCCGGCGCGGGAAAGCACGTCGGCGGCCACCTCGGGCGAGGGCCAGCTATAGGGGCGGTAGTCGATGTCGAAGATGATCGGCAGCCCGGCCTTGCGCGCATGGTCAAAGGCCCGGAACGTGGCGCTGCGCGACGGTTCAGCGGCAAAAACAGTTCCGGCCGAGATCACCGCAGAAAATGCCGAGAAGTCGATGCCATCCATATCCTCTTCCGTGACCTGAAAATCCACCGCGCCATTGCGATATATGACGTTCTGGAAATCCTCGATACAGCTTTCATAGACCGCCAACGAAACCCGGTATTCGCCCCCAACCACGCGGATAAAAGTCGTGTCCACGCCGTAATGCGCCAGCCGGTTCAGGCAAAACCGCCCCACCGCGTCGTCTGAGACCGAGGTGATCAGCGATGTCTGACTGCCTAATTTCACCAGCCCGGCGCAGATATTGGCGGAGGATCCGCCCAGATCGGCGCGAAAGGTTTCGGCATGTTCGCTTTTGACGCCTATGGGATTGGCAAACATGTCCATCCCCGCGCGCCCGAACACGGCGAACCGGTTTCCTTTGATACCGTCCATCAAGGCGCTCACGTCTTATCCTCCGGCGAAATGGGATCGGCAAAGTTTGGACCTTGCGTTGAATCGATTCACACGATACTGATTTTGCAACCGGTTGCAAATGATATGTTCGGAGCCGTGACAGATGCCTGAAATCGGAATTGGAATCGTGGGTGGCGGCTATATGGGCAAGGCGCACTCGGTCGCGATGGCGGCGGTGGGCGCGGTGTTCAACACGGCGCTGCGGCCCCGGCTTGAGATGATCTGCGCTTCGACCCCCGAAAGCGCCGAGCGCTACCGGGCCGCTTACGGATTTCAGCGCGCCACCGAGGATTGGCAAGTGCTGGTCAACGACCCGAAAGTCGAAGCCGTTGTGATCGCCTCGCCCCAGTCCACTCACCGCCTAATTGCCGAGGCTGCGCTTGCCCTGGGCAAGCCGGTGCTGTGTGAAAAACCGCTGGGATCGTCGCTGGAGGACGGGCAGGCGATGGTGGCCGCAGCCGAGGCGGCCGGGATCACCAACATGGTCGGGTTCAACTATGTCCGAACCCCGGCCACTCAATACGCCCGCAAACTGATTGAAGACGGCGACATCGGCGACATCACCTGGTTTCGCGGCGAGCATACCGAGGATTTCTACGCCGACCCGCAAGCCCCGGCCACATGGCGCACCACCGGGATGCCGAACGGCACGATGGGGGACCTTGCACCGCATATGATCAACGGCGCGCTGGCCCTGATCGGACCCATTGCCGAGGTCATGGCCGAGGTCGAAACCGTTCACCACACCCGCCCCGGCGGCACCGTCACCAATGATGACCATGCGCAAATCATGTGCCGGTTTCAGAACGGGGCTATGGGCAATATCTATGTCAGCCGTATCTCGACTGGGCGCAAGATGGGCTATGCCTACGAAATCTCGGGTACAAAAGGCGCGATCCGGTTTGATCAGGAGGATCAGAACGCCCTCTGGTATTACCGTCATGACGGGCCGGAAGCCACCCGGGGCTTCACCAAGATCCTGACCGGTCCGGCCCACCCGGATTACGAGCCGTTCTGTCAGGGCCCGGGCCACGGCACCGGTTATCAGGACCAGATCATCATCGAGGCCAAGGATTTCCTGCAGGCCATTCATACCGGCGAAGCGATCTGGCCGACCTTCCGCGACGGGCACGAGGTCAACCGCGTGGTGGCGGCGGCGCTGGCGTCCTCGGACCAGCGGCGATGGAAAAACATCAGCGATTTCTGATCGCAGGACCTGCACATTCTGAAGAGAGACGAAGACCATGGCAAAGCTGAGATGGGGCATGATCGGGGGTGGGGAAGGCAGCCAGATCGGGCCCGCCCACAGATTGGGCGCGCAAGCCGACGGGCTGTTTGATTTCGCCGCCGGGGCGTTGGATCACCGGCCCGAGCAGGGCCGCGAATACGCCCAGCGGCTGGGCATCGCCGCCGACCGCGCCTATGGCGACTGGCAAGAAATGCTGGCCGGGGAAAAGGACCGCGACGACCGCATCGATCTGGTGACGATCGCCACCCCGAACGCCACCCATTTCGAAATCTCCAAAGCGTTCCTTGAGGCCGGGTTCAATGTGCTGTGCGAAAAGCCGATGACCATGACTGTCGAAGAAGGGGAAGAGATCGTTCGCGTCGCCGAAAAATCGGGCAAAATCTGCGCGGTGAACTATTGCTATTCGGCCTATCCGATGGTGCGCCAGGCCCGCGCGATGGTGCGGGCGGGCGAGATTGGCAAGGTGCGTCTGGTCGTGACCAATTTCAGCCACGGCCACCACGGCGATGCAACGGACGCAGACAACCCGCGCGTGCGCTGGCGTTATGATCCCGCAATGGCGGGTGTGTCCGGCCAGTTCGCCGATTGCGGTATCCACGCTTTGCACATGGCCAGCTTTGTTTGCGATGATGAGGTCAAATCCCTGTCCGCCGACCTCGCCTCGACCATCCCCAGCCGCGAGCTGGAGGATGACGCCCTGGTCAGCTTCCGCATGGAGGGCGGCACGGTCGGGCGGCTGTGGACATCCTCGGTCGCGATTGGACGGCAGCACGGGTTCGACATTCAGGTCTTTGGCGAAACCGGCGGGTTGCTGTGGGCATCGGAACAGCCGAACCAGTTGATCTACACCCCGGTCGGCGGCCGCACCCAGATCATCGAAAAAGGCGAAGGCGGGTTGCATGACGAGGTGCAGCGCCTGTCCCGCGTGGCCATCGCACACCCCGAGGGGTTCCCGCTGGCCGTGGCCAATATCTACTGCGATCTGGCCGATGCAATCCGGGGCGAGACCCGCGACGGCTTGCCGGGTGCGGCAGACGGCGTCCGGTCAATTGCAGCTGTGCATGCGGCTGTTGCTTCGGGTAAAGCCGATGGCGCATGGCAGGACGCCCGCCCGCCGATGTTCAGATAGTCATGCGCGGGGCCGCAGCGTGCCCCGCTCGATCACCCGGCAGGGGAAGATCCTGGCCTCGGGGTAGCGCTGGGGCTCTTTCAGCATCTCCTCGACCAGATCGACGGACGAGGTGATGATCTGCTTGATCGGCTGGTGAATGGTGGTCAGATCGACGCTTTCCCAGCGCGACATCTCCATATCGTTCAGGCCGATGATGCCGATATCGTGTCCGGGTTTCAGGCCGTGATCCTTCAGGGCCGACAAGGCGCCGATCGACAGGATATCGTCGCCGCAAAAATACGCCTCGGCCGGAGCGTTGCCCAGCAGGCGCAGCATCTCAGCCCGCCCGGCCTCGAACGAATAGGCCCCGGCAAAGCAATGCGTGGCCTTGATGTCGGGATGATCCGCCAGTTCCTCCATGAACCCCCGATGCCGGTCCAAGGCCGAGGTCGCATCCTGCGGCCCGCCCAGATACCCCACGCGCCGATACCCCCGCGCCACCAGTTCCCGCGCCGCCATGCGCCCGCATTCCACGTTGTCGATCCCCACCACGTGCACCTCGGGCGACGTGGCAGACCGCCCGAACGTATGCACCACCGGCACACCCGCATCGTGAAACGCCTTGGCGAAACTGGGCGGCAGGGTGGATGAGGCCACGATGACCGCATCGACCGAATATTGCCGCAGCATACGGACCGAATTGGCGGGCTCGGTCTCATCGGTCAGGTTGACGATCAAAGGCCGCAGGCCCCGTTCCTGCAGCGCGCGGGTGAACTGGTCGAAGACCTCAAGGAAAATCGGGTTGTGGAAGTTGTTCGAAATCAGCCCGATCAGCTTGGTCCGTCCGGTCGTCAGCGACGAGGCCAGCGCATTCGGACTATACCCAAGCTCGCGCGCCGCTTTTTCAACTTTGCTGCGGGTTTTGGCCGACACCGACGCGCCCTCGGTAAACGTCCGCGACACAGCCGAGCGCGAAACGCCCGCAAGCGCCGCGACGTCTTTCAGAGTCACGCTCATCGCGGTCGCCTAAGGCGTTGGCGGGGCAAGAGGGCCGAGAGTGTATTCATAGCAAAGGCATTATGCACTAACGCACTGCCGTTGCAACCGGTTGCAATCAAGGCAATCGGTCTGGCGGAGGCTATGTTTGATGGCAGAAAGGGAATGCTGGGTGATGAGAGACTCGAACTCCCGCCGCACCATTTAAAAACAATGACTTACATGTTGTTTTGTAACCGTGTAACCGACCTTAATATGGGTCAGGTGACGTCAAGTAACGTGAAAACCAATCCCTCACGGTTCCGGGAAGTTGTTTGAAAGTGCATTTAGCTCGATTAAGTCTTTGCGAAGTTCTTGGAGTTCGTTGAATGCCTTTTGGTGCGCTTCCCAAAGGTGTTTTCGCTCAGTCTTTAGACGTTCAGTTTTTTCACTATCCTCATCTACTGATGCCTCTACGATTTGACGCAACTTGGAATCAATCCCAGCCTCTATGCTTTGTAGCGATTTTTCCGTTCGTTGGATGTTCTCTCTGAGTTTTCGGCCCAGCAAAATCCTACGTTCGGTCTGGCTTGTCTGACGTCAGCGCCAATGGGACAGTTTAGGTCGATTTGATAAGAGAGGGTTTCTGGCTCATCGTAACCGCCAAGGAGTGGAGATGAGA
>NZ_JBQFXS010000008.1:0-182254 GCF_056541025.1 Ruegeria sp. AK4
TCATCCAACCAATATAGATCGCTCATATCACCGCTCGATTTTCGACCGGTGAATCACGCCGACATACAGAAATCAATGGGTCCTGACCCTAAGCGAGGGTACCTAGTGGGTGAGCTGGTGGAACTAGTGGATCGTCGCTCAATACAAACGACATCTTCGGCCCAAACTAAGCCCTTCACGTCTAACTTTTTGCAAAATTTACTCAGGGCTTTGAGCAAACCAACCATAGGCATTCCAAATTTTCTGACAGCGGCATGTGCCATTACTATGGGCATAGGTTGGTTGGTGCCCTGGTATTTGTGGTTTCCAGTATGTGCGATTCTTTGGGTATTCGCATGGCTGTTTGTTCGTGCGCGGGATCGGGCATATATGTTCCGAAGTTTGCTAAAATTATGGGCATTGACGGGCTTAGGCTTAATAGCGTTACGCCAGATGATTTCCTTTGCCGTTGACTCAGGTTGGCTTAGGGTGGAGTTCGGTGATTTCGACATAAAGTTTCTGTCAGTGTATATTCTGATTGGGATTCTCACTGGCGCAATGGCCTTTAAGGAGACTGAAAATTCCAATGCAACCGGATTCAACTAGACCAATTCAAGTTAGTCTTTGAGGTTCTTTTGTTGTTGTTTGCCAACTCCAAAACCTATCCTTTGCGTAGCTTCCCTTGTCTGCGCCTCGGTACTGATGGCGTAGTGTTTCATTAGTATTGAAGCGTCCTTGTGTCCGGACACTTGTTGAACCACGTGAACAGGAAACCCTTGTGACAAAAGGTTTGAGATAACCGCCTTTCTGAGTTGATGAACGCCGAAGCCTTTAACTTTGGCTTTGCGCCCCTGAACTTTTCCAAAGTCTGAAAGCCAATTGTGGTGCGCCATTGGAAAAATCGGGCCTTTACCCCCACGAAGATAGGATAGGGCCTCACGAGCCAGATCATTCAGCCACACAACGTGTTCTGTTCGTTGCTTTCGAATTTCTGCTGGAAAGACAATTGAATCTTTTTGGATATTTTCCCAACGAAGCTTCATAATCTCTGATCCCCGTTGTCCCGTAGCAGCACACAAAAGGAGGGCGCAAACCTTGTGTTTGTTGCTGTGTTCCCTTGCTACGTTCAGAACTTTCGAAATTTGGTCGTTGTCAACCAATAGCCTCTTGGGCTGCATAGTAATAGGTTCGATTGTTAGGGTTCTGTCTTTGGTGCACCACTCATTGATGAGTGCAATCTTGTATATCGCCTTAAGCAGCCTTCTCACATGAAACGCGGTTCCCTTTCTTTCTGTCGCAATCGCAACCACGAGATCGGCTAGGCGGTACAAAGGCACCTGATCAAGCAGCATTGCCCTCAAGTCAGTTGGGACGCATCTCCAAGCTTGATCAATCTGTTGAAGGAACGATGTTGACTTGCCTTCTTGTGACTTCTTGCGTTGGTAGTACTCAAAGGCTTGAGCCAGTGTCAGATGTATTTCGTTTTTGACCTATTTGTTTTCTTCTTGCTCACGCCTCAGCTTGTCCAATGCTTTGATTGCCAGAGAACAAGACATGTTAGGCCATTCGCCCAACTTGCGTCTTAGAACTTTCTTCGTTCTTGGGTTCCACAGCCGTGCATAAAATACCTTGGACCCGCTACACCTGACTCGGATGGTCAAACCTCTGGTGTAAGTTTTGGTGTAAGTCAGCTCCCCTTTTTCGGGTAAGGGAATATTGCGAAGCGTTTTCTCGGTGATCTTGCCGAGCTTAAGTTTTTTCGAGTGTTCCATGGAGATTCAGCCCTTTTTTCAATGAGCTGAAAGACTCAAGGCACGATTTGACCCCCAGGAGCGAAGCGAACGACCGTGCCAAATCGTATCATCGTGGCGATGAAATCCGATTTGGGGTGGTAGGTCATATCGTGCCCTTTGGGTTAATGTTGCGCGGCAACGTATAGGGCCGTGCAATGCCAAGTAAAAGGTGCATTTGCCCGTTTTAACGTGCAGAGCTCAGCTTTTGGTCGGCGGCAGGCGGAAGGCAAACACCATCGCAATCAGGTTCAACGCCGCCAGCACGAAGATCGGCGTGACCGGGTCGTGCAGATGTGCCACGGCCCCCAGAACTGCTGCAAAGGCGATGCCGACCAGGCCGGCGGTGACATCCCCGAGGGCGACGAGATAGGGGCGCTCGTTCTCGTTGGTCATTTCGATGACATACAGGTAGCGACCATAGATTACGCCGTTGCCGCCCAGCGACAACAGCAGGATCACCGCCGCATACAGCCAGACGTTCTGCGCATAGCCCATAAAGGTGAATGCCAGCGCCAACACCGCCGACAGGGTCGAGATCAGGCATCCCAGCCACATCACCGGCTTCACGGAAATCCGCCCGCTGAGCCAGCCCCAGATGATCGAGCCGATCACGACGCCTGCGCTGGCTCCGATCACGAAGTAGCTCAGCGAGTGCTTCGTGCCCACGTGATAGGTGGCGGCGTGGATGGTGTAGAAGGGCATTGCAAGTTCGACCGATACGAACAGCAGCCGGGTGAACAGGAACTTGCGGTACCAGGGATAGCCCATGCCGGTCTTGAAGCCTGTCGCCAGTTCGGCCAGCGGTTTGGGTTTGGCGGCGGCAGCAGGGTTGGGCGGCTGGTCTTCCTCGAAGATGCGCACACCGGCAAAGCTGATCCCGGCGGCGAACATGGCGACAACGCCGCACCACATGACGACGATATGACGCTGCATGGGTTCTTCCGAAACCAGAAGGTCTTTCGTCACCCAGACAACGACAATCGCCAAAGTGCCCGAGATGGTGGCCTGCGCAAACACCATCCGGTTGCGCTTGGCATCCGGCACCGAGACGCCATAAATCTGGCTGGTGCCGAGACTGGACAGCCCCTGACACAGGCCCATGATGGCCGCCGTGGTCAGGAAAAGAAGAACGACCAAAACCTGCGGCAGGTTGGTCGCAAAAAGCGCCACGATGGACAGGATCACCCCGGTCAGGATGTTGGGTATGTAGACGGCCAGCTTCGCCCGCGTGACACGGTTGATGAAGGGTGAAACAAAAATCTCGGCAATCAGGCGGGCACCGGTCACGCAAGGCAGCAGCAGACCCGCGATAAACGTAGGCGCACCCAGGGCGAGGTACAGGAACGGCAGCACCAGACGCGGGTTGACCAGTTGCGACCCGATGGTCGATAGCGCCCCCGACCAGAAGATCAACTGGTAGTTCCGGTTTTCAACCGTTCGCGTTTGCTTTGACGTCTCGGGTTGTCCCATTCTTTCTCTTCGCACGACTGTATTGGTGTCCCGCTTTCCCTCAATGCTGGCTCAGATATCGATTTTCTGCAATGGGATTGGGGCTTTGGTGTTGATCCCGGGGCGCAGGCGGCGAAAAAAGCGGAAGGATGCGGCGCAAGGCCCTTGCCATGGGCCGCGGATAGGTTGCAGTTTGATCGGGTCGCAACCCAAGGGTGTAAAGCCCCTGCGAAAATCCACATCACCAAGCAGGAGAGAGGCGTGGGCCTGGCCATCAAGACGAACAAGGCGATCCGGGCGCTGGGCGCGATGTCGGGGACTTCGCTGGACGGGGTGGATACCGCCGTGGTGGAAACCGACGGGCACCGGATATTCGGGTTCGGCGAAAGCGGCTATCGCGCCTATTCTGAGGCCGAGCGTGCCCAACTGCGCGCCGCGCTTGGACAGTGGAGCGGGCCGCAGGTCGATGCGGCGGCGGAACTGGTGACGCTGGCCCATGCCGAGGCGCTGTCGGAATTCGAAGATGTCGACCTGATCGGCTTTCACGGCCAGACCCTTGCGCATGAGCCGCGCGGGCGGGGGACACTGCAGGTGGGCGATGGCTTTGGTCTGGCGCAGGCGCTGGGCCTGCCGGTGGTCTGGGACTTTCGCAGCGACGATGTGAAAATGGGGGGCGAGGGCGCGCCGCTTGCGCCGTTCTTCCATTTTGCCTGCGCCAAGTGGATCGGGGCAGAGGAACCCTTGTGCTTTCTGAACCTCGGCGGTGTCGGCAACCTGACCTATGTGGACCCGTCCTTTGACGGGCCCGAGATGCCGGGGGCACTGCTGGCTTTCGACACCGGCCCAGCCAATGCGCCGGTCGATGATCTGATGCAGGTGCGGCTGGGCCTGCCGATGGATCGCGACGGTGCGGTTGCGCGCGGAGGGACGGTCGAGACCGGCGCGCTGGAACTGTTCCTGGCCGAGCCGTTCTTTGCCCGCATGCCGCCGAAGTCGCTGGACCGCAACGACTTTGCCGAGATGATCGGGCTGGTGCAGGAACTCAGCGATGCCGATGCTGTCGCCACGCTGACCGGCATGTGTGCCGCCGGGGTGGTGCAGGGGATGGAGCATTGCCCCAAGCCGCCCGCGCGGCTGCTGGTGACAGGCGGCGGGCGTCATAACCCGGTGCTGATGGAGATGCTGCGGGCCGCGTTGGACTGCCCGGTCGAACCGGTCGAGACGGTTGGTCTGGACGGCGACATGCTGGAAGCCCAAGCCTTTGCCTATCTCGCTGTGCGCGTGGCGCGCGGGCTGCCGACCTCGTGCCCCGGAACGACTGGTGTGCGGGCTTTAGTGGGCGGCGGGGTTGTCAGCGCAGTGTCGATGGATCGCGCTGTCTGAACCGCTTTGCAGGAACCGCCACAGAACAGCAGTTCAAAAAACCGCAATGATGTGCAAGGGTTAGGGCGCGGTCTGATCCGGGCATATTGAAGGTGGGTATTGATGGCGACCAAGGCGGAACTGGAAGCTGAGCTGAACGCGCTTCGCGCGCGCAACGCGACGTTGGAGGCAAAGGCTGAGGAACCTCCGAGGCCCGAAGCCTCGCCGCCTTTGAAAACGGCGGACGAGATTCGGAAACTGTTGGAAGAGCACGGCATAGACCTAAAAAAGGCCGAAGCGCTGGGCGAGGATGTGGTCGAAGAATTCGGCAGGCTGCAGAAGCAGTACCCGATCACCGCTTTGCTGATTGCCTTTACCCTTGGATATGTCGTTGGCCGCGCGCGCAGTTAGGATACGGGACATGAACAGACTCAGCAAAAACCTGACAACGATCTATCGCACCGAACGCCTGATCACGCGCCGCCGTTTTGCCGTCATGCAACAGCAGACCATTCTGATGGTCCTGGCGGGAATCTCGGCCCTTGCAGGTCTGGTTCTGTTGGATGTCGCGCTGTTCTTTATGCTGAAAACATGGATGTCCTCGGGGGCCTCCGCCGCTGTTCTGTCGCTGGCCAACCTGCTGCTGGCCGTGCTGCTTGTGCTGTTTGCAAAACGCACGAATGTCGAGGATGAGATCGCCCCGGCGGTCGAGGTTCGCGACATGGCCATCGCCGATATCGAGGATGAGCTGGAAGAACTGGCGGTTGAGGCACGTGAGGTTGTTCAGGCGGTCAAAAGCATCGGTGCGAACCCTCTGGGGTCTCTGCCGGCCCTGTTGGTTCCGCTTCTGACCGCGATTCTGCGTGCGAAAGAGCGTAAGGAATAACGCGGGTCTCAGGTCTTCAAGGTGCGCGCGTAGTCGGCCGCAAATTCGGTATAGCCGTCCGAAGTGGATTTCAGATGCGCCTGCGTCCAGCCATGGAAGGCGGGCAGTTGGTGGAACGGCACGTTAGGGAACGCATGGTGTTCCGCATGATAGGGCATATTCCACGCCACGAACCGAACGATCCGGTTGGTGAAGGTGGTGCGCGAGTTTTCCAGCATGTTGGCGACGGGCGGGCACAGCCCGTGCTCTGCCAGCAGGTAGAGGCGCAGAAAGGGCTGGCCGATCAGCACGGGCAGCAGCCACAGCCAGAACAAGACGGACGTATAAAACAGGCTGAGCGCTGCGAGGGCATAGAGCGCCAGAAGAACCCGCGCCTCGGCCCGGATGGCGCGATGCTGGCGGGCGGGCAGGTAGGGCGCGTCAATCTTTCCGGCGGCGTTGCGCAGAAGGGTCTGCGCCATGCCGGACCAGTAAGGCCATCCGCTGAGGTAAACGATCAGGCTGCGCCAACTGTCGGGGCGCGGTTTGCCGTCCAACTCGGGGTCTTTCTGCGGATGATTGGTCCATTTGTGATGCGCCAGATGGAAATACCGGAACCACGTAAAGGGCAGGGCGATGGGCACCGAGACCAGATGCCCAACCGTGTCATTCAGCCATTCGGTTCTGAACGGCGTCTTGTGGGTGCATTCGTGGCTGAGCGTGAACAGGAAGACGAACAAAATCCCCTGCGGCAGGATCAGCAGCGGCCACAGCGGGATTTGCGCGGCGATCCCGGTGCTGGTCACGGCGAGCGCCCCGAAATACAGCGCCAGATGCTTCAGACCTGCTGCATCGGACCGTTTTTGCAGACGATCTTTTGCTTCGGGCGGAATTGCGGCGATCAGGGCGCGGTGATCCATCTTTTAACCCTTCGGGATATCGAAATCCGGGGCGGCCAGTTCGAAGCCTTCGAACTCAAACCCCGGTGAGACGGTGCAGCTTACCAGAGTATAGTCGCCGGTACTATGCGCAGCCTGCCAATGACCTTTGGGCACGATCACTTGCGGCGCGCCTTGGGACAGGTCGGGCGTCAGCAGGTGGTCGCTGGCAGGCCCTGTGTCGGATTCGCTCAGCGACAGGACCAACGGCGCACCAGCGTGATACAACCAAATCTCGGTCGCATCGACCCGATGCCAATGGCTGTTTTCTTCGGCCTTGAGCAGGAAATAGATACAGGTCCCGGTGGCGCGGCCCGGATTGTCGGCGCGCCAGGTCTCTTTGAACCAGCCACCTTCGGGGTGTTGTTGCAGGTTCAGGTGGTCGATGATCTGGTCAGCGGTCATGGGGGCCTCGTGGTTCAGGGCGATTATGCACGCAAGCGCGCGATCCGCTATGGCAATCATGCGCAGGGGGCATATGTTTGCGACATGACCCTGACGATCCCTTTTGATAACTCCTACGCCCGCCTGCCGGACGGGTTCTTTGCACGGCAAGCCCCTGTTCCGGTGCGCGCGCCGCAGATGATCGCGTTCAATGACGACCTCGCGCGGCTGTTGCGGGTCTCGCCCGGTGACGTGCAGGAAATGGCCGAGGCCTTTGCCGGGAACACCCTGCCCGAAGGGGCCGAGCCGCTGGCGCAGCTCTATTCCGGGCATCAATTCGGTCACTATAACCCGCAGCTTGGCGACGGACGCGCCGTTTTGTTGGGCGAGACCATCGGGACCGACGGTATCCGCCGTGACATTCAGCTTAAAGGTTCCGGCCCCACGCCGTTCTCGCGGCAAGGGGACGGGCGGGCCTGGCTGGGGCCGGTTCTGAGGGAATACGTAGTGTCCGAGGCCACGCATGCGCTGGGCATCCCGACCACCCGCGCACTGGCCGCCGTTGAAACGGGTGAGGTGGTTCTGCGCGAAGGCCCGATGCCCGGCGCGGTTCTGACCCGTGTGGCGCAAAGCCACCTGCGTGTGGGCACGTTTCAGGTCTTCGCGGCGCGCGGGCAGTTGGACAGCTTGCGGCGCCTGACCGACTACGCCATCGCCCGCCATTACCCCGAGGCCAAAGGCCCGATGGGTCTGCTGCGTGCGGTGCGGGATGCGCAGGCGCGGCTGATCGCCGGGTGGATGAGCGTTGGCTTTATTCACGGGGTGATGAACACCGACAATTGCTCGATTGCCGGGGAAACCATCGACTATGGGCCTTGTGCCTTTATGGACAGCTACCATCCCAATACGGTCTACAGTTCGATCGACCAGATGGGGCGCTATGCCTATTCCAACCAGCCGGACATCGCCGTATGGAACCTCGCCCAACTGGCGACAGCGCTGATCCAGCAATACGAGGATAAAGAGGCCGCAGTCGAGGAAGCCACCGAGGTCATCCACGCGATGCCAGACCTGCTGCAGCAGAACTGGCTGATACGGTTCCGCGCGAAGATCGGTCTTTCAGCGCCCGAAGATGGCGACCTTGCGATGATCTCGGACCTGCTGACCCGCATGGCGCAGAATCAGGCCGATTTCACCAATACGTTCCGGGCGCTGGGCGGCGGCAAAGCGCGGGACCAGTTCACCGATCCCGGCGCTTTTGACAGCTGGTCAGAGGGCTGGCAGGCCCGGCTTCAGCGCGAGGCTGACCCGCACCGGGTCATGGCCTTAGCCAACCCGGCCTACATCCCGCGCAATCACCGGATCGAACAGATGATCACCGCTGCTGTCACCGGCGACTACGGACCGTTCCACCGATTGAACACGGTGCTCGCGAACCCTTACGAGGATCAACCGGACCAGACCGACCTGACGCGGCCCCCGGCGGCGAATGAGGTGGTTCAGGCGACGTTCTGCGGAACCTGAGGGCGGCCGATTATGTCGAACCGCAGGCAGGCCTCGGACTGTTCGATGGGCAGGGTGGGCGAAATCAAGCCGCCGCCGGTCAGCATGATCGTTTCGCGTTTCAACTGAATTTCCTGCCCGCCTTCCGATTTGACATAGGTGCCCGAGGTGCTGCGATCCGTCAGAAACAGCTTGCCATTTTTCATGCTCAGAACGGCGTGCAGCCTTGAAACCCATGGCTGCGGCAACACCACGTCGCAGTCGGACGACCTGCCCAGTTTGAACTCACCATCGCCCCGGCACCGCCAGGCCCGATCCTTGTAGCTGAGAATCAAAGTCAGGGTATCCCCGGTCTGCAGGTTGCTTTCGGTCCTGCCGAAATCCAGCGGCAGGCGGGTTTGCGTTGACGGGTCCAGTACAGAGTTGACCAGCGAATATGCCGTAACCGGCTCGCTCAGCCCTTTCAGGGTGAGCCCGCCGAGCGGTTTGAGAAGCTGCCGAAGTTTCGGAGACAGCATCGAGGCCACATCGTCGCTGATACAGGCCTCGCGCGGGTTGGCGGCGGTGGACAGGCGGGCGGTGACGTTGACGGCCTCGCCATAGATACCCCGCTCGGCAACAACGATCGGCCCGCTATGCACACCAACATGAACGGACACCGGCGCTTCGACCGGGCGCTCGATCATCTGCAGGGTCGCATAGACCGCCGCATCCGGGTCGTCGAAATAGCTGAGGACATCGTCGCCTTTCTGGCCAACCGGTATGCCGCCGAACTCCAGCATGACCGTCCGCAGCCGGTCGATTTCAAGCTGAAGCAGCCGCTGCGCCTCATCATCGCCCACCGCCTTGTACAGCGGTGTGCTTCCCGAAATATCGGCGATGACCATCGTCGCGAACCTGGAATTAACGTCCAACCCTGCATCCCCTTTTTTTGGTGCAGTTTAACGGTGCATACCGATCTGTACATGGTTTTATGTCGTTTCTGTGTGCATAGGGTGAAGTTCCCGATGCGCGGTCATCGAAAAGGCAAAGTGTTGCAAAATCCGGTTGCGTATGGCGTCGAGTTTGGCACCCTTGCACTTGATTGTTAAACCGGATGCCCATGACCAGTTCCCGCACCCTGCGCCTTGCCAGCTACAATATCCAGAAATGCGTCGGGTTGGATTTCCGCCGTCAGCCGCAGCGCATCCTGCAGGTGCTGGACAAGATGCAGGCCGACATCGTGGTGCTGCAGGAGGCCGACAAACGCCTGCCGCCCCGGCCAGCGGCACTGCCGCATTTCATGCTGGATGAGGCCGGGTGGCAGATCGTCGATCTGGGCGGCGCGGGCAGTCTGGGGTGGCACGGCAACGCGGTGATCTGGCGGGGCGAGGGGATCTCGGTGCGTCAGACGGCGCATCACGACCTGCCGGGGCTGGAGCCGCGTGGTGCGGTGCGGGTCGAATTTGACACTCAGATCGGGCCGTTGCGGGTGATGGGGCTGCATCTCGGGCTGATCCCGGCGTCGCGGCGCCAGCAGATTTCGCATCTCAGGCGGTGCGATTCGGCTCTGGACAGGATGCCGACGGTCTGGGCCGGCGATTTCAACGAATGGTCGCGCCAGCCGGTGCTGGACAACCTTGCGCCCGAGATGCGGTTTTTGCCACCGAAACCCAGCTTTCCGGCGGCGCAGCCATTGGGCGCGCTGGACCGGATCGCGCTGGGTCAGGGGGTCGAGGCCCTGGCCCATGGCGTACACGAAGACCGCCCGGCGCATATCGCCTCGGACCATCTTCCGGTCTGGGCGGATTTGCGGCGCAGCGCCTGAATCCCGCCCGGTTTGAACCGAATCCCTGTGGCGCTGGACGCGCAGACATACTAAGACAGAAACCCGAGTAGTTCCTGAGGGGCATCATGACGGATTCGATCATCGCGCGTTGCGAAGCCAAAGGGCTGCGCATGACAGGCCAGCGGCGGACCATTGCGCAGGTTCTGGAGCAGAGCGAGGACCATCCCGATGTCGAAGAACTGTACGGGCGCGCCTCGGCCATGGATTCGGGAATTTCGATTGCTACCGTATACCGCACGGTGAAACTGTTCGAAGAGGCCGGGATTCTCGAACGTCTGGAGTTCGGCGACGGGCGCGCACGCTATGAAGATGCCGAGCGGGATCACCATGACCATCTGATCGACATGCAGTCGGGCAAGGTGATCGAATTTGTCGACCCCGAGATCGAAGCGCTGCAGGAAAAGATTGCGGAAAAGCTGGGCTATCAGCTGAAAGGCCACCGGCTTGAACTGTACGGGGTACCGCTCAAGCGGGACTGACCCATAACGGCCCCGGATCGCCGGGATCACAGGAAATCATCCATTTCGGCCGGATAATACTTGCCACAGACCCCATGCCTGGGGTGTTGTGCCGGCAAGGCGGGAATTCATCCGCCGTTTTTTGTGGACCACGACATGAACAACGTTAACGGCATCCTGCTGGTCATTGCCGCAATGGCCGCTTTCACGATCGAGGACGTCTTTGTCAAAGAACTGTCGGTCACGGTATCGACGGGGCAGATCCTGCTGGTGCTGGGGCTGGTCACGATGTGCATCTTCCTGACCATGTCGCTTGTCACCCGCAAACGCATTTTCTCGGCCCGTGCCTGGGGTCCGTTGCCGTTGTTTCGTACAGTAGCCGAGGCGACCGCCTCGGTGGCTTTCGTCACGTCCCTGTCTCTGGTCGATCTGTCCACCGTTGCGGCGGTGTTTCAGGCCATGCCGCTGGTGGCCACGACGGGCGCGGCCCTGTTTCTGGGCGAGCAGGTCGGCTGGCGCCGCTGGAGCGCCATCGGTGTCGGCTTTGTCGGCGTACTGATGATCATCCGCCCGGGGCTCGAGGCATTTGACGCGGATACGCTCTATGTCGTTGTCGCCGTTGTCGCCGTGGCGGCGCGCGACCTGATCACCCGCAAGATTGACCACAGCGTCGCCTCGTCTGTGGTGGCGATGCAGGCCTATCTGGCGCTGGCTGTTGTGGGCGCGGGTCTGATGATCACGACACCGGGCTCGGTCTCGCCGCTGTTGCCGGGGCACCTGTGGCTTTATGCCGGGGCGCTGTCGTTCGGGGTGTTTGGCTATTACGGTATCATCCTGGCGATGCGGGTGGGCGAGGCTTCGGTCGTGATCCCGTTCCGGTACACGCGGCTGCTGTTTTCGATCATCGCCGGGATGATGGTGTTCGGCGAACGGCCCGATCTTCTGACCTTTGCGGGATCGGCGCTGATCATCGGATCGGGCATGTACACCTTTATCCGCGAACGCAGGCTGGCGCGCGAATTGACCGTTACGGTCTGACGGATCGTCGCAGGTTGGCGCAAACACCGGCCTCTGTCGTTGTTAGCGATAACGGAAATGGTTTACTTTTTACCCGGTAATGCTATGAGGCGTGCAACCAAGTCAGCCACAGGGACGGGCCTCATGAGCACGATCATCGACATCCATGCACGCGAAATTCTGGATAGCCGGGGCAACCCCACCGTCGAGGTGGATGTCATTCTGGAAGACGGCACCATGGGCCGCGCCGCCGTTCCCTCGGGTGCTTCGACCGGGGCCTATGAGGCGGTGGAAAAGCGCGATGGCGACAAGGCGCGCTATCTGGGCAAGGGCGTGCTTGAGGCCGTCGCAGCCGTGAACGGCGAGATTGCCGAGGAACTGGTGGGCTTTGACGCGACCGAGCAGGTGGCCATCGATCAGGCGATGATCGAGCTGGACGGAACCGAGAACAAGGGCCGTCTTGGCGCCAACGCCATTCTGGGCGTTTCGCTGGCCACCGCCAAGGCGGCGGCGGATTTCACCACGCAGCCGCTGTATCGCTATGTCGGCGGCACTTCGGCCCGGGTGCTGCCGGTGCCGATGATGAACATCATCAATGGTGGTGAACACGCCGACAACCCGATCGACATTCAGGAATTCATGATCATGCCGACCTCGGCCGCGAATATCCGCGAGGCGGTGCGCATGGGCTCCGAGGTATTCCACACGCTGAAAAAAGAACTGTCCGCCGCCGGTCTGGCGACCGGTGTGGGCGACGAGGGCGGCTTTGCCCCCAACATCGCCAGTACCCGCGAGGCGCTGGATTTCATCCTGAAGTCCATCGAAAAAGCAGGCTACAAACCGGGTGAAGAAATCCACCTGGCTCTGGATTGCGCGGCCACCGAGTATTTCAAGGACGGCAAATACGTTCTGGCTGGTGAGGGCATCACCCTGACCTCGGAAGAAAACGCAGCCTATCTGGCCGCTTTGGTCAACGACTATCCGATCATCTCGATCGAAGACGGCATGTCCGAGGATGACTGGGACGGCTGGAAGGCGCTGACCGACGCCATCGGCGGACAGGTGCAACTGGTGGGCGACGACCTGTTCGTGACCAACCCGGAACGTCTGGCCGAAGGCATCGAGCGCGGCTGCGCCAACTCGATGTTGGTCAAGGTGAACCAGATCGGATCGCTGACCGAAACCCTGCGCGCCGTCGATATGGCCCACCGCGCGCGGTACACCAACGTCATGTCCCACCGCTCGGGCGAGACCGAGGATGCCACCATCGCCGATCTGGCCGTGGCGACCAATTGCGGTCAGATCAAAACCGGTTCACTGGCGCGGTCGGACCGGTTGGCCAAGTACAACCAGCTGATCCGCATCGAGGAGTCGCTGGGCGAGGTCGCCGAATACGCCGGGGCTTCGATCCTGAAGCGCTGAGTGGTGCTGTGGTCCCCGGACTAGTCGGCGGACCAAGTTGGAATCCAGAACGCCGGATCGCTGCAAAGCGGCCCGGCGTTTGTTTTGGGCGGGCCGGGAAAATACGCTCACGCTTTGCGGGAAGTTTTCGCGGTCCTGTCACTTCTGGGGGAATTTTTGCGCGGAAATCGCAGTGCCCGCGAGGAAGAGGTAAAAATAAATTGTTTCCGTTAGCCTTTGTTTTTCAGCCGAAAATCGCGAATAACCCTTGCAGCAGAAGATTTTATCTAACTTTTGTGTGAACTTTTACCTATTAGCGAAAGCGCACTGTTTCCTATCCTGACTGTATTACAGAAAAGGGGAACAACATGACTGGTTCGAAATTCATTCTCGTAGCATCAGTTATCGCCACTGTTTTTCTGGCGGCATGCTCCGCACCCGGCACGTACCCGATCAGCGGACAACAGGTGTCGGCGGACGATCCCGTCCATGAAATGAGCTATAATCAGTCGATGATTTTCCGTGGGGAATCCCGCTGATCCGATGGCAATCCGGCGGGGCGTGCCCCGCCCGTGACGCTATCAGAGCTTCCGGCTCATCAGCATATACCGGTCACGGGGTTTGAAACCGGTACGCAGATACAGCTTTTGCGCGGACTCGTTCTTGCGGTCCACTTCCAGATGCAGGGCAGTCAGGCCGGCTTCGGCCAGCGCTTTGGGGAGATCCAGCAATACTTCGGTCGCGATCCCGCGGCCACGAACGGCGGGGCGGATGTAGATTTCGTCGATGAAGCCGTCCATCCCTCCGAATTCGACCGACCAGCCGAAGGTCAGGATGATATAGCCAAGCGGCGCACGGCCCGGACCGATCAGATAGACGCAGCCGTGGGTGATGCCCTCGAGCAGCGGCAGCAAAGCATCGCGGCGCTGGTCCGCATCCTGTTCGATACCCTGTTCAGCGTGAAAGGCCGACACCAGCGCCATCAGGCGGTCCAGATCTTCGGGGCGGGCAAGGCGGAGGGCGGCGCTCATAGTCGGGCCAGCCTTTCTGTTAGCAGGTCGAAAAAGCCCTGGGCGTCCACGTCGCCCATAAACATGGCATTGGGCGCGCGGTCCGTGACCCGCCACCAGTCGGCCACTGTCATGCCCAGGGTCAATTCTGACTGGGTTTCGATCTCGACATTGATGTGGCGGCCCGAGAACAGTTCGGGGCAGATCAGGTAGGCGGTCACGCAGGGATCGTGAAGTGGCGCGCCTTCCGAGCCATATTTTTCTTTGTCGAAGCGTTCAAAGAAATCGGTCATCTCGGCAACGGCATGGCCGACCTTGGACCCCAGAGCGCGGAATGCGTCGTTGCGATGTGGCGTGACCAGCGCATCATGGGTGACATCCAGTGGCATGACCACGATATGAGCGCCGGATTTAAACACGATATCAGCGGCTTCCGGATCGACGTAGATGTTGAATTCCGCCGCCGGGGTGATGTTCCCGACCTCGAAATACGCCCCGCCCATCAGGACGATTTCCTGAACCCGGTCAACGATATCGGGCGCTTTCTGAAAGGCGGTCGCGATATTGGTCAGCGGCCCCAGCGGGCACAGCGTCACGGTCCCCGGTTCCTGCGCGCGCAGCGTGTCGATGATGAAGTCCACCGCGTGCCCTTCGGCCAGCGGCATCTGAGGGTCGGGCAGGACGGGGCCGTCCAGCCCGGTTTTGCCATGCACATGTTCCGCGGTCACCAAAGGGCGGTTCAGCGGACGGTCGCATCCGGCATAGACAGGGATATGCGCATGATCGGCCAGTTCACAGACAATGCGCGCGTTCTTGGCGGTCAGCTCCAGCGGCACGTTTCCGGCGACGGCGGTGATGCCCAGCACCTCGATCTCTTCGGGGCTGGCCAGCGCCAGCAGGATCGCGACGGCGTCGTCCTGTCCGGGGTCGGTGTCGATGATGATCTTGCGGGGTGCCATGCTCTGCCTCCGGGGTCTTGAAGCGCGGACACTCGCAAGTGTCGCAGCACTTGTCCAGCCGTTTTAAGCACCGCCCCGCGCGCTGTTGACCCGGGCGGGCGGGAGTTTGCCGTTGGCGCGGTGTTCTTCGATTTTGACCTCGTCCCAGAGGGCATCCATTTCCTCCAGCGTGCTGTCCGTCGGCAGTTTGCCCCGCGCAGCCAGCCGCGCCTCGACCTGTTCAAAGCGGCGGGTGAACTTGGCGTTGGTGCGGCGCAGGGCGGCCTCGGGTTCGATGCCCAGATGGCGGCCAAGATTGACCATGACGAACAGCAGGTCGCCAAACTCGTCCTCGAGCGCGTCTGCATCCTTGCTGTTGCGGGCCTCTTCCAGTTCGGCGGCTTCCTCGGTGATCTTGGCCAGCACATGGCTGGCATCGGGCCAGTCGAACCCCACACGGGCGGCACGTTTCTGCAATTTATGGGCACGTAGCAGGGCGGGCAGGTTGGCGGCGACACCGTCCAAAGCGCCTTTCTGTTCCTTGCCCGCACGCTCTGCCGCTTTGATGGTTTCCCAGTCAACCGTCTGCTGTTCCGCCGATTTCTCGCGGGATTCGTCGCCGAACACATGCGGGTGCCGCGCGACCATCTTGTCGGACATGGTGCGCACCACATCCTGAAAGGTGAAATGCCCGGCCTCGTCGGCCATCTGGGCGTGGAACACGGATTGGAACAGCAGGTCGCCCAATTCGCCCTTCAGCTCGTCATAAGCCTGCCGTTCGATGGCGTCTGCGACCTCATAGGCTTCTTCGATCGTGTAGGGGGCGATGGTGCCGAAATCCTGTTCGATATCCCAGGGGCAGCCCGTCTTGGGATCGCGCAACCGGCGCATGATTTCCAGCAGACGCTCGATCCCAGCATCCGAGTCGTGGATCAGCGGATTTTCAGCCATTGCGAAGCCCCTTGTTCCGGTGTCTGATGCATCCATCCCGCAGCTTGGATCAGGAGTCCACCCCATATGCCCGTCGTGAACCGAATTGCCGATTTCGCCGCCGATATGGCCACGTGGCGCCAGCACCTGCATACGATCCCGGAACTGGAGTTCGAATGCCATGAAACCGCGGCCTTTGTGGCGGACCGGCTGCGCGAGTTCGGCGTGGATGAGCTGCACGAGGGGATCGCCAAGACCGGGATCGTCGCGATCATCAACGGACAGGGTGAGGGGCCGACAATTGGCCTGCGCGCCGATATGGATGCGCTGCCGATCCCCGAAGAAACCGGCGTGCCCTATGCCTCGAAATACCCCGGCAAGATGCATGCCTGCGGCCATGACGGGCATACCACGATGCTGCTGGGCGCCGCGCGCTATCTGGCCGAGACGCGCAATTTCGCGGGCCGCGTCGCGCTGATCTTTCAGCCCGCCGAGGAAGAGGGCGGCGGGGCCGGCGTGATGGTCGATGAAGGGATCATGGACCGGTTCAACATTTCTCAGGTCTTTGCGCTGCACAACGCGCCGGGTTTCGATCTGGGATCGTTCCACACAACGCCGGGGCCGATCATGGCCGCTGTCGATACGTTCGAAGTGCATATTCAGGGCCGCGGCGGCCACGGGGCCATGCCGCATGAAACCCGCGATCCGGTGATGGCGGCCTGCGGTATCGCGCAGGCGATCCAGACGATTGTCAGCCGCAATCACTATGCGCTGGACGATCTGGTTGTGTCGGTGACGCAGATTCACACCGGGACGGTGAACAACGTGATCCCCGACACCGCTTACATCAACGGCACGGTGCGGACTTTTGATCCGGCCGTGCAGAAGATGGTGATGGAGCGGATGGAGCAGATCGTGCAGGGGCAGGCGACCTCGTACGGGGTCGAAGCGCGGCTGGAATACGAACGGAATTACCCGGCCACCATCAACGATGCCGACAAGGCCGGATTTGCTGCCGAGGTGGCGCGCGATGTGGCCGGGGCAGACAGGGTGGTCGACCATACCGGGCGCGAGATGGGGGCCGAGGATTTCTCGTACATGCTGCAGGCCCGGCCCGGAGCTTACCTGTTTCTGGGGCAGGGCGAAGGGCCAAGCCCGCATCACCCCAAATACAATTTCAACGATGAAATCTCACCGATCGGGGCCTCGTTCTTTGCCCGGATCGTGGAAAAGGCGCAGCCGGTGGGCTGAGCAGGAAGAGGACCAAAGACAAGATGGCATTGGAAGATGCGAAAAATCAGGTGGATGAGGCGTTCACCAACCCGGACCTCAAAGGCTTGTCCTATGAGAATACGTTCGGCGGGGCGACCTCGTTCCTGCGGCGGCTTTACACCAAGGACCTTGCAGGCGTCGACATAGCGGTCACCGGGGTGCCGTTCGATCAGGCCGTCACCAACCGCCCCGGCACCCGTCTGGGACCACGTGCCATCCGCGAGGCCAGCTCTTTGCAATCACCCGATGCGCCCTACGGCTGGCCGTTTGATGCGCTGAGCGAACTGGCAATCGTCGATTACGGCGACATGGCCTATGACTATGCCAACATCCCGGCCTTCCCCGACACGCTGACCGATCATATCCGAACCATTCTGGCCGCCGATGTCGCCTCGGTCGCTTTGGGCGGGGATCACTATATCAGCTTTCCGATCCTGAAGGCCTATGCCGAGAAATACGGGCCGATATCGCTGCTGCAATTCGATGCCCATACCGACACTTGGGCCGATGACGACATGTCCCGCGTCGATCACGGGACGATGTTCTACAAGGCGGTGAAATCGGGGATCGTGGACCCGAAGCGCTCGGTTCAGGTGGGCATCCGCACCACGAACGAGGATACGCTGGGCGTCAATATCATCGACGCGCGCGAGGTCTACGAAGCCGGCCCCGCCGCCGTGGCGCAGAAGATCAGGGGCATTCTGGGTGACAGCCCGGTCTATCTGAGCTTTGACATCGACGGGCTGGACCCGGCCTTTGCGCCGGGGACAGGCACGCCGGTCTGGGGCGGGCTGACCTCGATCCAGACACAGATCATTCTGCGCGACATTGCCGGGATCAATATCAAGGGCGGCGACGTGGTCGAGGTCTCTCCGCCCTTTGACACCTCGGGCGCGACGGCGATTGCCGGGGCGCATGTTGCGACGCAGATTATTTGTCTGCTGGGGTGGAACAAGCTGAGGCCTTAACCTTTGGTTAGCCATCCTTCCGCTATCAGGTTAACCAAAAGACCGGACAGGAGGCATAGGGGCATGACCGAGTTTAACCAACCCATCAGCGGCAATGATCTGGCGCGGTTTTCCGGGCCGAATACGTTCATGCGGCTGCCTCAGGCGGCGTCGTTGGCGGGGCTGAACGTGGCAGTGCTGGGGATACCGATGGATATCGGCACCTCGTGGCGGTCGGGCACGCGGTTCGGCCCCAAGCAGATCCGCGCCGAAAGCGCGATGATCCGGCCCTATAACATGGCCAATTCCGCCGCGCCGTTTGACAGTCTGCAGATTGCCGATATCGGTGATCTGGCGATCAATACGTTTTCGCTGTCCGAGAGCCTGAAGATCATCCGCGAAAGCTATGACGGTATTCTGGCGCAGGACGTGACCCCTGTGGCGATGGGGGGCGATCACTCGATCACCCTGCCGATCCTGCGGGCGGTGGCGGCCAAACATGGCCCCGTCGCGCTGGTTCATGTCGATGCCCATTCGGACGTGAACGACGAGATGTTCGGCGAGCGCGAGACCCACGGCACCATCCTGCGCCGCGCCTACGAAGAGGGGCTGATCGTTCCCGAAAAGACCTATCAGATCGGCATCCGGGGCTCGGGATACGCTGCAAGCGACTTTACCGAGGCAAAGGGCTGGGGCTTCAAACAGTTCCCGGCCTGGGAGCTGTGGCAGCAGAACCTGACCGGCATCGGCACGATGATCCGGAAAGAGGTCGGCGATCATCCCCTCTACATCACCTACGACATCGACAGTCTGGACCCGTCTTTCGCCCCCGGCACCGGCACGCCCGAGATTGCCGGTCTGACCACACCGCAGGCGCTGCAACTGATCCATGCGCTGGGTGGGGCGAACGTCGTGGGCTGTGATCTGGTCGAGGTCTCTCCGCCTTACGACCCATCCGGCAACACGGCGCTTATGGCGGCGAACCTGTTGTTCGAGTTGCTGTGCATCCTGCCCGGAGTGACGTCACGGTAGGGCGGCTTGCCTCGGTGCGCTTTGCAAATAGGTTGGGGCACAAGGGACGGGACAGGGATGAAAAAAGTGCTGCTTTTGCTGATTGTCGGAGTGGTTGTTCTGTTGGGGGCGTATATTCGTCTGACCCCCTCTGATCCTGATCGCTGGCACGTCGCGCCGGTCGGAGATGCAAACCGGGACATGCCAACCGGCGTGGTGCGGGTGGTTGAGACTGGGCCGAACGGGCTGGCAGAATTTGATGCCATCGCCCGCGCAGCGTCGCGAACCACCGTGCTGGCCGGATCGGTTGAGGATGGGATGATCACTTATGTCTCCCGCACCAAAGTCATTGGGTTTCCGGACTACACCACCGCGCAACAGGACGGCGACACCCTGCGCATCCATGGCCGGTTGCGGTTTGGCCGCAAGGATTTCGGAGTGAACAGGGCGCGGGTGGATGGGTGGTTGGAAAATCTCTAATAGGTTGAAATCATAGATCGAAATACCCACATGGGTAATATGAACGACTATGAAGAAAAGTACCGACGCGCCACGGCCGAGTTGGAATATGCTGGTTTGCAAGAGCGCGGTTATCCCGCCCCATATCTAGGTCATCTTCGGAAAGCGGGTTTCAAACCCAGACCCAAATATTATCGCAGCAAAGCC
Organism: Ruegeria sp. AK4; assembly: GCF_056541025.1. Classification (NCBI taxonomy): domain Bacteria; kingdom Pseudomonadati; phylum Pseudomonadota; class Alphaproteobacteria; order Rhodobacterales; family Roseobacteraceae; genus Ruegeria; species Ruegeria sp. AK4. The sequence continues at coordinate 19,752 of NZ_JBQFXS010000008.1, forward strand.
GCTCGGCTCACCGTGGGTCCATTGCTGTTCGGTGGCATCTGGGGGTTGGCTATGTACATTGCTGTCTTGCCGCCAAACTGTCTGATCCTGCGGTTTGTTCTGTATTCGCTGGCTTTTGGCGTTTTCTTTACCCTTGCCGAGGAAATAACGATCCGGCGCGCGCGCAAAAGGCACAAGCTCAGCACGTGGGAAGACTTTTGAAAGGTTAGGTTGCGTCAGGGGCAGGGGCGGTCACACCCGGCTCGGGCCACTCGGACTGTAATCCTGACGACAAACACCCCTCCTGCACCTCGCGCCACATGGGCACGTTCAGCGACATCTGGCATTGCGCCATGAACATGCGGCCATCGACCTGCAGGCAGATCATCTCGCCCAGTTCCACGCGGCTGCCGGCTTTGTCGGTGCAATAACAGTCCTGAACCTTGCCATTCGGGCCGTAGACATCGGCCATCGCAGGTGCCGCACACAGCGCTAAGACAAGAGCAATTCGTTTCATGCGCCACAGCTTAGCACAGCGACGGCCCTTGACCAAAGCCCCGGATTGATAGACACCGCCGGGATGATCCCCGAAGAACGTCTTGAACAGATTACACAGCGGTTCCAATACCTCGAAGCTGCCATGGCCGATGGCGCCTCGGGTGGTGATATTGCGACGCTGGCCAAGGAATATTCCGACCTCAAACCGGTGGTCGATCAGATCATGGCGTGGCGGCAACTGGTCGCCGATCTGGCCGAGGCCGAGATGATGCTGTCCGACCCGGACATGAAGGAACTGGCCGAAGAGGAAATCCCCGCGCTTCAGGCGCAGATCCCCGAGGCTGAGCATGCGCTGCAACTGGCGCTGCTGCCCAAGGACGCGGCGGATGCGCGCCCCGCGATGCTGGAAATCCGCCCCGGCACCGGCGGGGATGAGGCCGCGCTGTTTGCGGGCGATCTGCTGCGGATGTATCAGCGCTATGCGGAAGGTAGGGGCTGGACGTTCGAGATCATCGAAGAACAGGCATCCGATCTTGGTGGCATCAAAGAGGTGGTGGCCCATATCAAAGGCGACAACGTCTTTGCCCGGATGAAATACGAATCCGGTGTGCACCGCGTGCAGCGCGTGCCCGAAACCGAAAGCGGCGGGCGGATCCATACCTCGGCGGCGACGGTGGCGGTTCTGCCCGAAGCCGAAGATGTGGACATCCAGATCGACGCGAATGACCTGCGTATCGACACGATGCGGTCCTCGGGCGCGGGCGGGCAGCATGTGAACACCACCGACTCGGCGGTGCGGATCACCCACCTGCCCAGCGGAATCGTTGTGACGAGTTCCGAAAAGTCCCAGCACCGCAACCGCGAGATCGCGATGCAGGTGCTGAAAACCCGCCTCTATGATCTGGAACGTCAGCGGATCGACAGCGAACGCTCGGCGGACCGCGCCAGTCAGGTGGGCTCGGGCGACCGGTCGGAACGGATCCGGACCTACAATTTCCCGCAAGGCCGCATGACCGATCACCGCATCAACCTGACGCTTTACAAGCTGGATCAGGTCATGCAGGGCGATTTGGATGAGGTGATCGACGCGCTGACCGCCGATGGCCAGGCGCGATTGTTGGCGGAGTTGGCGCAATGATCGCGGCGCTGACAGCGGCTCAGGCCATGGTCGCCGCGACCGCGCGTTTGCGGGCCGCAGGTGTCGAGGACCCGGCGCGGGACGCGCGCGTCTTGCTGGCCCACGCCGCACGGATCGAGGCCAGCCGCGTAACGCTGATCGCGCCCGAGGAGTTGCCGCCGGATATCGCCGAGCGCTACGATCAGCTTGTGTCACTCCGCTCGATCCGGGTGCCGGTGTCGCACCTGTTGGGAGAGCGCGAATTCTACGGCCGCCGCTTCCGCGTCAGCGGCGATGTACTGGACCCGCGGCCCGAGACCGAGGCGCTGATCGAAGCCGCCCTAAGCCAGCCGTTTGACCACGTTCTGGACCTTGGCGTCGGCTCGGGTTGCATTCTGGTCACCCTGCTGGCGGAACGGGCGAGCGCATCGGGTTTTGGGGTGGACTTGAGCGAAGCCGCCTGCCTGCAGGCCAGCGCAAATGCGGTGCTGCACAAGGTTCAGGATCGGGTCGAAATCCGCAAATCGGACTGGTTCGCGGCGGTGGACGGCAAGTTCGATCTGATCGTATCGAACCCGCCCTATATCTCGCTGGCGGAAATGCACGACCTGTCCCCCGAGGTGCGCGATCACGAACCCCGGCTGGCGCTGACCGACGAAGGTGACGGGCTTGATGCATATCGTCGCATCGCCGCAGATGCACCAGATTTTCTGGTGCAGGGCGGGCGGATTCTGGTCGAAATCGGCCCAACGCAGGCAAAATATGTCTCGGCGCTGTTTGATGCGGCAGGGTTGTCGGATATCCGCGTGATCCCCGATCTGGACGGGCGCGATCGGGTTGTTCGCGCAACAATGCCGGGCTGAACCGCAGGATTGAGGCCGAAAATCGCCGCTGAATGTAAAAAACCTGCGAAATTGACGATTACCCTCTTGTCTGTACGGGCAGGACATGTTTACTCAGGATTAGTCGGAGAGGTTGACGCCGTTCCAGCGCGCCCCCGACGCCAAGCCCAAAAAAGTCGATGACACGGTACGGGACAAGCTTCTGAGCAGTGCAAGGTACGGGTTGATCGACAATGAACGACAAGGCTGACGTAAAGTAAGATGAGATCTTCCAAATCCCGTTCGCGGGCCAAGAATAACCGCAATCGTCCTTCCGGCGGCAACGTCGTAAACCGGGTTTTTGACAGCTCGGGCCCCGAGGGCAAAGTGCGTGGCACGCCGCAGCAAATCATTGATAAATACAACCAGCTGGCGCGCGACGCCCAGTTGTCGAATGACCGTGTGGCGGCCGAGAACTTCCAGCAGCATGCCGAGCATTACCTGCGGATGCTGAGCGAAGCGCAGCGCGAGATTGAAGCGCGCCGCGAAGAGCAGGAGCGCCAGAACCGCGAACGCCAGGCCGAACGCGACCGCGAACGTGCCGAGCGTCAGGAACGCGAAGCCGCGCGTCAGGCCGACCCGGCCGAGGCTCCGCAACCCGATGTGATGGATTTTGCCGAACCTACTGCCGCGCCGGAAAGCGGTCTGGTCGAGACCCCGGAAAGCCAGAACAAAGCTGCCGATGCCGAGCCTGCCGAGCGCAAGGAAAAGCAGCCCCGCCGCCCGCGCACCCGCAAACCCAAGGCGGCGCCGGCCAAGGAAGACGCCGCCAGCGACAACGGTGACGCGTCAGAGGCTGCCGAGTAAATCGCCAGACAGATTTGTCAAAAACCCCGGCCGATGCGCCGGGGTTTTTTGCGTTCAGGACTTGCGGATTTCCCGTGCCAGCGCGCAAAACGCCTCAAGCGGGACCTGTTCGGCCCGTTCGGTGGGTTTGATCCCGGCGGCGGTCAGGCGGTCTTCGATGTCCGGGGCCACGCCTTTCAGCGAGGCGCGCAGCATTTTGCGGCGTTGGTTGAAGGCGGCAGCGACGACGCGCGACAGGGTGGCGGCGTCGGCTGGATAACGGGGTTCGGGCAGGGCGGTCAGGTGTACGACGGCGCTGGAGACCTTGGGCGGTGGCGTGAACGCGCCGGGGGGCAGGGACATGGCGATACGGGCATCGGCGCGCCATTGGGCCAGAATCGCCAGACGGCCATAGGCCTTGCTGCCGGGCTGGGCCACGATCCTCTCAGCCACCTCGCGCTGGAACATCAGCGTCAGGCTTTGCCAGAAGGGCGGCCATTCGGGTGGTGTCAGCCAGCGCACCAACAGCTCGGTCCCCACATTGTAGGGCAGGTTGGCCGCGATGCGGATCGGTGGGGTCAAATGCGCAAGCGGGTCGATTTCCAGCGCATCGTCGTTGATGACCTCGAGCCTGCCGGGATACGCGGCGGCAATATCGTTCAGGGCGGCGATGCAGCGGGTGTCTTTTTCCACCGCGACGACCTTGCGTGCGCCTTCGGACAGCAACCCCCGGGTCAGGCCACCGGGGCCGGGGCCGATTTCGAGCACGTCACACGCGGTCAGATCCCCGGCCTGCCGGGCGATTTTGGCGGTCAGGTTGAGGTCCAGCAGAAAGTTCTGCCCCAGCGATTTGCGAGCAGACAACTGGTGGGCGGCGATGACTTCGCGCAGCGGGGGAAGGGTGTCGATGGCGCTCATGCGTTATCGTGGCGTGTGTTTGGGGCGGTGCGCCAGAGGTTTTTTGCCTCCGGCGGGGATATTTTCAGACAGGTGAAGCATCAGCGGGCGCTTGCCATGCGGTGGGCGAGTTTCAGGGCCTCGATCAGGCTGGTCGGGTTGGCGATGCCCTGACCGGCGATGTCGAGCGCGGTGCCGTGGTCGGGCGAGGTGCGGATGAACGGCAGGCCCAGTGTCACGTTCACGCCCCGGTCGAAATCCAGCGTTTTGATCGGGATCAGGGCCTGATCGTGATACATGGCGATGGCCGCATCATAGCGGGCGCGGGCGGCGGCGTGGAACATGGTATCTGCAGGGTGCGGGCCGCTGACGGTGTAGCCGTCGGGCTGCAGATCGGCCAGCAGCGGGGCGATCCAGTCCAGTTCCTCGGTCCCCATCTTGCCGCCTTCGCCCGCGTGTGGGTTCAGCCCGGCGACCGCGATGCGCGGATGCGCGATGCCGAACTGGCGGCGCAGGCCGGCAGCGGTAATCGCGATGGTGTCCAGCAGCAAGTCAGGCGTCAGTTTGCTTGTCACGTCTGACAGGGGGATGTGAATCGTGGCCGGGACAACGCGCAATTGTGCGCTCGCCAGCATCATCACTACCCGTTTGCGCCCCGCGAGGGCGGCCAGAAACTCGGTATGTCCGGGGTAGGAGAACCCGGCCCCGTCGATCAGGGCTTTCTTGTGGATCGGGGCCGTGCACAGGGCCGAGGCGGCACCGGATTGCACCAGCGCGACGCCTGTTTCGATGGCTTCGATCACCGAAGGTGCGTTTTCCGTGGCAGGTTGGCCCGGGATATTCGGTGCGGGAAAGTCACGGTGCAGAACGGGCAGAGCCGCGGCGCAGGCTGCTATGGCCTGTGTGGGATCAGTGATCTGTCGCGTTGGCGTGCTCGCAGGCAGATGAGACCCGTCGCCGATATAGAAAAACGGGCAGGTGCCACGCAGGCTGTCCCACGCTTTTGCCGCGATCTCGGGGCCGATACCGGCGGGATCACCGCAGCTCAGCGCGATGGGGGCTGTCATTGTTCGATGATGGTGGCGTCGGCCCGCAATTGTTCCAGCAGGCTTTCGGAAAACGCCTGCAGACGCTGCTGGGTCAGGGCATTGGCCACATCCTCGCGCGAGGTTTCTTCGCCCAGATCGCGGGTCCGGTTGCACAGCATCAGGAACATCAGCGTCTGCCCGTTGTTGCGGGTCAGGGCGGTCGAAACCTCATTCCGGTCCAGCTTGGCCAGTTCAAGCGCCACATCGCGGGGGATTTCGGATGGGCTGGCGGTGATCCGTTCCAGCACGTTGGCGGGCTGTTCCTTGGCGATACCGTAAAGGTCATCGCAGGTGTCGATCTCTTCCCTCAGCCGCGCGGCCGAGGCGAGCCCGTCGGCGCTGCGCCCGCCGGGCAGGTAGTAGATGGCGTAGTCAATCTCGGCAAAACGCGGCGCGCCGGTCGATACTTCGCGCAGGCCGCGCAACTGGAACAGCGCCACGGCATTGGGCAGGCTCAGCGGATCGGTAACCTCGCCGTTCTTGAGCCCCAGGATCACCGGCTGCAACGCGGGCGGCAGGTTCGAGATGTTCAGCCAGTCCAGCCGGCCACCATCGTTTCGGGTTGCGGCGGCTGAATATTGCGTGGCCGCTGAGGCAAAAGCGTCGAACCCTTCCAGTTGCGAGATTTCCTCGGCCAGAAGCTCGGTCTGAGCCACCGTTTGCGGGTTTACCGGTATGATGATTTCGGACAGCAGGACCTGCAGGCCGCCGCCTCCGGTCTGCCCAAGTGCGCGGTTGATTTCGTCCTGCGTCGGTCGGGCCTGCGACAGAAAACGGGCGCTGATATAGTCGCGCCACGAAAGTTGGTCGGCCACGAAATCGCGGACCGTTTCCGGATCGACGCCCTGATCGGCCAGCAGTTGCAGGAACTGTTCGGTCGAAAGCTGGCCCCGTGCGGCAAATTCGTCGATGCCGCCCTGCACATCCTCGGCTGCGGCCTGAATACCGGCGTCGCGCAAGGCCTGTTTGCGCAGGCGGTCATCGATCAGGTCCTGACGCACCTCGGCCTCGGTCCCGCCGGGGATGCCCAAGGCATTCAGGAACTGCTGACGCTGTTCCAGTTCGTACCATGTAACGATGTCCTGATTGACCCGGATTGCCGGTGAAAACAGGCTTTGCGCTGTCACCTGAGACGCGGCGACTGCGACCAGCGCAGTGGCCAGAACCGGCGCGACCATTTTGCGCCGACGGGAACGAAGAAACCTGAAGATACCTGATATCAACTGCATGTTCTCTTGTATGTCTTACCACCGCCTTCAAGGGCGTATCCTGTCAGCGACAGGGTAAAGCCGAATTCTGTCGAAGGCTCAATAGTCGATGTTGAAGTAAAGCGCCGACTTACGGACATGTTAACCTGAACGCATTCGTTCTGATAGGTCACATCCAGCCCCAGACGGATGGGTTCGGACTCGCTCAGATCATAGCGCGCCAGCCCTCCGGTCCGCCAGTTCTGGTCCACCTGATAGCTTCCCAACAGCAGCAGTTCGGAAATCTCTTCGTTCAGGTTTTCGGCAGGGTCGGGCTCCTGCCAGATATAGCTGCCGGCCAGTCTCGCGCCTTCCTGCTGCCAGCCGCCGCGCAGTTCCGCCTTGGCAAAACTCAAATCGCCGTTCAGCAGACCGCGGCCCGCCAGCGACCAGCCATTCGCGGTCTTGATCTGCCCCGCCAGCAGCACGTCGGACGAGGTGCCCTGCAAGCCCGAGGTCAGGTTGAAATCCGGGTCCGCATCCGCCCGAAAGACCTGACCGACTGTCGCCAGCGCCTGCCAGCCGCCCGCAGCATACCGGGCCCAGTTCACGCCAAGGACGGCGGTGGCACCATCTTCGCGCTGATCCTCGGCCGGGAAGCGCGACAGGGACAGCAGGTTGCCCTGATCAAACTCCTGAAAGGTGCTTTCGTCGTTGGGAACATCCGTGTTCGAGACATGGGTCCACCCGACCTGCGCGATGGGCTCCAGAAACTGTGTCGCCCCGGACTTTTCGCGCCGGGTCATCGGATAGCGCAGGGTCAGCGCCGCGCGCGGGGTCGACCGTGTGACCTGATCCGGGAACTGGCTGTCGTTGCGAATATCGAACGTATCGACCGAGGCCCCGAACTGCGCATCCGCACGCAGACCGGACGCAAAGGTCCAGCTGCGCAGCCACTCTGCGTCAAAGGTCGCCCGCGCAATGTCCCGGCCGATGATATCGGCATCGCTGGTGCGTTCATGGGCATGGCCGATAAAGGCAAGGCGCACTTCGCCGCCTACCGCATTGGGAAAGAACCGTTTTTCGTAGTTCAGGTCGAAGACGCGGGACGGGATTTCGTCCTGATCCTCGCTGTCGCGCAGGGTCTCGTAGTGGATGAAGCTGGTTTTGAACGCGGTGTCCCGTTTGATCCTCTCCAGCGCGATTTCGCTGCGCAGACGGTCGAAATCCGGCAGGCCGTAATCTGCAAGATAGGCGTCGTCCGAGGTTGTGCGCAGGTTGAAGGACAGGCGGTAATCGTTCTTCAGGTTGAAGGACCCGTTCGCGAACAGATACCCGCGATCCTGATCGGGTTGGATGTCGTCGCGGGTAAAGGCCCCCTCGATCTGAATCCGTCCGTTCACAAAGGCCTGACGGTAGCGGTAGCCGAGGGTCTTGGTTTTCGCCGACACGTAGGGGGTCAGCGTCAGGTCCCGGTGATCGCCGATCTTGAAGAAATAGGGAACCTGAACCCCGGTTCCCAGCTGCGAGGTGCTGCGGATCGACGGAACCAGAAACCCGGTCGCCCGGTCCAGCGTTGGGTCCGGCAGGCGCAGATACGGGAAGTAGAACACCGGAAGGTCCAGAACCCGAAGCTGCGCTCCTTCAAAGTAAAGCTGGCGCTCCAACTGGTCATGCGTGACCTTGCGCGCCCTGATCTGCCAGATTGGCGGCCGTCCGTTCTCGCACACATGGCAGGATGTGGCCGAGACCTTGCTGAACTGCGTATACCGCCCCGCAGCCCGTTTCGCCTGAACCGAGGCAATCTGAACCTGCTGGTCGAACACCATCCGCGCGCCAATCAGCAGCCCGTTCTGAATACCGCTGTCCAACTCGCCCGAATCCGCCAGCAGGGTGGATTGCCCGCCCTGATCGATCCGGATGGGGCCTTCGAGAACAAGCTCTCCGGTCTCCTGATCGTAGATCACGCGTTGGGCGGACAGCTTGGTGTCGCCCTGAAAGGCCTCGACATTGCCTTCGGCCACCAGCTTGCGGTCGTTGGTGATGAAAACGCGGTCAGCGACCAACAGGGCGGGCTGATCCTGTTCCTGCTGAGCCTCGGCCGGGGCCGTCTGGGCGGCAAGGCCAGCGGGGACGGACAAGGCCATCGCGCTTGTCAGCAGCAGGGGAAGGACGTGCTGCATCAGCCATCCTCCGCATGCAGAAGCAGGCCGAGTGAGAGCAGAATTGCGGCAAAGGGCGGGGCCCAGGCTGCGACGTAGATGGGCAATTGTCCGTTTTCCCCAAGGATTTGCGCAAAGTTGCGCACGAAATAGATGGCGAAGCCCAGCAGCACCGCCGTCAGCACCGCGATGCCGGTGCCGCCAAAGCGCACATGCCGCATGGTGAAGGCGGCCCCGATCAGGACCATCGAAACCAGAAAGATCGGGCGGGCAAGCTGAACCTGCAGCCAGACCTCGTACTGCTTGGTGGAAAATCCGGCTTCGCGCAGGTCTTTGATCAGTTGCGGCAGATCGTAAACCGAAACCGAGTTCTTCTTGCCCAGCGTGTCCAGAATGCGGTCGCGCGTCAGCGATGTCGGCAGGTCAAGGCGCTCGTGCTGCGCCGAGTTGAACTCGGGGTTCTGACCAGCCTCCAGGTTCCAGACCTTGGCATTGGTCAGCACCCATTTGCCATCGTCCAACTCGGCCCGGTCGGCGATGATCTGCTGCGTCGGTTTGCCGTCACGGGCGAAGGTGATGATGGTCACGTCGTCCAGCCCCAGCGTGTCCCCATTCGAGGTTCCACGCGCATGGATCACCGCCTGACCGTTTTCGGCGCTTTGCCGCAGCCAAAGCCCTTCGCTGCTGATCGACAGGGCGGAACTGCCGTTGTTGCGATAGGAATCCGACAGGCGCTGGAACTCTTCGGACGTGGCGGCGGCGATAGGGTTCAGCAGCGCCACGGCCAGCGCGCCGATGGTCAGGGCCAGCAGAACCGGCGCGACCAGCGCGCGGATGCCCGACCGTCCGATGGCGCGCGTGACCACAAGTTCGGAACTGCGCGCCAGACCGACAAACAGCGCGATGGTGGCCAGGATCACCAGCAGGGGCAGCATCTCGCTGATTGCGGCGGGGGTGTTCAGCAGGCTCAGTTGCAGCAATTGCCCGAAGGACAGATCGACATCATCGAACCGGCGGACCTGTTCGATCAGGTCGATCAGAATCATCAGGGTCAGGAAAATGCCGCCGATGACGAAGAAGCTTTGCAGAAATCGGCGGGCGAAGTAGCGGTCAAGGATCACGGGAACGCCCCCGTCGGGCATGGAAAACGGGTGTGCAGGCCAGAATCGTCCCCGCATCTGAATATGCGCGACGGCGTGTGCCTGCCGTTTCGTGCCACGTCTTTCTCCCCCGGACCTGCCAGTTATTTTTTCGCGACCTTAATGCAAATGCGGGCCGGGGAAAACTGCTATCTGGTCAAGCCGCGCGGTGCGGGCTAGGTCTTGGGGAACAGAATTTGAGGAGTTTGCAATGAGCAGTCTGATATCGATCCGTTTTCAGGCCTTTGACGTTGACGCGATGGCGCAGGCAGCCGGGCGCGTGGCGGTCATCATACCGTCCGAGGGCAAGATGGGCCCTGCCGCCCGCCGCGCCAATCGTCTGACCAAGGGGGCCGTTGCCCGGCTGGTCGAAAGCGAGAAATTCGGCAAGGCCAAGACCGGCGACGTGATCTCGCTGGCGTGGCCTGCGGGGATGGAGGCTGAAGCGCTCGACATTCTGGTCCTGCCGCGCCGCCCGGAACCGGCCGAGGCGCGCAAGGCCGGGGCCGCGCTGGCCAAGCTGGCGGGTGGCAAGGACATGCTTGTGATGGCGGGCAATCAGATCCGGGCCGAGGATCTGGCGATGGGGATCGCTCTGCGCAGCTATGACTTCGATGAGCACAAGACCAAGGACAGTGAAGAACCCGGAACGGTCACGATCAGCCACTCGAAACATACCGAGGCCGAAGCCGCCTTTGCCCCGCTTTACGCCGTGGCCGACGGTGTGCGCATGACCCGCGACCTGACTAACGAACCTGCGAATGTGCTGACCACCACCGAATTCGCCGACCGTCTGGACGAGATGAAATCGTTGGGGCTTGAGGTTGAGGTTCTGGAAGAAGACAAACTGGCCGATCTGGGCATGCGGACGCTGCTGAGCGTCGGGCAGGGTTCGGACAGCCCGTCGAAAGTGGTCGTCATGCAGTGGAAGGGCGGTGACAAGGATGATGCGCCGCTTGCGTTGGTCGGGAAGGGCGTGGTGTTCGACACAGGTGGCATCTCGTTGAAACCGGCGGGCGGCATGGAAGACATGACGATGGACATGGGCGGCGCAGGCGTTGTCGCGGGCACCATGCGCGCGCTGGCCAAACGCAAGGCCAAGGCCAATGTCGTGGGTCTGGTTGGGCTGGTGGAAAACATGCCCTCGGGCAACGCCACCCGTCCCGGCGATGTGGTGAAATCGATGAAGGGCGACACGGTCGAGATCATCAACACCGATGCCGAGGGCCGCTTGGTGCTGTGCGACGTGATGTGGTATGCGCAGGACCGGTTCGAGCCGGTCGGTATGATCGATCTGGCCACCCTGACCGGCGCGATCATCATTGGTCTGGGTCATGAAAATGCCGGTGTATTCTCGAACAACGATACGTTCTGCGATGCCTTCCTGAAATCGGCCAAGGCCGAGGATGAAGGCGCGTGGCGGATGCCGTTGGGCGAGGCCTATGACAAGCAACTCAAGTCGCGCATTGCAGACATGAAGAATGTGGGCGGACGGCCAGCGGGCTCGATCACGGCGGCGCAGTTTCTGCAGCGGTTCGTGAAAGAGGAAACGCCGTGGATTCACCTTGATATCGCGGGCGTGGCCTCGGTGTCTGCCGAGACTTCCTATGCGCCCAAGGGGGCCACAGGCTGGGGCGTGCGCGCGCTGAGCCGGTTCGTGCAGGACAATTTCGAGTAATCGGATGGGGGCCGTCTATTTCTACCACCTGACCCGCCAGCCGCTGGAGCACACCTTGCCCGTGCTGCTGGACAAGGCCCGGCAGGCCGGGTGGAAGATCGCCGTGCGGGGCACGGATCCGGCGCGGATGGACTGGCTGGACGAAAAGCTGTGGCTAGGGCCCGAGGACGGGTTCCTGCCGCATGGCCGCGCTGGCGGCCCGCATGATGCGGCGCAGCCGATCCTTTTGACCACGGACGCCGATGCTGCCAACGCACCCGCCTGTGTGATGGCCGTCGACGGCGCGCCGGTCGAGCCGGACGAAGTGGCGGCGCTGGAACGGGTCTGTATTCTTTTTGACGGCAATGACAGTGAGGCCGTGCGACAGGCGCGCGGGCAGTGGAAAGCGCTGACCGACGCGGGCTGTTCGGCGCAATACTGGTCCGAGGAATCGGGCCGGTGGGAGAAAAAAGCCGAGGCCTAGGGAACGGCCGGGGCGGATCAATTCAGGAGATTTCAGGATGAAAATGAAGCCGCTGGGCCGTACCGGTATCGACGTGACAGACCTGTGCCTGGGCACTATGACCTTCGGGTCTCAGACATCCGAGGATGACGCGCATCGCCAGATGGATATGGCGCTGGACGCTGGCGTGAACTTCGTCGACGCTGCCGAGATGTACCCGGTGAACCCGGTCGCCAAGGAAACCATCGGGCGCACCGAAGAGATACTGGGAAACTGGAACGCGGCCAACCCGTCGCGCCGGGGCGATTATGTTCTGGCCACCAAACATTCCGGCGCCGGGTTGAGCCATGTCCGCGAGGGTGCGCCGATAACCGCGCAGACAATCCCCGGCGCGATTGAAGGCTCGTTGCGGCGATTGCAGACGGGCTACATCGACCTCTATCAGTTTCACTGGCCCAATCGCGGCAGCTATATGTTCCGTCAGAACTGGAACTATTCCCCGACCGGGCACAACACGAACGAAGTGCTGGACAACATGCAGGATTGCCTTGCGGCGCTGCAGGTGCAGGTGGATAAGGGCAATATCCGCGCATTCGGCCTGTCGAACGAAAGCGCCTGGGGCACCGCGCAATGGCTGCGTCTGGCCGAGCAGATGGGCGCGCCGAGGGTGGCCTCGGTTCAGAACGAGTATTCGATGCTGTGCCGGCATTTCGATACGGATATGGCTGAACTCAGCATGCACGAGGATGTGGGTCTGATGGCCTTTTCGCCGCTTGGGGCGGGGTTTCTGACCGGGAAATATCAGGGCGGGGCGGTGCCCGACGCCTCGCGCATGTCGCTGAACCCTGATATGGGCGGGCGCAAGTCCGAGCGGGTTTTTGATGCGGTTGCAGCCTATCTTGAGATCGCCGCACGGCACGGGATGGACCCTGTGCACATGGCGCTGTCATGGTGCCGGACGCGGCCTTTCATGATGTCGGCGATCTTCGGCGCAACCTCGGTAGCGCAGTTGGAGCATATTTTGGCGGGGCGCGATCTGGAATTGTCGTCAGACGTGCTGGCTGAGATCGGACAAGCCCACCGGGCGAATCCGATGCCATACTGAGGCAAGGGGGCTCTGCCCCCGTCGCGCTAAGCGCGCCGCCCCCGGGATATTTTGGGACAGATGAAGAGGGATCCGGTCAGTGATGGGTGGGCTGCGTGCGCTCTTGCCTGAGGTCGCGGGCGGATTGGCCGTGGGCGGTGCGGAAGGCGCGGGCGAAGCTGGATTGTGAGGCAAAGCCGGTGGCCAGTGCGACATCCATCAGGGGCAGGTCCGTGTCAGTGACCAGACGGCGGGCCTCGGCCAGTCTGAGTTGCAGGTAATGGTCCTGCGGCGTGGTGTTCAGGCGCAGGCGGAACTGTTGCTGCAGGGTGCGGGGGCTGGTGCCCAGCGTGTCGGCGATGTCGGCGAGTGTCAGCGGCTCGTAGAGTGAGGATTCCATCAGCGCGTTTGCCTTGGCGGTTAGGGCCGTATGGCGATGCGGTGCACCCGTGCGGCTTTGCGGTTTCGAAGGCTCGGACGGGCCGTCATAGAGAAACAGGCCCGAGACGCGGGCGGCGAAGCCCGCGCCGTGGCGCGCCGCGATGATCTGCAGCATCATGTCGACCGCCGGGATGGCGCCGCCCGAGGTCATACGGTTGCCCGAGATCGTGAACCGGTCGGGGCGTACGTCGATATTGGGGAAGCGCGCGGCGAAGTTTTCCAGATCCTCCCAATGGGTGGTGGCGGCGTGGCCGTCCAGCAGGCCCGCCTCGGCCAGCAGCCAGGGGCCGCCGTCAATCCCCGCCATCGCGGCCCCGGTGCCCGCGATCCGCCGCAGCCCGGCAAGCAGGCTGGGGGTGGCGTGACGGGCCAGTTGAAACCCGGCGACCACGATCATCAGGTCGCAGGTCTGCAGGCGGGCCAGCGGGATACCGGGAACGCTGAGGGCGCTGGTCAGCATCGCGGGCTCTGCCGTGGCGGTCACGTAGTCCCAGTCAAAGGCGGGGCGGTCTGCCAGACGGTTGGCCGCCCGCATCGGATCAACGGCCGAGGCGAAGCAGAGCGTGTTGCATTCATCCAGCACCAGCACCGCCGTTTTCAGGGCGCGATGTTCGGGTTGCAGTATGTTTTTTGCGGATTTCATCAAGTCTGATTCGCATTCTGGCAAGTGTTTCCCCAAGGCTGCGCCAGACTCGGGCGCGAACGCAAATTGATAACCGGGGAGAAGTCTGGGGAAAACCCGACGCACAAGCCGGTATAAGTTGGGGAAAACGCCATGCCTCTGGAAATGAACCGCGAAGTCTTTATAACCTGCGCCATCACCGGCTCGGGCGGGACACAGGATCGCAGCCCGCATGTGCCGCGCTCGCCCGCGCAGATTGCCGACAGCGCGATTGCCGCCGCCAAGGCAGGGGCGGCGGTGGTGCATTGCCATGTGCGGGATCCCGAGACCGGCGCGCCGAGCCGCCGGTTGGATCTGTACCGTGATGTGACGGACCGGATACGGGACGCCGACGTGGATGTGGTTTTGAACCTGACGGCGGGGATGGGCGGCGACATCGTGTTTGGCGGCGTCGAGACCCCGTTCCCGGTGAACGAGGCCGCAACCGACCTTATCGGGGCGTCTGAGCGGGTTGCACATATCGCGGAATGCCTGCCCGAGATTTGCACCCTGGATTGCGGTACGATGAATTTCGCCGAGGCGGATTACGTCATGACCAACACCCCCGGTGCATTGCGGGCGATGGGCAAGATGATGACCGATATGGGTGTAAAGCCCGAGATTGAGGCGTTTGACACCGGGCATCTGTGGTTTGCCAAACAATTGGTGAAGGAAGGGATTCTGGAGCCAGATGCGCTGGTACAGCTATGCATGGGGGTGCCGTGGGGCGCGCCGGATGATCTGAATACCTTCATGGCGATGGTGAACAACGTGCCGCAGGACTGGACGTTCAGTGCGTTTTCCCTTGGTCGGCACCAGATGGCTTATGTGGCGGCGGCGGTGCTGGCAGGCGGCAATGTGCGCGTCGGGCTGGAGGACAACCTGTGGCTGGACAAGGGTGTGCTGGCCGAGAACTGGCAGCTGGTCGAACGCGCCGGGACGATCATCGAGAATATGGGTGCGCGGGTGATCGGCCCGCAGGAGGTGCGCGAGAAGCTGGGGCTTGTGAAGCGGGATCCGGCGGCGAAGTGAGATGGTACGGAGAATTGGGGGCCAGCCCCCAAACCCCCGGAGTATTTTTGAAAAGATGAAGTTTGGGGCGTGATGCGATGAAGACAGCGGCGATCATCGGGGGTGGCGTGATCGGTGGTGGGTGGGCCGCTCGGTTCCTGCTCAATGGTTGGGATGTGCGGGTGTTCGATCCGGACCCCGAGGCCGAGCGGAAGATTGGTGAGGTTTTGGACAACGCGCGACGGTCTTTGCCGGGGTTGAGCGATATGCCGTTGCCAGCCGAAGGGTCGGTGAGTTTTCATCGCGAGATGGCCGAGGCCGTTCAGGGCGCGGTCTGGATACAGGAAAGTGTGCCAGAGCGGCTGGACCTGAAGCTGAAGGTTTACAAAGCGTTGCAGGAGGCTTGCGATCCGGGCGCGATCATCGGATCCTCGACCAGTGGCTTCAAACCCTCGGAACTGCAGGAGGGCGCGCTGCGGCCTGAACAGATCGTGGTGACGCATCCGTTCAATCCGGTTTACCTGTTGCCGCTGGTCGAGCTTGTACCGACCGGGAAGAACGCGCCCGAGATGATTGAGCGGGCCAAGGACCTGCTGAGTTCTGTGGGCTTTTTCCCCTTGCACATCAAAAAGGAAATCGACGCCCATATCGCCGACCGGTTCCTTGAAGCCGTCTGGCGCGAGGCGTTGTGGCTGGTCAAGGACGGTATTGCCACAACCGAAGAGGTTGATGAGGCGATCCGCATGGGTTTTGGCATTCGCTGGGCGCAGATGGGCCTGTTCGAGACCTACCGCGTGGCCGGGGGCGAGGCCGGGATGCGGCATTTCATGGCGCAGTTCGGGCCCGCGCTGAAATGGCCCTGGACCAAGCTGATGGATGTGCCCGAGTTTACAGACGAACTGGTCGATATGATTGCCGATCAGTCGGATGCGCAGTCGGGGATGCACTCGATCCGGGAATTGGAGCGTATCCGGGACAACAACCTTGTCGGCATGATGCGCGCGCTCAAGGCACAGGACTGGGGCGCGGGCGCGGTACTGAACCGCCATGACGCGCAGCGCAAACCCGATGCGCTGCCCGATCTGGACCAGGCCGATCTGAGCCAGCCGATCCTGACCCTGTCGCGCGCGGTGCCGCTGGATTGGACCGACTATAACGGCCACATGAACGAATCGCGGTTTCAGGAGGCCTTCGCCGCCGCCACCGACCGGTTCATGGAACTCATCGGTTGCGATTCCGATTATGTCGCCTCGGGCGGCAGTTATTTCACCGCGGCGACCCATGTGCGCTACCTGGATGAGGTCCATGCGGGCGACCGGATTGCAGTGCGGACACAGTTGCTTTTGGGCGAGGGAAAAAAGCTACATCTTTTCCATTGGATGTATCAAGGTGAGGCGATTCTTGCGACAGGAGAGAGTTTTTTGCTGCACACCGATCTTGAAACCAGGCGCCCCTGTGCGCCGTCCCCGGATATCGAATCCGCCATGGCACGGGTTGCGCGCGCGCAGTCCGGATTGCCCTATCCGGAAGGAGCGGGTGATGCGATCCGCAAACCGTCATGAGCGGGCGCGTTCTGATCACTGCGGGCGCGTCCGGCGTGGGCCGCGCCATGGCCGAGGCTTTTGACGCGGCGGGTGCGCAGGTCTGGGTGACCGATGTGGATGCGGCGGCCCTGTCGGAGTGCCCCGATCATTGGCAGCGATCCCAGGTGGATGCCGCTGACGATGCCGCTGTCGCAGCCCTGTTTGCCGAGATCGAGGCACAATGGGGTGGGCTGGATACGCTCTGCGCCAATGCCGGGATTGCCGGGCCGACCGCCTTGGTCGAGGACGTATCGCTGGAGGATTGGCGGCGCTGTCTGTCGGTCAATCTTGAAGGCACGTTTTTGTGCGCAAAACATGTCGCGCCGATCATGAAGCGGCAGGGCAGCGGTGCGATCGTGGTGACTTCTTCGACCGCGGGCCAGCACGGCTATCCAAACCGCGCGCCCTATTCCGCGTCGAAATGGGGGGTGATCGGGCTGGCCAAGACCCTGGCGATGGAGCTTGGCCCCTTCGGGATTCGCTGCAACACGATCTGCCCCGGTGCCGTTGAAGGCCCCCGGATCAATGCTGTGATTCAGCGCGAAGCCGATGCCCGAGGCGTGAGTTTTGACGAAGTCTATCAGGGCTATGCGTCAGGCACATCCATGCGCCGCTTTGTCGAGGCGCGGGACATTGCCGATATGGCGGTGTTCCTGGCATCGGACGCGGCACGGCTGGTGTCGGGGCAGGTCATTGCCGTCGACGGTCACCTGGTCAATCCCGGCTCTTAAGGGCTGGCTCAACCCTGATTTGGGCCTCTGATCTGGCGGATCGTGCTGCGCACGGCCTGCCAGTTCTTTGCCTCTTCGGTATTCCCGGCGTCCTCGCATTCGCGCATTTTCTGGGCGGCTTCCGCCTCGGCCCGGTCACCGTGGGCGGAATACAGGGCACGTGCGTATTGAGCGGTTTGTAGTGCGTCCATTCCAGTCATCCTCCGTGTCAGATCGGAATGTCTGATGGTTGTACAGCCCGACTATACAACAGGTGCGGCCAATTCATACCCCAAGTGTCATGATGAGACTTGCGTGATTTCCGCCCGCAACCGTTTCAGGTGATCCGGAAAATGGCGGGCGGTCATGTCGGCCTCGCGGATCAGGGTGTCGAAATGGCGGGTGAACACCTCGATCCTGTCGCGATCCCGGAAGGCCATATAGTGGCTTCCGGCGTAAAACACGCAGAGCAGCGGCCCAAAGATCGTCACCGGCGCGGAATAGAGCCGCTTGGCATCGAACAGATAGATGCGCAACCGGGGGTAGAGCTGTGCGCAGATGTCCAGCAGGTGGTCGATCTGTTCCAGACGAACCTGCAGCGGCAGGCCGTCATAATACCCGACCCCATGCGCGAAGCTGTAGACCTCGAACAGGGGCATGGCGATTTCATAATCCGATTGGGCGCTACGCATCCATGTCAGCCGGTCTGCTGAAGCCCCGATCGCCTGATCTGCGGTCCGGCCCAGATGCGGGGCATATTCCCATTCCAGAACGGCGCGGGTTTTCAGCATGTCGGGCAGCGTCGCCGGCACGTAACGGATTTTGTACCCCGCTGCCTGCTGGTGCCATTCAAAGATGCGTTCGTCGACCAATGCGCGAGGGGCCTCGGCCATGGTCAGGGAACCGGCCAACAGTTCGGCGGCACTTTCGGGACGGTCCGACAGGCTAAGCAGCCAGTCTGCCGAAACCCCAAGCGACGATGCGCAACTGCCCACCACATGAGCGTTTGGCAGGCGCGCACCTTCATCCGTCAGCAATTGCGAAACGGTCGAACGGTCGACGCCAATGTTGCGGGCAAGGGCGCTTTGGCTGACGTGGCGCTCCTCCATCGCGCGGGCAAGGCGTAGACGAAACTGAGCAGCGCGGTCGCGTTTGTCGATTTTGTCATCCATGTGGTGATAAATATCATGAACGGTGAGTTTTGTTAATCATATTCAGAATGTGCAGCAGCCGGGCCCGCATGTAACGCTTTTGTGAGAACAATAAGAATGGGGTCCGGAATGGAAACGCGACGAAGATCGGTCGTGAAAGCAATCGTGTGGAATGTGATAGGCTTGGCGGTCATGACGCTGGTCGGCCTGATCGCTACAGGCTCTGCCGCCGTTGGCGGGGCCGTCGCGCTGGTCAATACGGCGATCGGTCTGACGATGTATGTCATCTACGATCGCATCTGGGCGGGGATTTCGTGGGGGCGGCATGGCTGAGCCTACGACGCCCAGATCGCCCGAATGGGGCACTTTCGCGCTGATCGTGGCCTGCTATTCCGCGTGGCTTGCGGTGGTGTTCTGGCTGGCGGCATTGTCCCTATGGCTGGCAATTCCAGCCATGGGTCTGGTTGCGGCGCTGCATTCCTCGCTCACGCATGAGGCGCTGCATGGTCATCCGTTTCAGGCAAAGTGGCTGAACGAGGCGCTGATGGCGCTGCCGCTCACCCTGTTCATACCGTTCAACCGGTTCCGGGACCTGCATCTGGCGCATCATCAGGATGCGAATCTGACCGATCCCTACGATGACCCCGAATCAAACTATCTCGACCCTAAAGTCTGGGTTGGGCTGAACCGGTGGCAGAGGCTGCTTTACACCGCAAACAACACGCTTCTGGGGCGTATTGTTCTGGGCCCGGCCATCGGGCAGGTGGCCTTCCTGCGGGATGAGGGGCGCGGCGCGTTGCGCGGGGACGCTGCCATTTTGCTGGCATGGGCGCTGCATGTCCCGGGGGTTGTGGTCACTTTGTGGGTCGTCTCGCACTCGGCGATGCCAGTTTGGGCCTTTGTTCTGTCCGCCTATATCGGCCTGGGTCTGGTCAAAATCCGCACCTTCCTTGAACACCGCGCGCATGAGAAATCCCGCGCCCGGACCGTGATTGTCGAAGACCGGGGGCTTTTGTCTTTCCTGTTTCTAAACAACAACCTGCACGTCGTTCATCATATGAACCCGGCCGCGCCTTGGTATCGGCTGCCCGCGCTCTACAAAGCGGGAAAGGACAGGTACCTGGCTTGTAACGAGGCTTATGTGTATCGCTCTTACGCTCAAATCTTCCGCGAACACCTCTGGCGGGCGAAAGACCCGGTCGCGCATCCGCTCTGGCCAAAACCGTAAATTGGGGACAGAAGGGAATTCATGAGTTTATGGATTCCCGTCACCATCGCCGCCGCCTCGTTCCAGACGGTGCGGTTCATGCTGCAGAAATCGCTGAGCAGCGTGAAACTGTCGGCAGCAGGCGCGACCTTTGCGCGATTTGCCTATTCCATGCCTTTGGCGGTATTGGCGCTGCTGATCGTGCTGTGGGGGACGGGGGCCGAGTTGCCGCCGCTGACTGCGCGGTTCTGGATGTTCGTGGCAATTGGCGGCACCGCGCAGATTCTGGCGACGATCTGCGTTGTCGCCCTGTTCAAGCAACGCAATTTCGCCGTTGGGATCACCTTCAAGAAAACTGAGGTTATTCAAACCGCTATCGTGGGTTTCCTCATCCTTGGGGATGAGGTCTCTGCCGGGGCCCTCGGGGCGATCCTGCTGGGCCTGATGGCCGTGCTACTGCTGTCGAAAACGCCGGGCGGCGATGGCGCGTGGTGGCGGCATCTGACCAACCGGGCGTCGCAACTCGGGCTTGGCTCGGGCGTGCTGTTTGCCTTTTCGGCGGTCAGCTATCGGGGCGCTTCGCTGGAACTGGGGGACATAAACGCCTGGTTTCGGGCGCTGATCACGCTGGCGGCGGTGGTGACGTTCCAGTTCGTCAGCATGTGGCTATGGCTGATGTGGCGCGACCGGGCCGAGCTGCGCGCGGTGTGGGAGACACGGGCGACCGGCATATTCGTCGGGCTCACCAGCCTCGGCGGGTCGTTTTGCTGGTTTCTGGCCTTCACCTTGCAGAACGCGGCTTATGTGAAGGCGCTGGGGCAGGTCGAGCTGATCCTGAGCCTCGGCGCATCAATCCTGTTCTTTCGCGAAACCATCACCCGGCGCGAAGTCGCCGGGATGTCATTGCTGGGATTATCGATTCTGGTGCTGGTGCTGGCAATCTAGCCAGCGCGCCGTTCATCAAAGCTGAGCGCGATGAAGCTGGGCATGTGATCGCCCATGCCCACCACGGCCCGGCCATTGTCCTCTTTGCGGCCCCGACCGCGCCCCTTGGGTTCGCGATCCTTCTTGGTGTCTTTTTTGCCCTCGGCTTCTTTGACCTTTTTCTCAGGCTTCGGCTTGTCGGCCTTGGGCTCGTCCTTCACCGGATTGTCCAGCCGTGGGATATCCTTCTGGATCAGTTTTTCAATCGCATCCAGCGCTTTTTCATCGCGGCCCGAGCAGATCGTGACCGCCTTGCCCTCGCGCCCGGCGCGACCTGTGCGACCGATGCGGTGGACGTAATCCTCGGCATGACCGGGAACGTCGAAGTTGAACACATGGCTGACCGAAGGGATATCCAGACCCCGCGCCGCCACATCTGAAGCAACCAGCAGGCGCAGTGAGCCATCGCGGAACCCGTCCAGCGTTTTCATCCGCTGTGACTGGTCCAGATCGCCATGGATGGCGGAGGCGTTGTAGCCGTATTTCTTCAGCGACTTGGCGCAGATATCAACATCCGTCTTGCGGTTGCAGAAGATGATCGCGTTGGTGCATTTCTCGCCCTCGGCATCGATCAGCGCGCGCAGAACCTTGCGTTTGTTGCTGGCCTCACGGTCGCGACGCCCGCCTTTGAACATGACCACGCCCTGTTCGATGGTCTCGGATGCGGTGGCCTGACGGGCAACTTCGATCCGGGCAGGGGCGGACAGGAACGTGTCGGTGATGCGTTCGATCTCGGAAGCCATGGTGGCTGAAAAGAACAGCGTCTGGCGCGTGAACGGCGTCAGAGAGAAGATGCGTTCGATATCGGGGATGAAGCCCATGTCCAGCATCCGGTCGGCTTCGTCCACCACCATGATCTGAACGCCGGTCAACAGCAGCTTGCCGCGTTCGAAATGGTCCAGCAGTCGGCCCGGCGTGGCGATCAGCACGTCAACGCCGCGGTCGATCAGCGCGTCCTGTTCTTTGAAGCTGACGCCGCCGATCAGCAGTGCCTTGGTCAGTTTCAGGTGCTTGGAATAGGTGTCGAAGTTCTCGGCCACCTGTGCAGCCAATTCCCGCGTGGGGCACAACACCAGCGACCGCGGCATCCGTGCGCGGGCACGGCCACGGGCCAGCATGGTGATCATCGGCAGCGTGAAGCTTGCGGTCTTGCCGGTGCCGGTCTGGGCAATGCCCAGCACATCGCGCCCTTCCAGCGCAGGCGGAATCGCGCCTTCCTGGATCGGGGTGGGGGTTTCGTATCCGGCTTCCTCAATGGCTTTGAGGACCTTCGGGTTCAGGTTCAGTTCGTTAAACTTTGTCATGTATGTCCGGTTCATGCGGACACTTGACCTGGCCCGCGCGTCTGAGAGTTGCCGGGCCCGGATGGCCATGCGCCTCGTGCGCATTTCGGCTTGAGCGCGGACATAACAAAAACGTGGGGCAGGGTCAAATGAAGAGGTTTTAACCTGTTGCAATCAATCCCCGGCCGGGATTTTCTGCAACAATTCAGCAGCTTCCGGGAAAGTGTTTCGCGATCTTTTCATCCAGGTTCAGGGGCCGATGCCGGATCAGGCCATGGTCATTGAGCCGGGCGCGGACATCCGGATCAGCACCGCTCATTTCATCGAAAAACCGGCGCAGGCCTTCGGTGCCGTGCTCGCCCTCGATCCAGCTGTGCAGCTCGTGCTTGGTCAGCCCGCCCAGTTCGCGCGGAACGTTGGGCGAGTTTCCGGCCTGATACGAGCCACGCTCCATCCGGAACCCGTAATGGGCCAGCCAGTGTTCCCAATCCGGGGCGTGGCGGTGGCACAGCTCCAGTTGCGGCAGTTCGAACTTGCAGGGCAAAAGCTCTTTGTTCTGGAACAGGTTGTGGATGCGGAAGTTCAGGTTTTCCATTCCGTTGCGCACGATCAGCTTGCCCTGCACGTGGCTTAGAAACCCGCCCAGAACGAAGCCGCCATAGTTGGGGTAAATCTCCTGCACCAGCGCCTCACGATCGGGTCCGGCGGGGATGTGGGCCTTGAACAGGTCCTCGCCACCCGCCATCGCCTCCATCGGGCGGACACGCACCGCCGGGATATTCGCGGGGACGGAGTTCAGCAGGTCCGCGATGGGTTCGGACGGCCAAAGGAACTCGTCGACGTCAATATGGGCCAGCCAGTCCAGACCGGTATTGCGATAGGCAAAGGTGGCGTGGACGGTCTGGCGGATCTGATGTTTGTCGGGCCGGTTGCGTTTGCGTTTTAGCCAGAACGCTTCGTCACACACCCGAACCCGGACGTTCGGATGCTGCCTGAGCGCCCGGAACGCAGGGCGGTTGGGTTCGTCCATGTAGATGTACATAAAATCCACCCCGAGATCGAGGTGATGCGCCGCGAAGCCCAGAATATCCCGGGTTTCGCCCCGGACCATGGAAACGATGCCCCAGGTGGTCATGCGCGGGCTTGCCGGGCGAGCCGTATGCCGCGCATCCGTTTCAGGCGGCGAAACACGCTGCCGGGGTCCTTGTTCAACTCGGTCATCAGGTGATCGACCAGCGGCGCAATCGTCGGGTCGGTCAGCGCTTTGGTCCAGATCGGGGCGATCAGGGTGACGGCCAGACCGCCGCGTTCTAGGGAAAAGGACTGCATTTCATAGGGCAGGTCGACTCCTGCCTTGTTGCGGAATCTGAACGGCGTTTCCGGCGGGGTGCCAGAGAACAGGCGCTCAAATTCGTAAAGCTTCATCATTCCGAAGAACACTCGCAGGGCGTGCCCGGTCTCGCGTTGTGTTGGGGTTTGGCCATGATCCGCGAAAGTCTGGACCGAGGAGACAAGCCAGCGCAGGTCCAGCGCCGATAACAAATGTTCGGATTGCTCGGCCCAAAGGCGGCAGAACAACTCCGGCGCGTGGCGCGGATAGGACCGTTTACGCAGGTTCGAGATCAGTTGAGCGTTCAGAAAGGCCAGTTCCGACTTGCCGAGAAATTCCACCGCGATCTGCGCGCGTTTCCGGTCCCACGAGGTTCTGTCTTCAACCTCGGGCAATTGGGTCGCGCTGTCCGGCACAAGCCGCTGGGTCAGGGGTTCAAGGTCCACATCGAGCGGGGGCAGTGTTTGAGTGCCGAATTCAAACGGGCTGCGCCGGTTCTCAAAACTGTCCAGCATGTCGGGCAGGCCGCCGGGAAAGGTCAGATCATCCTCGCTCATGCGCGCAGAGTTGCACAGCCGAGTTCGGCTGCGCAATTGACCAGTTGCCTCATGTCATCATCTCTTTCGTGGCGGTCAGGTTCAGCGCTGGATAGTCGCGAACTACCCGGTCAATGTCCCATTGCAGGCGGGTCAGATAAACGATGTCGCCGTCATGGTCATGGGCGATGTGCTGCTTGTTGGCATTGACGAATTTCTCCACCTCGGCCTTTTCACCGCTGACCCAGCGGGCCGAGGTAAACTGAGACGCCTCGAACCGCACGGGCAGGCCATATTCCATCTCGATCCGGCTGGCGAGCACTTCGAATTGCAGCGCGCCGACGACGCCAACGATAAAGCCCGACCCGATCGAGGGTTTGAACACCTTGGCCGCGCCTTCCTCGGCAAACTGCATCAGGGCTTTTTCCAGATGCTTGGCTTTCATCGGGTCGCCCGCGCGGACACCTTGCAGCAGTTCCGGCGCAAAGGACGGAATGCCGGTCACGCGCAGCGCTTCGCCTTCGGTCAGCGTGTCGCCGATGCGCAGCTGCCCGTGGTTGGGGATGCCGATGATGTCCCCGGCCCAGGCCTCATCCGCCAGTTCCCGGTCCGAGGCGAGGAACAGCACGGGGTTCGAGATCGCCATCGGCTTTTTCGACCGCACATGGGTCAGCTTCATACCGCGCTTGAAATGACCCGAAGCCATGCGGACAAAGGCAACCCGGTCGCGGTGCTTGGGGTCCATATTGGCCTGCACCTTGAAGACAAAACCGGCGACCTTCTTTTCATCAGGTGCGATCTGACGAGGTTCAGCCGACTGCACCTGCGGCTGCGGGCCATAGGCGCCGATGCCTTCCATCAATTCCTTGACACCGAAGGAATTGATCGCCGAGCCGAACCAGATCGGGGTCATGTGGCCTTCCAGCACCGCCTGCGGGTCCAGCGCAGGCAGCAATTCGCGCGCCATCTCGACCTCTTCCAGCAGCGTCTCGAGCAGATGTTCGGGTACATGTTCCGCCAGCTTGGGATCGTCCAGCCCGTTGATCTGGATGCTCTCGGCCACCTTGTTGCGGTCGGCGCGGTCCATCAGTTCCAGCCGGTCGCGCAGCATGTCGTAGCAGCCGATGAAATCGCGCCCCACGCCAATCGGCCACGCGGCAGGGGTGACGTCGATGGCCAGCATTTCCTGAATTTCGTCGATAATCTCGAACGTATCGCGGCTTTCGCGGTCCATCTTGTTACAGAAGGTCAGGATGGGCAGGTCGCGCAAACGGCAGACCTCGAACAGTTTCTGGGTCTGGCTTTCCACACCTTTCGCGCCGTCGATCACCATCACGGCAGCATCCACGGCGGTCAGTGTGCGATAGGTATCCTCGGAAAAATCCGAGTGGCCGGGTGTGTCCACCAGATTGAACCGGAAGTTGCCATAATCGAACGACATCGCCGAGGCCGAGACCGAGATGCCCCGATCCTTCTCCATCTGCATGAAGTCCGAGCGCGTGCGCCGCGCCTCACCCTTGGCGCGCACCTGACCGGCCATCTGAATCGCACCCCCGTACAACAGGAACTTTTCCGTCAGCGTCGTCTTGCCCGCATCCGGGTGCGAGATGATGGCGAAGGTCCGGCGCCGGGCAATCTCGGGCGGCAGGGCGGGCTGGTTCGAGGTATCAAGCATAAGCGCGCGTATAGGCGTGGAATCCTGCCGAGGCAAGACAAAGGGGGTGGTTCGAATCATGTCCTTATGGCAATAAGAACATATAGTGAACAAATGATGGAGTTGACCGATGAATTTGAAAGAGATTGCCGACGAACTGGTCGCAGGGTGCCGTGAAAACCGCACCAAGGAAAACCTTGAAAAACTCTATGCACCCGATGCCGTCTCGGTCGAGGCGCATGAAATGGAAGGCATGGGGCGTGAAACCCATGGCCGGGATGCGATCCGCGGCAAGCATGAATGGTGGGACAGCGCGCATGAGGTCTCGGGCGCGTCGGTCAGCGACCCGTTCCCGCATGGCGACGACCGTTTTGCGGTGATTTTCGAAGTGCAGGGCAAGGTGAAGGAAACCGGCGAGAGCTTCGATATGAAAGAGGTAGGAATTTATCACGTTGCGGATGGAAAAATCGTGCGCGAGGAGTTTTTCTACTGACGCGGCGCCGCGACTTTGATCTGGTCGGGTGGGGCGCTGCAAATTTTGGGGCAGCCCCTGCCTGAGCAGATAAGAAGTTACGGTACTAAAGGTCGAAATGAGCAATATTACAACGAAATTGTCACTGGTTTGCATGGCCGCTGCGCTTCTTTTTTCACAGCAGGTTCAAGTTGCTTCGGCCCATCCGGGTCACAGCCTTCCGGAACAACCGGATGCCCGGGTCGATTGCGGTGGGTGCAATGACGACCCTGGCGTGGCTCAGACCAGCCAAGAAAGCCGGTCTGAAGCGGATGGCAATAGCGGCGAGGAGCTGAATACCAAGCCAGCGCGAATGGCAGCGGATGCCAAGAACCTTATGCAGAGAATGGAGACAACGCAGCGCAAGGTTGCCACATTAAGCGGTCGCATTTCTCAGGCGCACGAGGTGGTCCGACAAACGGGAAAACTCAGCGCATCGTTCCGCCGTCAAATCCTGCGCTCGCTCCGGTCGGCACGTCGAACGAATGAGAGACTGGCGCGCGAACTGGGTGCCTTTGTTGATCTCTACTCTGGCGATCTTTCGGTCGAGTTACAGAACCAGTTGAATGCGGAATTGGCCAAACTGAACGGCTTTACCAGCTTGATGTCCGAACAGGAGGCCAGTCTGAAGGGCGCGCGCGGATGTTCCGCCGATCAGTGTTCCGAAGTCATTCAGACGGTGTACGATCAGGGCAATTGGTCAGGTGAAGGCACAAGCACTGACGGGTTGACCAAGATCCTCGGTTCTCTTGATGCTGCCGAGGCACCAAGTCAAAAGGATCTCTGAACAGATCAGTGATGGGAAGCAATAAGCGCCGTTTCGGTCGACTGACCGTTGCCGGTATTCAATACATCATGAAGATGGCGTCAGGTTCTGGCGGCGTACTGAAAACCTAGTGGGGAAATTTGAATGGACCTGGGAATTCGAGGAAAACGCGCGCTCGTCTGCGCCAGCAGCAAAGGGCTGGGACTTGGGTGTGCCGAGGCTTTGGCGGCCGAGGGCGTCGATCTGATTATGAACGCGCGCGGGGCCGAAGTGCTTGAGGCCGAGGGTGCGCGTTTGCAGACGGACTACGGCATCGCCGTGCAGACAATCGCCTGCGATGTCACCTCACCCGAGGGGCAGGCGCAGGTGATCGAAGCCGCGCAGGGCATTGATATTCTGGTAACAAATGCCGGTGGCCCGCCGCCGGGTCTGTGGTCGGATTGGGATCGGGAGGATTTCATAAAGGCGCTGGACGCCAATATGCTGACGCCGATTACGTTCATGAAAGCACTGCTGCCGGGCATGATGGACAAGGGCTGGGGCCGGGTGGTCAATATCACCTCGCAATCCGTGCGTGCGCCGATCCCGGCTTTGGGGTTGTCTAATGCGGCGCGGACAGGGCTGACCGGATATGTGGCCGGTACGTCCCGACAGGTTGCTCCGCATGGGGTGACGATCAACAACCTGCTGCCGGGTATCCACGCCACGGATCGGGCGATTTCGCTCGATGGTGGGGTGGCGGCGCAAAAAGGAATCTCGAGGGACGAGGCGCAGGCTGAACGCGCCGCGACGATCCCGGTGCGGCGCTATGGCACGCGGCAGGAATTCGGTGCCGCCTGCGCGTTCCTTTGTTCTCAGCACGCGGGGTTCATCGTGGGGCAGAATATTCTGCTGGACGGTGGATCAACCAACCTGACGATGTGAACCATGGCGCAGAATTTCTCGTTGAAAGATCAGCTGTTTAACGCCGAAAAGACGCGCTATCTGGCCGATCTGTTCGCACAGGCCGATCCGTCTTTCGGTGCCGAGGACTTCCACGCGCGTGTCATGTCCCGCCTGCTGGACCTTGAGTTGAAAGAGCGGATCGCCTGGATCGCGACATGTCTGCAGGAGGCTTTTCCGGGTGAACTGCCGCAGGTTGCCCCGGTGATCCTGAGAGCTTTGCCGCCGCCCTTGGACCCCGACAAGACGGATGATGATTTCGGCGATTTCATCTTCGCGCCGTTGGGGGAATGGGTGGCGACGGTTGGCATCGAGCATCCCGAACTGGCGCTGGACGTACTTGCAGACCTGACCCAGCGCTTTTCGATGGAATGGGCGATCCGCCCGTTTCTGAACCGCTGGCCCGATCTGGTGCTGGCCCGCATGCAGGTCTGGTGCAACCATGACAGCTATCACGTGCGTCGGTTGGTCAGCGAAGGCACCCGGTCGCGCCTGCCATGGGGGCAGGCGGTCGCGCTGGACATGTCGGACCCGCTGCCCTTGCTGGATCGTCTGCACGGCGACCGCACCCGGTACGTGACACGCTCGGTGGCGAACCATCTGAACGATATCACTAAGAAAAACCCTGATCTTGTTTTGAACCGCCTGCGGACATGGCACGGCGAGGGGCGACAAAAGGCGGACGAGTTGGACTGGATGACCACCCACACCCTGCGCGGTCTCGTCAAGGCGGGGCATCCGGATGCAATGAAGATGCTGGGCTATGACCCGGACGCGAAACTGGCGGTGAGCATCGACCTGAAAAACGACGCCCGCATCGGCGACGCGCTGGAGTTTTCCGTTTCGCTGCAAGGGGCGGGCGCGCAGCCGGTTCTGGTGGATTATATCATTCACTTTCAGCGACCTGGCGGGAAAACCTCAGCCAAAGTGCATAAGCTGAAACAGGCTGCGCTGAAAGACGGCGTTTTGCAGTTGGACAAGAAGCACAAACTGAAGGCTAATGCGACCACGTTCAAACTGGTACCGGGCGCGCATAAGCTGGAGATTCAGGTGAACGGCAAGGTGCGGGCCAGCACGGACTTTGAGTTGTTGGAGTAAGCGCCGGACCTCTCACGCTTTCGTCAAAGTTCCAATCGCCACATTGCGAAGACCGGCGCTCTGCATTAGCTGCATGTCAGCAAACAGGGAAGGATTGCTGCGATGAAGCATGAATCGGTGCAGAATTACTATGGCGAAGTCCTGCAAAGCAGCGCGGACCTGCAGACCAATGCATGCTGCACGCCCGATGACATGCCCGATCATGTCAAGAAAATCCTTTCGAAAATCCATGATGACGTGCTGACGCGCTACTACGGCTGCGGCCTGATCGCGCCGCTGGACCTTGAGGGGATGCATATCCTCGATCTGGGCTGCGGCGCGGGCCGGGATGTTTACGCTCTGTCTGCGATGGTCGGGGAAACGGGGCGCGTTGTCGGGGTGGATATGACGTCCGAGCAACTCGACGTCGCCCGGGCGCATCAGGACTATCACGCGCAGGCCTTTGGACATTCCACCAGCAATGTCGAATTCCACCACGGCTATATCGAAAAGCTGGACGAGCTGGACCTTGAGCCGGGCAGCTTTGATATCATCGTGTCGAACTGCGTCGTCAACCTCGCCACCGACAAAGCCGCCGTTCTGCGCGGGGCGCACCGGCTGTTGAAGGACGGGGGCGAGATGTATTTCTCGGACGTCTACGCCGACCGCCGGGTGCCGAAAGCGATGGCCGAAGATGAGGTGCTGTACGGCGAATGCCTGTCCGGCGCGCTCTATTGGAACGATTTCCTGTCCATATCGCGGGCAGCCGGTTTCGGCGACCCGCGCCGGGTGACGCATCGCCCGCTGACCATCGAAAACCCTGTGTTGGAAGAACGAGTCGCACCGCTGAACTTCCTTTCGGCCACCTATCGCTTGTTCAAACTGCCCGAACTGGAACCGGCCTGCGAAGATTACGGTCAGGCGGTGATCTACAAAGGCACCGTTCCCAACGCGCCGCATGAATTTGTTCTGGACGATCACCACCTGATCGAAACCGGCAAGGTCTTCCCGGTCTGCGGCAACACCTGGATGATGCTGAACAACACCCGCTTTGCCCGGCATTTCGACTTCATCGGTGATTTCTCGACCCATTACGGCATTTTCGAAGGCTGCGGCGGGGAAAGCCCGTTTGAAGCCTCGGGCGCGTCTGCATCCGGCGGGTGCTGCTGATCACTTGCGCCTGACGGGCGGGGTTGCTATCCCCGCCCAAGCCCGATGAAATTGATCGGGAAAGGCAACGGGGCCCATCGGTGACAGTAGACGTAACTCCTCCTCGTCTTGAAATTCGCAATATTATCCGCCGGTTCGAGGGGCGGCTTGTGGTGGATGACGTCTCGCTGACGGTTCAGGCGGGGCAGGTCACGTGCCTGTTGGGGCCGTCCGGTTGCGGCAAGTCCACGACCCTGCGCATGATCGCCGGGGTCGAGATGCAGGACTCGGGCGAGATTTACGTCGACGGCAAGCTGATCTGCGACACGGTGTTCCGCGTGCCGCCCGAACGGCGTGAGATTGGCCTGATGTTTCAGGACTTTGCCCTGTTCCCGCATCTGAGCGTCGCCAACAATGTGGCCTTCGGGTTGCGGGGCAGCAAGGACGAGAAACGCGCGCGGGTCGAGGAATTGCTGCGAAAAGTCGACCTGATGCGGTTCATCGACGGCTTTCCGCATCAACTGTCGGGGGGCGAGCAGCAACGGGTCGCGCTGGCCCGCGCGCTGGCCCCGCGTCCCCGGATCATGCTGATGGACGAGCCGTTCTCGGGCCTCGACAACCGCCTGCGCGATGGCATTCGGGACGAGACGCTGGCGATCC
Organism: Ruegeria sp. AK4; assembly: GCF_056541025.1. Lineage (NCBI taxonomy): Bacteria > Pseudomonadati > Pseudomonadota > Alphaproteobacteria > Rhodobacterales > Roseobacteraceae > Ruegeria > Ruegeria sp. AK4. The sequence goes on from NZ_JBQFXS010000008.1 coordinate 50,346, forward strand.
TCAAGGAAGAAGACGCCGCCGTTCTTCTGGTCACGCACGAACCGGAAGAGGCAATGCGCATGGCCGATGAAATCGCCCTGATGCGGCGCGGCAAGATCGTGCAGCAGGGCGCGCCGTATAACGTTTATACCCGCCCGGCGGACAAGGCTGCGGTTGCGTTTTTCAGCGATGTCAACGTGTTGCCGGCGCAAGTGAATGGGGCTTTGGCCGAAACACCCTTTGGCCAGTTTCTGGCGCCGGGCTATCCGGACGGGACGGATGTGGAGATCGTCTTCCGCCCGCAACACGTCAAGCTGGACTTTGACCGTAACGGCAAGGGGCCTTTGCCGACGCCAACCGACGGCGTGGCGGCGCGCGGTGTTGTCGAGCGGGCGCGGTTTCTGGGCAATGAAAGCCTGGTCGAATTCCGCATGGATCATGACGGATCGATCCTGAAAGCGACCGTGCCGAATGTCTTTGTGCCGGGTCCGGGGCGGGTCATGTGGTTGACCATTCGCCGCGACCGGTGCTTTGTCTTCCCTGTCTGAGCGGTAATTTCCGCCCGAGTGGTGCGGGAATGCCGCAGATTGCGCCGCTGCGTCGCTTGCCGCAGCACGGGGGCGCGTCTATCAAGGTCAAAACGCAAGGATGGATGGGGCAATGCGTATTCTTCTGACCAATGATGACGGCATCAGTGCACCGGGGCTGACCGTGCTTGAGGCCATCGCCGCCGATCTGGCCGGACCCGGGGGCGAGGTCTGGGTCGTCGCCCCGGCTTTCGAGCAATCGGGCGTGGGGCATTGCATCAACCATACCCGCCCGTTCTCGCTGGAAAAACTGGCCGAGCGCCGTTATGCCGCCGAAGGGTCGCCCGCCGATTGCGTGCTTGCGGGGGTGCATGACGTGATGCGCGACTGTCCGCCCGATCTGGTGCTGTCGGGCGTGAACCGGGGCAACAACGCGGCGGAAAATGCGTTGTATTCCGGTACGATAGGCGGCGCAATGGAAGCAGCGCTTCAGGATATTCCGGCCATCGCGCTGTCGCAGTATTTCGGCCCGCGCAACCGCAGCCTTGCCGACCCGTTCGAGGCGGCGCAACGCCACGGGGCCGATCTGGTGCGCCGTATTCTGGCGGCCAGCCCCGAAGAACAGAGGGATTACCGCCTGTTCTACAACGTCAATTTCCCGCCCGTCCCGGAAGATGAAGTGCTGGGCACGCGCGTTGTCCGGCAGGGCTATCGCCGGGGGACGCGGTTCGGGGCCGAGCCGCATAATGCACCCTCGGGGCGGCGGTTTTTGTGGATTCAGGGCGGCGATCAGCAAAACCCCTCGGGGGCCGGAACGGATGCGGCGGCCAATCTGGAAGGCTACATCTCGGTCACGCCGATGCGGGCCGATCTGACGGCGCATGATGTGCTGGGAGCGTTGAAGTCAATCGAATGAGCGGGCTTGATCCAGAAATCGTCATGCAGTTCCTGTTCGCCCTGCGCAAGCGCGGCGTCCGGGATGCGCGCGTACTTGAGGCGATGGAACAGGTTGATAGGGGCCGCTTTGTCACCGGCCTGTTCGCGGACCGCGCCTACGAGGATATGCCGCTGCCGATTGCCTGTGGGCAGACGATCAGCCAGCCCTCGGTGGTCGGGTTGATGACACAGGCGCTGGACGTGCGCCCACGGGACACGGTGCTGGAAGTCGGTACCGGCTCGGGCTATCAGGCGGCCATCCTGTCCAAACTGGCGCGCCGGGTTTACACCGTGGAACGCCACAGGCGGCTGGTCAACGAAACCGGCAAGCTGTTTCGCGAGTTGGGGCTGACCAATGTCACGGCAATGCTGTCCGATGGTTCTTTCGGATTGCCCGAGCAAGCGCCGTTTGATCGGATCATTGTGACCGCCGCCGCCGAAGATCCGCCGGGACCGCTCTTGGCGCAGCTTAAAATCGGGGGTATTATGGTGTTACCCGTGGGACAGTCGGATGCGGTGCAGCAGTTGATCAAAGTGACGCGCACCGAGGATGGTCTGGATTACGACGAATTGACGGCAGTTCGTTTCGTGCCTCTGATCGAGGGGCTCGGGAAGGATGAGACGTAACAGGCTTTACGATTTAGTCACCGGAACCCCGGAAAACAGGGGCAGGTGTTGAGGGCAGACGTTATGAGAGCAGTTTCCAAATCAGCGATACGCCGCTGTGCGACCGGGGTTGCAGCTTTGGCCATTCTGGCCGGGTGCGAGGGGCCGTTGGACTATGACCTGCGCGGTCAGGTCGGCGGGTTTTCGACCACCGACGCCGCGCAATCCGCAACCACGAGCCGTCCGGTGCCGGACGGACGCGGGGTGATCAGCTATCCCAGCTATCAGGTCGCCGTGGCCCGGCGGGGCGACAAGGTAAGCGATGTGGCCGCCCGCGTCGGCTTGCCCGAGGCGGAACTGGCAAGGTTCAACGGGTTGCAGCCGAGTGACAAGCTGCGCGAGGGCGAAGTCATTGCCCTGCCGCGTTCGGTCGGGGCGGGCAGCGGTGTCGATATTGCTGCCGTCGCCGGTGCCGCCATCGATCAGGCCCCGGCGTCCGGAGGGGTGCAGACCACCACGCTGGAACCCGCCAGAACCGCACCAGCACCGGCCCCTGCGCCGGTCGGGCCCGAGCCGGTCCGGCACAAGGTCAAGCGCGGTGAAACGGCCTATACGATCTCGCGGCTGTATCAGGTGCCGGTGGAATCTCTGGCTGAATGGAACGGCTTGGGACCGGATTTTGCCATCCGTGAAGGTCAGTTCCTGCTGATCCCAGTCAAGAACCAGTCCGCACCGCGCCAGACGGCAGCCGCCGCTCCGGCTGAGCCGGCGACGAATGTGACGCAACCGGGCCAGGGCTCTCCGACGCCCACGCCGCCCAGTGCAACCCAGCCGTTGCCGGATGAAAAGGTCGAGCCGCTGGCCGACCCCCCGGATGTGACGGCCGAAGCGCCGAGCAATTCCAGATCCTCGGCGCTGTCGCTGCCGGTGACGGGGCGGATCATTCGGACCTATGACAAGGGCAAGAACGAAGGGATCGACATCGCAGCCTCGCCCGGAACCGCCGTTCAGGCGGCTGAGGCCGGGACAGTTGCAGCGATCACCGCTGATGCGGATCAGGTGCCGATCATCGTGGTCAAGCACAACAACGACCTGCTGACCGTCTATGCCAATGTCGAAGAGATCACGGTCAAAAAAGGCGACCGGGTCCGGCGCGGTCAAAAGCTGGCGCAACTGCGGGGTGGGGACAATGCCTATGTCCATTTCGAGGTGCGCGAGGGGTTTGAATCGGTCGATCCGGAGCCTTACTTGAAATGACCTGAATGGCCCGTTCCGGGCCATGCCTCCGGCGGGAGTATTTTTGAAAAGATGAAGGGCGGATCACGTGTTTGGGTCGTAGTCGCTCAGGCGTTTGCCGGGTTCGTCCTGAAACAGTTTGGGCAGGGGCGTGACCTCTTCGATCAGGTCGATGCGGAAGACGCGGAAGCCCTGACGTAGTTCGCACCATGCGGTCAGAGTCCAGACGCGGCCCCAGTATTCCATGTGCAGGGGACGGATGATCCGCTCGGTGAGCACGCCGTCGATGCGGCGGTAAGACAGGCGCAGTTTCTGGCGGGATTTGATGGCGGCGCGGATCGGGGCCATATGCGCCAGTCCGCGGGCGACATCTGCAAAGGGGTAGACGGCGAATTTCCATGTATCCGCCTCGGCCACGACCTGCGTCGGCAGCACGGCGTCGATCTTGTCGGCCAGGCTCTCGGCGGCGGCTTTCAGGTCGGGGTCGGCAGCCTCGGCCACGATGGCCATCCCGAGGTTCAGCGCTTCGAGCTCTTCGGGCGTCAGGTTCAGCGGGGGCAGGGTGATCTGCTCGCGCACCATGTAGCCGACGCCGCGTTCGCCCTCGACCGGGACACCCGAGGCAACCAGTGTATCCATGTCGCGATAGATCGTGCGGACCGACACTTCCAGCCGGTCCGCGATGTCCTGCGCGCGGTGCAGTTTACCGTCGCGCAGGATCTGGATGATGTCGAACAGGCGATCCGTGCGGCGCATGTCACGCCGTCCGAGCCGCGATCAGGCGGTCAATTTCCATAGCACATTCTCGTGGCGCATCTGGATGCTGGCCGGGTCAATCGCGGTCATAAGCGCGGCGGCAAACTCCTGCTGCGGGAATTGCGCGGCGGCATCCTGCGCGGCCTTCATATCCGTCCAGATGACATAATCCGTCCAGCGGCCATCCTCGCCCTGGCTCAGTTGGCGGTGGGCAAATCCGGGCGCAGAACGGACGAACGTTTCCGTTGACTGGCTGAGCTTCACGAACTCTTCCGGTGTGGTGCCGTCTGCCAGTGTGAAGGTGACGATTTCTGCAACATGGGTCATTTGTGTCTCCGTTGACCAGGTTTCGATAGAATTGTCCTAGCCCGTTACAACTGACATAAACCTGTCAGTTGGAAAAAGCGACCCCCTGGAAAAAGCGCAAACGGTTCAAATTTGATGGCCGATTTGATCTGTCGCCCTTTTGGTGATGCGTTTCGAGGCGTAAACACGGACCAAATCGGACATCCGGCGCATGATGCGCCGACTCAAGAGGAGAAGAGACATGCTTAACAATATTGGCCTTCCCGGTCTTCTGCTGATCGCAGTTGTGGTGCTGGTGCTGTTTGGCCGCGGCAAGATTAGCTCGTTGATGGGTGAAGTCGGCAAGGGGATCACGGCGTTCAAGAAAGGCGTCAAGGACGGCTCGGAAGAGATTGAACAGGACGCATCGGAACTGGCTAAGGACGTCACGCCTGAAACCGAGAAAGACAAGGTCTGATCGGCCATGTTTGATCTGGGCTGGACCGAGCTTCTGGTCATCGGCATCGTTGCTCTGATCGTCGTGGGGCCAAAGGACCTGCCGGTGCTGTTTCGCAATGTAGGACGCTTTGTCGGCAAGGCCCGCGGCATGGCGCGCGAGTTCACCACTGCGATGAACGAGGCGGCGGACGAAGCCGGGGTAAACGAGATCAAGAAAGGTCTGAATGCCGCGACGAACCCTGTCGGCAGCGCCATGGATGGCGTGAAACAGGCGGCGCAGGACATGGCCAAAAGCATTGACCCGACCAAGTTCGACCCCGACAGCGAAACCGGCAAGCTGGCCGCCGAACGGGCCGAGCAGGCCAAGAAGATCCAGGCCACGACCGCCCGCGCCGCGGCCGAGCGCAAGGCCAAGGAAGCCGCTGACGCGCTGGCCAAGGCCGAAGAGGCCGAAGCCGCGCTGAACTCTGAGAACAAGACATGAGCAAAACCGACGAGATCGAGGATACCTCGGCCCCATTGATCGAGCATCTGACCGAGCTGCGCACGCGGTTGATCCACAGCGTCGTGGCGTTTCTGGTCGGCATGATCATCTGTTTCACGGTGGCCACGCCGATCTTCAACTTCCTGACGCAGCCTCTGTGCGCGGTGCTCAGCGAACGTGGGCAGGATTGCGGGCTGATCTTCATCTCGCCGCAGGAAGGGTTCTTTGTCGCCATCAAGGTCTCGCTGCTGGGCGGGTTCATGCTGGCATTCCCCTATATCGGAATGCAGATGTGGCGGTTCGTTGCGCCTGGACTTTACAAGTCCGAGAAGAACGCGTTTCTGCCCTTCATGCTGGCCTCACCCTTCATGTTCCTGTTGGGGGCCAGCTTTGCCTTCTACGTCGTGACGCCGCTGGCCTATGACTTCTTTCTTGGCTTCCAGCAGTTCGGTGCCGAGGGCGAGGCGGTGGTGGACGAGGCCGCATCCGCACCGCTGAGCGTGGTGTTCCAAGGCTCGGCGCAGGAATATCTGAACCTGACGATCAAGTTCATCGTGGCCTTTGGCCTGTGTTTCCAACTGCCGGTTCTTCTGACGTTGATGGGCAAGGCCGGGCTGGTCAGTGCCGAGGGGCTGGGCTCGGTCCGTAAATACGCCGTTGTCGCCATTCTGGTTCTGGCCGCTTTGGTGACGCCACCGGATGTGATCACGCAGATCATCCTGTTCGTGGTGGTTTATGGGCTTTACGAGGTGTCGATCTTCCTCGTCGCCCGCGTCGAGAAAAAGCGCGAGGAACAGCTGCGTGCCGACGGCTACTATGATGACGAGGCCGAAGCGGATGAAGACCTGATGGCAGAGGCCGAGGACGAAAAATAACACGGCATGAAAATCGGATCAGGCGCGCCCCAAGCTGGCGCGCCTTTTTCGTTGCCAGACCTTGTTGCGCCGGTTGGAACGTGGTTTGAACGCCAAAACACGAGCCGGAGGCCCCAATGGACGACCAAGCCCTGAACCGCATCGCCGACGCGTTGGAGCGGATGGCACCGGCCCCTCTGGCAGCGCCCGATTTCAATGCGGCCTCAGCCTTTGTCTGGCATGTGGAGCCGGATCGTCTGGAGCCGGTCGCGCAAGTCAATCGCGTCGATCTGGACCTGCTTGTGGGCATCAACCGGTCGCGGGATACGCTGCTGGACAACACCCGCCGCTTTGCCGCCGGGTTCAAGGCCAATAACGCGCTGCTGTGGGGCGCGCGGGGGATGGGCAAGTCCAGCCTCGTCAAGGCGGTGCATGGCACGCTGCAGTCGGACCATCCCGAACTGAAGCTGGTCGAGTTGCAGCGCGAGGATATGGGCTCGGTCGCGCGCCTGCTGAACCACCTGCGCGCCGCGCCGCACCGGTTCATCCTGTTCTGCGATGACCTGTCGTTCAGCCATGACGACCAGCACTACAAATCGCTCAAGGCGGTGCTGGATGGCGGCATCGAAGGCCGCCCGGAAAACGTGGTGTTTTATGCGACCTCGAACCGCCGCCACCTGATGCCGCGGGACATGATCGAAAACGAACGTTCCAGTGCCATCAACCCGTCCGAGGCGGTCGAGGAGAAAGTCTCGCTGTCCGACCGGTTCGGCCTGTGGCTGGGCTTCCACCCCTGCGATCAGGACGAATACCTTGCCATGATCGACCGCTATTGCGCGGCATACGGCGTCAGCGTCGACCCTGACACCTTGCGTGCCGAAGCCATCGAATGGCAGGCCACCCGAGGTGCGCGCTCAGGCCGTGTCGCCTGGCAATTCTTCGTCGACCTCGCCGGGCGCAACGGCACTCATATCGCCTGATCCGAACTTCATCTGGCCAAAAAATATCCCCGCCGGAGGCATGGCCCAAAGGGCCATTCCTACAACAGCGCCACTATCCGCGCCGCCTCATCCGCCGTGTTTGTCAGGGCCTCACGATCCTCGCCCGGATGGAACCGCGCGCGTACGGCGGTTGGCATAGGTGCTGGTTCTAGAATGGAAACGCGCGGCCCGGTGCGCTCGGTTTCCGCCTGCCAGCTACGCGCCAGTGCCATCTGCGCGGCCTTGGTCGCTCCGTAGATGCCATAGAATTTCTCGCCCGCCTTGGGGTCGTCGAAGAACACCGCGTGACCTGCTTCGCCCAACAAAGGCGCGATGTATGGGATCAGAACGGATGTGGCATTAGCGTTGATATTGACCGCCTTGGTCCATTCCTTGGGATCGACAAAATGCGCAGGTGTCAGGGCCGAGGTATGGACCGCCGTGTGCAGCCACAGATCGACCTTGCCCCAGCGGTCGTGAATGCCACGGCACAGCGTCGCCATGGCGTTCGGGTCCGCGATATCCATCGGGGCCAGCGTGGCCGCCCCGCCTTTGGCCTGAATGCGGTCGTCCAGTTCCTCAAGCCCGCCAGTGGTGCGGGCGACGGCGACGATGTGGTATTCGGGTGCCAGCGCTTCGGCCAGCGCCGCGCCCAACCCGCGAGAGGCCCCAGTGATGAGGGCGATTTTGGTCTGATCGGTCATGGGGGCGGTTTGAACCCCTACGCGCAAGGCGTCAAGACGCGATTAGCTGCCGGGAATGGCGATCCGCACGGTCTGGCCGCTTTGTCGCAGCATGACGCCTTCCTCATCGATGGCCACGATCTGGCCCGAGGCGACGCGGCTGCCGGTTTTGACCTTTTTCACGCGCCCCGAGGACATGCGCATCAGCGCGTGCAGGTCCGCTTTGGGACCGAAGATCCCCAGAACCGAGACAGAGTTCTTCTTCAGCGCGCCCTTCTGCGTGGCCGCGCTTTTGACGGTGGCGTTTGACATGTTCCGTGGATCGGGTCTGGCCCGGACCCCCTAATCGAGTGAGTGGCAGTGGCGCGCCGGATAGCAAAGCCTTATGCCGAGCGGAAGGCGGCAAGGCGCGCATCATTCTGGCGCGCAACGCGGGTCTGACGAAGCCGTTGCAATTGCGGCGGGTTCATCACTGGGTTGTGGCGGGAATCCACCCATTGGCTTGTGGCAGAGGGCACAACGGCCCCCACAAAAGCAATCGATCAAACCCGCCGAACAGACAACGATTCGCGCTTACACTCAGGGATCAAACAGTGTCAGCCCGAGGCCAGTTTGGCCGCGTTCCAGGACCCACCGACGACCTGCATATCTCTTTTCTTTTTGCTGACCCGGCTGCTGTTTTCCAGACTGTCCAGATAATCCTCGCTGACGCTGCCGGTGATGTAGTTCCCGTCGAAACAGGAACAATCGAAGGCCTCGATATCCGGATTGCCTTCCTTGGCGGCCCAGATCAGATCGTCGAGATGCTGATAGAACAACGCGTCGGCCCCCAGTTCCTGCCGGATTTCCTCGATTTCCTTGCCGTTGGCGATCAGCTCATGCTTGGTGGGCATGTCGATGCCATAGACGTTGGGATATTTCACCGGCGGTGAGGCGCTTGCTATATAGACCTTCTTTGCGCCGGCCTCGCGACACATCTGTACGATCTTTTTGATCGTGTTGCCGCGCACGATCGAGTCGTCGATCAGCAGGACATTGTGGCCTTTGAACTCCAGCGGAACCGCGTTCAGTTTGCGCCGCACGGATTTTTGCCGCTCTTCCTGACCGGGCATGATGAAGGTCCGCCCGACATAGCGGTTCTTGACCAGACCTTCGCGATAGGGGATGCCGGTGATCTTGGCAGCCTCGAGCGCGACCGGGCGGGCGCTGTCGGGAACCGGAATGATCCGGTCGATCTCCAGCCCCGAGTCCTGTATCTGCTTGGCCAGCGTCTGACCCATCCGCATCTGGGTCTTGTAGACCGACACGCCATCCAGCAGCGAATCCGGGCGCGCCAGATAGACATATTCAAAGATACAGGGGGTCAGCTTGCCCTCGACGGCCTGGAACTCGTGCATATTGCCGTCCAGATCGATCAGGATCGCCTCGCCCGGGTGCAGGTCGCGCAGCTTGTCGAAACCGTTGATGCCAAAGGCTATGTCCTCGGAGGCAAAGGCATAATCGTCGCCGTCACCCGGTGCCTCGCGTTTGGCCACCGAAAGCGGGCGAATGCCATAGGGGTCGCGGAAAGCCAGCATGCCGACACCCGCAACCAGACAGATCACTGAATAGGCCCCTTGAATCCGTTCCATCGTCATCTTCACACCGGCAAAGATGTTGCGGATCGGATCAGCGTTGCCGTTGACCTTGATCGCGTCGGCAACCTTGTCGGCCAGGACGTTCAGCAGAACCTCGGAATCCGAGGTTGTCCGCAGATGCCGGCTGTATTTGGCCGTGACTTTCTCGCGCTGCTCTTCGGTATTGGTGATGTTGCCGTTGTGAACCAGATAGATGCCATAGGGCGCGTTTACGAAAAACGGCTGCGCTTCGGCCGCGCTGAGCGATCCTGCGGTCGGATAACGCACATGGCCCATGCCGACCCGGCCCAGCAGGGTTTCCGCGTCTCCGGCATTGAAGACATCCTTGACCAGACCATTGGCCTTTTTTTCACGGAGAAACTCGCCGTTGTAGGTAACAATCCCCGAGGCGTCCTGACCCCGGTGCTGCAACATCAGCAGCCCGTCATAGATTTCCGCAAAGACATCATGTGTCCGGTTTGCGATCCCCAAAATCCCACACATGTACGGGCTCCAATTTCTGTGGCGTTCTGACGCTGAGTTTGACAGGCATTCGGAATTCCCGCGCGGTCCGCGCCGTGCGATTGGCTGCTGTTCCTGACGCCAAAAGGGCGGTCATCATTGCGGCGAGCGCGCATGAGAACAGAAAGAACAAGATCGGCAGCTCCGATTCCGTGGCGGTTTGGCCCTCACATAATGCCTATTCGCGCGGCTGTCATCAAAGGATCATACTCACGTTTTGCCGCAGGTGGTATTTCTGCCAACCCTGTTACCGGTCGGGATGGATGACAAGCGCCGTCTTATGTGCTGTCATGTCGCTGGTTCGGTCATATCGACCGGCCGCGGGTGCAGGAAACGGATGCGCATGTGGCAGAATAAGCCGCCATCAAAGAAGCAAGAGCCGGTCAAGCGACGGTGCCATCGCTGCCGGGGGCAGGGGCGCGCGCCCTGTCAGATCTGCAACGGCGCGGGTGAGGTCATCAAAAGCCGGGACATCTACGGCAAGCCGGTGTTCAGCCGGTGCGACGGGTGCTTCGGGCTCAAAAGCATCCGCTGTACCGTTTGCGGTGGTGAGGGGTTTGTCTGACCCGAAATGAAAAAGCCCGGATCGATCCGGGCTTTTGTTCGCGTGGATGCTGGGGGCGGTTACTGGTTTGCGCCCGCTGTGCAGCTTGCCACCAGTTCCTCATATTGCGCGGTGACCCAGCCCAGAGCCTCTTCGGGGTTCTGCTCTTCGATCTTGTCGCTGAACTGTTCGAACACTTTGGCCGAGCGACTTTCGTCCACAATCGTGTAGGACTGGCCGGTCATGACCGTGTCGTAGACGAAGAAGGCAATCGCGACAAGCAGGATGCCGCGGGCGATGCCGAAGAAAAAGCCGAGCGCCTGATCCAGCCCACCCAGTGCCGAACGCTGCACCAGCGATGAAAACAGCGGCGTGAAAATGCTGACGACGATCAGCGCAATCGCGAAGACAGCGGCAAACCCGGTGATGACCGACAATTCGCAACTGTCGCGCAGGAAATCCCCGACAACCGGTATCTCTTTGACCAGCGGCACCGCTTGCGGCGCGAAGATAAAGGCCAGAATGGCAGCGGCAACCCAGCCTGCGATGGCCAGAACCTCGCGCATGAAACCGCGCGAATAGGCCAAAATGCCTGACAGCACGATGATCAGGGCCACAACCCCGTCAATAATTGTAAAACCTTCCATGGCCCTCGCCTGTTCTTTTTGCTGCCCCTCGGGTCGCGACTTTAACCTGCTCCGAAGGTTTCGCCAACAAACCCAACCAAATCAGAGGGTCGGGTGAGTGTCAGACCTGCCACAGTGCCGGTTTTGCCACCTGCCGGAGCAATTGCCGCTGTGAAACCAAGTTTTTGTGCTTCTTTCAACCTGTTTTCGGTCTGCGGGGCCGGTCTAAGTGCCCCGGATAGCGAGATTTCTCCGAAAACGACGGTGTCGGCGGGCAGGGCGGTATCCTCGCGCGCGCTGAGCAATGCGGCGGCCACGGCGAGGTCGGCGGCGGGTTCGCTGACTTTCAGCCCACCGGCGACGTTCAGATAGACATCGAGGCCCGCAAAGGGGATTCCACACCGCGCTTCGAGCACCGCGAGGATCATCGCAAGCCGCCCGCTGTCCCAGCCGACAACCGTTCGGCGCGGTTGCGAATGGGGCGAGGGGGCCACCAGTGCCTGCAATTCAACCAGCACGGGGCGGGTTCCTTCGATACCTGCAAACACGGCTGAACCGGGGCTGGGCGTGCCGCGTTCCGACAGGAATAGGGCCGAGGGGTTGGTGACCTGTGCCAGCCCCTTGCCCGTCATTTCGAACACCCCGATCTCATCCGCCGGGCCAAAGCGGTTCTTGACGGCGCGCAGGATGCGGAACTGATGCCCGCGTTCGCCTTCGAAATAGAGCACGGTATCGACCATATGTTCGACCACACGGGGGCCCGCGATCTGGCCTTCCTTGGTGACATGGCCGACCATGATGATCGAGACGCCGTGTCGTTTCGCAAACGTGGTCAATTCATGCGCTGCGGCCCGGACTTGTGACACCGAGCCCGGCGCGCTGTCCACGTTGTCGGCCCACATGGTCTGGATCGAGTCGATAATGGCAAGGCCGGGCTTTTCAGCCTCGAGCGTGGTCAGGATGTCCCGCAGGTTGGTCTCGGCCGCAAGATGCACCGGTGCGTCCTCCAGCCCCAGACGGCGGGCACGCATGCGGACCTGCGCGCTGGCTTCTTCGCCCGACACGTAAACCGTTTTCACACCGGCGCGCGCGAACCGGGCGGCGGCCTGCAGCAGAAGGGTGGATTTGCCGATGCCGGGGTCTCCGCCCACCAACAGGGCCGAGGCGGGGACAAGGCCGCCGCCCAGCACGCGATCCAATTCCTCGACCCCGCAGAGGGTGCGGGGCGGGGGTGTTTCCTCGGTCGACAGGTCCGTGAGTGCGATGGGCTGGCCCCGCTTGCCGCCGAGGGATTTTTTGGCCGGGCCAGCCGAAAGCGGCACGTCCTGAACAATGGTGTTCCACTCGCCGCAGGCGTCGCAGCGCCCGGACCACAGGGTATGCGTTGCGCCACAGGCCGAGCAGGAGAAAGAAGTCGTCTTTGCCATGGCGCAATTCGTGCCCGAGGATGGACGGTTCTTCAAGCCCTTGCGGGCATTCATCTCCGCCGGCGGCGTGCCGCGGTCTCAGGCCCTGCGGGCCATCCTCCGCGGCAGGCGCTTGCGCGCCGGGGTGGGTGGTTATTCGGCCGCGCGCGGCGGGGTCATGGCAACCACGCTCGAGGCGGTGGGATCTTTGCCATCGGGCGCGGATTGCAGTTGCGCCGACAGTTCGGGCAGCAGGTCGAACAGCTCATCCCGCAGGCGCGCCAGTTGAGATTTGGCGATGGATTCCTCGATCTCGATATCGCGGGTCCATTGGCGCAACTCGTGCTGGATGACCTGAGCTTCTTCGATCCGGTGCTGGAATTGCTCAATCTCTTCCTGCCGCTGTTTCAGGAAGGTGCGGGCGCGGTCGACCTTGGCGTCGCCATAGGTATCGGCCAGTTCCTGGCTGATCTGGCTCATCTGCGCGGCCAGTTCCAGCACCTGCGGCTCGAGCCCCTGCAGATCGGGATGATCGCGCAGAAAGGCCATGCGTTCCTTGACCGCGTCAAACTCGGAAGACAGCGCGAACGCGCCGCTGCGGTCGGCGGCATGAGCAAGCTGATAGGCCCCGGCCACGTCCTGCATGTTGAGCGAGAAATTGCGGTGCGTCCGTTCCAGCGCCATCATGCGGGCGTTTGCGGGCAGGTAGAAGGCCAGCATCATGATCAGCGCGGTCAGGCCGATCTGGATGTAGAGGCCCGCATCAATGACCTCACCCCCGCCCAATCCGGCGTGCATGGACAGCCAGGGAAGGATGCCGAAGGCAGAGAGCAGAGTGGATGCGACCGCGAATAAAGCAACCGTGCAGATCAGGAAAAAAGTAAGTTTCAAAAAGACATTCTGGAATTGCAATGTGACAGAGTGAAGGGCGGCCATGATTGTCGATCTCCTTCCTTAACCGATACAAAACCGGGTCAAAGCGGACGATCAAAAAGCACGATGCGATCCGCTTAGGACCCGTGAACTACAAACACGTTGCTGCTCGAAATATCTAAATGATACTCAGAATTTTGTTTTCAATCAATCAGGTCTGAGGTTTTCGTGATCCGAATGTCATCTCTGTAATATGGCCCACGGCAAGCGAGGCCAGAATGCAGCCGGTAAACAGGTATAGCCCCCAGGCGGTTTCAATGGTCGCGTAGGAAATTCCCTTGGCCAGCGTGATGTAGAGCGCGATCAGGAAAATATCGGCCATCGCCAGCTTGCCGAGGATGTTCAGCGCGGGCTGGACGCGCGGGTCCAGCAGGTTCCACTGGATCAGGGCGGTGCCGATGGTTTTGACAAAGGGCGCAACGAGGGCGAAGACGGTTACGACCAGCGCGAGGAAGATGTCGGACTTCCACAAGGACTGCAGGCCAGTGATAACGCTGATTTCGCTGAGGCCGAAGATCGGCAGGAGGCCTGCGCGCATCAGCGGCGCGAACCATGCGATGGGGTAGAGGATTAGCAGCGAGAGGGTGGCGAGGCGGAGGGTCATGGCTTCATATTCGGTTAAAAATAAAAGAACATACCAATTAACAGACAAGCAAAATCCAATTTTCTCGGTGAACCCTCCCAATCGCTCAAAAATTGTTTGCGAATGAAAAGTCCCAAAGAGAAAAGTAGCAATCCGATAGCAATGTTGAGCGCTGGTATTTGAGCATTTCCCACCCAATTTAGTGCATAGTAGGCAGCCACAATAAGCAGAATTGTGAGCGGAACCACCAATATAAAATGTATGGGCTTTGCTTCGTCATTGGGCACTTCACCGGCACCACAGCCGAATTGTTGTCGGCGAATGAGTGCTTGCGCTTGTGCATACTTGGTTTTTGAAATCAAAGACTTCCCAAATCCGGGAAGGATGCCGGATGTGGCGATGACCACTGCCGGGGCATAGCTGAGGCCGATATCCATTACGTGGATTGAAAGATTCAGGAGTGCCAACCCACCACTCACCGAACCGCCTCAATCGGCCCTTCCGCGCTTCCGCTGATAAACTGCTCCAGATACGGATCGCCCGAGGTATCCATCTGCCCCACAGGTCCGGTCCACTGGATCACCCCGTCATGCAGCATCGCCACGTTGTCGGCAATCGCGCGGACCGAGCTCATGTCGTGGGTGATGGTCATCGCGGTGGCGCCCATCTCGGTCACGATTTCGCGGATCAGGTCGTTGATGACGCCGGACATGATCGGGTCCAGACCCGTGGTGGGTTCGTCGAAAAAGATAATCTCGGGCTCGGCGGCGATGGCGCGGGCAAGGCCCACGCGTTTTTGCATCCCGCCGGACAGCTCCGAAGGGAAGCGGTCGGCGACGTTAGATTTCAGGCCAACGCGGCGCAGCTTTTCAATGGCGATTTCGCGGGCGTATTCCGGCGGGCGTTTCAGCGGGCCGCGCAGCAGGCGGAAGGCCACGTTTTGCCAGACGGGCAGTGAATCAAACAGCGCCGCGCCCTGAAACAGCATCCCGAACCGGGCCAGAAAGGCGTCGCGGTCGCCTTTGGATGCGTCTTTGCCGTCCACATAGATCATGCCGCTGTCGGGCTTGATCAGGCCGAGAATGCACTTCAGCGCCACCGATTTGCCCGTACCCGAGCCGCCGATGATAACCATCGAGGTGCCCTTGGGGATCTCAAGGTTCAGGCCCTGCAGGACGTGGTTTTCGTCAAAGGCCTTATGTACGTTCTCCATCCGGATCATAGCGAGAAGAACACCCCTGTAAGGACAAAATTGGCGGCGAGGATCAGCACGGCAGCAGCCTCGACCGAGCCTTTGGTGGCCCGGCCCACGCCCTGCGCGCCTCGGCCTGAGGACATGCCGTAATAGCAGCCCATGATGGCGGCGATCACGCCAAAGGCAGCCCCTTTGACCAGCGACGAGACGATGTCGCGCGTTTCAAGGAAATCGACGGTGTTTTTCAGATAAGCCGCCGGGTTGAAGCCCAGATTTTGGGTGGCGACGGTATAGCCGCCTGCGATGCCGATGACGTCTCCGACCGCGACCAGCGCGGGCACGGTGATCAAAGCGGCCAGCACGCGTGGGGCGGTCAGGTATTTCATCGGATGCGTGGACAGCGTGACCAGTGCGTCGATCTGTTCGGTCACTTTCATCGTGGCGATCTCGGCCGCGATGGATGAGGTCACCCGGGCGGCGATCATCAGGCCGACGAGCACCGGGCCAAGCTCGCGCACCATGCCGATGGCGACGATCTGAGGCACCACGGCCTCGGCATTGAAGCGCGCGCCGCCGGCGTAGATTTGCAGCGCCAGCGCGCCGCCGGTGAAGATGGCGGTCAGGCCGACTACGGGCAGGGACAGCCAGCCGATATTCAAAAGGGCGATGCCGAATTCACGCGGGTAGAATGGCGGGCGGAAGATATGGGACACCGCGTCCAGCGAGAACAGGGCCACGCGTCCGAAAGCGGCCATGATGTTCAGAACAGCGCGACCCAGCCCGCCCAGCACGGCCAAGGGGTTCATTCCACGTATCCCCTGGAAAACCGGCTGCCCAGAGAGGTCAGGATTTCGTATCCGATGGTGCCCGCGGCCTCGGCCAGATCATCGACGGTCTGATGGCCGTTCAGAATGCGCAGGCGTTCGGGGTCTTGCGGCAGGTCGGTCACGTCAACCGTGATCAGGTCCATCGAGATGCGGCCCACCACCGGGCAGGGCTGGCTTCCGGCGAAGGCGTCGATGCCGCCGCCAATCGCGCGATGCAGCCCGTCCGCGTAACCCGCAGCCACCGTCGCGATGCGCGAGGGGCGGCGTGCGGTCCAGGTGTTGCCATAGCCAACGGTCTCACCAACCTCTACCGCGCGAACCTGAATGACGGGCAGGTCAACAGTGACCACAGGTTTGGCCCCCTCGAACGGCATACCGCCAAACAGCCCCACGCCGGGGCGACAGAAATCAAAGTGGAACTCGGGGCCCAGAAGGATGCCGCCGGTCGCTGCCAGAGACCGTGGCGCAGCGACGCCGTCGGTCATCTGCCGGAAGGTGTTCAGTTGCTGGCGGTTCATCGGATGATCGGGATCATCCGCGCAGGCCAGATGCGACATCACGACGACCGGGTTCAGCGCCTCGGCCCGTGGCCGGAGTTCGGCCCAGTCATGGGGTTCCAGCCCCAGACGGTTCATGCCGCTGTCAAGCTGGATGCCAAAGGCGTGGTCGGGCAGGGCGTCGACGTGGCGCTGAAACTGTTCGGGTGCGTTGATCAGCGGCGTCAGGTCATGCGCGCGCAACAGATCGGTGTCGCCTTCCATATGCCCGGAAAAGATGCAGACCATCGGGCCGGGGCCAACAGCCTCGCGCACGGCGGCCCCTTCTTCGGCGACGGCGACAAAGAACTTGCGCACGCCTTCCTCGGCCAGCGCGCTTGCCACCGGTCCCGCGCCCAGCCCATAGCCATCGGCCTTGACCACGGCACCGGTTTCGACTTCCGTCTTTGCATCCAGCGCCCGCCAGTTGCTGGCGACGGCCTGAAGATTGATCGTTAAATGTGCGGTACTCATGGGCCTGTTCATGACATCGGATTGCGGCAGGTCAAGAGGGTTTCGGCCAATTCTGCATGAGTTTTGTGCGACATAGGCAGCTTCCGGCTGGATGTGCGCAGAGTTTAGTACAGTCGGGGAAGCAGGCGCTTAAAACCTGACGCAAGGGCAACTGCGCGTGGATTGTCCGGTGCTGAGTATCAAACGGCAAGCGACCGACGTATCGTTCACCTTTCAGTTCTGCACGCAGCGCAACGCTCTAATCTGCCGCGCGCTGATCCAGCAGGGGTTTGTTGTTCCGGCTGTGGCGCGCCACAAGCTGTTTCTGCCGGCGGCCGCTTGGGATGAAACAGGCGGATTCCAATTGATCGGCATCTGCCAGTTCGGGGAATAGCAGCATCAGCTCCGCCCGGGCCTCGACCGTCATCGCTTGCAGCGCCTGCGGACCGGCAAACAGGCTTTCGCTGGGCGCCCCTTCGGCAAACAGGACGACATGGCGGTCAAAAACAAGGTGGTGATAGGTGATCGTGGCAATGTCCTGGTCGACATAAATCCCCGGCAACCCGGTCAGGCGGATCGCCGAGATCAGAACGGACCGCGTGCCGAACATCCGCTGCGGGATGGCAGAGCGGACAAGCATCCGGTGCTGCCGGGACACCAGCAGGTCTCGCTGCGGCAGTCCCTGACCCAAGGCACCCGAAACGACCCGCACCGGATACAGTTCCGGCGTCTTGATCAACTCGGACAGCCGCAAAGGGCGGGACAGGATCATCCGGAGGGGCTGATACCCGCCATCCAGCGTCAGGACCCTGTCGCCCGGTCTCAGATGTTCTACCGCAACCTCACCCTTGGCCGTGGTGATGCGCGTGCCCGAGGTGAAGCACGGCGCGCCGGGGTTTGGGTTGGGATTTTCGACAAAATTGACCCCGTCTTTCGAGGTCAGAGAAGCAGTGTCGTCCGTTCCGTTTGACCCGACCTGCGTTGACGTCAGGCCATTGGCCGGGCCTTGGGTGGCCGTGACCTGCGTATCGAATGAGACAAAGCTCAAGACAGATCCGTTGTCATCCAGCGACACAGCACCGAACCGATTGATCCGGGCCGAGACCACGTAGTAATCGAAGCCGCCAACGGTGGTCATCGGCGCGGTATCGACCGCAGTCGAACTGCGCAGCGTGCCGTTCTGGTTGTAAACCCCGACAGTCAGGTTAGACACATCTGTACCTGTCGGCACGCGGATTTCGATGAAATCCCCGCTCGGCGGAAAGTTAGGGCCGTTTCGGTAGCGTATTTCCGAGATGATAGCCATCAAATGCTCAGAGCCCCGACCGGGTTCAACCTCAGGTTTTGACGCAGTCTACCACACTATAGGCTGCACACCAAAATTACGTTGGATTCCGGTAAATTGGACGTAAACGGGCGATCAATACCCTTCGATCTGCCCGTCCTGCTGCCACGGCTTGACCAGATTGCCGAAGCGGGTGAACTGGGCCTCGAAGCTGAGTTCAACTGTGCCGATGGGGCCGTGGCGCTGCTTGCCGACAATGACCTCGGCCTTGCCATGCAGGCGTTCCATGGCCTGCTTCCACTCTTCCATCTTTTCCAACTCGTGATCGCCGGGCTTTTCGCGTTCTTTGTAGTATTCCTCGCGGAAGACGAACATCACCACGTCGGCGTCCTGTTCGATCGAGCCGGATTCCCGCAGGTCAGAAAGCTGTGGCCGCTTGTCGTCGCGGCTTTCGACCTGACGGCTGAGCTGAGACAGGGCGATGACGGGAATGTTCAATTCCTTGGCGATGGCTTTCATGCCCATCGAAATCTCGGCGATTTCGTTGACGCGGTTGTCGGCCATGCCACGGCACAGCTGCAGATAGTCGATCACCAGCAGGTCCAGCCCGTGCGTCCGCTTCAACCGCCGCGCGCGGGCGGCCAACTGAGAAATCGGCAGGGCGGGGGTGTCGTCGATGAACAGCGGGCAAGCTTCGAGTTCCTTGGCCGCATCCACAAAGCGGCGGAACTCGGACTCGGTCATGTCGCCCTGACGGATTTTGTGAGACGAAATCTCAGAGGCTTCGGCCAGAACCCGGCCTGCCAATTGCTCGGCGCTCATCTCAAGCGAGAAAAAGCCGACCACGCCGCCATCAATTGCGCCTTCGGTCCCGTCGGGTTTGGTGCCGCGCTTATAGGCCTTGGCCACGTTGAACGCCACGTTGGTCGCGAGCGAGGTTTTACCCATCGACGGACGCCCCGCCAGAATGATCAGGTCAGACGGGTGCAGGCCCCCCAACTGCTTGTCCAAATCGGCCAGACCGGTGGAAATCCCCGCCATGCCACCACCGCGCTGGTACGCTTCGTTGGTGACGTTGACGGCTTCTGTGACCGCCTTGAGGAAGGATTGAAACCCCTGTTCGGTCTGGCCCTGCTCGGATAACTGGTAAAGCTGTTGCTCGGCCTCGACGATCTGCTCCTTGGGTTCGCTGGAAACCTCGACGCGCGCCGCCTTGTCCGAGATATCGCGCCCCAGACGGATCAACTCACGCCGGATGGCGAGGTCATAGATCATCTGGGCGTAGTCATGCACCGCAAAGGCGCTGATCGATGCGCCGGCCAGTTTGACCAGATAGGCCGGGCCACCCAGTTCCTTCAGGCCGTCGTCCTCGGCCATGAAGGATTTCAGCGTCACCGGCGAGGCCAGCGCATTCTTGGCAATGCGTGCGGCCGCGACCTCGTAGATGCGGGCGTGAACCGGGTCATAGAAATGCTCGGCCCCGATGATCGAGGCGACCCGATCATACAGGTCGTTGTTGGTTAAGATCGCGCCCAGAAGCTGCTGCTCGGCCTCAATGGAATGCGGCATTGTTTCGGCATTCTGAATCTGTGCCGCTGCCTGCTCGATACTGCTTATCTCGTTCATTTTGTCCCCGCTGCCCGTCTGGCGGTTCTACACGCGAAACCCCGGCGCAAGCTATCTGCAAATGAGTGGGGGTAACTTGGGATAACCGCCCGCCGCTTTGGGATAACTGCCCACCCGAATGGGGATAACATCTGCCCAGTTTTGCACGAGTGCGGCGTTACCGCAACATTTGGTGTGATCGCTGCCGTTTTCGACTAAATGCGCGGGCAATTAGCCGATTCGAATATCAACAATCCACAACCTGCCCACAGGCCGGAAATCACGATTTATGCGCTTCCTGCCAGCCGCGCGGGTCGTTCAGGAAGGCCTCAACCCCGTCAAGTGTCTCCTGATCAAAGGCTTTCTGTGCCTTGGCCTCGGCCAGCACATCCCACCAGGTGCAGAGCGAATGCAGCTTCACGCCATGATCGCCCAGGGTCTTTTCGGTCTCGGGGAAAATGCCATAGTAAAAGATCACCGCCGTATGCCCGCAGGTCGCGCCGGTTTCGCGGATCGCATCCACGAAAGACAGTTTGCTGCCGCCATCGGTGGTCAGATCCTCGACCAGCAACACACGTTCGCCTTCGCCCATCGCGCCTTCGATGCGGGCGTTGCGGCCATAGCCTTTGGGTTTCTTGCGCACATAGGTCATCGGCAGCGCCATCCGTTCAGCGACCATGGCGGCAAAGGGGATGCCTGCTGTCTCACCACCGGCGATGTTGTCGAACGCCTCGAACCCCGCGTCGCGCATCACGGTGACCGTCAGGAAATCCATCAGGGCCGAGCGGATGCGCGGGTACGAGATCAGCTTGCGGCAGTCGATATAGGTCGGGCTGGGCAGGCCGCTGGCCAGCGTGAAGGGCTCGCGGGAATTGAAGTGTACCGCCTTGATCTCCAGCAGCATCCGTGCGGTCAGGCGGGCGATTTCGGTGCTGTCGGGAAAGGAACTGGGGATCATGGTGCAAACCTCTGGGCTGAAAGGGTGTCGCGGGCTGATAGCCCGACCCTTGGGCCAGAGTCGAGATGCGGGCAAAAGAAAAGCGGACCTCGTACGAGGTCCGCTTTGCCCTTGCGGGCACAACAGCCAAGGTGGGCTCAGCTGCTCATATCGTAGGCGCGTTCCCCGTGTACCGACAGGTCGAGCCCGTTTGTCTCGGTCTCAGCGTCTACGCGAAGCGGGGTGATCAGCGCAACCACCTTGACCAGTACAATTGTCACAACTGACGTAAAGACACCCACGATCACCAGTCCGCCAAGCTGCGCGGTCCATGTGCCAAGGCCGAACAGCGCAATCATCAGCGTGCCGAAGATGCCGCCGACGCCATGCACGGCGAAGACATCCAGCGTATCGTCGATGTTCAGCTTGTTGCGGATGACGTTCACGGCCTCCTGACACAGCACACCGGCCACGGCGCCGATGATCAGCGCCTGCACCGGGCCGACAAAGCCCGAAGCCGGGGTGATCGAGGCCAGACCAGCGATCGTGCCCGTCACCAGACCCACCATCGATGCTTTGCCGAACCGGATGCGTTCCCACAGCGCCCATGTCAGCGAGGCCGTCGCGGCAGAGATATGCGTGACCGTCATCGCCATCGCGGCCCCCCCGTCAGCGGCCAGTTGCGAGCCGCCGTTGAAGCCGAACCAGCCGACCCACAGCATCGCCGCGCCGACCATGACAAAACCGGGATTGTGCGGCGGCGTCGTGCGGTTGCGGCGCGGGCCCAGGATCACGGCGATGATCAGCGCCGCCAGACCGGCGGTTTCATGCACAACGATGCCACCGGCAAAATCGCGCACGCCGATCTCACCCAGAATGCCGCCATCGGTCAGAATGCCTCCGCCCCAAATCCAATGCACCACCGGGGCATAGCAGAGCAGCATCCACAGGGCCGAGAAGGTCAGGACAAAGCCAAAGCCGACCCGTTCGACATAGGCTCCGACGATCAGGGCCGGGGTGATGATCGCGAAGGTCATCTGGAAGGCAAAGAACAGCACCTCGGGAAGGGTACCCGACAGGCTGTCGGCATCCACGCCGTTCAGAAAGGCCTTGCCCAGACCGCCCCACAGGCCTGACCCGCCATCGCCGAACGCGATGGAATAGCCCGCGACCAGCCACAGAATGCTCATCAAACAGGCAATCGAAAAGCAATGCATGAACACGCTGAGCACATTTCGCGCACGCACAAGGCCGCCATAGAACAGGGCAAGCCCCGGCAATGTCATGAACAGGACCAGTGCGGTGGCAACGATGATCCAGGCTGTATCGGCTCCGTTCATGGGCCGGTCTCCTCTCTTCTTACGATTGCGCCGGATGGGCACAGGTCCCGATCCGGCGCGGTGAGCGTATGGCCCCGGGTTAGAAGCGGAGGCGGGTGCGGAAAAAAGAGGCAAGCCCCGAA
The DNA here is from genome assembly GCF_056541025.1 of Ruegeria sp. AK4. Lineage (NCBI taxonomy): Bacteria > Pseudomonadati > Pseudomonadota > Alphaproteobacteria > Rhodobacterales > Roseobacteraceae > Ruegeria > Ruegeria sp. AK4. The sequence continues at coordinate 72,661 of NZ_JBQFXS010000008.1, forward strand.
TACGCCGCCTGTTTTGGCGGCTTTTTTGCAAGTGACGCTTAAATTTGCGCCCTGAGGGGATGTTTGACTAAAAATTAGGCTGAGCGCAAAAGGGCGTCGTTCAGCAATGCCAGCGCATGATCCCGCGCTGCACGGCGGACAGAGTCGCGGCCCAATGCGCCGAACTCCACAGTCTCGGTCCGGGTGGTCTGGCCGTTTGCAGCCAGCCCGAAACAGACCCGGCCTTCGGGCTTGAACTTTGACCCGCCCGGTCCCGCGATCCCGGTGACCGAGACCGCCAGTTGCGCCTGGGAGTGCCGCAGCGCGCCCTCGGCCATCTCGCTGGCAACTTCTTCAGACACCGCGCCATGCGCGTCCAGAGTGCTGGCGCGCACGCCCAACATCTCTTGCTTGGCGGTGTTGGTGTAGGTGACAAACCCACGTTCGACCACGGCGGAACTGCCGGGGATATCCGTCAAGGCAGCCGCGACCATGCCGCCCGTGCAGCTTTCGGCGGTGGCGATCATCACGCCCTGCGCCTTGGCGCGGTCCAGCAGGGCGGGGACGTTCATAGGCCCATCACTCCATGCGCGATGCCTGCAAGGATCAGGACACCGATTGCGGCGAAGACACCTGCGATCACGTCGTCCAGCATCACGCCCATCGCGTCGTTGCGCCGGTCGGCCCAGCCAACGGGGCCGGGTTTGGTGATGTCGAACAGGCGGAACAGGATGAACCCGGCCAGCCAGCCGGGCCAAAGCGCCGTGATCTCGATCCCATGCGCCCAGGACGGGTACGAGACCGCCCAGATCGCAACGAACTGACCGGCGACCTCGTCGATGACGATTTCTGACGGGTCGTGGTTGTCCTGCCCCTCGGTCATCACGCGGGTGGCCCAGAGCCCGCCGCAGAACACGGCAACGGTTGCCACGGCCAGCAGAGGGAAGCCGCCCAGCATATGCAGAACCCACGCCAGCGGCAGCGCCGCCAGCGAGCCCCATGTTCCCGGCGCCGGGCGCAGATAGCCCACGCCGCAAACGGTGCTGATCAGGCGCGCCGCGCTCATGCCTTCACCAGACAGGCGGTGGCCAGCGCGGCGATCCCTTCGCTGCGCCCGGTAAAGCCCAGACGTTCGGACGTGGTCGCCTTGACTGAGACCTGATCGGCGCGCAGCCCCATGATCCGTGCCATCTCGGCCCGCATGGCCTGCGCATGCGGCCCGATCTTGGGGTATTCGCAGACCAGAGTGCAGTCGGCGTTCGAAATCCGGTATCCCATCTGCCCGGCCAGTTCGACCGCGTGGCGCAGGAAAATCTCGCTGGCCGCGCCCTTCCATTGCGGGTCCGAGGGCGGGAAATGCTGGCCGATATCGCCCTGCGCCAGCGCCCCGTAGATCGCATCCGTCACGGCGTGCATGCCCACATCGGCGTCCGAATGCCCCTGCAACCCTCGGGCATGAGGCACTTTCACGCCGCACAGGATCACGTGATCCCCATCGCCGAAACGGTGCACGTCATACCCATTGCCCAGCCTTACATCCATATCCGTTCCCATTATGCGTTCCGCCCGGGCAAAATCCTCGGGGCGGGTGATTTTGATATTGTCGGCGTCGCCCGGCACGATAGCCACATCCATTCCGGCGGCACGCGCGACTTCGACGTCGTCGGCGGCCCCTCCGGCATGGCTGGCATGGGCCGCGACGATGGCGTCATAGTGAAATCCCTGCGGTGTCTGCGCGGCGAACAGGCCGGTTCGGTCCTGCGTGCCGGTGACACGCTGCTCATCCCCGGTCCAGAGCGCATCGGTTACGGACAGTCCCGGTGCGGCGGCGGGGTGCGTATCAAGCGCGGTCAGAACATCCTGAATGATGCGGGGGGTGATGCAGGGGCGGGCGACGTCGTGGATCAGAACCTTTGTCACGCCATGGCTCTTCAGCGCCTCTAACCCCTGCCGCACCGACCCGGCCCGGTCACTGCCGCCGGGGGCAAGGATCAGGTCTGTGTCCTGAAACTCGGCCCAGGCTTCCGCGTCGTCCGGGGACAGCACCAAAGCGATGTGATTCACCCGATCCCGGAACCTGTCGATGGTCCAGTCCGCCACCCGGCGTCCACCCAGCGCCCGCCATTGTTTCGGCGTCCCCCCGCCAGCGCGCAATCCGCGTCCTGCGGCGACAATGATGGCGGCGGTTGTCATGGGTCGGACGCTCCTGTTTGCACGCATTGTTTAGGGTGAGGTGAATGCAGAGGCAATCACCCGCGTCAATCTGCTTAATAATTATGCACATGATGATTTTGCGGGCTTGTGGGCCGCCATTTTCTTGTTCATATGCCGGGAATTCGATATCAAACGCTCAAATGCCCAAGGATTAAGCACATTGACCCTGCATCTTGCCGACAAGGCCCTGAACCCGCCGGTGCTGCTGGCCCCGATGGCCGGAATCACGGATCGCCCATTCCGTGATCTGGTGATGCGCTTTGGCGCGGGCATGGTGGTGAGCGAGATGGTCGCCAGCCAGGAGATGGTGCAGGCCAAGCCCGGCGTGCGCGAACGCGCGGAACTGTCGGCGGATGTGGAAAACACCGCCGTGCAACTTGCAGGGCGCGAGGCGCATTGGATGGCCGAGGCCGCGCGACAGGTCGCGGACCGGGGCGCACGGGTGATCGATATCAACATGGGCTGCCCAGCCAAGAAGGTCACAAACGGCTATTCCGGCTCGGCGCTGCTGAAAACGCCGGATCACGCGCTGACGCTGATCGAGGCCGTCGTTGCAGCGGTCGACGTGCCGGTGACGCTGAAAACCCGGCTGGGATGGGATGACACCCTGCTGAACGCGCCTGACGTGGCGCGGCGGGCGCAGGATGCCGGCATTCGCATGGTTACGATCCACGGACGCACGCGGTGCCAGTTCTACAAGGGCCGCGCCGATTGGGCGGCGATCCGGGCGGTGAAGGATGCGGTCTCGATCCCGGTGATCGCAAATGGCGATATTGTTGACACCAACGCGGCACGCACGGCATTGGCGCAATCCGGGGCCGACGGGGTGATGGTGGGCCGGGGCGCGCAGGGAAAGCCCTGGCTTTTGGCGCAGATATGTCATGGACTTTATGGTTTGGATGCACCGCAAATCCCCTCGGGCGCGGCACTGGTTGACATGGTGCGCGCGCATTATCAGGCGATGCTGGAATTTTACGGCACCGCTCTGGGCCTGCGCGTCGCCCGAAAGCATCTGGGTTGGTACATGGACGAGGCAGGCACGCCCGCACCCCTGCACCGCGCCGTTCTGACCTCGCGCGATACGGATGAGGTGCTGCGCCTGCTGGGCGATGCGCTGAGCGGCACGGCAGAGGTGGCAGCATGACTTCGGATCAAAGCATCTGGAACTCGCTTCCGGTTCCTGCCTTCATCATCGACGAGGATGACCGGATCGCCGACGTCAATTCCTCGGGCGAGGGGTTTTTGAACGCGTCCCGCAAGTCCGTCATCGGTCACCCGGTCTGGGATCAGATCGCGGTGGATGCCCCGCTGGAAGAGGCCTTTCTGCGCGCGCGCCAACACGGGACGCCGTTGTTCGTGAACGACGTGGACGCCGGATCGGGCAATCGCGCGCCGCTGCAATGCGCGCTGCAGATTGCGCCGCTGGTCGGACACCCCGGATCGATGATCATGATCATCTCGCCGCGCGAACTGGCCGGGCGGATGACGCGCGGCAATACGGTTAAATCCGCTGCGCAATCGGCCATCGGCATGGCCGAGATGCTGGCGCATGAAATCAAGAACCCGCTGGCCGGCATCACGGGCGCGGCGCAGCTGCTTAGCATGAATATCCCCAAGCAAGACCTTGAATTAACAGACCTTATTGTCGCCGAGAGTCGCCGGATTGTGAAACTGCTGGAGCAGGTCGAGCAATTCGGGAACCTGCAGCAGCCCGATTTCAAGCCGGTCAACATCCACGACGTTCTGGACCGCGCCCGCCGGTCGGCGCTTTTGGGATTCGGAGCGGATATGACCATTATCGAGGATTATGACCCCTCGCTGCCGCTGGCCTATGGGGACCCGGACCAGTTCCTGCAGGTGGTGCTGAACCTGCTCAGAAACGCGTCCGAGGCCGCAGGGGCCGAGGGCGGCACGATCCGCCTGCGCACCTATTTCGAACATTCGTTCCGCCTGCGCCGCAGCGACGGCTCGGGGCATTCCCTGCCGTTGCAGATCGAAATCATCGACGACGGGCCGGGGCTGCCGGACAATATCCGCAGCGACATTTTCGATCCCTTTGTCTCGGGCAGGGATAACGGAACCGGGCTTGGTCTGGCGCTGGTCAGCAAGATCGTCTCGGACCATGACGGCTGGATTTCGGCGGAATCGGTGCCCGGACGTACCGTGTTCAAGCTGTCTCTGCGCCGCGCCCCGCGCGAAGACACCAAAGATGAGAAGGAGAGCACCTGATGGATGGCACAGTTCTGGTCGCGGATGACGACCGCACAATCCGTACCGTTCTGACACAGGCCCTGACGCGCGCCGGGTGCAAGGTGCATGCCACGTCCTCGCTGACGACGCTGATGCGCTGGGTGGGCGAAGGCAAGGGCGACGTGGTGATCTCGGACGTAGTAATGCCGGACGGTAATGGCTTGGAAATGCTTCCGAAAATCGCACAGGACCGGCCCGGTTTGCCGGTGATCGTAATCTCGGCTCAGAACACGATCATGACGGCGATTCAGGCGGCCGAGGCCGATGCCTATGACTATCTGCCCAAACCGTTCGACCTGCCGGACCTGATGAAGCGCACCGCCCGCGCGCTGGAACAAAAACAGCGGTCGCAGCCCGAGCCCATGGATCAAAGCGGTGAACGCCCGGACGAATTGCCGTTGGTCGGGCGGACCCCGGTGATGCAGGCGCTGTACCGGCTGGTGGCGCGGGTGATGAACACCGATCTGTCGGTGATGATTTCCGGTGAAAGCGGTACCGGTAAGTCATTGATTGCGCGGGCTATTCACGATTTTTCGGACCGGCGCACATTGCCCTTTGTCACCGCCACAGCGGCCGATCTGCGCGATCTCGAAGGGCCAGCCCGCATCATGGCCCGGGTTCGCGGCGGCACGTTGCTGATCGATGAGATCGCCGATATCGACGATGAAATTCAAGCCCGCATCGTGCGCATGATGGACACGCCCGGCGACCACGTTCCGCGTTTCATGGCGACCAGCCAGTCCGATCTGACCGAGGGGATGGAAAGCGGCCGTATCCGGCAGGACCTGTACTATCGCCTCTGCGGTGCCACGGTTCACGTTCCGGCGCTGCGCGAGCGGGTCGATGACATCACCCTGCTGGCCGAGCATTTTCTGGTCCGGGAAGAACGTGAAAGCGGCACGAAACGCTGGCTCAGCCCTGACGCGGACGAACTGGTCCGGCGCTATTCCTGGCCGGGCAACGTGCGACAGTTGGAAAACGCCGTCCGCCGCCTGAGCCTGACCAGCCGCGCCGATGAGATATCGAAGGCCGAGGTCGAGATGGTGCTGGGCAGCCAGCCCGAGGCTGAACCGGTTCTTGGGGGTGGCGAACGCGAAAAGCTCTCGACCTCGGTGGGGCGTCATTTGCGGCGTTACTTCGATCTGCATGGCAATATTCTGCCCCCGCCGGGCCTGTATCAGCGGATTCTGCGCGAGGTCGAGGCCCCCCTGATCGAGATCGCGCTGGACGCAACCGGCGGAAATCAGGCGAAATGTGCCGATCTGCTGGGGATCAACAGAAATACGCTGCGAAAAAAAATCACCGATCTCGATATTCAGGTGACACGCCGACGCAAACTGATGTAATATCGCCACACAAAGCGTGGCATCTGGGTTCGCACCCGGCAACGACCACGACATATGGCGGTAGGCCGCGCAAGCGGCACATCAGGATGAGGGCAGACGGTGGCAACCCGGGCACAGAGCGGGCCGATTCCAGCGATTAATCGGTGGCGGAAATCCCGAAAACTGCGCAATTTCGGCACTTTGGGGCTGGTTCTTCTAGGCCCTGCGCTGGCGTTGGCGACGTATTTGGTTATCGGTCCCTTCGACCTTGGGGCGACCGCGCCGACCCTGCGTCTGATTCTTCTCGCCGATCTGGTCTATGTGCTGGTGGTTGCGGCCCTTGTGCTGGGCCAACTCGGCTCTCTGATCGCGGCCCGCCGCGCCAAATCGGCCGGATCGCGGCTGCACCTGCGGCTGATCGGGGCGTTCACGCTGCTTGCGCTGGTCCCGACCGTCACGGTCGCGATTTTTGCCGGTCTGACGGTGAATATCGGCCTTGAGGGTTGGTTTTCTGATCGTGTGCGGCAGGTTGTGGGCTCGTCCCTGACCGCTGCGGAAGCCTATGAGACCGAGCATCGTCAGGGTCTGACACAGGATTCCGCCGTTCTGGCGCGGTTTCTGGACAATGCCCGCAATCTGGATTTCTACATCTCGGACGCCGAACTGCGAGAGGTTCTGGCCCAAGGCCAGTCCCAGATTCAGCGCGGGTTGCGTGAGGCTTACGTGATCGACGGCAGTGGCGAGATTCGGTCGCGTGGGGACCGGTCCTATCTGTTCAACTACGAGCCGCCCACGTCCGAGCAGATCGCCCAGTCCGAGGACGAGGGCCTGCTTATCATTGCCGACTGGGCAAACAACGAATTCCGCGCGTTGGTGCCGTTGCAGGCCTATCTGGATCGATACCTTTATGTCAGCCGCGAAGTGGATGGCCAGTTGCTGACGCTGCTGGATGACACCAAGGAAACGGCGCAATTCTATCAGCAGCTTGAAAGCGAACGGGGCAGGGTGCTGTTCGAATTCGGCCTTCTATACTTGGGCTTTGCGCTGATCCTGATCCTTGCTGCCATGTCCTTGGGTATGTGGTTCGCCGAACGGCTGTCGCGACCTGTGGGCCGTTTGACCACGGCGGCGCAGCGGGTCGGGGCGGGCGATCTAAGCGTGCAGGTGATTGAAGAGGCCAGCGACGACGAAATCGCCATGCTGGGCCGGTATTTCAACCAGATGACCCGGCAGTTGAAAGGTCAGCGCGACACGTTGCTGGAAAACACCCGCCAGATCGAGATTCGCCGCCGCCTGTTCGATTCGGTGCTCAGTTCGGTGACCTCGGGTGTGGTCGGCGTTGACCCGGATGGGGGCGTGACCTTCGTGAACCGCTCAGCCGAACGTCTGCTTGACTGGTCGCGGGGCGAGGAACAACTGGCTATCGGCATCGCGGTGCCCGAGTTCCTGCAACTGTTCGAAAGCCTCAAGGAAGGCGGGCAAGAGGCGGTTCAGGGCGAGATCAAGGTCGTGCGTAAGGGACGGCTGGAAAACCTGCTGGTCCGCATGGCTACCCGCCGGGGCGAGGATGGCGGTCTGGAAGGCTATGTGGTGGCCTTTGACGACGTGACCGATCTGGTCAGTGCCCAGCGTATGGCCGCCTGGGGCGACGTGGCCCGGCGCATCGCGCATGAGATCAAGAACCCTCTGACCCCGATCCAACTGAGCGCCGAGCGGATCAAGCGCAAATTCTCGCGCAAACTGGATGAGGAAGACTGCGATAGCCTGGAATCCATGACCGACGTAATTGTGCGGCAAACCAATGACTTGCGGCGCATTGTTGATGAGTTTTCGAAATTCGCACGCATGCCCGAACCTGACCGGCGGGAAGAGGATATTGTCGGCCTCGTGCGCGAGGCGGTTCTGTTGCAGCAGGCAGGCCAGCCGGATGTGCAGATCGACGCGGATCTGCCCGACCAGCCGATCTCGTTGGATATTGACGCGACGATGCTGAATCAGGCGCTGACAAACCTTATCAAGAACGCAGGCGAAGCCATTGAAACCTTGAAGCAAAAAGGCGCGCCTGAAAACCTGTCACCACAGATCAAGGTCGCGGTGTCCAGTGACGACGCGGGCACCGTGATTACCATTGCCGACAACGGCATCGGCCTTCCCGAAGACCGGGCGCGGCTGTTTGAGCCTTACGTAACCACCCGCGACGAAGGGACAGGTCTGGGCCTGCCCATCGTCAAGAAGATCATCGAAGAACATGGCGGTGCGCTGTCCTTGGAGGACGCGCCCGTATTCGACGGACAGGACCATTTCGGCGCGATGGCCGTGATCCGTTTGCCAGGGGCAGAATTTTCCCCATCCGTCGCGCCACAGAAGCAGACAATTAAAACCAACAAACTGAAAGCAGGCCAAAGATGAGCGACATTCTGATCGTAGATGACGAACGCGATATTCGCGAACTGGTGTCCGACATTCTGGAGGACGAAGGCTATTCAACCCGGCGGGCCGGAAACTCGGATGAGTGTATGGCCGCCATCAACTCTGAGCCACCGGGGCTGTTGATTCTGGATATCTGGCTGAAAGACAGCCGCATGGACGGCATCGACATCCTGAAGGCGGTGAAACGCGACAATCCGGATGTGCCGGTGGTGATCATTTCAGGTCACGGCAACATCGAAATCGCCGTGGCGGCGATCAAACAGGGGGCTTACGACTTTATCGAAAAGCCCTTTAACATCGACCAGTTGATGGTTGTGATCCGCCGCGCGATGGAAACCTCGCGCCTGCGGCGTGAAAATGCCTCGCTCAAGCGCAAAGAGGTCAGCAACTCAGATATGATCGGCAAGTCGGCCTCGTTCCGCGCGATGCAGGGTCAGTTGGACAAGGTGACCAAGTCGAACGGCCGTGTGATGCTGAGCGGCCCTGCAGGGTCGGGCAAGGAAATCGCCGCGCGTTACATTCACGCGCATTCCAACCGGGCAAACGCTCCCTTCGTGACGGTGAATTGCGCCGGGGTTGAGCCCGAGCGGATGGAAGAGGTTCTGTTCGGGCGGGAATCGGCAGAGCGTGGCGTTGAATCCGGCCTGCTGGAAGAAGCCCATGGCGGCGTGATCTATTTCGATGAGGTCGCGGATATGCCGCTGGGCACCCAGTCGAAAATCCTGCGGGTGTTGGTCGATCAGCAGTTCCAGCGGGTTGGCGGCACCGACAAGGTTCGCGTCGATCTGCGCGTGATTTCTTCGACCAACCGGGAGCTTGAGGCCGAAATCGCCGCCGACCGCTTCCGCGAGGAGCTTTACCACCGCCTGAATGTCGTTCCGATCGACGTGCCCTCGCTTGAGGACCGGCGCGAAGATATTCCGGTGCTGGCGCAGCATTTCATCGAGATGTGCAACGAATCCCAGGGCCTGCCGATCCGTGATCTGTCCGAAGAGGCCGTCGCCCTGCTGCAGACGATGACGTGGCCCGGGAACGTACGGCAGTTGAAGAATCTGATCGAACGGGTGCTGATCCTTGGCGACGGAAGCGGCCCTATCGAAGCCCGGGAATTGCCCAGTGAAGAGGATAAGTCCGTCGAATCCGGCCGTGTGGTTCTGTCGGGCGCGCTGGCGACCCTGCCGCTGCGCGAGGCGCGCGAGGCGTTCGAGCGGGAATACCTGCTGACCCAGATCAACCGCTTCGGCGGCAATATCAGCCGTACCGCCAGCTTTGTCGGGATGGAGCGCAGCGCGCTGCACCGCAAGCTGAAATCGCTGGGTGTTGTCACCTCGAACAAATCCGGCGCGCGGGTGGCGCAACTGGACGAACCGGAACCGGCAGAGTGATCTGCCGGGCAGCGTGATGGCGAATGCCAACCTGACTGCGGATCGCAGCTATCCGGCCTTTGGCAGGCGTCTCAGACGTCTGCGCCGGTCGGTTGGTCTGAAACAGTCGGCCCTGGCCGATCTGTTGGAGGTGGACCAGACCACGATCTCAAGATGGGAAAGCGGTCGCCAGACGCCGTCGCCCGACCAGCAACAGGCGGTCTTTTCCGTGCTCGGTCCGGCGCGGGCGGATGACAGCGCGTTGCGGCGGCTGGTCATGGGATCAACCGACTGCGTGCATCTGGTGGAAGAGGCCAGCCATAGATGTCTGGCGTATTCCCCCAGCCGGGCGCGGGACTGGAAGACCAGCCAGCGGGCGCTGCTGGGTGTGTCCCTGTGGCAGTTCGCGACCGATGAAATCCGGCAGGCGGAAGGCGAGTTGAAAGACGAAGGCTGGTGGGACCTGCACACACCCAGCCCCAAGGCGTTTCTGACGTCCGAGGCGGTGCATGACCGCATCCGGATCAGCGCCGGTGAGATTATCTGGGAACGGCTCTATCTGGCGGACGGAACGCCGGTGCGGCTGGTCAGCGGATCGCGCGCATAATTTATGCGTTCCTGAACTGCGGCAGCCCCGATAGAACCATGGCATGATTAGCTTTTTGAAGGTCATCCTGCTTTGGTTCGCGGGTCTTGGCGCGGCCACTCAGTTCGCCAAAATCGCGGTTCCGTTTCCCGAGGTCGCCTTGCTGTATCCCGCACAGGCAGAATCGATTGGCTGGCTATTGTCGATCATCAGCCTGATCGGCGCCGTTCTGGGTGCAATGTCCGGTGCCATTGCGGGCCGGGTTGGGCCGTCCCGATTGCTGATCTCAGGGCTTGTTCTGGGCGGCGGCCTTTCGCTGTTTCAGGCCAGCGTGCCGGGTTTTGCCCTGATGCTGACCAGCCGCGTTATCGAGGGGCTGTCGCATTTGGCCATCGTCGTGGCGGCACCGACCCTGATCGCGCAGATCACTGAAGGTCGGGCAAGAAACGCCGCCATGGTGCTGTGGAGCAGCTTTTTCGGCGTCGCCTTTGCCCTGAATGCGTGGATCGGATTGCCGCTGGTCGCCAAGTTCGGCTTGCCTGTCTTCTTTGTGGTGCATGGTATTCTGATGCTGCTGATTGCCGGTTTGATTGCGGCCAGCCGCATTCACGTCGATCTGAGCCATCCGGACGGCCTCGATTGGGGACTGGCGGCGTTCATCTCGGCCCATGTGCAGACCTATCGCTCGGCCTTCATTTCCGCCCCCGCGATTGGCTGGTTCTTTTACACGCTGACCTTCGTGTCGCTGCTGGCCATACTTCCCGGTCGCCTGCCTGATGGGGTCAGCGGTCCGGTCGCCGGGCTGATGCCTTTGGCGGGCATCGTTGTGTCATGGCTGGCTGTGCCTTTGCTTTCGACCTTCATGTCCTGCGTCGCGGTCACAGTTCTGGGCTTCGGTTTGAGCATCGGGGCGATCATCGGCGTATTTCTCGGCCTGCCGCTGCCGATTGTCTGCATCGCCCTGTTTGCGGTTCTGGGCCTCGTGCAGGGTGGCAGTTTTGCCGCCGTGCCGGAACTGAATTCAACCGCGCAGGCGCAGGCCCTCAGCTACGGGGCCATGGCGCAGATGGGGAATGCGGGGAACCTGCTGGGCACGCCGGTTCTGCTGGCCATCCTTTGGCGGGGCGGCGAGGGTGGGATGCTTGGGGCCGTTATCACATTCTACGTTGCCGCGATCATTGCCCATCTATGGTTGGCGCAGCGGCGCCTGATCCAGCAAGCTGACCACCCGAAACACCGGGCGAGATGATCTGAAACGACCCGTCCTCGAACTTGACGAAACAGGATTGCGAGCCAAGCGGCGGCAGCGTGGTCGTCGGGCGCGGGTGCACCTGGGATTTTACCCGGCTTTTGCAGGGCGGCAGACTGACCGGGCGATAGCCTTTTTGGGCCATGCATTGCGCCTCGACCGTGTTGCGCAGACCCTGGTTCACATCGACTGTGTAGATCTGGCCGGGCTGCCACCAGCCGCCGGTGCGGTGGCACCTGCCGCGGCTGTCGCAATAGGTCCGGCCGGGCCAATAGGTGGGCGGGCCTTGCCGCACCTGATTGGCGACAGGGGCGTCCTTTAAAGCCTCAACCTGACATTTCGTGGTCTCGGCCTGCATCCGCGAAACGCTTTCGCCTTCGCGGTAATACAGCGACAGCGGCCCGCACGAGGACAGGATCATCACAGGAACAAGCAGACGAAGCAGTGTTTTCATGTGCTTATCTTGCCTCAGCCAAACGGGCATGACAAATCAATTGACCGTCTTGGGGGCATCTGTCATTCAAACATTTCAGGCAGAAGGGCCAGGGATATGAAGGTCATTATTTGCGGCGCGGGCCAGGTTGGCTGGCAGATCGCCCGGCATCTTTCAGGCGAGCTGAACGATGTGACCGTCGTGGACAACAACCCCGATCTGGTGCGCCGCGCGACCGAAACGCTGGATGTGCAAGGGATCGCGGGCTTTGCCAGCTATCCTGATGTGCTGGAACGGGCCGGTGCCCGTGACGCCGACATGATCATCGCCGCGACCCATTCGGACGAGGTGAACATGGTCACGTGCCAGATGGCGCATTCGGTGTTCTCGATCCAGCGCAAGATCGCGCGCCTGCGCTCGAAATCTTATCTTGAGGCGATCCATTCCGACCTCTACCGCCGCGATCACCTGCCCATCGACGTTGTGATCAGCCCCGAGCGCGAGGTCGCCGCCGCCGCGATGCAACGCCTGTCGGCCCCCTCTGCCTTTGACACCGAGGTTTTCATGGAGGGCAAGGCGCAACTGCTGGGGATCCGGGTCGAAGAAGACTGCCCGATTGTGAACACGCCCCTGCGGCAGTTGACCGATCTGTTCTCGACCCTCAGTTCCATCGTGGTGGGCGTGCGGCGTGAAGGGACCTTGTTTGCGCCGGAATCCGAGGACCAGCTGTTCGTCGGCGATGAATGCTACGTTTTTACCAACGTCAAAGACGTGGACCGCACGATCGAGGTGTTTGGCAAAACCCAAAAACGGCAGGACCGGGTGGTGATTGTCGGTGGCGGCAATGTCGGGCTGGAAGTCGCGCGCACGCTGGAAGAGCGTGAAAGCCGGGTGCGCGCCAAGATTGTCGAGCGCGACCGCCACTGCGCCGAACTGGCCGCCGAGGCTTTGGAGCGCACGATTGTCCTGAACGGCGACGGGCTGGACGCGGGGCTGCTGAGCGAGGCCGGGATCGACCGCGCCGATGCGATGCTGGCCGTAACCGACGATGACCGAACCAACATGCTGGCCGCCGTGCGCGCCAAGGCCGAAGGCTGCGCGCTGGCGATTGCCCTGATCAACGATCCCAGCATGGTGGCGTTGATGGGCCCGCTGGGCATCGACGCCTATATCAACCCGCGCGCGACGACCGTCAGCTCGATCCTGCGCCACATCCGCCATGGCCGCGTGCGTCAGGTCTATTCCATCGGCGATGCCGAGGCCGAAGTGATCGAGGCCGAGGTTCTGTCGACCTCACCCATGGCCGGGCAGAAACTGCGCGACATCGACTTCCCCGAGGGGGTGCTGGTCGGTGCCGTGCGCAAGGGCGACGATGTTTTGCGCCCCACCGGCAGTCTGCGCATCGATGAGAAAGACGTGGTTGCGATCTTCGCCATGGCCAAGGACGTGCCCGAGGTCGAGCGCCTGATGCAGGTCTCGATCGATTTCTTCTGATGGCCTATGCGAAGCCACAGCAGGTCGGTCTATTGCGGCGATTGCCGCTGTTTCTGCTGATCTGGGGGATCGTCTCGATCTCTATGTGGATACCGGCGGTCTATGCGCTGGCGCTGGATGATCACGATACGTCGCGGTCCTTCTTCTATTCGGGCCTGCTGGGCGTGTTTCTGGTTTCGATCATCGCGCTTGCGGCGTCCAACCGGGTGCCCCGGCGCGGGACATTGGGGCAGTTGGCGGTTCTGCTGGGCTGCTTCACCGTTCTGCCGATCTTTCTGGCGATCCCGTTTCATGATGCGCTTGGCACCACGACCTTTCTAAACGCCTATTTCGATATGGTCAGCGCGTTGACAACCACGGGCGCCGACCTGTTTCCCGACCCTGACCGCCTGAGCGCGCCGCTTCATTTCTGGCGGGCTCTGGTCGGCTGGATGGGCGGTCTGCTGATGTGGATTTCAGCCGCCGCGATTCTGGCCCCCTTGTCGCTCGGCGGGTTCGAAGTCACCGCCCGTGGCCAGCCCGGCCGCCCAGTGTCGGGCGTGGCCCAAAGCGAGCGGGTCGATCCGCGGGGCCGGTTGTTGCGCGTGACGCGTACGCTAGCACCAGTCTATACAGGCCTGACAGGCGTGGTCTGCATTCTGCTGATGATCGCCGGAGAGCAAGGGTTGACCGCAGTGTGCCATGCGATGTCCGTCATGGCGACCTCGGGCATTTCGCCGGTTGGCGGGCTGGAGGGCGCACAGTCCGGGATCACGGGTGAGGCAATCCTGTTCCTGTTCCTGTTCTTCGCGCTGTCGCGCCTGACCTTCTCGGCGGATACGGCCACAACCGGCTATGCCCGTCTGGACAAAGACCCCGAGTTTCGCATTGGCCTGATGATCGTTCTGGGCGTTGCGCTGCTGCTGTTTTTCCGGGTCCTGGCTGGTGTGGCCGAGATCGGAGGGCAGGTGCAGCCGTTACAGGCCTTGCAGGTGATCTGGGGGATGCTGTTCACGGTTCTGGCCTTTCTGACCACCGCCGGGTTCGAAAGCGCGAACTGGAACGATGCGCAGCAATTGTCGGGGCTGGGAACGCCGGGGTTGGTTCTGATGGGGCTGGCGCTGATCGGCGGCGGTGTCGCCACCACGGCCGGGGGGGTCAAGCTGTTGCGGGTCTTCGCGCTCTACCTGAACGGCGCGCGCGAGATTGACCGGTTGATCTATCCGTCTTCCGTCAGCGGTGTGGGCGGCGGCAACCGGCGCATCCAAAGCGACGGCGCATTCATCGCCTGGATCTTCCTGATGATGTTCGCGCTGACTTTGGCCCTGTTCAACCTGCTACTGGCGATGATGGGCGCGGGGTTCGAGCAGGCGATGGTGCTGAGCGTGGCCGCGCTTAGCACAACAGGGCCGCTGATCGAACTGGCAACGGACACGCCGATCCGTCTGATCGACCTGTCCGGCGGGGCCAAGCTGACCATGTGCGCGGCGATGGTGATCGGGCGGCTGGAAACGCTGGCGATCATTGCCCTGATCACGCCAAACCTCTGGCGGGCTTAGATTAAGGTGTTAATACCTGATTTTTCATCTGGAATATCTCTGCGCGGCACTCCATACTCACCCGGAGGGAGCGCGTTGGTCCGCAGCGCGTAGCAAGAACAACGGCGAGACTATAAAAATATGGCTTCGGACAGACAGAATCTTCAGGACGCCTTCCTGAACAATGTACGAAAAGCAAAGGTCCCGGTCACAATTTTCCTGATCAATGGCGTTAAATTGCAGGGTGTGATCACTTGGTTCGACAATTTTTGCGTTTTGTTGCGTCGCGACGGACAGTCGCAACTGGTCTACAAACATGCGATTTCAACCATCATGCCATCGCAGCCGATCAGCTTGTATGAGGGCGAAGACGCCTCTTGATGGAACATGACAGGACGCGCACCCGGGCCTGGGTGCTGCATCCGGAAATCAAGTCAGATGAACAGCGCCGTGTCCCCGAACCGGCGCTGGCCGAGGCGGTTGCACTTGCGGCCGCCTTGCCCGATCTGGATGTGATCGGGTCCGAAATCGTGCGCCTGCAACGCGCCCAGCCGGGGCTGCTGTTCGGCAGTGGCAAGATTGACGAGTTGGGGGAACGGCTGCATGACCACGAGATTGAACTGGTTCTGATCGACGGACCGGTAACGCCCGTCCAGCAGCGCAATCTTGAAAAAGCGTGGAAGGTCAAAATCCTCGACCGGACCGGGCTGATTTTGGAAATATTCAGCGACCGCGCCCGCACCCGTGAAGGTGTGCTGCAGGTCGAGATGGCGGCGCTCAGCTATCAGCGAACGCGGCTGGTCCGGGCATGGACGCACCTTGAACGGCAGCGGGGCGGATTGGGGTTTGTCGGCGGTCCCGGTGAAACCCAGATCGAGGCTGACCGCCGGGCGATTGACGAGCAACTCGTGCGGTTGCGGCGTCAGTTGCAGAAGGTGGTCAAGACCCGCACCCTGCACCGTGCGGCTCGGGCCAAGGTGCCTTATCCGATTGTCGCGCTTGTGGGCTATACCAACGCGGGCAAGTCCACGCTGTTCAACCGCCTGACCGGGGCCGAGGTGATGGCCAAGGACATGCTGTTCGCCACGCTCGACCCGACCATGCGGCGGGTGGAACTGCCCGACGGCCCCGAGGTGATCCTGTCGGACACGGTGGGCTTCATCTCGAACCTGCCGACCGAACTGGTCGCAGCCTTCCGCGCCACGCTGGAAGAGGTATTGGGCGCTGACCTGATCGTGCATGTCCGCGACATCAGCCACGAAGAGACCGAGGCGCAGGCCGAGGATGTGCACGCCATCCTGACCTCGCTTGGTGTGGACGATGAACGCCCCGGGCTGGAGGTCTGGAACAAGATCGATCTGCTGAGCGCAGAGGACCGCGACGCCACATTGGCGCGGGCGGAACGCGACCCGGAAATCTATGCCATCTCCGCCGTGACGGGCGAAGGGCTTGATCCGTTGCTGGCCGAAATCGCAACAAAACTGCAGGGCGTCCGGCACGAGGCCACGCTGAACCTGAGCTTTGCCGAAGGCGACAAACGGGCTTGGCTGTTCCGTCAGGACGTCGTGCGGTCCGAGAACCAGACCGAGGACGGGTTTGAGATCACCGTGCTGTGGACGGATAAACAAGCGGCGCAGTTTGCCGGTTTGTAATCTACTTTCCGTCAATCTGACGCTGGTAGTCGTCAGCATCGAACCAGCCCAGCGAGGATTGGACCTTGTTGTCTGGCGTCAGTTCCCATTCCTCCCAGCCGCGTGCGACGACAAGGTTGCCGGTATCGGAATGGTGCCCCTCTAACGTCCAGACGAAGATAGCGTGAGGCCCGGCCCAACGCATCATGTCACAACGGACCTCCAGATCGGGGAAGTCGGCATAAAACCCGCGCGCCATTTCAGCAACTGCCGCACGCCCCTGAATGGGTTCGCCTCGATTAATTGTAATCTGCCCGTCGGGCGCATAGAAACTGGCAACCGCGTCCGGATCGCCGGAACTCCATGCGATAGCATAATCCCGCGCGAGATTGTTTAAAGTATCCCGAATACTGGCCATTTCCGCCCCCTTGGTCCCACATAATCGGCCTGCCAATGGTAGGCGAAAACTGGCCCGCACGTCCACGACGCGCCGCTGGGCAGGGCGGGGAGTCGCCGAGTGGGCGGATTATTGCGGGGTCAGGTGTGTGACGCCAACGGCCGCCGCGCGGGCCAGATCGATGTCCAGCGACATCGGAATGTACTCCCCCCGCCGCCAAAGCTGGGCCTGATCGTCATAATAGCGCGACAGGAAGTGGCCGGACTGGCCGGTGGCCGTGATGAACACCGAACTGTCGGGATCGGCAAAATCATACACTCCACGATAGCCCGCGCCATGCACGTTCTGGAACGGATCGGGGCCTTCGCCCGAGGTGCGCCCGCGCAGCAGCGTATTGTCACCGCCGCTGGTGGACTGGCGAATGTTCACAAAGAACCGCAGCACCGGGACATTGCCCAGAACCGGATGGTCATGGGTTGCCTGATGCGCATCGCCCCAGCGCAGGGATTCCAGCGCGGTGCCGTATTGCTCGCCGATCCAGATCAGCGCGTCGTCCAGCGCCAGTTTTGCCATGTCGGTGCAGGTCTCGACCGGTGCGCTTTGGCGTACATCGCACCAGACCGAGGCTCCGTCGATGTCGCGGTAAACACGCTCGATGAATAGGGGCTGAACATGTTTGTATTCGCTGGCCAAAGGGCCCAGCTCGTCAGAGATCAGACGGATCTGCAGCGCGCGCAGCCATGCGGCGTAGATCAGCGGTTCCGGCAAGTGCTCATTCATCTCGCCGTTCCATTCGGCCAGAAGCGACAGAGCGATCTGGCGCTGGCTATCAAGCGTGCCTTCGGGGGCCGAGGCCCCGGTAAACCACAGGTCGGCCCCGATCAGCGGCAGCAAGGATCGGGCGGTGAAGCTGACCGTGTCCAGCTGCGCTTCGATAAAGCTGTCGCGTGTATGCACCTCTCGCGATTGCATCAGGCGTTCCCACCGATGGACGCGCTGGGTGTCGCCCCATTCATAGGACACATGTTCAGGGAACGGGCGGTCGATGATCTTGTTGTTGGTGTTGCCGAGGACACCGCCGACAGGGGCCACGAATTCCGGGTTGTCGGCATAGGGCAGGCGGCCGCTCCAGCGGTTTTCGGTCAGCCAACCGGGCGTCGGGATGCGCCCCCGGCTTTGGTTCTGCAGATCCCGCCGGGGCATCGCGCCGATCAGCTTCATCCCGATGGTGGTCTTGTCGACCAGCGACAGGTTTTGCGAGGGCGCAATGAACTTCTCGCCAACCTCAATCGCCTCTTGCACCGTTTCGGCGTTCATCAGCGCCATCGACGCGGTCATCGACGTGTCCTGAGCGCTGAGCGCCGTCCACGACAGCGAGGCGACATGACCCGGCGGCGTAATCGTCTCCAGATCGTAATGGGTGCCGGGCAGGACAGGGCCGTTTTCCGTCCACCGCAGGGTCAGGGTGATCGGGGCCTCATCCTTGATTTCGATGATCGAGGGCTTGGTCTGGAACTCCTTGTATCCATCCGGGGTCAGGTATTCCTCGGGGTTGTCGGGGTTCAGCTGTTCGATATGCACGTCCTGATCGTCCAAATAGGACGAGGTCAGCCCCCATCCCAACCTGTCGCTACGCCCGGACATCACAGCCGGGATGCCCGGAATTGTCGCGCCGATCACGCCGCCTTTGGCCAGCCCCAGATGGGCCAGATACCACACACCCGGCGCGGTGAAGCCCAGATGCGGGTCATTGGCCAAAAGCGTTCCGCCACTGGCCGAGCGCGAGGGCGCGGCGGTCCAGGCATTCGATGCGCCAGCCAGTCCGCGTTTGGGAAAGGGCGACAGGGGCGTGTCTGGCATATCCGTTCCGGCGGCATAGCGGGGCAGGTTGGGAAACAGCGCAGCATATTCCGGCAGGGCGGCGATGCCGGGTCCGGGGACATCGGGCAGGATATCCGCCAGCCGCGCCGGATCGTTCAGCATCAGCGAGGTGCGGGCGCGCAGAACCTCATCCTGCAGATGGCCGGACAGTTGCAGCCCCATCAGCTTGATCACGGCGATGCTGTCGCCGGGCTGCCAGGGAGATACGGGCGCATTGAACAGGAACATCTCGGGCGCGCCGCGGCCCAGAGCCTCTTCGTTGATCTCGGTCAGGCGGGCGTTCACCCCTGCGGCGTACGCGTCCAACGCGGCCTTGGTGTAATCGTCCTGCACCTCGACCGAGCGGTGGGCCAGCCCGTACAGATCGAACCGGCGCAGCAGTTTGTCGATATGCACGGTGCGCGGGCCGAACACCTCGGACAGGCGGCCCTGCGCGGTGCGGCGCAGAACCGTCATCTGCCACAGGCGGTCCTGCGCGTGGGCATAGCCGAGGCCAAAGAACACGTCCGGGTCGTTTTCGGCCAGAATATGCGGCACGTTGGCGGTATCCCGGATGATCTCGACCGGGGCGGTTAACCCTTTGACGTCAAGGGTTTGATCGTAGTCGGGCAGGGATTGGTTGGCCAGAAAATACACAAGGCCAACCGCCGCCAGAACCAGCAGGATCAACCCCGATGCAATCCGCACCAGCCAGCGAAACACAAGACCCATCGACGCCCCACATTCTTGGTCATTTATCGTTTGCGCCGAGAGTAAAGGATGCAACCGCAGACCGAAAGAGGAACGCCGCAGGAACCTTTGCCGTGAGGTTCAAAGAACAACCCCGCCGCACTTGGTTCAACTGCGACGGGGTCGGTTGGGGGGTGGTATTTTGGTGCTACGGAATAATGCGGGTGTATTTGGTGCCATCGACGGTTGCGCCGATCTGCAGACCGGCCTGCCCGAACACGGCAGCCAGAACCGGAGTGCGCAGCGTCGTGGTGTCGGTCGACAGCTGGTCGCCCTGATCGCTGACCACGTAGCCGATATCGGCCCCGGCGGTCCAACCGCTGGAGCGGCGGAAATCGTTCAGCGCGTCCTCGGTCATGAAGAACAGAACGTGGGCATATTGCTGCGCCCCGATCTGCAAACCTGCGGTGCCTTTCACGGCCGAGTAATAGTCGACCGTCGCCCCGTTGATGCGCAGGGCGCCGCGACCATAGCCGCCACCGAACACGAATCCGGCCTCGGTGATCAGGGGCATGACCAGCATGCCATTGGCCTTGTTGGCGATTTCAACGGTGTTTGGATAGCGCGAATACATCTCGCTCAGCGTCGCATCGACACGGGCGTCGATGGTCGCCGCGTTCGAGTTGCCGACGCCGTTGCCGCACGCAGCGGTCAGGGTCAGCCCGGCCATGCCAAAGGCAAAGCCGCGACGGCTCAGTCGGGGGGATTGGGAACTGCTCATGTTTCCTGTCTCTTGATATATATGCCTGATTAGCCGGGTGATCCCGATCTTATGTGCAAGAATACGCCGATTGCCGCGTCGTGTCACGGGAAAGCTGCGGGGGCAGGCTGTTCAATCGGCGATAAATCGCGACAATCTGGGGTTTTAGCCCTGCAACGCGCGCGCAACCCGAGGCGCGAAATAGGTCAGGATGCCGTCGCAGCCAGCGCGTTTGAAAGCCAGCAGGCTTTCCATCATAACCTTGTCGCCATCGATCCAGCCATTCTGGGCCGCCGCCTGTATCATCGCGTATTCGCCGGAGACCTGATAGGCATAGGTCGGCGCGCCGAACGTGTCCTTCACGCGGCGGCAGATATCCAGATAAGGCATGCCCGGCTTGATCATCACCATATCCGCGCCCTCGGTCAGGTCGCGTTCAATCAGGCGCAGCGCCTCGTCCGAGTTCGCCGGGTCCATCTGATAGGTCTTCTTGTCCCCGGTCAGCGCGCCCGAGGCCCCCACCGCATCGCGGAACGGGCCGTAAAACGCGCTGGCGTATTTTGCGGCATAGCTGAGGATCATCACGTTGTGATGGCCCGCGCTCTCCAGCGCGCGGCGCATTTCGCCGATGCGGCCGTCCATCATGTCCGAGGGTCCGATGATATCGGCCCCGGCCTCGGCCTGCGCGAGGGTCATTTTGACCAGCGCCTCAACCGTCCGGTCGTTCACGATCTCACCATCCACGACATAGCCGTCATGGCCGTTGATGTTGTAGGGGTCCAGCGCCACGTCGGTCATCACGGCGATATCGGGCGCTGCCGTCTTGATTGCCCGGATCGCCCGGTTGGACAGGTTGTCGGGATTCCAGGCCTCGGCACAGTCTTCCGTCTTCAGGCTGGAATCGGTGTAGGGAAAGATGCAAATCGCGGGAATTCCAAGCGCTTGCGCCTCGACCGCTGCTTTGGCGATCAGATCAACCGAGCGGCGCACAACGCCGGGCATCGAGGGGACGGGCTCTTCAACCCCTTCGCCGTCGCGCACAAAGACCGGCCAGATCAGATCATCGGTGGTCAGCGTGTTTTGCCGGACCAGCCCCCGAATAGCCTCGGACTGACGGGCGCGGCGAAAGCGGGTCAGGGGATAGGGGGCGATGGTCGGCTTCATGGCGCGTTCTCCTTGAACATTGCCGCATTGGGTGGCATGAATTTGCCGAGGGCTCAAGGGTACCAATGGCCGCGCCGGCGCAACAGAACCCAGTGAGAATTTGATAAAGGACTGGGTTTGGACTGGTACACTTCGATCTTCGAACTCATTGATATGCGCAGCTTTTCGAATCTGTGGTTCTGGATCGTTCTGGCGGTGATGTGGTCCTCGGCCAGCCACTGGTCGATGGGTGTTCCCTACGATCTGGTGATCCGCGCGCGCCGGATCCGGGGGCAGAGTGAAAGGGATTTGCTGGATCTGGTGCGGATCAATACCAATCGGATTCTATATATTGTTCAGATGTCGGGAACGATCCTGCTGGCCCTGCTGTGTTTTTCTTTTACAGGCCTTGCGATGCTGGGTTTTTATTACGGGATGGAGTTCGCGCAGGCCGTGTTTCTGCTGCTGTTTCCGATGGTGATCGTGACGCTGGTCAATGTCTTTCACGCCCGGCGATTGCGGCAGCATGAACTGACGCTGGAACGCGTGGCCAAGACGCTTTTACGCTGCCGGCTTTATACCCAGATCATCGGCATGATCTCGGTACTGGTCACTGCGCTGTGGGGCATGTATCAGAACATTTCGATCGGCGTTCTGGGATAGCGAAATCTGAAAGGCAAGGCGATGAAGGCTCCGAACCACGTGACAGTCGGCGGCGCCCCCGAAGGGTTTGATGCGCAGCTTGTCCTGAACGAGATTTCGCGTTCCGGCGGGCCGGTTTGCCACGTGGCCCGCGACGACAAGCGGATGGAGGCGATGCGCGCGGCGCTGGCCTTTTTTGCGCCCGATATGCCGGTCTTTGTGTTTCCGGGCTGGGATTGCCTGCCGTACGACCGGGTGTCGCCCAACGCGGATATCGCAGCGGCGCGGGTGGCGACGCTGGCTGCACTGGTGCATCAGATGCCGGGGCGGTTTGTGCTGCTGACAACGCTCAACGCGGCGACCCAGCGCGTTCCTGCGCGCGAGGTACTGCGCGAGGCGGCGTTCACCGCGCGCGTTGATCATCGGATTGACGAAGATGCGCTGCGGAATTTCCTTGTGCGCATGGGCTTTACCCAAAGCCCGACGGTGATGGAACCCGGCGATTACGCCGTTCGCGGCGGGATCATCGACATCTTCCCACCGGGTGATTCCGGCCCCGTCCGGCTGGACCTGTTCGGCGACGTTCTGGACGGCGCGCGCCGCTTTGATCCGGTCTCGCAGCGCACCACCGAAAAGCTGCAGGTGGTAGAGCTTGCGCCGGTGTCCGAGGTAATTCTGGACGACGCGGCGATCACACGGTTCCGGCAGAACTACCGCATCGAGTTTGGCGCGGCGGGCACCGATGATCCTTTGTATGAGGCCGTCAGCGCGGGACGCAAGCATCAGGGTATCGAACACTGGCTGCCGTTTTTTCACGAAAAGTTGGAAACGCTATTTGACTATCTGCCGGATGCGACGATCTCGGTCGATGATCAGGTCACGCCCGCCCGGCTGGCGCGGTGGGATACGATTGCCGATCAGTACGAAACCCGGCGTCTGGCGCTGGAAAACCGCTCGCGCATGGATACGGTCTATAAGCCGACGCCGCCGGGATTGCTGTATCTGGACGATGCGGCGTGGGAACAGGCCGTAGGCGACCGTCGGGTGCTGCAATTCAGCCCTCTGCCACAGGCCAGCGGCCCGGGCGTGATCGACGCGGGCGGTCGGATCGGACGTAACTTTGCCCCTGAACGCCAGCAGGAGAGCATCAGCCTGTTCGGCGCGCTGGCTGCGCATATCACCGACAAGATGGCGAAAGGCCCGGTGCTGATCGCGTCTTATTCTGAAGGCGCGCGCGAACGCCTTACCGGGCTGATCGAAGACGAAGGGCTGGCCGAGGCGATCCCCGTCGCCAACGGCACCCGCGTCGGCAAACGTGGGCTGCATCTGGCCGTCTGGGCGCTGGAGCACGGGTTCGAAACCCCCGACCTGACAGTGATCGCCGAGCAGGACGTGCTGGGCGACCGCCTGATCCGCCAGCCCAAGAAACGCCGCAAGGCCGAGAACTTCCTGACCGAGACTCAATCGCTGTCCCCCGGTGATCTGGTGGTGCATGTGGATCACGGGATCGGCCGCTATCAGGGGATGGAGGTCGTCAACGCCGCCGGGGCCGCCCATGAATGCCTGCTGCTGGAATATGCCGAGCAATCCAAGCTGTACCTGCCGGTCGAAAACATCGAACTGCTGTCGAAATACGGCCATGACGAAGGGCTGCTGGACCGGCTGGGCGGCGGCGCATGGCAGGCCAAGAAGGCCAAGCTGAAAGAGCGCATCCGCGAGATGGCGGACAAACTGATCCGCATTGCAGCCGAGCGTGCCTTGCGCAAGGCGCCGGTCATGGACCCACCGCCGCATGCGTGGGAGGAGTTCAGCGCCCGCTTCCCCTATCAGGAAACCGACGACCAGCTGCGCGCGATTACCGAAGTGATGGAGGACATGCACTCCGGCGCACCGATGGATCGTCTGATCTGCGGCGACGTGGGTTTTGGCAAGACCGAGGTCGCCATGCGCGCGGCCTTTGTGGCGGCCATGTCGGGCGTGCAGGTCGCAGTGATCGCGCCAACGACGCTATTGGCGCGCCAGCACGCGGCCTCGTTCAAGGACCGGTTCCGGGGCTTCCCGCTGGAGGTTCGGCAATTGTCGCGCTTCGTGTCTGCGAAAGAGGCGCAGCAGACGCGGGACGGCTTGGCGCGCGGCACGGTGGATATCGTGATCGGCACCCATGCGCTGCTGACCAAGGGGATACGGTTCCAGAAACTGGGCCTGCTGATCATCGACGAGGAACAGCATTTCGGCGTTTCGCACAAGGAACGTCTGAAACAGTTGCGCAGTGACGTGCATGTTCTGACCCTGACTGCGACACCCATTCCGCGCACGCTGCAACTGTCCCTGACCGGTGTGCGCGACCTGTCGATCATCGGTACGCCGCCCATCGACCGTCTGGCGATCCGCACTTATGTCAGCGAGTTCGATGCCGTGACGATCCGCGAGGCGTTGCTGCGCGAACATTATCGCGGCGGGCAGAGTTTCTACGTGGTCCCGCGCATCTCGGACCTGCCGGACATCGAACAGTTCCTGAAGGATCAACTGCCGGAACTGACCTACGCGGTGGCCCACGGGCAGATGGCAGCGGGGGAACTCGATGACCGGATGAATGCGTTTTATGACGGCAAGTATGATGTGCTGCTGGCGACCACGATTGTCGAAAGCGGGCTGGATATTCCGACGGCGAATACAATGGTCGTGCACCGGGCCGACATGTTCGGTCTGGCGCAGCTGTATCAAATTCGCGGCCGGGTGGGGCGGTCAAAGACGCGCGCCTATGCCTATCTGACCACGAAACCGCGCCAGAAACTGACCGCCACGGCCGAAAAACGCCTGCGGGTTCTGGGTTCGCTGGACACGCTGGGGGCGGGTTTCACACTGGCTAGCCAAGACCTCGACATTCGCGGTGCGGGCAACCTGCTGGGCGAGGAACAGTCGGGCCAGATGCGCGACGTGGGCTATGAGCTCTATCAGTCGATGCTGGAAGAGGCGATTGCCAAGATCAAAGCCGGTGAGATGGAGGGGCTCAGCGATGCCGACGACCAATGGGCGCCGCAGATCAATCTGGGCGTGCCGGTCCTGATCCCCGAGGAGTATGTGCCCGATCTGGATGTGCGTCTGGGTCTCTATCGCCGCCTGTCATCGCTGTCGACCAAGGTGGAACTGGAAGGGTTCGCAGCCGAACTGATCGACCGGTTCGGCAGCCTGCCGAAAGAGGTCAACACCCTGATGCTGGTCGTGCGCATCAAGGCAATGTGCAAACGCGCGGGCATTGCCAAGCTGGATGGTGGACCGAAGGGCGCGACGATTCAGTTTCACAACGACAAGTTCGCGTCACCTCAGGGGCTGGTCGAGTTCATTCAGAACCAGCGCGGGCTGGCCAAGGTCAAGGACAACAAGATCGTCGTGCGCCGCGACTGGAAGAAGGACAGCGACAAGATCAAGGGGGCCTTTGCCATCGCCCGCGATCTGGCTGAAAAGGTTGTTGCGGTGAAGAAGAAGGCCAAAGCCTAGTCACCGCTGACAAACGTACAAAGTTGCCATATGCCCGCATCTGATTTCACCAGCGCCGCGCGGTATCCGGTCATGGACCACAGAAAGTCTCTGTGAATGTACCCCGACCCGCCATCGGTCAGGCGTACCTGTTGGTAGTCCGACGCATCCTGATAGTCGGGGATCAGAACAACCTCGTGGCTGATTGCGCCCAGCCGCACCCCGTCGCGCGACGGGGTCTGCCGGAGTGAGACATTCTCGCCGGTCACGAAATAGGCAATCCCCGGATCCAGCGATGCGGGCAGGGTGATCTGCCATTGGTGTGGCATCCAGAATTCGCCCTGATCGTCGAAATAGCCGGGCTGTGACAGCGTGTTTTCCAGCGCCGCCCAACGGGCGTCGCGGATGGCGTCCGCTTGGTCGCGCTCATCCTCGGGCAGGGTTTCGGGCGGGACGGTCAGGTTGGTACGGAATGCGTCGGGGCCGCTTTCGGCAACATGGCTGAAATAGATATCCGGGCAGGCCATCGCGACGACGGCCTCAAGATCCCGCGCTGCGACTTTGGCCCGCAGGTCATCGCGAAATTCAACCAGGGTGGGATCGCGGCTGGCCTGATCCTCGGGCGGGAAAGACTGCCGATCCGCCCAGACCGGCCCGCAGAGGATGACGGCCAGCAGTGCAGCCGCTCTCATTCCGCCGCCTTCATCGCCGCCTGAGCGCAGAAGCACGATGCGCCAACGGCCCGGTCCGCGCGGGCCAGCGCCAGATCGAGCCTTTGTTTGATCAGCTTGATTTCCACGCTATCACCGCGCGCTTTCAGGCAATCGTGCAGTCCTTTAAGGCTCCAGACATTGTCGGGATGGATCGAGGCGCGGCTGAGGGTGCCGCCCATGCCAAGGTCTTCGCGATAGACAGCCTCGGCCTCGGTTACATGCCCTTGCTCAAACAGCAGCGCGCCAAGCGCGTGACGGGTGGGCTGCATCCAGCCCCATGGCTCATCATAGGGCAGCGTGTCGTCCAGCTCGACCGAGCGGCGCAGGTGGGCAAAGGCGACCTCGTAGTTTTCTTTGCGATACTCGATCTCACCGCGCAGCATCTCCGCTGCGATGTCCAGCAGATCGATGACCCGGTTGTTGTGCAACAGCCGGGTTTCCGGCACGCAGGTTTTTGCGGCGAGGAACAGTTGCTCTTCGGCTTCCGCCTCGGCGACCTGTCCGGTCGCCGCATGGGCAACTGCGCGGGCGTAATGGGTCGTCGCGGTCAGAGTGCGGTACAGATCGGGGTCCGAGGGCAACTCCAGCGCCTTGGCATCTTCCCAGCGGCCAAAACGGATCAGGATATGCGGACCCATCGACATGTAGCTTTCGAAATAATCCGCCATGGGCGGGCTTTCGATGCGCAGCATGTCCTCGGGCGTGGTGTCCCAGATGCCCTGATTGGCCCGCAGCGCCGGTTCCATCTGGCCTAGGAACAGAGCGCCGTAGATGGCGAAATGATAATTGTGCTGGCGATAGCCGGTGTAGATGTTGAACGCGCCCTCGCGTTCGTAATATTTCAGATCGGCTTCAGATGCCTTTTCGTTCCAGTGAACGACATTCTGATAATGGCCGCACTGAACGTCGATATGGGTCGGCATATGCACCAGATGCCCGGCATCGGGTACCAGAGTCCGCAGGATATCCCCGGCCTTCAGCGCCTTTTCCGGCGTCGGCGACATTTCCATCAGGTGGACATAGAGATGCAACAGGCCGGGATGAGACATGGCTGCCGGATCATGCTCCATCGCCCATTCCAGTGCCTCTTGCGCTTCGAGAGTCGCGGCACCTTCGGCTGGTTGGCCGGTTTGCAGATCCCACATCTGCCAGGGCGTGAGGTTCATCAGCGCCTCGACATAGATCGTGCGCAGGTCCAGTTGATCGGGCTGCTCGGCAAAGGCAGCGCGCATTGCGTCGGCGAAGTCATAGTCCCACCGGTGCATATCCTCGGTCGGGTCGCGTTGTGGGTAACGCGCGGGCAGGGCGCGGATCAGCGCTTGTTCGACCGGGGTGCAGGTATCAAGCAAGGCCAGCGCCTTTTGGGTCGCGTCATAGGCAGTGGCCAGCGATTTCTGCTGCCCGTTTTCGTCGCGCAACTCCCATGGCAGGTTGTAGTTCGGACCTGCGGCATAGGCGACGCCCCAATGCGCCATGGCGCAGTTCGGGTCGAACTCGGCGGCGCGCTGGAAACAGACCACAGCCTCGTCATGGTTATAGCCGTAGGTCCAGATCAGCCCGCGGTCGAACCAAAGCTGCGCCTCGGGCGACGCGGTGGTGACAGCACAGGAATAGGTGCCCAGATCATAATAATCGCTCATCAAAGCCTCCCCCCAGAAAATGGGGACAGGCTAGCGCGATTCAGGCAGGTTGCACAGGCTCAAACCAGCAGCCGGTTCTCAATCCGCCCCATATGCAGCATCAGGCCGAAGCCCACTACGCACATGGTCAGCACGCCGGTTGTCAGCGGTGTGATCGAGCCATCGAACAGCAGCCCGACCGGGGCCGCAATTGCCGCCGCCAGCACGGTGGCGATTGAGCCGATGACCGAGGCCGCCATGCCCGCGATATGGCCCATCGGCTCCATCGCGATGGCGTTCAGGTTGCCCATGGTGACACCTGCCATGAAGAAGATCGTGGTCTGCCAGACGACGAACAGGGCAAACGAGGCGTCGGGCGACAGCGGAGCCATGTTCAGGATGATGACGCCGCTTGTGATCACGATCTGCGCGCCAAGGGCCCAGGTCACGATCCGCCGCATGCCAAGACGCACGACCAGCGCGGCGTTCAGCAGACTGGCCGAGCCGGAAATCAGCGCCACGAAAGCAAACCAGAAGGGAAAGCTTTCGGCCCGATCATGCACGACGTCAAAGACCGGCTGCACCATGGTCAGCATGGTGAACAGCAGCCCCATGCACAGCGTTTGTACGAAGATCGAGAGGCGCACGGTGGGATGGGCAAACATCTCTTGCACCGCTGCGATCATCAGCGGCAGGCGGAAGGGGCGGCGGTTTTCGACGGCAAGGGATTCGGGCAGGCGCATGGCCATCCAGATGACAATGACCGATGCGAACAGGATGAAGGACACGAAGATACCGCGCCAGCCGACCAGCGCGATGACGCCCGCGCCCATCAGCGGTGCAATTGCCGGAACCAGCGTGAAGATCATCATCGCGATTGAGATGATGCGCGCCATTTCGCGGCCCGAGAACAGGTCTCGGATAATCGCCATGGCAACGACACGCGGCCCCGCAGCGCCCAGCCCCTGAACGACACGCGCGGCCAGAACCAGTTCCAGAGAGGTGCTGGCCCACGCAACGGCGCAGGCGATAATGTACAGGGCGACGCCGCCGTAAATCACGGGTTTGCGCCCGACCGCGTCCGAGATCGGCCCGGTGAAAAACGTGCCGATCCCCATGCCCAGCACAAAGGACGTCAGGATCAGCTGCGCCTTGTTGAGATCGGTCGGGCTGAGCTCGGTGCCGATCTCGGGCAGGGCGGGCAGCATGGAATCGATCGAAAAGGCAATGGTAGCGAACATCATCGCGACCAGCGCGATGAACTCCGCCCGGGACATGCGGTTAGCCATAAAGGTCTCCTTACCCGTTCGCGCTATCATGGCGGATCGGGTTGCGCCAGACCTGAATTTTGCACAGGCCTATGTGCTATTCTGCAGGGGAAGCCTCAAGTTGAGACATGATTTCAGCAATCACTTTTTCCCACATTTCAGGGGGTTGTGCGCCCGGAACGGCGTGCTGATTGGCAACGATGAAAGTCGGGACCGAGCTCACGCCCATCTCGCGGGAATGGGTGTCGCGCTGGCGGATATCCTCGCGATCGGCGTCGGATTTGAGTAGTTTCAGCACCACAGCGGCGTCCATCCCTACGCTGTCGGCGATGTCGGCCAGAACCTCGGGGTCGCCGATATCGCGGGCCTGAACGAAATAGGCATCGAACAGCGCATCGACAACGGTACCCTGTTTGCCCTCAATCCCCGCCCAGTGGATCAGGCGGTGGGCGTCCAGAGTGTTTGGGGTGCGCTTCATCCCTTCGAAATCGATCTTGAGGCCCGCAGTCTCGGCATGTTCAACAACCGGCGCATAGGCGCGGATTGCTCCGTCTTTGCCCCCGAACTTGCGTTCCAGATATTCCCGCCGGTCCATGCCTTCATCGGGCATGTCTGGGTTTAGCTGGAACGGGTGCCATTCGATGACGAACGGATGATCAGGTATGGCCGCCAGCGCCTTGTCCAGATGTGTCTTGCCGATATAGCACCACGGGCAGATCGGATCGGACAGGATATCGAGCTTTACGGTCTGGGTCATTCGGTTGACGCCTTGAAATAGGCCGGCAGGGCGCGGCGCTGGAGTTTGCCGTTGCCGCCGGTCGGCAGGGCAGGAAGATGGACGAAGGCGCGCGGTTGTTTGTAGCGGGCCAGATTAGCCTCGACATAGGCGCGCAAAGCCGTTTCGTCCAGTTTTTCCGGGCCGGTGTAGAAGGCGGCGATGACAAAGGTATCCTCTTTGACCTCGACCGCCGCCGCGCCGACCTGCGTGATGCCGGGATAGCGGGACAGGGCGGATTCGACCTCGACCGGGGAAACGCGGTAGCCGCCCGCGTTCATCATGTCGTCGTCGCGGCCCAGATAGGTGATCTGCCCGTCAATGGCCATCGCGCCCTGATCCCCGGTCAGGAACCAGTCGCCCTGCATGCGCGATAGGGCCTCGTCCGGGGCGTTCAGATAAGTCAGCATCAGCCCGGGGTCGGACCGATGGATGGCAATCGTACCCTCTTGCCCTTGCGGTACCGGGCCATCGGGTCCGACGATCGCCACGCTGCGGCCCGGCTGCGGTTGCCCCAGCGCATCGCCGCGCGCCGGATGATCCGGGCTGGAGGAGATGAAGGTCGAGCATTCGGACATCCCATAGGCCTCATACAGTTCGGTTCCGGTGGCCTGGTGCCAATGCTCGTGCAGGTGGCGCGACAGCTTCTCGCCGGCACACAGGCCGTGGCGCAGATCGGGCAGGTCGATCCGGTCCGGGCCCTGCAGCATCTTGCGAAAGACACCGGGGGCGGCGGCAAAGATGGTCGCACGGTGCTGGCGCAGCAGGTCGGGCAGGGCCGAGATATCGGTGCCGGGTTCCGGGATCAGCGCCGTTGCGCCAATGGTCCAGGGGTCCATCAGGCCGGTGCCCAGAGTGTAGGTCCAGTTGAACGCGCCCGCATGGCACAGGCGGTCGCTGTGGCGCAGGCTGTACCAGCCATCGACCATCATCTGCCGCGCCCAGATCGCCCTGTGGGCATGGGCAACCGCGCGCGGCTTGCCGGATGTGCCCGAGGTGTAGACGACATAGGCCAGCCGCTCGGGGTCGCCCATCCGGAAACTGGCAGGCGGCAGGTCTCGCATGGCGGTCAGCTCGGGCAACGTGATCTGACGCGAATGCGGTGCGCAGGCGACCGCAGGGTCCCGCAAGATGGCGGCAGGCGACAGATCCCCGATCATCCGGGCTGTTTCCGGCTCGGTCAGTTGTGATGAGGTTGGGACCGGCACAATGCCCACCGCAATCGCGCCCAGATAGGCGATGGGAAAATCCACCGTGTTCCCTAGCCGCATCAAGGCGATATCGCCGGGTTTCAGCCCTGCCTGCAACAGCCCGGCCCCCGTGCCCAGAATGGCCGCCTGCAACGCGCCATACGTCCAGTCATCGGCCCCATCCGCGCGCAGAACCGACAGCGCGGTTTTGTCCCGGCAGTGCTCGGCTTGACGCAACACATGGGCGGCCAGATTGAACGGTGCGGGGCAGGGTGGCGGTGGCCCCTGATCGAAGATCGAAAGCATGGTGTCTGGCTATCTTGGCGCATGGCGCGTTGCAAGCGGGACGGGCTGGCCCTATAGACAGGATCATGAGCACGCAGGACCCGAAATCCCTTATCCGCATCGCCCGAGACTCGGGCGGCCACACAGAGCTTGAGCCGCTGGACCTTGGCGCGCGGGTGCGGGAATTGCGCAAGGCGCGCAACTGGACGCTGGAACAGGCCGCCACGCAGGCCGGATTGGCGCGATCAACGCTCAGCAAGATCGAGAACGGGCAGATGTCGCCCACCTACGACGCCCTGAAAAAGCTGGCGACCGGGTTGGAGATTTCGGTGCCCCAGCTTTTCACACCGCCGCAGCGGGATCAGGTAATAGGTCGCATGGCCGTGACGCGCACCGGCGAAGGGACGGCTCATGCAACGACGACTTATGAGCATGAACTGCTGGCGGAAACGCTGACGAAAAAGCAGATGCTGCCCTATCGCGCCCGCGTTCGCGCCCGGTCCATGGACGAGTTTCAGGGATGGGTGCGCCACGACGGGGAAGAGTTTCTGTATGTCCTGACGGGCGTTGTGAAGCTTTATACCGAGTTTTACGAGCCTGTCGAAATGCGCCGGGGCGACAGTGCCTATTACGATGGCAGCATGGGGCACAACGTCATCTCGGTCAGTCCCGAAGACGCGACAATCCTGTGGGTGACTTCACTCGCCTAACGCCGGTTGGTGCAATTCCCGGTTCAGGCCTTCCGTGAACAGAAAATCCTCAACCTCTTCACGGGCCTCGTTGACGGTCAGGTGATGGCGCTCGGCCAGATAGGCCTCAAAGCGTTTTCGGTCGCTCCGAACCCGCGCCATATCCTTGTCACGCAAGTTCGGAAAGCGGCGCTTGGCGCGTGCGTAAGACGCATCCCAGTCTTGCGTCAGATCGGTCCATTTCAACATGTGCGAGCTTTCCAGTTATTGTTTTCAGGTCTGCTCTCCCCACAACAGGGTACGTATAGGTTGACGCGGAGGAAGGTATGACAAAATGTCGCATCACCGGGAGCGTCCCGAAACGGCGTGAAATCACGGAGTTGGGCAGGAAGGGACAGCCTTGAGCAACCACAGGATAATTCCCGGCGGCGTATAGCCCGACCGGGCAACGGATGAAGCCAAAGGGCGGGCTCAGGGTATTGAGCAAAAAGAAGATTTCCAACTGTATGTTTAGCGCCAATTGCACATGGCCGCATTGAACGGCGTTGGTTCGCGGACAGGTTGTGCAATCTTTGCCGGGGATGCCCAAACATCTACAAGCACCCCAAAAATTGAGGGGTTTGCGCTATCAGACCGCAACAACTTGTGACGCAGAGCCTATGTGCCGATTTCCGCCGATCATCGCCCTTGCGGTTCGCGTCGCAGACCTCACTCGGTTCCCAAAGGCCGGCATATGGAATCGCCCTGTAGCGGTTGCGGCTATTCCTCGTACCACCAGACTTCGGGCATGTATTGCGGCCCATCACCGTAGATCGGCAGCATTTCCGGAAACTTCAACGCGCTGGAATGGGCGATGCGGCCAACGTCAAAGTTCCAGATCGGGATCACATAGCGCCCGGCGGTCAGAACCCTGTCCAAGGCGCGGGTGGCCGCAACAAAGTCGTCGCGGGATTCCGAGGCCAGCATGGCGTCGATCATTCCGTCCACCGCGGGCGATGCAACCCCCATAAGGTTCCGCGTGCCCTGCGTTTCTGCGCCCTCACTTCCCCAATACAGCCGCTGTTCGTTGCCGGGGGACAGGGACAGCGCGCGGCGGAACGGGGTCATGTCGAAATCCAACTCGGCAGTACGACCGGTGTATTGGGCATTGTCGACCTGTTCGGTTGTGACCTGAATGCCCAGACGCTCCAACGCGCGCTTGTAGATTTCGACGGCGGTCTGCATGTCGCTGTCGCCTTGCTGCAGCAGTACCGTCATCTGGAACGCATCACCGTCTGCGTTGCGCAAAACACCGTCCTGAATGGTCCAGCCCGCCTCGGCCAGCAAAGCTGCGGCCTGTCGCAGGTTCTTGCGGTTGCGTGCTGACCCGTCGCCTTGCGGCTGGGTGTATCCCTCAAGCGTGCCCGGCGGAAGGTCATCGGCGTAGGGCTGCAACAACTCGGCAACGCGCCCTGTGGCCGGGCCGGGTTGCATGGCCAGATCCGAGCCCGAGAAATACGAGGTGATCCTTGGCTGCGCGCCACCGGTGATCGTGTCGTTGATGAATTCGAAATTGAAGGCCAGCGCCAGCGCCTCGCGCACGCGCCAGTCATCGAATGGGGCCTTGCGGGTGTTCATCACAAACCCCGTCATGCCCGAAGGCTTGCCATGCGGTATCTCGGTTTTTATCACGTCGCCGCGCTGGACGGCGGGGAAGCCGTATTGGGTATCCCATTTGTCGGCGTTGAATTCGCGCACGGCGGACAGTTCGCCGGCTTTGAACGCCTCGAACAGAACCGTGGCATCGCCGTAAAACTCGATCCGAATCTCATCAATGTTCATCGTGCCGCGCCGGAAGGGGACATCACTGCCCCAATAGTCAGGGTTCCGGCGCAGGTTCACATAACGCCCGGCCTCATAATCGTCGATCACATAGGGGCCGCTGCCAATGGGAATGTCATGCAACGGGGCGTCGGCAAACGATTTCCCCTCCCACTGCGCCTTTTGCAGGATCGGGCGCAATCCCGCGATCAGGGCCAGTTCGCGGTCGGGTTCGTTGAACGAGATCCGGACGGACTGCGGGCCGGTCTGTTCGATGCTGTCGATCTTTCCCCAAAGCCCGCGATAGCGCAGGTGCCCTTCGGTGCCGAGCGTCTCGTATGACCAGATCACGTCATCGACCGTGACCGGGCTGCCATCCGAGAATCGAGCCTCCTCCCGCAGGGTGAATTCTACCCACGAGCGGTCATCTGCCGTCTCAACTGATTCGGCTAACAACCCGTAAAGAGTGAAAGGTTCGTCCCAGGACCGGCCCATCAGGCCTTCATGGGTCCAAAATCGCAACTGCCATGGAGAGGTGCCTTTTTGCACAAACGGGTTCAGACTGTTATAGCCGCCGGTATTTCCGAAAACGACCTTGCCGCCTTTGGGCGCGTCGGGGTCGGCATATGGCAGCGACACAAAATCCGGTGGTAGGGCTGGGTCGCCATACATAGCTATGCCATGAGCCGATTCTGCGTGGGCCATCGAAGTTGCAAAAACAGTAGCGATTCCCCCGATCAAATGACGAACGGGGCGAAGAAAATCCGGGCTCATTTTGGAAACAATCCTGCTCTGGCCTTATTTTGTTGGGATTCACCGTACCGATGATTTTTCTTGTTTTCAAACTTTTAGCTTGGACGAAGGCGCGGAATTGCTTATAAAGGTCTCACTGCTCGATAGGTTTCTTGCCTGTATGAAACCTGCCTCAATAACTTAACGCCCGCTTCGTGCGGGCGTTTTTTTTCGCCCGAATTGCAGCAGGGCGCGACGTAGTTCCCCGTTTTCTTTGCAGGTGCAGCATGGCACTGTAGCGCAGACAGAATGCAGAGGGAGAGCGGTCATGAGCCTGTCTGGAAGAACGGCAATCATCACGGGGTCAAATTCGGGGATTGGACTTGGGGTTGCGCGGGAGCTGGCGAAAGCCGGGGCCGATGTGGTTTTGAACTCGTTCACGGATCGCGAGGAAGATCATGCGCTGGCCGCCGAGATCGCGCAGGAGACCGGAACGAACGCGCGCTACATCAAGGCGGACATGTCAAAGGGTGACGAGTGCCGCGCACTGATCGAACAGGCCGGGGCCTGCGATATTCTGGTCAACAACGCGGGTATCCAGCACGTTTCGCCGATCGACCAGTTTCCGGTCGACAAGTGGGACGCGATCATCGCGATCAACATGAACTCGGCCTTTCACACCACGGCGGCGGCGCTGCCGATGATGCGGGACAAGGGCTGGGGCCGGATCGTCAACATCGCTTCGGCACATGGTCTGACGGCGTCGCCCTTCAAGGCGGCTTATATCGCGGCCAAGCACGGGGTTGTCGGTATGACGAAATCCGTGGCGCTGGAAACCGCGCAGGAACCGATCACCTGCAACGCGATCTGTCCGGGTTATGTGCTGACACCTCTGGTCGAGGCGCAGATTCCCAACACGATGAAGGAATACAACATGAGCCGCGAGGATGTGGTCAAAAACATCCTGCTGGAACGGCAACCGTCGAAA
Organism: Ruegeria sp. AK4; assembly: GCF_056541025.1. NCBI lineage: Bacteria > Pseudomonadati > Pseudomonadota > Alphaproteobacteria > Rhodobacterales > Roseobacteraceae > Ruegeria > Ruegeria sp. AK4. Next base: position 108,161 of record NZ_JBQFXS010000008.1, read on the forward strand.
GAGTTCGCAACCGTCGAACAACTGGGCGGGACAACTGTGTTCCTGTGCTCGGACGCGGCGGCGCAGATTACCGGGACGACGATTTCCGTAGATGGCGGCTGGACGGCGTTGTGATGTTCCGTGGGGGCGCTGCCCCCACACCCCCGGAGTATTTCGGAAAAGATGAAGGGGCGGTTCAATGAAACGGATCAATCTGGCCTTGCAGGGCGGCGGGGCGCATGGGGCCTTCACTTGGGGTGTTTTGGATAGGCTGTTGGATGAAGAAGACATTGAGGTTGCCGCGATCACCGGAACCTCGGCCGGAGCGCTGAATGGCGCGGCTTTCAAGTCCGGGATGGTCCACAACGGGCGTGACGGCGCGCGGGCGCGGTTGAACGAGGTCTGGAAGCGGATGGGCGCGATTGGCGACATGCGCATTGCCAACTGGTTCCGCGGCATCGAGCCCGCCCATATCGCGCAGGCTATGGAGTATTCGCTGCCGTTTTCCATAGGCGACGCATGGTCGCGGATGGTGTCGCCCTATGCTTACGGGCCGTTTTATTCGAACCCGCTGGAATCTGTCGTGGACCGGTTCAACTTTGACGAGGTTTGTGCCGATCAGGGCCCGCAGCTGTTTGTCTGCGCCACCTGCGTGCGCAGCGGCAAGATCCGGGTGTTTACCGGTGACGAGATTTCGACCCAGGCAATTTTGGCCTCGGCCTGTTTGCCGACCCTGTTCAAGGCGGTCGAAATCTACGATCCGGAAACTCAGAGGACCGAGGCGTATTGGGATGGCGGCTATACCGGCAACCCGGCACTGTACCCTTTGTTTAACGACGCTCTGCCAGACGATGTGGTGATCGTGAACATCAATCCGTTGGAGCGGGACGAGCTTCCGGTCACGCCACAGCAGATACAGAACCGGATCAACGAGATCAGCTTCAACTCATCGCTGTTCCGCGAACTGCGCGCGATCAACTTCGTTCAGCGCCTGTTGGAAGAAGGTAAGCTGAAAGCCGGTGAGATGAGCCGGGTTCTGGTTCATATGATTGCGGATAACGAGTTGATGAACAACCTGTCGGTCGCCACCAAAACCGTTCCAAACCCGGTGATCCTGCACAAGCTCAAGAAGGCCGGGCGGGACGCGGCGGATGGGTTTTTGATCCGACACAAGGATGATCTGGGGCAGAACAGCACCGTCGATTTGCCGGCGATGTTCGGCTGATCACTCGGGCGGTTGCGTCGGGTCTTTGTCGTTGGGGTAAACCAGACCGGCTGAGATCACCAGCTTGGCGGCCTCTTCAATGGTCATGTCCAGAAGGATGACATCTTCGGCGGGGAAGAACAGCAGAAAGCCCGATGTTGGGTTGGGCGTGGTTGGCACGAAGACGCTCAGCAGCTCTCCGGCTGTTTCGGCCCGCTCGCTGACTTCGCCCCGTGCCGTGGTCGAGACGAAGCCGATCGCCCAGATTCCCCGGCGCGGGTACTGGATCAGGCAGGCTTTTTCAAAAGACCGTTCCGTCTGGGCAAAGACCGTCTCGGATATCTGCTTGATCCCGGAATAGACCGAGCGGACGACGGGCATCCGGTCCACCAGGCTTTCGGTGAAGGAAATGAAGGACCGGCCCAGAATGCCCTTGGCAATCCAGCCCACCAGGATCGTGAAGATCAGGAAGATGACAACGCCAACGCCGCGCAGATTTATGCCCACGTATTCGTGAGGCTGGAACCTTTGCGGCACCAAAGGCAGAACCGCGCTGTCGATCCAGCCGACGACCGACCAGATCAGCCATATCGTCAGCCAGACCGGCGCAATGACGACGATGCCCGTCAGAAAGGATGCGCGCAGCCTTGAAAACAGGCCGGGGCGGCGGTGAGGCTCTTCGTCGAAGGGTGTGTTCATTGCGCTTCCGAGTGGTTTGCGGAATTAGGTAAGCAATCCGGGGCGTTGGTACAATAGGGCAGGTTTACACACCATTCACCAGTGATTTGGCAATCCCGGCCGCCAGACGCGCGTTGTTGCGCACCAGCGCGATATTGGCGGTCAGGGAACGGCCCTGAGTCAGTTCGAAAATTCGTTGCAGCAGATAGGGCGTGACGGCCTTGCCGGTGATCCGGTGCTTGTCGGCATCGGCCTGGGCCGAGGCGATGATCGGGGCCAGTTCCTCGGCTGCGATCTGATCTTCTGCGGGGATCGGATTGGCGACAAGTTGACCGCCGGGCAGTCCCAGCGCGCGGCGGGTTGCGTGGGCTTTGGCAATCGCCTCGGCGCTGTCCATGCGCAGCGGGGCGCTGTAAGGCGATTTGGCCGACCAGAAGGCCGGGAACTCGTCCTGACCGTAAGCAATGACCGGGACGCCCAGTGTTTCCAGCACCTCAAGCGTTTTGGCGAGGTCCAGGATCGCCTTGGCACCCGCCGCGACCACCGTCACAGGGGTTTGGCCCAGTTCGTGCAGGTCAGCCGAGATATCGAATGAAGTTTCAGCCCCCTGATGCACACCGCCGATGCCGCCGGTGGCAAATACTTCGATCCCCGCGTAATCCGCGGCGATCATGGTGGCTGCCACGGTTGTCGCCCCGGTGCCGCCGGTCGAAATGCAGGCGGCCATGTCCGCGCGCGAGATTTTGGCGACGCCCTGCGCCTTCCCAAGCGCTTTCAACTGATCCGCCTCAAGGCCGACATTCAGCACGCCGTCAATCACTGCCATCGTGGCCGGAACGGCCCCTGCATCGCGGATGTCTTGCTCGACCCGTGCCGCGACTTCGATGTTCTGCGGATAGGGCATGCCGTGAGTGATGATGGTGCTTTCCAAAGCAACGATGGGCTGGCCTGCATCTTTGGCCGCGCGGACCTCGGCCGAGTAGTGGATGTTGATCACAGTGGGGTCTCTCCGGAAACATAGGTTGCGGCGGCGCGCAGGGCGCGTGTCAGGGCGGTTTCGTCATCCGCGCCGCTGGCTTCAGAGGCGATATGGGCCGCCATGAATGTATCCCCCGCACCTGTCACGCGGGTGACAAGCACCGAGGGGGGTGTCTGGGTCAGCACGCCGGAGGCAGCGCCGACAGTGGCCGAGTTGCCGCCATCCGTCACCAGCACGCGCAACGCGCCGCGATCCAGCAGACCCTTGGCGGCGCCTTCGGAATCCGCGAACTCGCGCTGGCACAACAACCCGGCCTCTTCCAGGTTCACATACAGCGTCGCGCGGGCGTGTTTCAAAAACGGCAACAACCGCTCGGCCTTGCCGGGAGAGGCCGGGGCGACCCGCAGATCGGCGCGGGCGAAGGCCGGGCTTTGCGCAATCTCTTCCAGCAGGGTCTGGGTCAAGTTGCCGTCCAGCGCTATCGGGCCTTCGAACGGGGTGTTTTCGTAACCAAGTGGCCCATGCATCAGAGGGCGCAGGATTTTCGCCCCCGCAGCCTCAAGCGAATGGGCGTCGGCGATTGCGGCGATCAGGCCGTTGGCCCCTTCGACCGCCATATAGCGGTCGGTGGGCAGGTCTTGCGAGCGGTAGATGTGGTCGGTCACCATGCCCAGCCGGGCGCAGGCGTGCACAAGCTCATCGCCTTCGGGGTCGCGGCCAATGGCGGTCAGCAGCGTCGGGGTCATGCCGAACCGAACCAGAGTCATGGCGATGTTCATGGCCACACCACCGGGCAGGCGGGTAATGCGCCCGGGCACGTCGGACCCCTGCCGCATGGCGCTGGCCGAACGCCCGATCACGTCCCACAGGACAGACCCGATACACAGGATTTCGCTGTTCTTCGTCATGGCGCAGTCATGCCGCAGCCCCGGTGCCCGTGCAAGGGCCAACCGGCGCGGCTTTGCAGAATCCCGGCCATGGCCATTTTGACTTGCCATCCTTTGGAAACGGTTGAACTATCGTTGCAAATGATTGGAATTTTGATTTATTTGGTGGAGAGATTTTGATGACGGGTGGTGTCATTTCGACCATCCTCAAGCGCATCTCGGTTTTTCTGTTTGGTTTTTTCGCGGCCTTTGCAGCGCTTCCGGAACAAGGCGATGCGCAAAGTTCGGGGCCGACGGTCATTGATTTCTGGACCAAATCCGACACGCTGTTTCTGGAACTCAGCCTGAACGCCGAGGCGCTTTTGGCCGGGATTGACCCGACCGCGCCTGCAGATACCGCGCAATATCGAAATCTGCGCAAGCTGGTGTCCTCGGAACTGGAACCGCAGATCAGAGAGTTTGTCCTGCCGTGGATGCAAACTTTGCAGGTCACTGCAGCAGGGCCGGTTGCGCTTGCCTATGAAGGGGTGCGTATTCCGGTTGTTGGCGATCCGCAGACTGCACGGATTTCAAAACTGCTCCTGACCGGCGCGCTGCCTGATGGGGCGGCAAACCTGCGGCTGCACTGGCCCGAGGGGTTTGGGCCCGCCGTTTTGCGGCAACAGAATGTCTCGGCCCCTTACACCGCCTATCTTGCCGCCGGAGAGACCAGCCCCCTGATACCGCTGCGTGGCGGGGCTTCGCTGAGCGTGGAACAGACGCTGCAGGTGTTCTTTGCAGAAGGGGTCAAGCGCGTCTTTCCGGATGGGCCTCGGTTGATCCTGCTTGCCCTGACGCTGGTATTCCTGTCGCTGAACGTCCGGGCGGTGTTAACCCAGTTGGTGGCTCTGTCTTTGGGGGTTTTGGGTGGCCTCGTGGTGATAGTCTACGAGGTCACGACGATTCCACCCGTCATCGACGCGCAAACTCTTACCGCAGCCATTGTGGCTCTGGCACTCTGGAACCTTGTTTGGCGACGTTTGCAGATCTGGCGGGTGCTGGCGGTTTTGGTCGTCGGGCTGGCTGTCGGTTTTGGATTGGCACAGTCTCTTGCCGCGGTCGGGGTGCCACCGGATCATCTGCCCCCGGCCATTCTGGGATATTGGGCCGGGGTCGTGGGGGCGAGTATTGCGATAGCCTTGGGTGTGTTTGCCGTTGCGTACCTGATCTCCGGTAACTCACACCGGTTGCGCGGCCGTATCTCGGTTCTGGCCTCGATGCTTATCGCTGGCGTCGGCGTCTACTGGATCGTCAAGCCGTTTCTGTTTGCCTAGGACATCGCGGAAATCAGCGATTTCAACGCGGACAGAGGATCGTCGCCGGACCAGATTTCATCCCCGATGCCGAAGAAATCGGTGCAGGGGGCAAGATCGCGGATCAGGTCAGGCGTCAGTCCGCCTTCGGCCACGACGGGCACCTCGATCATCTCGGACCACCATTGAAACAGGTCTTTTTCGGCCAGCGTTCCATCGCCCAGCGACGAGGCCGCGACCGGACCGAAGGCGACATAATCCACGCCAATCTCGCCAGCCGTCATACCGTCATGACTGGAAGCTCCGCAGAAACTGCCGACGATGGCATCCGCGCCCAGCTCTTTCCGCGCGGCCCGGACCGAGCGCGCCGCGTCGTCCAGATGCACGCCATCCAGCCCCAGCCGCTGCGCCAGCAGGACATGGTTCGAGATCACCAACGCCACATCGCGCGCATGCGCCACCTCGCGACAGGCATCGGCGGCGCGGGCAATGGTGTCTTCGTCGCTGCCCGCCAGCGCCAGACGGATACACGCGATCTCGGCCCCGTCCAGAACGCGGGCCAGTTGATCGGGGAAGCTGCTCAGCTGGATCGTCGGAGGCGTGATCAGGTAAATCTGCGGCTGCTCGGGGGTGTCCATTTGCGCGTCCTTCGGCTTTCAGTCTTTGGCGCGGTTTAGCGGATTGCGCGGGGGAAGCAAACTTTTAAGCCTGCCGAGCGGGTAATTGGGAACAGAAGACAATGGATCGGCTTGCTCTGACCATGCAGGCGGATTAGAGCGGGCGGGTGTTTTCGGAGTAAGCCATGCCCAGCGATACATCCCAGCCTTCTTTCGTGCTTGTGCGCCCGCAGATGGGCGAGAATATCGGCGCCGCCGCGCGGGCGATGTGGAATTTCGGGCTGGACTGGATGCGGATCGTGGCTCCGCGTGATGGCTGGCCGAACCCCAAGGCGGTGGCGATGTCCAGCGGGGCCGGACGGCTGCTGGATGAGGCGCAGTTGTTCGACGATCTGGCAGGCGCTTTGGCGGATCGCACCTATGTCTTCGCCACTACGGCGCGGCAGCGGGGCCTGACCAAGCCGGTTTTCAGCCCCGAACGCGCCATGCAGATCGCTGCGGAAAAGGTCGCGGCGGGCGAGAAGGTGGCCGTGCTGTTCGGGCCAGAACGGGCGGGGCTTGAGAATGAGGATATCGCCAAGGCGAACGCCATCATCTCGGTCCCGGTGAACCCCGAATACGCCTCGCTGAACCTTGGGCAATGCGTGTTGCTGACCGCCTATGAGTGGATGCGTCAGACCGGCGATGTGGTGCATGAGGCCACCGATCTGGGCAAGGGCGATTGGGCCACGGGGATTGAGCTCGAGAAGCTGGTCGAACATTACGAGGACCGGCTGGATGAAGCGGGGTTCTTCTACCCGCCCGAAAAGGCCGAGGGGATGAAGACCAACCTGCGCAACCTGTGGTCGCGCATGCGGATGACGCGGGCGGATGTGCAGATGCTGCACGGGATCATGCGTCAGATGGTCCGCTGGAAGGAGCGGGATTGACGGGGGCTGAGGCTGGACCTTACCCCGCCATGGCCCTAGCTTGCGGACAAATCAAGGACATGAGGACAGCATGAGCGGTAAGCGCAGCATCTTCGAAGAGGTCTCGGATACCGAAAAACAACAGGCGGTGCAGCCGGGTATGATCGACCGCGGCCGGGGCGGGGCGCGTGGTGCCATCCGCGCTTGGCTGATGATCCTGTTCGCGCTGGTCGTGGTGATGATTGCGGTGGGTGGCCTGACCCGCCTGACCGACAGCGGTCTCTCGATCACCGAGTGGCGCCCGATCACAGGGGCCATCCCGCCGATGACCGAGGCCGACTGGCAGGCCGAGTTCGACAAGTACAAAGAGATCGACCAGTGGCGCATCCAGAACCAGTGGATGGAACTGAACGATTTCAAATTCATCTACTGGTGGGAATGGGGCCATCGCCAATTGGGCCGGGTGATCGGTCTGGTCTGGGCGATCGGGTTCTTCGGCTTCCTTGTGGCGCGGAAAATCCCGACCGGATGGACAGGCAAACTGCTGATCCCGGGCCTGCTAGGCGGCGTGCAGGGCGCGGTTGGCTGGTGGATGGTCGCTTCGGGCGTGACACAGGGCGAGGGCATGATCGCCGTTGCCAGCTATCGGCTGGCGGTCCACCTTGGGCTGGCCTTCGTGATCCTCGGGTTCCTTGCGTGGTACATCTTTGAGCTGGGCCGCGAGGAGCGCGACCTGATGCAGGCCCGCCGCGCGAAAGAGGCGAAACTGTTCTCGCTTTCAACCGGCCTTCTGCATTTCACCTTTTTGCAAATACTCATTGGCGCGCTCGTTGCCGGGATCGACGCCGGCAGGTCTTACACCGACTGGCCTTGGATTGGCGGGCAAATCCTGCCGCCCGACGCGACGATGCTGGAACCGATGTGGCGGAATTTCTTCGAAAGCCCGGGTCTGGTGCAATTCATCCACCGCTGCGCCGGGTATCTGCTGCTGGTCTTTGGCGTCGTCGTCTGGCGGCGCGGCGGCACCAGCGCGCATCCGCAGACCCGCTTTGCCTTCAACGCGGCTTTTGCTGCGCTGTTGCTGCAGGTTGTGGTGGGGATCGTCACGGTCCTCTACGGTGCGCCGTGGCAGATCGCCATTCTGCACCAGTTCCTGGCGGTGGTCGTCTGGACCCTGATCCTGCGCGCGCGGTTCTTGACCGCATACCCAATTGCAACCTCGCTTCGTGGAGCCTGACCCGATGACAGCTTTTGACGACCTGATGGCGTTTCAGCGCGAAACCTCGGCCCTTGGGCAGATCGCCGGGCGATTGGGCTGGGATCAGGAAACGGTCATGCCGCGCGGCGCGGCCCCGCAGCGGGCCGAGGAAATGGCGGCGATCGAGGCGGTTCTGCACGCCCGCCGCTCCGACCCGCGCGTGGCGGAATGGCTGGAGCAGGCGGAACCCGAGGATGAAGCCGGGCGGGCGCAACTGCGCGAAATCCGCCGGTCTTACGAGCGTACCGTCAAAGTCCCGGCCGATCTGGCCAAAGCCATCGCCCGTGTCACATCTGCGGCACAGGGAACATGGGCGCAGGCCCGCGCGGCAGAGGACGTTGCCGCCTTCCTGCCGGTGCTGGAAGAGGTGGTTGCGCTCAGGCGCGAAGAAGGGGCCGCGCTGGCGCAGGGCGGCGACATTTATGACGCTCTGGTCGAGGATTATGAGCCTTACACCACCGGCACCCAGATCGCGGCGATCTTTGATCAGATGCGCCCGCGCCTTGTCGCGCTCAGAGGCGCGCTGCTGGACAGGCCCGCACCGCCCGCGCTTGACGGTGCGTTCAATGAGATGGACCAGATGCGCCTGTCCCAGAAACTGGCGACAACCTTTGGCTACGACCTGAACCGGGGGCGTGTGGACAAGGCTGTGCACCCGTTCAGCTCGGGCAGCGGCTCGGATGTTCGGATCACGACGCGAACCAGCGAGACCGATCCGTTCAACTGTTTCTACTCGACCATTCACGAGGTCGGGCACGCCGCCTATGAACAAGGGATCAACCCAGCCTATGCCCTGACGCCGCTGGGTAGCGGGGTGTCGATGGGCGTGCATGAAAGCCAAAGTCGGATTTACGAGAACCAACTGGGCCGGTCCCGCGCCTTTACCGGCTGGCTGTTCGGCCAGATGCGTGAGGTGTTCGGCGACTTCGGTATTGGTGATGCCGATACGTTCTACGCCACGGTCAACCGGGTTCACAACGGGTACATCCGGACCGAGGCGGATGAGGTGCAGTACAACCTGCACATCATGCTGCGCTTCGATCTGGAACGGGCCCTGATGGCGGGGGATCTGCAGGTCGGCGATCTGGAGGCTGCCTGGAACGACCGCTTTGCCTCCGATTTCGGCTATGCGGTCGACATGCCTTCGAACGGGTGCTTGCAGGATGTGCACTGGTCGGTCGGGCTGTTCGGCTATTTCCCGACCTATTCGCTGGGCAATGTCTATGCCGGGTGCCTGCATCAGGCGCTGCGCAAGGCCGTGCCCGATTTGGACGCGCAACTGGCGCAGGGCGATACCTCGGGCGCGACCGGATGGCTGCGCGAAAACGTGCAGCAATTCGGTGGCCTGTTCGCCCCACGCGAGGTGATAGAACGTGCGAGCGGGATAGAGCCGGGGCCCGAGCCTCTGCTTGATTACCTGGAAGCAAAGTTTGGGGCGCTTTACGGCCTTTAAGCGCCGCCTGTCAGTGCCACGACACAGGGTCCAGGCGGAACAGTCTGGACAATTGGTCGTAAACCTCCGGCGCCTCGGCTTTCAGGGCGCGGGGCCGTTCGAAGAAAACCTCGACCGAGACGGCAAAGAACTCTTCATGGCCTACCGCGCCATAGGGGTCGATGACCGTGGCATGACCGGCTTCGACGGCGCGCACATGGGCGTCGTAGGCGGTCAGGAATACACGCTCCCATTCAGCGAAACTCTGCCCCTCGCCAAGGATCGGAACACCATTTGTGCCGCCGGACAGATCGTCGATCTGATGCGCGAACTCGTGCAGCACGACGTTCTGCCCGTCGCGGTCATTCATCGCGCCCATTTTGCTGTGTGCCCAGGACAGGATCACCGGCCCGCGATCCCAGCTTTCGCCGGTGCGCACGATCTCTTTCTCGGTCACGACATACCCACTGTGGCGTTGCTGGCGGGATTTGAAGGCATTGGGGTAGATCAGGATCGTGGTCAGGTTGTCGTACCACAGATCGCTGTTCACGACGAGCAGACAGGCCTGCGCCGCTATGGAAAGTTCCATCTCTTCGGTCACGTCCAGCCCATCGCAACCGTAAAAGCGGACCTGATCCAGAAACAGGTTCACTTTGCCTTCCAAAGCGGTCCGAAAGCGTGGCGGAAGGCGTTTGATCATCGGTACTTCGGCGTCAATGACCGCCCGCTGATGGTCGGTCAAAGGCGAAGAAAGCAGCTCGGCCCGCGCCTGTTGTCTGGAACAGTAGCGGTAGCCAAAAATCCCCGCGACAAGCAGCAGAATTGCGATGAACACGTACATGCAAGAACCATAGTCGGGTCAGGCAGGGCTGAAAACCCGTGCGGCTTCATGGGTTTGTCCCACCAAGCCACACGGAAACTTATTCCTCGGCCTCTTCGTCGCCCTGATCGGCGATCCAGGCGACGCTGACGACCTCTTCACCTTTGCCGGTGTTGAAGACCTTGACCCCGCCAGCCGAGCGCGAGCGGAAGGAAATCCCGTCCACCGGCACCCGGATCGACTGGCCTTTGGAGGTGGCCAGCATGATCTGATCGTCAATCTCAACCGGGAACGAGGCGACCAGTTCGCCGCCACGCATCGCCTTGTCCATCGCGGCCACGCCCATGCCGCCGCGTCCGCGGACGGGGTAGTCGTGGCTGGAGCTCAGCTTGCCTGCGCCGCCTGCGGTGATGGTCAGGATCAAGTTCTCGGCTGCCGACATCTCGGCATAGCGTTCCTGCGTGATGGTGCCGGGTGCTGCCTCGTCCTCATCGGTTTCGCCATCATCAGCGATCCCGGCCACGGCGCGGCGCATTTTGAGGTAGGCGGCGCGTTCGTCCGGCCCGGCCTCGAAATGGCGGATTACGGACATCGAGACGACGCGGTCGCCATTGGTCAGCTTGATGCCGCGCACACCGGTCGATTTGCGGCCCTTGAATACGCGCACAGCGGTGGTCTGGAAGCGGATTGCACGGCCCGAGTTGGTGATCAGCATAACGTCGTCATCTTCGGAACAGATGCGCGCGTTGACCAGTTCCACGCCTTCGGGCAGGTCCATGGCGATCTTGCCGTTGCGCTTGACGTTGGTGAAGTCACTCAGCGCATTGCGGCGTACGTCACCCGCGCTGGTGGCAAAGACGATCTGCAGGTTTTCCCATTCTTCATCAGGCACATCGACCGGCATGATCGCGGCGATGGAAACCCCGGGCGGGATCGGCAGGATATTGACGATCGCCTTGCCCTTGCCGGTGCGCCCAGATTGCGGCAGGCGCCAGGTCTTGAGCTTGTAGACCATCCCTTCCGTGGTGAAGAACAGCAGTTGCGTATGGGTGTTGGCCACGAAGAGGGTAGTGACCACATCCTCTTCCTTGGTCTGCATTCCCGACAACCCCTTGCCACCGCGTTTCTGCGCGCGGAAATCGGCCAGCGGGGTGCGCTTGATGTAGCCGCCCGAGGTGACGGTCACGACCATATCTTCGCGCTCGATCAGGTCTTCGTCTTCCATGTCGCCGGACCAGTCGACAATCTCGGTGCGGCGCGGCACGGCGAACTGTTCGCGGACGCCGCGCAACTCATCACCGATAATCGACATGATGCGTTCGCGCGAGGACAGAATATCGAGGTATTCCTTGATCTTGGCGGCCAGTTCTTCCAGTTCGTCCGTCACCTCTTTGACGCCCAGTTGGGTCAGGCGCTGCAGGCGCAGGTCGAGGATGGCGCGGGCCTGAACCTCGGTCAGGTTGTAGGTGCCGTCGTCGTTCATCTTGGACAGAGGATCGTCGATCAGGCGCAGATAGCCTTCGATCTCAGACGCGGGCCAGCGGCGGGTCATCAGCTTTTCGCGCGCTTCGGCGGCGTCTGCCGATGAGCGGATTGTGGCGACCACTTCGTCCACGTTCGACACAGCCACGGCCAGACCGCACAGGATATGGCTGCGCTCGCGCGCTTTACGCAGATCATAGGCGGTGCGGCGGGCCACGACATCCTCGCGGAAGTCGATGAAGGACGTCAGGAATCGGCGCAGGGTCAGCTGTTCAGGCCGGCCACCGTTCAGGGCCAGCATGTTGCAGCCAAAGGATGTCTGCATCGGCGAGAAGCGATAGAGTTGGTTCAGCACCACCTCGGGCGTCGCGTCGCGTTTTAGTTCGACCACGACCCGGACGCCGTTACGGTCGGATTCGTCTTGCACGTGCGCCACGCCCTCGATGCGTTTCTCACGCACCGCTTCGGCGATCTTTTCGATCATCGAGGCTTTGTTCACCTGATACGGGATCTCATCCACGATGATCGCATAGCGGTCCTTGCGCAGCTCTTCTACGCGGGTCTTTGCGCGGATGATGACGCTGCCGCGGCCTTCCAGATAGGCCTTGCGGGCACCAGACCGGCCCAGCATGACGCCGCCGGTCGGGAAGTCAGGGCCGGGGACGTATTCGATCAGTTGTTCCGAGGTCAGGTCCGGGTCGTCGATCAGCGCCAGAGTTGCGTCGACCACTTCGCCTAAGTTGTGCGGCGGGATATTCGTGGCCATACCCACGGCGATACCACCGGCGCCATTGACCAGCATGTTCGGGAACCGGGCGGGCAGGACGGTCGGTTCCTTGTCCTTGCCGTCATAGTTGTCCTGAAAATCAACCGTCTCTTTTTCGATGTCGGCCAGCAGCGACGCGGCGGGCTTGTCCATCCGCACTTCGGTGTAACGCATGGCCGCCGGGTTATCGCCATCCATTGAGCCAAAGTTGCCCTGACCATCCAGCAGCGGCAGCGACATCGAGAAATCCTGCGCCATCCGCACCAGCGCGTCATAGATCGCGCTGTCGCCATGCGGGTGGTATTTACCCATCACGTCGCCGACAGGACGGGCCGATTTGCGGTACGCCTTGTCATGCGTGTTTCCCGTCTCGTGCATGGCGTACAAAATCCGCCGATGCACCGGTTTCAGCCCATCGCGCAAGTCGGGGATCGCGCGGGAAACGATGACCGACATCGCATAGTCCAGATAGGACGTGCGCATCTCGGATTCGATAGACACCGTCGGGCCGTCATAGACAGGGCGCTCGGGCGGGGTTTCATCCATGTTTTCTGGGGTTTCTGGCGTATCGCTCACGTAAACTGCCCGATCTTTGGCTTGGGTCTATATCTTGTGGATGCACCTTATCAGACCCGGCACATAAGGTGCAAGCAAGCAACCAAACCGGAGGCGACTATCATTGTTCACGTAACGTTAACACATTGTTTTAATAAGAGTTAGACCGGTTTCGTGCTAGGCTGAAGAGACCTTGAATGAATTTGGAGGTCTGAATGGAGCAAAGCGAAACAGAATTAATGCTCAAAGGGTACGGGCTGACGACGGCGGAATTCTTTTATCACATGCCCGATTACATTCACGTATTGAACACGTTCATCTGGCAGGATTACGATCTGGCGCCGGACCATCCAAAGCTGTTCGATTTCATCGATTTCTGGCAAAGAGAGATCGAAGGACCGTTGCATTCGGTCCGCTTCACCCACCGCAAGATGATCGCGCCCGGGGAATGGCGCAACATGGTGGGTGAGTTTCGGGTGAGCTAGGCCTTTAGCCAACGCGCCAGGCGTAAACCGAACACCCGGTTGAGCCTTGTCCGGTAAAGCTGTTGCCGTCCTCGGCCAGCCTGCCGCGCCAATTGACGGTGATCGCGGGGAAGTAATCCGTTCCGTTCAATTCCTGTTCGTTCAGGTAGACCACCGTGTTTGCCTTTTGACCCAGAGAGTCTGTCAGATTGCCGGTGTATTTGTTGTCACCCGCGCGGGTGTAGTGTACCGATCCCGTTACCTTGACCACGAGGGCGCAGGTTGCCTTGAAACTCCAGCTTCCGGTCAGTGACAAGGCGGATGTCCCAGTGGTCCGGGTCGCCGTTGTAGTCGGTGCCGGTGCGGTACAAATGGTGCCGCTTTTGCTTTCCAGTTCTTCCAGAGCATGTTTGGTGCCCAGATCGTCGGCGCCGAGATTGGATTTACTGGCCTTAAGGTAGTTCGAAAACGCACGTCTGGTGCGGGGGCCCGCAACGCCATCGGCCCCACCCGCGCTGCATCCCAAGGCGTTCAGGGCGGTCTGGGTGGCGCGCATGACATCTTTTGAATCGGTGACCACTTTGGCGGCGGGCACAGGTTGCTCGGGCTTCGGCGCGGCGACAGGCTCGCCCAGACCGGCGCGCAGTTGCAGGGCGATTTCATAGGTATAATCGGTGGACTGGTCCGCATATTTCTCAAGAAACGTGTCCAGGGCCGAGGCTGTGCCAACGGACCGGGCCAGTTCCAGATCCGCGCGCATCTTTTCGACCGGTTGCGGTGCGATCTCGGCGCTGGGTGCGGTTCCGACGGCGGGGGTAAAGTAAAACTCGCCCAGCAATTCGTCATAATAGGCCGGAATCTGATTGTGCTGCACGGTTCGGGACAAATCCCGCACCTCGCGCCGAAGGTCGGCAACCATGCTGCGCAGTTCCAGCCCCGGTTCGCTCAGGCGCGGCAGCAAGGCACGGGTGAAGACCGAGTTCGGCTCGGCCTCGTCATCGTGCAGCCGGTCCAAGGCCATCTGGCCCGCACCGGCAGAGAAAATCACGAACATCCCTTGCGGCGCGTTGATCCGGCCCAACCCGCGCGTGCCGCCAATGCTGCGCCCGGCGGTGGTTTCAAACGGGTTGTCACGGCAGGCGTCGATGATGGCGATCGAGGTCCGCGCCCCGGTGGCCCGCACCCGGTCCAGCAGGTTCGACAGCGCGATGGATTCTGATTTGACGAAATCGGTCTCGCCCAGGGATGGAGTTTCGATATCGGTGGGCAGCAGATAGTTCTCGCCGTCGATTTCCACCCCGTGACCGGCGAAGAACACAAAAGCCGTATCTCCGGCCTCGAGCCGCGAGGTGAATTCGGAAATCCGCTGGTTCATGCCGCGCCGGTCAAGGTTCAGACCTTCGATGGTTTCAAACCCAAGCCCCCGAAGCCTTTGCGAAACCGCCTCGGCATCGGCCACAGCCTTTTGCAAGGTCGAAACCGAGTCGTACTGGTTGTTGCCGATGACCAGCGCCAGCCGTTCCTGCGCCCAAAGCGGCGCGGCAAGCACTGTGAACCAAATAACCCAAAACCATCTCATCCCGGCAGCCTTCTGTGCGTCAACCTAAGCGGACCATAGCGACATATCGGCCAATCGTTCAGTGATTTCGGTTACAGTCACCATTTGCGCCTTGAAAGGATGAAGGCACGCGGTTGTGGCTTTTGAAGCTGGCTAGTTTATGATCGCGCGGGACGAGCAGTATTGGGGGGAACACCAGATGATCAGGCTTTTTTTCGCGGTCGCCGCCGCATGTGCGTTTTGTGGTCCGGTGCTGGCCGACGGCCTTCTTGGCAACCTTAAGAAAGGCGCTGAGAAAGTCGGGCAGACTGTTGGCAAAGGGGTAGAGGCCGTCGGGGACACAGTGGATTCCACGGCCGATCTGGTCACGAACGAAGCGACGGTCGAGGAAACCCGCGTCAAGCTGGATGTGATGGCGAATGAGGTGCTTGCGCAGCTCTTGGCAGAAAACCCCGAAGCCGATGCGTTGTATCAGGTCAGTGCGGGCTATGCGGTGTTCGATTCCCGCAAAGTCACGATTTTTCCCGTCTCGGCTGGGTATGGTCGCGGCGTCGCCGTTTCGATTGACACCGATCAGCATACCTACATGAACATGGGTACAGGCGGGGTCGGTGCAGCCGTTGGTATCGGCGGTTTTGAAACCAAATTCGTCATCCTGTTCGAAACACAGGCGGATCTGGAGAAATTCATCACCCACGGGTACGACGCCACGGCGGAAACCGGGGCGATGTATGGAGACGACAGCAGTGCCGATACAATCAGGTTCACCGATGGGCGCTCGTTCTTTGTGCTCAGCAAAAAGGGCTGGCGCGTGTCTGCCGGGGCCTCTGGCACAAAGTACTGGAAATCCCCGGAACTGAACTGACCGTCAGCCGGAACAGCTTGCGCCGCCAAGTACGCAGAACTTGGCGCAATGGGGGTGGTTCAGGTGCACGTCCGCCTCAGCCTCGGCCAGAGTCGTGCCCATCTCAAACTCGGGCGAATAGGGCAGCAGGGTGCAGGCCAGAACCGCAGGGCTGTCCGCGCCTTTGCGTTTGACGACCATGCGCGCGTTCGAACACATGACATCACTTGGGGATTTGCCGAGGATACCCCAGCAGGCGGTTGTTATTTCAGGGACTTCCACAGATTCGTCCATCTCGGGGAACAGCACGGTCTGGCCCGGATTGTTGGCGTCGATGTCAAAGCCATGTTCAGCGAAGAAGGCGGCGTAGCCTTTACGGCTGTCGGCGTCCGAGTCGCCCCAGACGGTGCGCCCGGCGACGGCCATGTTGAACCCGTTGTCGCGCAGCCACTCCATCCCCGCCAGGGTCTTTTCGAAACTGCCAGCGCCGCGTTCTTTGTCATGCAGGTCTGGGCGGTAGTGATCGACGGAAACGCGCAAGATCAGCTTGTCGTTATAGTCGCGCTGCAGGTTCAGCAGCCCTTCGCGCATCTTCCGGCGCATCATGGGTTGCATCGCGTTGGTCAGGACCAGAACCTCGTACCCGCGCGCAAGTGCGGCGCGGGTCATGTCGATGAATTCGGGGTTCATGAAGGGTTCGCCCCCCGTAAAGCCGATCTCGCGAATGGGCCAGTTGCGCTGTTCGATCTGGTCCAGATAATCCGTGACCTCATCCGCCGTGATGTAGACCAGCGCATCGTTGGTCGGGCTGCTGGCGATATAGCAGTTCACGCATTCGATGTTGCACAGGGTGCCGGTGTTGAACCAGAGCGTCTCGGGGTTTGTCAGTGCAACCGAGGCTCGGGTCTGGCCATCCGCTGTCACTATTTTGTTCTGAAACTTGCCGATATTGGCAAGCTGAGGGGCGTTGTCTTTCATTCCCGCATCCGGTTCTTTGGCGTCATTCAACTGACTTAGTCGTTTGCGGTGGAATTGGTAAGGGCGTCAGGGTGGTGCTGACAGAGTTTTGATCTGCGAAAAAAAGCAGATATGATTGCGCTAACATTGGACATGGCGATAGGGGCAAGGTAAGGACAACTCATGGTTTCTCGCGTCATACCCGTTGATCCATTCGATCTGGTCATTTTCGGCGGCACCGGCGATCTGGCGCAGCGAAAGATTCTGCCAGCCTTGTTTCGCCGGTATTGCGCCGGACAGTGGCCGGACGATGTGCAGATCATTGGTGCGGCGCGCGGGGATCACAGCCCGGATGCCTTTCGCGGGATGGTTGCCGAATCGCTGCGCCGACATGCGCCCCGGCGGGCACAGGACAGCGACGCGCTGAACGGGTTTCTGCAGCGGATCGACTATGTGCCGCTGGATGCAATGTCCGGGGACGGATGGACCGATCTGTCGCAAAGGCTGCAGGAAAACCGCGTTCGGGCGTTCTATTTCTCGGTCGGTCCCAGCCTGTTCGGCCCACTGGCCGAGCGGATCAGGCTGCACAATCTGGCCTCGGACCATGCGCGGATCGTGGTCGAGAAACCCTTCGGTCACGATCTGGAAAGCGCGCGGGCGCTGAACGCCACGCTGGCGGCGCATTTCGATGAAAGCCAGATTTACCGCATCGACCATTATCTGGGTAAGGAAACCGTTCAGAACCTGATGGCGGTTCGCTTTGGCAATATGCTGTTCGAGCCGTTGTGGAACAGCCAATACGTGGATCACATCCAGATCACCGTGGCGGAAACCGTCGGTGTCGACGGGCGCGAGGACTATTACGAACGCGCCGGTGCGATGCGGGACATGATGCAGAACCACCTGATGCAACTACTCTGCCTGATCGCGATGGAGCCGCCTGCCAAGTTCGACCCCGACGCGGTGCGGGACGAAAAGCTAAAGGTGATCCGGGCGCTTGATCAGGTTCAACCTCACCACATCGTGCGCGGACAGTTCGCGGCGGGCTCGGACGAGCGGGGGTATCGTGACATCGTGGGCAATCCGCGTTCGACCACCGAAAGCTACGTGGCGCTGCGGGCGCATGTCAGCAACTGGCGGTGGGCGGGCACCCCGTTCTACCTGCGCACCGGCAAGCGGCTGGTGGCGCGGTCGTCGGTCATCAACGTGATGTTCAAGGACGCGCCGCATTCGATTTTTGGGGCAGACGCCGGGCGGCATGCGAATGTGCTGTCGATCCGGTTGCAGCCGAACGAGGGGATCACCCTGAAAGTGACGATCAAAGAGCCTGGTCAGGGTGGGATGCGGTTGATCGACGTGCCTTTGGACATGAGCTTTGCCGAAGCGCTCGGCCCCGAAAGCCAGGACCCGCCGGACGCTTACGAGCGGTTGGTGATGGACGTGATCCGGGGCAACCAGACCCTGTTCATGCGCGGGGATGAGGTCGAAGCCGCCTGGGCCTGGACCGACCCGATCATCGCGGGTTGGCAGGCGCGTGGCGATGTGCCCAAACCTTATGACAGCGGCAGCACAGGCCCAGGCGACGCCGAACTGCTGATGAAACGAGACGGTCGCCGCTGGCAGGGAATTAATCCATGAAAATTCAGGAATATGCCGACCGGGACATGTTGGCCATCGATGTTGCAAACGCGCTTGCCGGAGAGTTGGAGGCGGCGTTGCTGCACGAAGAGAAGGTCGCGCTGGCCGTTCCGGGGGGCACGACGCCGGGCCCGATGTTTGACGTGTTGTGCGCCGCCGATCTGGATTGGGACCGCGTGCGCGTTCTGCCCACGGACGAGCGTTGCGTGCCCGCCGACAGCGAGCGGTCGAACGAACGCCTGATCCGCGACAGGTTGCTGACCAACCGGGCCTCGGTCGCGGAATATGTCCCTTTATACCTGCCGGGTGCCGCCCCCGAGGCCGCATTGGCGGAAATCGAATCCCTGATCGCTCCGGTCATGCCGCTGTCTGTACTGGTCTTGGGAATGGGCGAGGATATGCACACCGCGTCGCTGTTCCCCGGCATGGACGGGCTAGAGGCCGCTTTGGACGCGCACGCGCCGATGCTGGCGGTGGCCCGAACCGATGTACAGCCGGAACCGCGCATCACCCTGACCGCGCCGGTTCTGGATGGGGCCTTGTCCAAACATCTGATCATTTTCGGAGCCGCAAAACGCGAGGCGTTAGAACGTGCCATGTCGCTGCCACCGGAAGAGGCGCCAATCGCAGCGGTGCTAAGCGGCATGACGGTACATTGGGCGGAGTAGGACCATGCAACTGGACACATTGAAATCACTGGCCGCTTCCCGGCAAGACCGCCGCTTGATTGACCTGTTTGACGCTGACCCGACGCGGGCACAGAGCTTTTCGGCCTCGACCGGTGATTTGCTGTTCGATTACTCAAAAACGCAGATCGATCAGGCGGTGCGCGACGCTCTGATCCGGTTGTGCGACGAGGCCGATCTGGCGGGCCGGCGTGAGGCGATGTTCAGCGGCCAGAAGATCAATGAGACCGAGGGGCGCGCGGTGCTGCATACCGCGCTTCGCAACCTCGACGGCGGCCCGGTTGAGGTCGATGGGCAGGACGTCATGCCGGATGTCCTGGACACTCTGCAGCGGCTGCGGGTCTTCGCGGAAGAAGTGCGCGGCGGCGCGGCGTCAGGGGCAGGGGGCAGCTTTACCGATGTGGTGAATATCGGTATAGGCGGGTCCGATCTGGGGCCGGTCATGGCGACCCACGCTTTGGCTCCGTACCACGATGGGCCGCGGCTGCACTATGTCTCGAACGTGGACGGGGCGCATATCGCAGACACTCTGCGGCAGTTGGACCCGACGCGGACGCTGGTGATCGTCGCTTCAAAAACCTTCACCACGATTGAGACCATGACCAACGCGCGCACCGCGCGGGCTTGGATGACCGATGGGGGCGGGGACCCGTCCACGCAGTTCGCTGCCGTGTCCAGTGCCCTGGACAAGACACAGGCCTTTGGCATCCCCGAAGCGCGCGTGTTCGGTTTCGCCGACTGGGTCGGCGGGCGGTACTCGGTCTGGGGGCCGGTGGGTCTGCCGGTGATGATCGCCGTAGGCTCGAATGCGTTTGACGCGTTTCTGCGCGGCGGGCAGGCGATGGACCTGCATTTCCAGTCTGCCGAATGGGCCGAGAACCTTCCGGTGATGTTGGCCCTGGTCGGGGTCTGGCACCGTCAGGTTCTGGGCCATGCCAGTCGCGCCGTTTTGCCCTATGACCAACGATTGCTGCGATTGCCCGCCTATTTTCAGCAGTTGGAGATGGAATCCAACGGCAAGTCCGTTGCGATGGATGGCAGCACGCTGACCGTGCACTCTGGCCCGGTGGTTTGGGGAGAGCCCGGCACAAACGGGCAGCACGCCTTCTATCAGTTGATCCATCAGGGGACCGACGTGATCCCCTGTGAATTCATGGTCGCCGCCGAAGGACACGAACCCGAACTGGCCCATCACCACCGCCTGCTTCTCGCCAATTGTCTGGCGCAATCCGAGGCGCTGATGCGCGGGCGCTCGCTGGACGAGGCGCGTGCCCGTATGGCGGAGAAAGGGCTGAACGGCGCGGAACTGGAACGGCAGGCGCGTCATCGCGTGTTTCCGGGGAACCGACCGTCAACCACGTTGATCTACCCCCAACTCACCCCGTTTGTTCTGGGCCAGATCATCGCGCTGTATGAACACCGCGTGTTTGTCGAGGGCGTTCTGCTGGGGATCAACTCGTTCGATCAGTGGGGCGTGGAACTGGGCAAGGAACTGGCGACCTCACTGGGGCCGATCGTTGATGGCGATGAAAGCGCCAGCGGTAAGGACGGATCGACGGCTGCGCTGGTGGACTACGCTTTGCGTCATCGCGGCTGACCGCATTCTTTTATTGTCAGACAATTGAATCATTGGCAGGGTCGTCGCCAAGGTATAACGGCGCGACCCCTGCGGATCAGCGCTGACGATGGGAGGATTGTCCATGCTGGGACAGATGATGACGCAGCCCTTGCTGATTTCGTCGCTGATTGAGCACGCCGAACGCTATCACGGCCAGACCGAGATCGTCTCGGTCGAAACAGACGGCACCGTGACCCAGACCAACTGGGCCGGAATCGCGCGGAACGCCCGCCAAATGGCCTCGGCGCTGGTGAAGCTGGGGCTCGAACCGCAGGATCGCGTGGGTACGCTGGCGTGGAACAACCGTCGGCATCTGGAAATCTACTACGCCGTTTCCGGCGCTGGCTTTGTTTGCCACACGATCAACCCACGCCTGTTTCCCGAACAACTCACCTACATCATCAATCACGCACAGGATCGTGCCCTGTTCTTTGATGCAACCTTCCTGCCTCTGGTCGCAGCACTGCAGGAGCATTTGACCGAGGTGCAGCATTTTGTGCTGATGGGGGCCCGGGACGAGGCCGCGTTGTCTCAGGTGCCGGGGCTGGTTTTCTACGATGAACTGATTAAAACCGGCGATGAGAGCTTTGCTTGGCCCAGCTTTGATGAAAACACCGCCTCCAGCCTCTGCTATACGTCCGGCACGACGGGGAACCCCAAGGGTGTTCTTTATTCGCACCGGTCCACCTTGCTGCACAGCTTTGCGTCGAACACGCGCGATGTGATCGGCTATTCCGCCATGGATGTGGTGATGCCGGTGGTGCCAATGTTCCACGTCAACGCCTGGGGGTCGCCCTATGCCAGCGCCATGTCGGGCTCGCGCATGGTGATGCCGGGTCCTGACCTGCATGGCGAGGCGTTGGTCAATCTGATCGACACCTATGGCGTGACGCTGGCCATGGGCGTGCCCACGATTTGGCAGGGCTTGCTGACCCATGCCGCGAAATGCGGAACCAAGCTTGAAAGCCTCAACCGTACGGTGATTGGCGGCGCGGCGTGCCCGCCCTCGATGATTGAAACCTTCCGGGAGACCTATGGCGTCGACACCGTTCACGCCTGGGGGATGAGCGAGATGAGCCCGCTGGGCACCACCAACTACCCCATGGCCAAGCATCTGGAAATGCCGCTCGACGCCCAGCACAAGCTGCGCGAAAATCAGGGGCGTCCGCCCTTTGGGGCGGAGCTGAAAATCGTCGATGATGACGGCAACGACCTGCCGCACGACGGCGAAACGCAGGGCGACCTGATGGTGCGCGGTCACTGGGTTCTGGACAGTTATTTCCAGTTGCAGGACGAGGGCCTGCTGCAGGATGGCTGGTTCGCCACCGGCGACGTGGCAACGCTGGATGCCGACGGCTACATGACCATCCGGGACCGGTCCAAGGACATCATCAAATCGGGTGGAGAGTGGATCAGTTCGGTCGAGTTGGAGAATATCGCCGTCGCCCATCCCAAACTCGCCACGGCAGCCGTTGTGGGCGTGCCGCACCCGAAATGGGACGAGCGCCCGCTGCTGGTCGCGGTGAAAGCCGAAGGCGAGGACCCGACCGAGGACGAATTGCTGGCCTTCTTCGACGGAAAGATCGCCAAATGGCAGGTGCCGGACAAGGTTGTATTCGTCGACGCGCTGCCGCTGAACGCAACAGGAAAGGTGCTGAAACGCAACCTGCGCGCGGATTATGAGGACGCCTTAACCGGCTAGGTCTAAAGGGAAAAATGGCTCCGGCGGTAGGGATCGAACCTACGACCAATTGATTAACAGTCAACTGCTCTACCGCTGAGCTACGCCGGAACGGTTCGCGCCGTATAGCAACCAGATTTCGCGGCGTCCAGAGGGCGGATGAATGTTTTTTTGCGCCGGTGTAGCCGTACACGTAAGGCAAGCCTTGCCCTGACCCCAACAGGTTCCATGCGCTTGTTCATGATTTCTCAGGAACTGTCCGAATAACACAGTGCGAAGGCGATTTCGTGGGCGAGAAACCTTCGCCTGTATGACAGGGGCGCAGCGTGTTAGACACGGCCCGAGATTCTGGATTCGGAGACCGATTTGAAGGCCAATGTAACAGACAGACCCGTCCTCACTTTGCCGGAAAACGTCCAGGATCTGGTTCGTGAAAAGTACCAGGAAGCGTCGGTCATACTCGAATACGGGTCCGGCGGGTCCACGGTGATGGCGGCTGAGATGGAGTCGAAAACCGTCTACAGCGTCGAAAGCGATCGGAAGTGGGCGCGGAAGATGCAGCGCTGGTTCAACCAGAACCCGCCCGCCGCAAATACCGACGTTCACGTTCGCTGGGTCAATATTGGCGCGACAAAGAAATGGGGCTTCCCCGTCAGCACCGAGAACTGGTCCCGCTTTCCGCGCTACCCGCTGTCGATCTGGCAAAGCGACGGGTTCAAGCACCCCGATGTGGTTCTGGTTGACGGTCGCTTCCGCGTTGGATGCGCCTTGGCCACGGCGTTCAGCATCTCGCGCCCTGTGACGCTTTTGTTCGACGACTACGCCCACCGTCCGCGCATGCACGCAACCGAGGAATTTCTGGAGAAACCAGAACTGGTTGGGCGCATGGCCGTCTTTCATGTCGAGCCGCAGAAAATAGAAGCCAACCGGCTGATTCGAATGTTCAGGCTGATGACCAATCCCTAGGCAGCAGGGGCTGCGGCGCGCGGGGGATACTGGCGCGCAATGGGTTTAAACCCCACGGTGTCGCGTCTGAAAATTGCCAGTACTATTTGGAAAATCTGGCTCCGGCGGTAGGGATCGAACCTACGACCAATTGATTAACAGTCAACTGCTCTACCGCTGAGCTACGCCGGAACTGAGGGGCGTATAACAATCCGGATTTTCGGCGTCCAGAGGGGAATGGCGGGAATCGGGAAAAATTTCTTCGGGTCACGCGCAGCGTTTGAAAACGGTGGTCGCCGACAAGGAACCGTCCGGAGCGACCTGGGATTTTCCTGTCAGATCAATAAGGTGGGCGAACACGTTACGCTCGGCAGCGGGCAATAGGGCAGCCGGGGTGTCGGTATAGATGCGCTCGGCCAGCTGGCGCGCCGTGCCGGGGGCCTGTTCCAGCGCCGACAGGATTTGCGCCTCGCGCCCCAACCGGTGCTGAATCAGCCAGTCAAGGCGGCCCGCGGGGTCGGTGATCGGCGCGCCGTGCCCGGCGTGGAAGACCGACCAGCTCCGCGCCCGCAGTCGGTGGCAGGCGGCCATGAAGTCGGTCAGGTCTCCGTCAGGGGGGGAAACCAGCGAACTGGCCCAGCCCATCACGTGATCTGCGGTGAAACAGGTGTCGCCCCAGGCCAAAGCGATGTGGTTGCCCAGATGGCCGGGGGTGTGGATGACCTCTAGCTGCCAGTCATCGCCTTCGATCACCTCTGAATCCGCGACCTCGATATCTGGGCGAAACGCGGAGTCGATGCCTTCGCCGCCACCGGCCAGACCGTTTTTGGCCAGCTGGGTCATGACATCGCTGCGCCCGGCCTCGGGCCCGCCAAAGGCCAGAATCGGAGCCCCTGTCTGCGCCGACAAGGGGCCAGCCAACGGAGAATGATCCAGATGGCTGTGCGTGACGAAGATGTGGCTGATCCTTTGCCCCGGCTGCAGCGCGCCCAGAATCGCCTGCAGATGCGCGTCGTTCAGCGGGCCGGGGTCGATCACGGCCAGGTCTCGCTGCCCCAAAAGATAGGTATTGGTGCCGCGATAGGTCATGGGCGAAGGGTTCGGAGCCAGAATGCGACGCAGCCCCGGCTGCAATTCAATTGCTTGACCGGGGGCTGGGTTGAAATCGTCAGGGGCCTGCATTCTTGTCCTCTTCCTCTAGCCGGGGCAGCCCGTTAGGTTTAGCCTATGTCGTCGCACTGGCTCAAACCCTATATGCCGCGCAGCCTGTACGCCCGGGCCGCATTGATCCTGGTTCTTCCGGTGATCGTGCTGTTGCTGGTCGTCGGAAATGCGTTCCTTCAACGGCATTTAGAGGATGTCACGGCGCAGATGGTCCGCGCGACCGTGCGCGAGGTCGATCTGATCACAAGCGCAATGGCCGACGTGGAAACGCAGCAGCAGGCGCTTGCAGCCGTGCGCCCGGATCTGGCTGCGTTGGAAATGAAGGTTCGCTTTCTGGGGCTCAACGAAGTGCCGGATATCGGCAAACGGCGGTGGTACGATTTCATCGCCCCTCAGGTCGAGGCTGACTTGCACGCCCAATTGCCAAGCCTGCAAGCGGTTGCCCTGCCAAGCGGTGCAGATGTCCGGTTGTACATCCGGACACATCTGGGCCTGCTCGAACTGACCTTTGACAGACGGCGCCTGTCGCCCACGGCCCCGCACCAGTTGATGGTCACGATGGTGTTTTTTGCCGTCGTCATGACCTCGATCTCATTTCTTTACATGCGCAATCAGTTGCGCCCGATCACGCGTCTGGCCAACGCGGCGCAGGCGTTTGGCCGCGGGCGCGTTGTGCCCTACACCCCCGGCGGCGCGATCGAGGTGCGAGCCGCCGGTAATGCGTTTCTGGACATGCGCGCCCGGATCGAACGGCAGATGGAGCAGCGCACGCTGATGCTGTCCGGCGTCAGCCATGATCTGCGCACCCCTCTGACGCGCCTGAAACTTGGCCTGTCCATGCTGCCCGAGGACGAAGCCGCCCCGCTGCAGCAGGATGTCACGGAAATGCAGTCGCTTCTGGATGCGTTTCTGGAGTTTTCCCGAGGGGCTGCCGAAGGTGCCCCCGAGGAAATCGACCCGGAAGCCTTCCTGCGCCAGATTGTCGGTGACGCACAGCGGGCCGGATATGTGGCCGAGTTGATCAGTGTCGAGGGCGAGGGCACCGCAACCTTTCGCCCCACGGCCATCCGTCGCGCTGTTGAAAACCTGATCGGAAACGCGGTCCGGTATGGCAGCAAGGCGGATGTCAGCCTGACGCTCAGCGCCAAATCCATTCGCATTCGGGTCGAAGACGATGGCCCCGGTATCCCGCCCGAGCAACGCACCGAAGCCGTCAAACCCTTTACCCGGCTGGACCCGGCCCGCAATCAGAACCAGGGTAGCGGCGTGGGCCTTGGGCTGGCCATCGTCGCCGACATCGCCCGCGCCCACGGCGGAACACTGCGCCTTGCTGAAAGCGAACGGCTGGGCGGCTTGTGCGCGGATATCGTGATTGGGCGGTAGGCCCTATTGTGAACAGGCGTCGCCCCCAACAAAAATGGCGTCGAATTCGCATTGGAGGCTCATCATAAGAATAACAAACGTCAGCAGCACCAAGGTGACGGCGAAGCAGACATTGCCCAGAAAGACATTGATCTGAATTTTTTTCATGGGCCCCTGATTTCGGTTCTCGCGAAACGCGGAGCTGTGACAAATATAAGCAACCAAAGCAAAAATCATCGCCAGAAAGAAAAAGGCAATCGAAAGCAACAGCCAGAATTCATCTGCGTATCCGTGGCCGAATTTTTTGGCCAAAAGCAACATCCCCAGCCAGAGTTGCAATCCGGCAACCAAAAACCAAAGAAGAAGAAGGAACTTGGCGACTAAAAAGCCGAACCGTCGCGCCGAATAACTTGCAGCCGCACCGACCAGGGCAAATATCAGCGCGATGAAGGCCGCCCCGCCATAGAGCATTGCCCCAAATGCGGTGTGTCCGGCGCGGTACATATGCAGGGAAACATCCTCTGACTGCAACGGGCTGCCATCCGACTGGGATAGAAAGCCGAGACTTACGATCATCAATATCGTCAAGACGCCGGCAAACGGCACTGCCAACAGGAAAATGCGGTTCAGAAGCGTCACAAGTCCCAGAGTGATGACATCCTTGCGCTGCGCCCCTATCCGGCTGCGCAAGGTGGCCTCTAACGCGTCAATGCTGTGACCTTCGCCAGCCTCCAGATCCTCGGAACGCAGGTTGTGGGTCTCGAATTCGCTGAATGGCTCAATGACTTCGTCGCTGTCAATCGCGATCGGTATCAGCTTGTTCTCAAAATAGGCGAGGCCGGATTCGGCGATCTGCCAGGGCGAGGGCTTATCCGGAAAGATGGCAAGCATCAGGTGCGCGTCCAGAACGGATCGTCTGATCTCTTCACGGAACTTTCGGCCCGCGGTGATCTGTTCGCTCATCCAGACCGACAGGCCCCGGGCATCCAGTATGTCGCGCAAAATGTGCGCGGCTTTCTCGGTTTCCTTGCTCCAGGCAATGAAGACCACCGCTTTCGGCGAGAAATAGCTATTCGCAGCAGTCTTATCAGTTCCCGTCATTTCGGCACCCTCACAGAAAACCGCTCGGCCCGGTTGTCACCCGCGCGCTGAACACATGGTTGTCCATCAGAATAGTGTATTTCGGTCTTTTTTGCCTGTATGGCGACGGGCGGTGCTTTCGGGCAGGGAAACGCGGCTCATAACGCAGTCCGACCAACGACAGGGCGATCTTATTATGTAACAAAATCAGTGATATGGCGGATATTCTGGTAGGCCCGGAGGGACTCGAACCCCCAACCAAAGCGTTATGAGCGCTCTGCTCTAACCAATTGAGCTACAGGCCCGCCTGAGCGCCTTGGGTATCACGGTGAACGCCCGCGTCAAGCCTGACCGTTGCAACATGTTGCACAATCGACTAACCCGCCCGCAAAGCATTCATGAGGGATTGGCCATGACAGCGGGCAAGAACGGAATCACCTATGCCGATGCGGGCGTGGATATCGATGCAGGCAACGCGTTGGTCGACCGGATCAAGCCCGCCGCCAAACGCACCAACCGGCCCGGAGTCATGAGCGGTCTGGGTGGTTTCGGGGCGCTGTTTGACCTTAAAGCGGCAGGGTATAACGATCCGATCCTTGTGGGCGCGACCGATGGCGTTGGCACCAAGCTGCGGATCGCGATTGATACCGGCGTGGTGGATGGCGTCGGGATCGACCTGGTGGCGATGTGCGTGAATGACCTGATCTGTCAGGGGGCTGAACCGCTTTTCTTCCTCGACTATTTCGCAACCGGCAAGCTGGACACCGACACCGCTGCGCGGATCATCGAAGGGATTGCCGAAGGGTGCGCGCAGTCTGGGTGCGCCCTGATCGGCGGTGAAACGGCTGAAATGCCGGGCATGTATCCCGATGGTGATTTCGATCTGGCCGGGTTCTCGGTCGGGGCGATGGAACGGGGCGGCGACCTGCCGGACGGCGTTCAGGCGGGCGATGTGCTGCTGGGTCTGGCGTCGAACGGGGTGCACTCGAACGGATACTCACTGGTGCGCAAGCTGGTCGAGATGTCGGGCCTGAACTGGGATGACGCCTCGCCCTTTGGCGAGCGGTCGCTGGGTGAGGCGCTGCTGACGCCGACGCGCCTGTATGTAAAGCCAGCCCTGGCTGCGATCCGGGCAGGGGGCGTACATGCGCTGGCCCATATCACCGGTGGCGGCCTGACCGAAAACCTGCCACGTGTTTTGCCCGAAGGGCTGGGGGCGGAGATTGACCTGAATGCTTGGGAATTGCCGCCGGTCTTTGGCTGGATGGCAAAGACAGGCGGGATTGCCGAGGCCGAGATGCTCAAGACCTTTAATTGCGGCATCGGCATGATTGTCGTCTGCGCCGGGGATCGGGCCGACGAACTGGCGGAACTGCTGTCCGAGGCGGGCGAAACCGTCTCGCGCATCGGGGCCGTGACGGACAACCCCGGCGTCGCCTATTCGGGCAAGCTGTTGTGAGCCAAAAGCGCGTTGCGATCCTGATCTCGGGTGGTGGGTCAAACATGGTGTCGCTGGTCGACAGCATGGTGGGCGACCACCCGGCGCGGCCCTGTCTGGTGCTGTCGAATGACGCACAGGCCGGGGGGCTGAAGAAGGCGGCGGATCGGGGCATCGCGACGGCAGCCGTGGATCACCGCCCCTACAAGGGCGACCGTGCGGCGTTCGAAGTTGAACTGTTGAAACCGTTGCACGCGGCGCAGCCTGATATCGTCTGTCTGGCCGGGTTCATGCGGGTTCTGACGGGCGATTTCGTCCGGCAGTTTCAGGGGCGGATGCTGAATATTCACCCCTCGCTGTTGCCAAAATACAAGGGGCTGCACACCCATGCCCGCGCCATCGAGGCCGGCGACGCAGAACATGGCTGCACCGTGCACGAGGTGACAGCAGCGCTGGATGACGGCCCAATTCTGGGTCAGGCCCGTGTAAAAATTGAACCCGCAGACACACCCGATGCCTTGGCCGCGCGCGTTCTGGTCTGGGAGCACAAGCTTTACCCTGCCGTGTTGCGGCGGTTCGCGGTCGGAGACAAGTCGCCGGTTCTGCTGCCCTGATCGCCCGAGGGTGATTTACACTTGGCCGCTATTCGTCCTATGGTCGCGCCTACCGCTCGGCACGAGGAAAAATCGGGCAAACACCAAGAACAAAAGCAAGACTAGTACGGCGCATGAAAACCCTGACGACGACGCAAGAGCTGGCCGATTTCTGCAAGGCCGCGGCGGACCATCCCTATGTCACTGTAGATACCGAGTTCCTGCGCGAACGCACCTATTACTCGAAGCTCTGTCTGGTGCAACTCGCCATTCCGTCCGGGGCCGAAGACAACGCGGTTCTTGTTGATCCTCTGGCCGATGGGCTGTCGCTGGACCCGCTTTACGATCTGTTCCGGGATGAAAGCGTGGTCAAAGTGTTCCACGCCGCCCGGCAGGATCTTGAGATTTTCTGGGTCGAGGCGGGCGTATTCCCCAAGCCACTGTTCGACACGCAGGTCGCCGCAATGGTCTGCGGATTTGGCGAACAGGTCGGGTACGAGACGCTGGTGCGCAAGATCTGCAAGCAGGGGGTAGACAAGACTTCACGCTTTACCGACTGGTCGCGGCGCCCGCTGACCGAGGCGCAGAAAACCTATGCGCTGGCGGATGTGACTCATCTGCGGAAAATCTACGAAAATCTGGCGGCGGAACTGGAAAAGACACATCGCAGTCACTGGGTGGCCGAGGAACTGCATATCCTGACCCAGTCAGGCACCTATGACATCCGGCCCGCAGATGCGTGGAAACGGATCAAAACCCGGACAAACTCGGCCAAGTTTCTGGCGGTTGTGCGCGAACTGGCACATTTCCGCGAGGCTTATGCGCAGCAAAACAACGTGCCCCGCAACCGGGTGTTCAAGGACGATGCGCTGATCGAGCTGGCCTCGACCAAGCCCAAATCGCAATCCGACCTCGGCGGGTCCCGCCTGTTGCTGCGCGAGGCGCGCAAGGGCGCGATTGCCGATGGCATTCTGGCAGCGGTCAAGAAAGGCGTGAACTGTCCGGCCGATGATCTGCCCCGGATCGACAACAGCCGCGACAAGCTGAAGGTCAATCCGGCGCTGGCGGATTTGCTTCGGGTTCTGCTCAAGTCAAAAACCGAAAGTTCGGGCGTGGCGGCCAAGCTGATCGCCACCAGCGCCGAACTGGATCAGATCGCCGCAGGCGAGCGCGAGGTTCCGGCCATGTCCGGATGGCGGTTCGAGGTGTTCGGCGAGGACGCGCTGAAACTTTGCGAGGGCAAGATCGCGCTGGCGGCAAAAGGGCAGGCGGTCAAGGTCGTAGCACTTTAGCGCCGCCGCGATTCCAACGCGTTTTGCTGGCCGACGACGCGAACCAGTCGAATGCTCTCCAGTTCCTGCCTCGAGACGTTGATTGCGTCCGACACCATGCGCGTCCGCTCGGACCCCTGCACCGTCTGGTAGTTGGGGTAGTTCACACGGAACGTGTATTCCAGAACGCCATTCTTCTGGTTTTCTTCCGAATCCACCCGAACCAGCCGTGCATCGTATGCCCCCTGGCGCTGTGCGGTGCCCGAGACATAGACGATAGCGCCAGTGGGTGTCGGGTCGATGCGCAGCTCGTCAATCTTGGCGATCGGAACGCTTGTGTCTTCTGCATCAGGTCGCGCAAACAGACCGCCGCCGTCGTTTTGTTGGGGCACAAGCAGGTTCGGGTCATCTGCAGAGAGTTCGGCCGGGGCGGATGTGCTGGAGCCGAACCAGTTTGACGGGTTTACCCGCGACTCGCGCCAGCTGCTGCAGGCAGACAGGGTCAACATAGCGATAACGAGAACAGAAACAGATTTTTGCATGGACCCACGGTTCTTGGCAGTAATTCAGGCAATGGGTTAGCGCAAATTCCGCGCCTTGAAAACCCACGCCGGGGGCTGGACAGGGGCCGATCCTAGGCATAGGTCACAAATTGTGAACGAAACGGAAGGACAGCCGCATCATGGCAACGCCCGCCTTTGAAGACATCGTCGAGGACTTCGAGTTTCTGGAGGACTGGGAAGACCGGTACCGCCACGTGATCGAGCAGGGCAAAGCGATGGAGCCGCTGGACGACGCCTTCAAAGTGCCCGCAACCAAAGTGCATGGCTGTGCCAGTCAGGTCTGGCTGCATCCAATGATCGAAGCTGGCAAGTTCCGCTTTGACGGCGACAGCGACGCGTTGATCGTGCGGGGGCTGATCGCTGTCCTGCGGTCGCTTTACAACGGCCTGCCCGTGGCCGAGGTGCCAAAGGTCGATGCCGGCGGCGAACTGGCGCGGCTGGGGTTGAACGACCATCTGTCCGCGCAGCGGTCCAACGGGTTGCGCGCCATGATCGAACGCATCCGAGAGGTGGCGCAGGAAAACGCCTGATCCTACTCGGGTCAGTCCCGGGGGGCGCGCGTCGCCCAGTCCGACAGCGTCGTCTCAAGATCGCCATACCCGGTCAGGCGGCGTTCAAAATCCAGACCCATCCGATCTGCAATGTCGCGCGCCCGCGCGGTCAGGTCCGGGTCGTCGATCTGGGCCTGATAGACCACTTTGGTGTAATTGCCGAAATACATGTCGCGCAGCTCGGGGTGCCGGTCCAGGCCCATCGGCTTCCAGACAAACGCATCGAACTGCCGGGCCAGAAAATCAGTCAGGTAGAAGGCTGTGATTTCGTCTTCTCCACGGTCCGCGAACGCCTCGTTGCCCTCGAAGAAGGAATAGCAGTGCGGGCCCTTGACCATCTCGACGCCCAGACGTTCGCACGCGCTTTGCAGCAGGCCGCCGGTGCCGCAATCGGCGTAGACGACGAAAATCTGATCGTACTGGTCGCGGTGCTTTTCGACGGCCTCTTCCACGGCCTGCGTGATCTTTTCGGGGTGGATATGCAGGATCGCCGGAAGGCAGGTCAGCGCCATGTGATCCCAGCCGTTGCGCTTTTTGATATCCAGAATCTCACGCGCCAGAGCGCCACAGGCCAGCAACAGGATCTGGCCGTTCTTACCCTGCTCCTCATAGCCTTTGGTTGTCAGGCTGGCATCATCCGGCAAGTGGTCCTGTGGCATTCCGATGGTCCCTTTCAGACGCGGGGCGTGGTCAGCAACCGGGGGAAACAAAAAAAGGCCGCCCAGTGCTGGGCGGCCTTAAAACGACATTTCCGCGTCGTCAGCCCGCCAGTTGGTTGTGCTTGCGCGAGACGAACTCTTTCGCCGTTTCCACCGCCACGGCAGCATCCCGGCAATACCCGTCGGCGCCGATGGCCTTGCCGAACTCTTCGTTCAGCGGTGCGCCGCCGACCAGTACGATATAATCATCGCGAATGCCCTGTTCGACCATCGTGTCGATCACGACTTTCATGTAAGGCATGGTGGTGGTCAGCAGCGCGGACATGCCCAGAATATCGGGCTGTTCGGCTTCCAGCGCTTCCAGATAGTTTTCGACCGGGTTGTTGATGCCCAGATCGACAACCTCGAAACCCGCGCCTTCCATCATCATCGACACAAGGTTCTTGCCGATGTCGTGGATGTCGCCTTTGACGGTTCCAATCACCATCTTGCCGACGCGTGGCGCGCCGGTTTCCGCCAGCAGAGGCTTGAGGATCGCCATGCCGCCCTTCATCGCGTTGGCGGCCAGCAGAACCTCGGGCACGAACAGGATGCCGTCGCGGAAGTCATGGCCAACGATGGTCATGCCACCGACCAGCGCCTTGGTCAGAATGTCGTAGGGCATCCATCCGCGTTCCAGCAGGATGTTCACGCCTTCTTCGATCTCTTCTTTTAAGCCGTCATAAAGATCGTCGAACATCTGTTCGACAAGTTCTTCGTCATTCAGTTCGGACAGGACGATGTCTTCTTCTTCAGACATGGGCATTTCCCTGAGCTGTGCGGGCCATCAGCCCGTGGTGGCATTTTTTCCGTTTTGGCCAAAACGTCGCAGTCTGACTGTGACGATTGCGACCTCGGCGGTTTCGGGACCGACCTATACGTTACTTTATTTGCGTATTCGATAGAAACATATGCAAGATCATCCTGCATTTAGCTCAGGTTACTCCACCTTGCCGGGTAAATCGTTGCGGTTTGCATTGGGACTGTCGCAGGGTCCCCGGATGTCTGATGAAACCCTTGTGCCATAAGCCGATTTCTTTTACCAATGAGAAAGAACAAAAAGCGAACAAGTGAATGAAACACCAGCCCAATATCCGCGGTCGTGGCACGGCGTCGAATGATGCTGGCCGGTTCGAACGGTTTGCCACCGTCGCGGCGGATGACGGGTGGGATCTGGAGGACGATCTGCCGCCTCTCCGGACCGAGGTTCGGGATGAGGTCGCGCGCAGCCTGATCACCTATAACCGCTCGCCGGACCTGCCGTTTGACCGGTCGATCAACCCGTATCGCGGGTGCGAGCACGGGTGTGTCTACTGTTTTGCCCGTCCAAGCCACGCCTATCTGGGGCTGTCTGCCGGTCTGGATTTTGAAACCCGCCTGATCGCACGACCAAATGCTGCTGATATCCTGCGCCGGGAACTGTCCGCCAGGACCTATCGCGTCGCGCCCATCGCGCTGGGGACGAACACGGACCCGTATCAGCCGATTGAGAAAACCCGTCTTATCACAAGGTCATGCCTTGAGGTTCTGCGTGACTTTAACCATCCCATCGCGATTGTGACCAAGGGCGCACTGATCGAACGGGACCTTGATATTCTCGCCGATATGGCCCCAAAGGGGCTGGCGCGGGTCGGGATATCGCTGACAACGCTGGATGCGGGTCTGTCCCGCCGGATGGAACCGCGCGCGCCGTCGCCGCAGCGCCGCCTGACCATGATCCGGCGATTGACCGGGGCAGGGGTTCCGGTCCGGGTCATGACCTCACCCATCGTTCCGGGGCTGACGGATCACGAGGTGGAAGATTTGCTGCAGGCTGGAAAAGACGCAGGCGCGGATGCCGCCAGTTGGATCATGCTGCGCCTTCCGCGTGAGGTGTCAGCGCTATGGCAGGAGTGGCTGGCGGCACACGAACCGGCGCGCGCGGACAAGGTCATGTCCCGGTTACGCGACATGCATGGCGGGCGGGATTACGACCCACGCTGGGGCCACAGGATGCGGGGTGAGGGCGAATATGCCGAGATGGTCGCCAAACGTTTCAAACTGGCGGTAAAACGTCTTGAGCTGGCCACGCAATCCGATCCGCTTCGGTGTGATCTGTTCGCGAAACCGCCGCAATCCGGCGATCAGCTTAGCTTGTTCTGACAAAAAACGCCCCGGAAATCCGGGGAGTTTGGGCACTTTTGCGATCAGCGGTTTTCGATATCCACGTAGTCGCGCAGCGTCTCGCCCAGATACAACTGGCGCGGACGGCCGATTTTGTTCTGCGGATCGGCGATCATCTCTTTCCACTGGCTGACCCAGCCGACGGTGCGTGACAGGGCGAAAATCGGGGTGAACATCGAGGTCGGGAAGCCCATCGCCTCGAGAATGATGCCTGAGTAGAAATCGACATTCGGGAACAGTTTTTTCTCGGCGAAATACGGATCTTCCAGCGCCTCGCGTTCCAGTTCCTTGGCGACCTGCAGTTTGGGGTTGTCTTCGATACCCAGCAGATCCAGCACTTCATCCGCCGATTGCTTCATCACCTTGGCGCGCGGGTCGAAGTTCTTGTACACGCGGTGGCCAAAGCCCATCAGGCGGAACGGATCGTTCTTGTCCTTGGCGCGGGCAATGTACTCCGGGATGCGGTCGACGCTGCCGATCTCTTCCAGCATTTCCAGACAGGCCTGGTTAGCACCGCCATGGGCCGGACCCCAAAGACAGGCGATGCCCGCGGCAATACAGGCAAACGGGTTGGCACCCGAGCTTGATGCCAGACGCACGGTCGAGGTCGAGGCGTTCTGCTCGTGATCCGCGTGCAGGGTAAAGATACGGTCCATCGCGCGGCTGAGGATCGGGTTGACCTCATATTCTTCGGCCGGAACGCTGAAGCACATGCGCAGGAAGTTCGACGCATAATCCAGATCGTTGCGCGGATACACGAAGGGTTGGCCGTTGTGGTATTTATAAGCCCAGGCCGCAATGGTGGGCATCTTGGCGATCAGGCGGTGCGAGGCAATCTCGCGCTGGCGCGGATCGTGAATATCGGTCGAGTCGTGATAGAAGGCCGACATTGCGCCAACGACACCCACCATGATCGCCATCGGGTGCGCATCGCGGCGGAACCCGCGATAGAAATACTGCATCTGCTCGTGCAGCATGGTGTGGCGCGTGATGGTGGTTTCGAACTTTTCCAGGTCCTTCGCGACCGGCAGCTCTCCGTACAGCAGCAGATAGCATACTTCGAGGAAGTGGGATTTTTCGGCCAGCTGATCGATGGGATAGCCACGATGCAGCAGTTCCCCTTTTTCGCCGTCGATATAGGTGATGGTGCTGTCGCAGCTTGCGGTCGAGGTAAAGCCGGGGTCGTAGGTAAACACACCCGCATCGCTGTACAGCTTGCGAATGTCGACAACGTCAGGGCCAGCGGTCGGTGAGTGGACCGGCAACTCATACTCTTTGCCATGAACAGTCAGAGTCGCTGTTTTGTTGCTATCAGTCATGGTTGTCCCTTCTTCATTCATGCGCAGATCGGATCGCTGTCCGACCTTGCGGGCAACGGCTGCGCGTTGACGCGCAGTCCGGGTGTTATTGGAGCAGCGTTACCCGATTATGAAGATTGGGTTTATTTCGCTGCGTCAGAAAGACGGGCCAGGGTTTCGTCCCGACCCAGTACTAGCATCATGTCAAACACCGAAGGAGTGACCGCTCGTCCCGCAAGCACGGCCCTGAGCGGCCCCGCAAGCTTACCGAACTTAAGCCCCCTTGCCTCGGCAAAGGAATTCAGGGCCTCCTCCAGTTCGTTCCGTGACCAGCTAACATTTTGCAACTGCGGCGTCAATTCTTCCAGTATACCGTCGGATACTGAACCAAGGGCTTTCGCCGCCTTGTCATCCGGGGCAATCGGGCGTTCTGTCAGTGCAAAATGAGCCTTTTCAAGCAGTTCCGGGAACGTCCGCGCACGGTCCTTGAGGCAATACATCGCACGTTCAAGATCACCCGATTGTGTCTGGGTGAGGGGCGGCAGGTCTGCCGCCGCCAGATAGCCTTCGATTTCTTGCCGCAATGCGGCATCGTCCGAAATCGCGATATGCTGACCGCACAGGTTTTCCAGCTTTTTCAGGTCGAAACGCGCCGGGCTTTTGCCGATTCCGCCCAGATCGAACCACTCTTTGGCCTGCGCGTCAGTGAAGAACTCATCGTCTCCGTGGCTCCAGCCCAGACGGGCCAGATAGTTGCGCATACCGGCGGCGGGATAGCCCATGGCCTGATATTCCTGCGCGCCAAGTGCCCCGTGACGTTTGGACAGCTTCTTGCCATCGGGCCCGTGAATCAGCGGGATATGCGCCCAGACGGGGACGTTCCAGCCCATCGCTTCATAGATCATCATCTGACGTGCAGCGTTGTTCAGGTGGTCGTCGCCGCGGATCACATGGGTCACGCCCATATCGTGGTCGTCCACCACTACCGCCAGCATATACACCGGCGTTCCGTCCGAGCGCAGCAGGATCATGTCGTCCAGCTGGTCGTTACGGATGGTCACATCCCCCTGCACCTGATCGCGGATCACGGTCGTCCCGTCCTGCGGGGCCTTGATGCGAATGGCGAAGGGCGCATCGGGATGGGTCGAAGCATCCGCGTCGCGCCAGGGGCTGCGGAACAGGGTGGATTTGCCTTCGGCCCGCGCGTTTTCGCGGAACGCGGCGATTTCCTCTTGCGTTGCAAAGCACTTGTACGCCTTGCCCTCGGCCAGCAACTGATGCGCCACCTCGGCATGACGCGCGGCCCCTTCGAACTGAGAGATCACGTCGCCATCGTGATCCAGCCCCAGCCACGCCATGCCCTGAAGGATGGCGGCGGTGGCCTCGGGGGTCGAGCGTTCCCGGTCGGTATCTTCAATCCGCAGCAGGAACTTGCCGCCGCGCCCCCGTGCATACAGCCAGTTGAACAACGCAGTGCGCGCGCCGCCGATATGCAGAAAACCGGTGGGCGAGGGAGCAAAACGGGTGACGACCTGATCGGACATATTGTTGATTAACCTTTTGGTAACCGCGTTGGGCTTAGTTTGGCGACTATCTAACCAGCCCGAAAGACGGGGGCAACCATGCGTGTTCTGGCACGGGTCGAGACCGCGCTGCTGAATCAGGCCGGGCATCTGTTTCCGTGGTCTCCGGTCTGTCTGGCCGTCGGCATCGGCCTGTATTTCGGTTTGCGGTTTGAACCCGACTGGCTGGTTTACGCCGGTTTGGCGGCGCTCGCGGCCGTACTGATCGGTCTGCGCTTCTTGCTGCCGCCGGGGTGGGGGACGCTCATGATCGGGGGCGCTCTGGTCATTGCCGGGTTTACGCTGGCCGGAGCGCGGGCACATCGGATGGCCGAGCCGGTTCTGTCATGGCGATATTACGGCCCTGTCGAGGGGCGGGTCGTTGCCATCGACCGTTCCGCCTCGGACGCGTTGCGGCTGACGCTGGATCAGGTGCGCATCGGGGACGTGCCGCAGGACCGCAGGCCGCAGCGCATCCGCCTGTCGGTTCACGGAGGTTCGGGGCCGATCAGTCCGGGCCAGAGGATCATGACCACCGCCCATCTGTCGCCGCCGCAGGGGCCGGTCGAACCCGGCGGGTTCGATTTCCGTCGCCACGCCTGGTTCCAGAAATTGGGGGCGGTGGGCTATACGCGGGTTCCGATCCTGACCGCTGCGCCGCCCGAGAGCGGGATCGCGGGTGTCCGGATAACGGCCTGGCGCATGGCGATCTCGCGCAGGGTTCGCGACGTGCTTCCGGGTGAGGTCGGAGGCTTTGCCGCCGCCGTCACAACCGGAGATCGCAGTGGCATGGGGCAAGAGACCCTGAATGCGCTCAGGGTCTCGAATCTGGCGCATTTGCTGGCCATATCAGGCCTGCATATGGGCCTGCTGACCGGGTTCGTCTATGTAGCTTGCCGGATATGCCTGTCGGCTGTGCCCTCATTGGCCTTGCGCGTGCCGGTGCGCAAAGTCGCGGCTGTGTGCGCTCTGACCGCTGCGGTCATTTATCTGATGCTGTCCGGTGGCAACGTGGCAACGGAACGCGCCTTTATCATGGTCAGCGTCATGTTCGTGGCGGTCCTGATCGACCGTCGCGCGATATCGCTGCGGGCGGTCGCCGTGGCTGCACTGATCGTTCTGTTTCTGAGGCCCGAATCCCTGCTCAGCCCGGGGTTTCAGATGTCTTTCGCCGCCACAACCGCGCTGGTCGCCGTGTTCGGAGCGCTGCGCGATTGGGGCACTGTGCCCGGCCCGAAATGGTCGAAGCCCGTTGTCGGCGTGTTAATGTCCTCGGCAATCGCAGGGCTGGCGACGGCCCCCATCGGGGCCGCCCATTTCAACACGATGTCGCATTTCGGGTTGCTGGCAAACATCTTGTCCGTGCCAGTGATGGGCAGCATCGTGGTTCCGTCCGCCGTCCTTGCCGCTTTGTTGGCGCCGTTCGGGTTCGAGGCGGCCGCGCTGACCCTGATGAGCGTTGGATTGCGCTGGATTCTCTTTGTGTCCGAGTGGGTTGCAGGCCTGGATGGCGCGCAGGGGTTTGTTGTCAGCCCGCCGTGGTTTGTCTTGCCTGTCCTCGTAATGGGGGCCTTGTGGCTGGCTCTGTGGCAAGGGCGGGCGCGGTGGGCCGGAGCCTTGCCGGTGGTCTGCGCGCTGTTGTTGTGGAGCCCAGCCAGCCGCCCCGATGTGCTGGTGGCGGAAACGGGTGGGTTGGTCGGGGTCATGACCCAGCAGGGACGGGCGCTCAGCAAGGAAAAAGGCAGCGGCTTTGTCGCGACCGTGTGGCTTGAGAATGACGGCGACGGCGTGGATCAGACGCAGGCCTCGCAAAGATGGTCGCAAGAGGATGGGCTGATTCTGCGCTTTGCGCTGCAAGGCAAAGAACTGGTTCACATCGCAGGAAAGCGCGCCGCGCGCGGTTTCGATGAATGCCGCGAGGATCAGATCATCGTGTCCGCCGTGCCCCTGAGCCTGCAGGGGAAATGCGGAGTGTTCGACCCCGAGCACCTGCTTGAAACCGGCAGTCTGGCGTTTTCAGGCGGAAAGCTGACAACAAGCGCCCAGATGACCGGGCACCGTTTGTGGTCTCCGAAATCTTCGGTGGTACGACGGGGGAAACGGGATCAGTAGGTGCGGATCAGGCCTACCAGCCGTCCCTGAACCTTGACCTTGTCCTCGGGCAGAACCCGCGTTTCATAGGCGGGGTTGGCGGCCTCAAGCGCGATGGCGTTGCCACGGCGGAAAAACCGTTTCAGCGTGGCTTCCTGATCCTCGACCAGTGCGACGACAATATCGCCATTATCGGCGGCGCCAGTTTCGCGGATCACCACCACGTCGCCATCGTTGATACCGGCGTTGATCATCGAGTCGCCGCGCACCTCAAGCGCGTAATGTTCCCCTTTGCCGGACACCATCGTCCCGGGCACGGCAACGCGGTGCGAGACATGGCTGATCGCCTCAATCGGGACACCGGCGGCGATCCGGCCCATGACGGGCAGTTCCATTGCATCAACGGATACCGGCTCAAAATTGGCCGGGCGGGGCCCCGAGGGCCTGTCGCCTTCGATAACGCGGGGGCTGAACCCGGCGGTGGGCTCGCCACCCAGGCTTTCCGGCAGTTTCACAATCTCAATTGCGCGGGCGCGGTGGGCCAGACGGCGAATAAAGCCGCGTTCTTCCAGCGCCGTAATCAAACGGTGAATGCCGGATTTCGAGCGCAGGTCCAGCGC
Organism: Ruegeria sp. AK4; assembly: GCF_056541025.1. NCBI lineage: Bacteria > Pseudomonadati > Pseudomonadota > Alphaproteobacteria > Rhodobacterales > Roseobacteraceae > Ruegeria > Ruegeria sp. AK4. The sequence goes on from NZ_JBQFXS010000008.1 coordinate 147,863, forward strand.
TGCCTTCATTTCATCAAAACTGGGCGGAACACCGTCCGCCTGCACGCGTTTGTGGATGAATTCCAGCAAATCCAACTGTTTCTTGGTCAACATCGCTCATACCTCTTCGCTCATGCGTTTTCTTTTGTTCTACGCATGTTCACGTTTTGTGTCAACGAATTTGGGGTGTTTTCAAATCGGCAGGTAGGAAACCTGATCCCCGGCTTGCCGGGGCGGATCGTTCGGAGGGCGCACCAGCAGCGCATCTGCCTGCGCCAGAACGCTCAGCAATGAACTGTCCTGATCGGGGCAGGCGCGGATGCCGTTTTCGTCCAGTTGCGCGCGCATATAGTGCTCGCGAGGGCCGTTTGCCGCCAGCGGTTCGGCCAAAACAGCGCGGCGAAACGGTGTCACCACCTGATCCAGACCTAACATCCGGCGCACCATCGGGGCAAGGAACAGATAGCCGCAAACCATTGCACTGACAGGGTTTCCGGGCAGACCAACCATCGCCGCACCGCCCATGCGGCCAGCCATCAGAGGCTTACCGGGGCGCATGCGAACTTTGTAAAACGACCGCTCCATCCCCAGACCCTGCGAGACGTCCGAGACCAGATCGTAATCCCCCACCGAAGCCCCGCCGATCGTCACTACCAGATCGGCGCCATTTGCCAGATCAAAGGCCGTTTCCAGCGACGGCACCGTGTCCTGCGCAATCGGCAGAACGCGGACATGCGCCCCCAGACCTTCCAGCAAGGCCTGAAGGCCAAAGGTGTTCGACGCGATGATCTGGTCGGGTCCGGGCATTTCGCCGGGCATCACCAACTCGTTTCCTGTCGAGATCAGGGCAACAACCGGCTTTTTCGTCACCGGGACCTGCGCGATGTTCATGGCGGCCATCAGCGCCACATCCTCGGCCCGGATCAGGCGGGGGGCCGGTATTGCCGTGCCCTTGGTGAAGTCGACGCCAGCGGGCCGGATGTTCGACTTGGCACTGGGCGTATCGCTGACCGTGATCAGATCGCCGCGCCGGTTAATGTTTTCCTGAATGACAATGAAATCAGCACCTTCGGGAACGGGCGCGCCGGTGAAAATACGCACCGCCTGTCCCGCGCCCACTGTGCCATCAAACCGTTGACCAGCCGTCGCCTCGCCAATGACCTTGAACATGGCGTGCAATTCGACCTCGGTCGCCTTGACCGCGTAGCCATCCATGGACGAGGCCGCAAACGGAGGCTGGTCCCGTGTCGCGGCAACGTCCTGCCCCAGAACGCGACCGGCAGACTGTGCCAAAGGAACCTGCTCGACCGGCGAGGGCTTGACCAGATCAAACAGCAGCGCGCGCGCCTCGTCTACGCTAATCATGTCGCTTCGTAACGCCCTGATTTACCGCCATCTTTCAGAAGAACGCGGATGCCGCCGATCTGCATCGCCTTGTCCACGGCCTTGGTCATGTCATAGACCGTCAGCGCCGCCGTCGAGACCGCCGTCAGCGCCTCCATCTCGACCCCCGTCTGGCCCGAGGTCTTGACTGTCGCTTCGATTTGAACGCCCGGCAGGTCAGGGTCGAGGGTCAGTTCCACCGCGACCTTGGTCACCGGCAGCGGATGGCAGAGCGGGATCAGATCCGGCGTTTTCTTTGCGCCCATGATGCCAGCCAGCCGAGCGACGCCCAGAACATCGCCCTTCTTGGCGCGGCCTTCTGAAATAAGATCAAATGTTGCGCGGGCCATTTTAACGTGGCCAGCCGCGACCGCGACCCGATCCGTGACGGCCTTGTCGGACACATCCACCATATGTGCCTGTCCCTGCGCGTCGAAATGGGTCAGCGGCATCACATCCCTCCGGGGATCAGCGGGTTGGCCAGCAGGTGCCGGGTCGCCGAGGCGACGTCGTCCTGCCGCATCAGGCTTTCACCGATCAGAAAACACCGCGCCCCGTACCGGGCAATGTCCGACAGGTCCTCGGGTGTGCTCAGACCGCTTTCGCAGACAATTCTCCGGTCGCCGGGCACCAGTTTCGACAACCGCCGCGTGGTATCAAGAGTGGTCTCGAACGTCTTGAGATTGCGGTTATTTATCCCGATCAGCGGGCTTTTCAACTGCGTCGCGCGTTCCAGATCGTCCTCGTCATGAACCTCGATCAGAACGTCCATGCCCCAGTCGATGGCGGTTTGTTCCAACTCGGCGGCTTGATCATCCTCGACCGATGCCATGATGATCAGGATGCAGTCCGCGCCCAACGCGCGGGCCTCGACCACCTGATAGGGGTCGTACATGAAATCCTTGCGCAGCGCGGGCAGAGACGTCGCCGCGCGGGCCTGGGTCAGAAAGTCCTTCGCACCCTGAAAACTGGGCGTATCGGTCAGAACGGACAGACAGGCCGCGCCGCCATCCTCGTAGGCTTTCGCCAGAACGGGCGGATCGAAATCGGGGCGGATCAGACCCTTGGAGGGGCTGGCCTTCTTGACCTCGGCAATAAGACCATATCCTTGCCGGGATGCGGCCTGCAACGCCTCGGCAAACCCGCGCACCTCGGGGGCGCTGCGGGCTTCGCCTTCAACCTCGTCCAAGGGTTTTTGCGCCTTGTCCGCCGCAACTTCTTCCAGTTTGTAGGCTTTGATTTTGTCCAGAACAGTCTCGGTCATGCGGCTTCCTGTGTGATGCGGGCCAGGGCGTTGATTTTTTCTTTGGCTTTTCCGCTATCGATGCTTTCGGCGGCTTTCGCAACACCTTCGCGCAGATCGCTGGCGGCTTCCGCCACAACCAGAGCCGCCGCTGCGTTCAGCAAAACCGCATCGCGATAGGCCGAGGGCGCGCCGTCCAGCAGTGCGCGGAAGGCCACCGCGTTTTCTTCGGGGGTACCGCCGACGATATCTTCGAACGGGTGAACCTGCAGGCCCGCGTCTTCAGGGTGCAGTTCAACCTCTTTGACGGTGCCGTCTTCCAGTGCGGCCACCCAGCTGACGCCGGTGATGGTCAGTTCATCCGTGCCGTCCGAGCCGTGCACCAGCCACGCGCGGTCCGAGCCCAGCAGGCCCAGCGTTTCGGCCATCGGGCGGATCAATTCCCGGCTGAACGCCCCGGTCAACTGGCGCTTGACGCCTGCGGGATTGGTCAGGGGGCCGAGAATATTGAAGATCGTGCGCGTCCCAAGTTCCTGGCGCGAGGGCATCACATGGGCAATCGCCGGGTGATGCATGGGGGCCATCATGAAGCAGATCCCCGCGTCGTTCAGCGCCTTTTCGACGGTTGCAGGGCCGACCATCACGTTGATGCCCATCTGCCCCAACGCATCCGCGGCCCCGGATTTGGAACTGAGGTTCCGGTTGCCGTGCTTGGCAACAGTGACACCCCCACCCGCCACCACAAAGGCAGTCGCGGTTGAGATATTCAGCGTACCCTTGCCATCGCCCCCTGTCCCCACAATGTCCATCGCACCGGCTGGGGCCGTAACCGCGTTGCACTTGGCCCGCATCACTGCAGCGGCTGCGGCGTATTCGTCCACCGTTTCGCCCCGCGTGCGCATCGCCATCAGCAGACCGCCGATCTGGCTGGGCGTGGCTTCACCGTCGAACAGAATACCAAAGGCCTGTTCTGCCTCGGCGCGGGTCAGCGGCCGGTCGGCGGCCGCGCCGATCAGCGGTTTCAGAATGTCGCTCATGCGGGGACTTTCAGTTCTTGCAGGAAATTCTTGAGCAGGGCGTGACCATGTTCCGAGGCGATGGATTCCGGGTGGAACTGAACGCCGTGGATCGGCAGCTCTTTATGCTGCAGGCCCATGATCGTGCCGTCTTCCAGCTCTGCCGTGATCTCAAGGCAATCGGGCAGGGTCTCGCGTTCGACGACCAGAGAATGATAGCGCGTCGCCTCGAATGGCGAGGGCAGCCCGGCGAAGACGCCTTTGCCGGTGTGATGCATGGTGCCCATCTTGCCATGCACGATCTCATGGCAGCGGATGACCTTGCCGCCAAAGACCTGACCGATGGTCTGATGCCCAAGGCAGACGCCCATCAGCGGCGTTTTCGTCTCGGCTGCGGCTTCGGTCAGGGCAAGGCAGATCCCGGCCTGATCCGGGTCGCAGGGGCCGGGGCTCAGCAGGATGCCAGCGGGGTTCATCGCCATCGCTTCCCGCACATCCAGCGCATCGTTTCGGCGAATGACCATTTCGGCGCCAAGTTCGCCCAAATAATGTACCAGATTGTAGGTAAACGAGTCGTAGTTGTCGATCAGCAGCAGCATTTGGGCACTTATCTCGGCTTGGGCATTTCGGGCTGGCGGTACAGCCCCGGGCCACGGTATAATGTCGGGACATACATGCTCAGGCTTGTGCGGCAGCGTCAAGAGGACATCCCCCTTCGACGCACCATCAGGTCGAGCGCCGCAGGAGACGGCGCAGGGATGAGCAGAGCAGTAGATGAGGCGAAAGGCAAAAGTAATGGGCGGATTTATCGGAGGAATGATCGCTGGCGCGGTCGTTGTTTTGATTGCGGGCGCGGTTTTGTCACTGAACACTCCGCTGAACAGCAAACCCCAGATCGCAACGAAGGCCCCGGAACCGGCGCCGGTCGAACCGGCCGAGGCACCGGACGAAGTTGCAGCGGCAGGATCAGACGCCGATCTGGTCGAATTGCCGCCCCGTGGGCCAAAAGCCGCCGAAGAGGAAACGGATGATCTGGCCGATCTGGCCGGGGTCGAGACGGCCCCTGACAGCCAACCCGCGCTGGAGGATGAGGTTCAGGCGCTTGACCAGCCTGACGTGGCCGAGACGACCGAGGTCGCCGTGGCAACCGACGCGCCCGTAGCACCTCCGGCCCCGGCTGCGGTTCCGGCTTCTCTGGAGGAAGAGGTGGAACCGGTTGTTATTGACCAGGCACCAGAGCCGCCCGCGCCGGAAACGACCGATATTGCCTTGCTTGAGCCTGAGCCTGAGCCCGAGCCGCAGCCGGAACCCGTCGCGTTGCCCGAGGTTTCGGAACCCGCGCAGGAGCAGGAGGAAGAGAACCCATTCGAAAACAGCCCGATTGCGGTTGAAGGCGACGAAGACGCGCTGCCGCGCAAGCTGCCCCGGATCGCGGCTTTGCCTCAGATCGGGGGTGAGCAGGCGGCCGAAGGCAACTCTATCGTCGGAACCCGGGTGGTCCCTCTGACCGACCGGGATGAAGAGCCGACCACCGCCGAGGCACCCGCCGAAGCGCCGGTGGGCAAACCGATTGAAGCCTTCGCCGCGTCTTTCCAGAACCCCGAGGCCAAGCCGCTCATGTCGATCATTCTGATCGATGACGAAGGCGCGTTCGGGGTCGAAGCGCTGCAGGATTTCCCATATCCGATCAGTTTCGCGGTCAGCCCGTCCGACCCGGCTGCCGCCGAAAAGATGGCCCGCCACCGCGCCGCCGGGTTCGAGGTTCTGGCAATGGCCGATCTGCCCGAGGCCGCAAGCGCACAGGATGCCGAGGTTTCGATGGCCGTCTGGCTGGACACTCTGCCCGAGACGGTCGGGATTCTGGAAGGGATCAACACGGGCATTCAGGGCAACCGCAAGCTGGCCGATCAGGTCGCCGCGATTGCCGGTGGAACAGGGCGTGGTCTGATCACGCAGGATAACGGTCTGAACACGGTGCAGAAGCTGGCGGCACGTAACGGTGTGCCCTCGGGCGTTGTGTTCCGCGACATTGACGGCGCGCGTCAGGACCCGAAGATCATGCGCCGCTTTCTGGATCAGGCCGCGTTCCGCGCCGGTCAGGAAGGGACGGTCGTGATGCTGGGCCGCGTACGCCCCGAGACCATCTCGGCCCTGTTGCTGTGGGGTCTGGAAGACCGCGGCAGCCGGGTGGCGATGGCCCCGATCTCGGCCGTGATGATGCGGGAAATTCAGTAATCGTTACTGCACGGCGGAAACTCAAAGGGCGGCGGTCAACAGACCTGCCGCCCTTTTCTTAGCTGTTGCCCGAACCGGTAAATCGCGCCGCATCCGCGGCAGCGCGGCGGATGGCGTTGGATTTGTGCACGGTCTCCATGTATTCAGCCTCGGGGTCGCTGTCATACACAACACCGCCACCGGCCTGAATATAGAGCTTCTGATCCTTCACGATGGCCGTGCGCAGGGCGATGCACATATCCATGTCGCCGCCCGCGCTGAAATAGCCCACGCCACCGCCGTAAATGCCACGCTTTTCTGGTTCTAACTCGTCGATGATCTCCATCGCGCGGACCTTTGGCGCACCCGAGACAGTGCCTGCAGGCATCCCGGCAAAGAAGGCATCCAGCGCGTCCTTATCCTCGGCCAGCTCGCCCACCACGTTGGACACGATGTGCATGACGTGGCTGTAGCGCTCGATTATGAATTCCTCGGTCGGGCGCACGGTTCCGATCTTGGCCACACGTCCGGTGTCGTTGCGGCCAAGGTCCAGCAGCATCAGATGCTCGGCCAGTTCCTTTTTGTCGGCCAGCAGATCGACCTCGTTCGCCTTGTCCTCTTCCGGCGTCGCGCCGCGGGGGCGGGTGCCGGCGATGGGGCGGATGGTGACTTCGTTGCCGAACACGCGCACCAGAATCTCGGGGCTTGCGCCCACGACCTGAAAGCCGCCATGGTTGAAATAGAACATGAACGGCGACGGGTTGGTCCGCCGCAGCGAGCGGTAGAGTGCAAAGGGCGGCAGCGGGAAATCCTGCGTCCAGCGTTGCGCCGGGACGACCTGAAAGATGTCACCGGCGCGAATGTATTCCTTGGCCTTTTCGACCGCTTCCATATAGCCCGGTTTGGTGAAGTTCGAGACCGGCGGCGCGACCTCATAAGCGTCGCCCAGGTCGCGGGTTTCGGCGGGCATGGCGCGTTCCAGATCGCGCACCGCGTCCATCACCCGTTCGGCGGCCTGCGCATAGGCCGCCTTAGCCGACTGCCCATCGCTGACCCAGGCGGGGGAAACGACCGTGACTTCGCCTTTCACACCGTCTAGCACCGCAACAACTGACGGGCGCAGCATGATTGCATCGGGCAGGCCCAGCGGGTCGGGGTTGACGTCGGGCAGGTGCTCGACCAGCCGCACCATGTCATAGCCCAGATAGCCGAACAGCCCCGCCGCCGCCTGAGGCAGATCGTCCGGCAAGTCAATGCGGCTTTCGGCCAGCAGGGCGCGCAGGTTGTCCATCGGATCGCCGTCCTGCGGCGCAAAGGCGTCAGCGTCGAACCGGGCCGAGCGGTTCAGCTCCGACGCCGCACCCCGACACTGCCAGATCAGGTCGGGCTTCATCCCGATGATCGAATACCGACCGCGCACCTCGCCGCCGGTGACGGATTCCAGCATGAACGCGTCTTTCTGCGCGCCGGTCAGCTTGAGCATCAGCGAGACCGGCGTATCCAGATCAGCCGCGAGGCGGGTGTAAACGACCTGATTTTCGCCCGCCTCATAGGCGCGCGCGAACGTGTCGAAATCGGGGGTCAGCGCCATATCGGCCTCGTTTTAATAGCTCGCCTGCACGGCGTTCAGGGCCTGCTGGTCGATGATCGGGCGCGCCCGGGTCTGGGCATCGCGGACATAGGCGTCGAAGATGTTTTGGGCCAGGGCCTGATCCAACTGGGCCGAAAGCGCCTGTTGCATCTGGCGCAACTCGTCGGTTTCGGCGGGGGGCAGAACCTCATCCAGACGCACGATCAGGGCTGCGCCATTGCCGCCGATAACACGCAAATCGCCGGGCTCCATCGCAAAGACCTCGGCCATGAAATCGGCCGGAACATCGTCAAGGAACGCGGTTCGCGTCAGGGCGTTTTCCACGCGGAAGGGCAGGCCAGTGGCCGCGAAATCCCCGTCTGTCGCCAGTTTGGTCAGTACGGAATTGGCCTGTTCCTGCAAGGCTTTGCCGGTTTCAGCCTGCACCCAGGCGTCCGCAACCCGGTCGCGGGCGCTGTCCAACGGTTCGGGGCGGCGGGGCAGGGTTTCGTTCAGGCGCAGCGCAAAGATCGAGCCGTCTTCGAGGAAACCAACCTCAGGGAAGTCGCCCTCGCGCACGGCTTCGGCTGTGGTGCGAAAGCCGTCATAGGCGGCAACACCGTCCGAGCTGTTGCGGGTCCAGTCGATCTGGCCCAGCTCCATCTCGGTCTCGGCGGCCAGTTCTTCCAGCGTGGCCCCACCGGCCAACATGTCGTTGATGTCCTCGGCCTGCGCCTCGATCAGGCGACGGGCGCGGTCCGAGGCCATTTCTTCCCGCAGGGCAGGCTCGGCCTCTTCAAAGGGCACATTGTTTGCGGCCAGCGATCCGTTGATGCGGAACAGGGCAGGGCCAAAGACCGAAGGAAGCGGCCCGACCACGGTATCGAGATCGGCGGCAAACACCGCATCCGCGGCATCGCCGAGGTCTTCGCGCGTCACGTCGCCCAGATCGATATCGCTGAGTTCCAGTTCCCGGTCGCGCACCAGTTGTTCAAAGGTTGTGCCACCGACCTCAAGCTGGGCCTTGGCGTCGTTTGCAGCCGCTTCGTCTGGGAAGTTCAGGCGTTCGACCAGACGGCGTTCGGGCTGCTGGAACTCGGCGATGCGCTGGTCGTACAGGCGTCGAAGCGAATCCTCATCGACCTCAACCGTATCCACCAGCATCTCGGGTGACAGAAGGGCGTAGGTCAGGCGTTTGGTCCGGGGCAGGGTGAAGCTATCGGTGTTTTCGTCGTAAAAGGCCTGAACCTGCGCGTCAGTGGGGTCGGCGATGGGTTCGGCCAGCGCATCGGCACCCACAGTCGCAACCGTAAAGCTGCGCCGCGCGCCGATATAGTCGGTCAGGGTGTCCGTCAGCGCGGCGGGCATGGTCACACCGCCCATCAACGCGCCCTGAACGATGGTACGGGCCGATTCCTTGCGCAGATCATCTTCGAACTGGGTATCGGTCATCCCAGCCTGTTCCAGTTGGAAGCGATATGTTTCGCGGTCAAACGTGCCGTTGACGCCCTGAAACGCGGGGATCGAGACGATTTCCTCTTGCAGGTTTTCGTCCCCTATCGAGATGCCAAGTTGCGCGACCTCATTATCCAGCGCCGCCACGGCGGTCAGCCGGGACAGGGCGAGTTGTTCAAGGCCCAGTTCGCGCGCCTGTGACATTTGCAAAGGCTGGCCTGTCTGCGCCTCGACCGCGCGGATTTCGCGTTGAAGCTCGCGCACATAGGCGTCGACAGAGACACTTTCATCCCCAACCTGCGCAACCGTGCGGATGGTGCCGGTCAGGCTGGTCGCACCAAAGCCCGCAAGGCCCAGAAACAACAGGCCCATCAGAATCCAGACAAAGGTTTTCGAAAGACTTTTAACGCCTGCGGCCATGGTGCCCTCTTGTTTAGTGGCAGGTTGCTGCCCTGTCGGTTGCGGCCCTGAATACGATGCGCGCCGCCGGGGGGCAAGCTTAGATGGACAGGGCCTGCAAACGGTCGAACAACTGGCCAATCCCCGCGCGATCAAGGTTGGCAAACGCGACCCGGACCTGACGCTGTCCAGCCGGGTCGTGGTCCGGCATGAACATGGTGCCGGGAAGCAGCAGAACGCCAGCCTTGGCCACCAACAGGCGGGCCAGTTCATCGGATGGCATGTCGTAGGGGTGTTCCAGATAGGCGAAGTAAGCGCCAAGCCCCAGCAACCGCCATCCCTTGGCCGTCAGCTTCGGCATGCCGTCGGCAATCGCAGCGCGCCGGTCGAGGATTTCGTCGCGCTCACCAGCCACCCATTGCGACAGGTTCTCCATCCCCCAGAGCGCCGCGAACTGCCCGATCTGTCCGGGGCAGATGGCGACGGTATCAAGGAATTTCTCAATCTCGGCCAATAGCGCGGCACTTGTGGCGATGGCCCCGACGCGGTGCCCGGTCAGGCGGTAGGCTTTGGAGAAGGAATAGAGGTGCACCAGCGTCTCGTCCCAGCCGGGTTGCTGGAACAACTCGTGCGGCGGGCCGCTGCGGCTGTCGAAATCGCGATAGGTTTCGTCCACCAGCAGGCGGATACCGGTTTCGCGGGCCAGATCGTAAAAGGCTTTGACCAGATCCGAGGGGTACTCGACCCCGCCCGGATTGTTGGGCGTGACCAGTGCAATGGCGCGTGTTTTGTCGGTGATCAACTGCCGTGCGGCTTCAGGATCGGGCAGCAGATCATCCCCGGTCGGCAGGTCCACGGTGCGAACACCGGCCATGTCCAGCCACATTTTGTGGTTGAAATACCACGGCGTCGGCAGAATGACCTCATCGCCTTGGTCGGTGAGGGCCGAGATGACCGAGGCAAACGCCTGATTGCACCCCGACGTGATGCCGATCTGTTCGGGCGCGATCTGCGCTGCGTAATGCTCGCCGACCTGCTGTGCCAGCGCGGTGCGCAGGTTGGTGTTGCCCAAAACCGGACCGTAAAGATGCGCGCTGTCCTCGTTCACCGCAAAGTCGGCCATGGCCTGCCGCAGCGCCAGGGGCGGCGGATCAACCGGCGCCGCCTGACTGACATTGACCAGCGGTCTGTCGGCAGGGAAGGTGACGCCTTCAAGCCAGCGCCGTGCCTCCATCACCGGAGGGGGGAAGGTGGCGCTGGTGCGTGTGTGAGCCATGGCAGAACCGACTTTTGGCGAGGCTCCGCCCCGCGTTCCGAGGTACTTCTTGAGAAAGAAGAAGGATTTAGTCTGTGCCCCGGTAGGGTTCGACATATTGAAGCGCCATGTCCCACGGGAAGAAGATCCATGTGTCCTGGCTGACCTCGGTGATAAAGGTGTCGACCATCGGGCGGCCCTTGGGCTTGGCGTAGACGGTGGCGAAATGCGCCTTGGGATACATCTCGCGCACCAGTTCCAGCGTTTTGCCGCTGTCGACCAGATCGTCGATGATCAGAACGCCGGTCCCGTCGCCCATCAGGTCGGCGTTGGGGGCTTTCAGCACTTCAGCCTCACCCTGCGCCTGATGGTGATAGGATTTCACGCTGACCGTATCGACGGTGCGGATATCCAGCTCGCGGCTGACGATCATCGCGGGCGCCATGCCGCCGCGGGTGATCGCGACAACGGCCTTCCAGGCGCCATCGTCGGGGCCTTGGCCGTCAAGCCGCCAGGCGAGGGCGCGCGAGTCGCGGTGAATCTGGTCCCAGCTGATGTGGAATCCCTTTTCGTGGGGCAGGCGGTCCTTGGCGCTCATGATCTTAGCCCTTTTCGACGTCAGGCGCGTCGACGGCTTTCATGCCGACGATGTGGTAGCCCGAATCCACATGCAGATTTTCCCCGGTCACGCCGCTGCTGAGGTCGGACAGCAGATACAGCGCCGATTTGCCGACGTCATCGATGGTCACGTTGCGGCGCAGGGGCGAGTTGTATTCGTTCCACTTCATGATGTAGCGGAAATCGCCGATGCCGCTGGCGGCCAGCGTTTTGATTGGACCGGCCGAGATCGAATTGACGCGGATGCCGTCCTTGCCCAGATCCTCGGCGAGATACTTGACCGACGCTTCCAACGCCGCCTTGGCGACACCCATGACATTATAGTGCGGCATCACCTGTTCGGCGCCATAATAGGTCAGCGTGACGGCGCTGCCGCCTTCAGACATCATTTTCTCGGCCCGTTGCATGACGGCGGTGAAGGAATAAACCGAAATATCCATCGTCAGCTTGAAATTCGCCCGGCTGGTATCGACATAGCGGCCGCGCAGCTCGTTCTTGTCGGAAAATCCGATGGCGTGGACGACAAAATCCAGCTTGCCCCATTTTTCCTCGAGCGATGTGAACAGCGTATCAATCGACGCCTCGTCGCTTACATCGCAGGGCAGCACGATTTCACTGCCCAGTTGCGCCGCCAGCGGATCAACCCGCTTTTTCAGCGCATCGCCCTGATACGAAAAGGCCAGCTCGGCCCCTGCGTCGGACAAGGCGCGGGCGATACCCCATGCGATTGATTTGTCATTGGCCAGTCCCATGATGAGGCCGCGTTTCCCGGCCATCAACTGATTTGACATGTTTGGTTCTCCGCCTGTCTTCGCGATGTGTTGCGTTGGTTTATGCCATTGGATGCGCTGCATCAAGGCCGTGCGCTCTTGCCCGCAGCGGGTTATCGCCTTAGGTTTGACCTCAGGACGTTCCAGGGGATGGAAATGAGCGAACGCGATGGCATCTTTGCCGGCACCGATCCGTTTGAAATAGCGGCGCGGTGGCTGGCAGAGGCTGAAAAGACGGAAGCAAACGACCCGAATGCGATTGCGTTGGCGACCGTTGATTCTGATGGCATGCCGAATGCGCGGATGGTATTGCTGAAAGAAATCGAACCGGGCGCGTTCGTGTTTTACACCAATTACGAGAGTGCCAAGGCAGCCGAGTTGGATAGCGCCGGAAAAGCAGCTTTCGTAATGCATTGGAAATCTTTGAGGCGTCAGGTGCGTGTTCGTGGTACAATCACCCGCGAAAGTGGACCGCAGGCCGATGAATATTATGCATCGCGGTCGCTGAAAAGCCGTTTGGGGGCGTGGGCTTCACGCCAGTCACAACCCCTGAGCAGCCGTGCGGCCCTTATGGCCGAGGTTGCAAAGGTGACGGCGAAACTGGGTGCCAATCCGCCGCGCCCCCCATTCTGGGGTGGGTACAGGTTGACGCCGATTGAAATCGAATTCTGGGCCGATGGTGCGTTTCGTCTCCATGACCGGTTCAGGTGGCAAAGGGATGCGCCAGGTTCCAAGTGGCAGGTACAGAGGTTGAATCCATGATGTTCACGTGTCGCGAAATGCAACAGGCAGAAAACAAAGGATTTTTTCAACTTGAATTTGCCTGCCATTCCCATAAACAACAAACCCTTAACGAAGCGCTAATTTTCGCGATGGGAAAACCGTGCCAGAAGATCTGAACAGCATGTACCGCGTACGTGGACACGTTAAATGGTTCGACCCTGCAAAGGGGTACGGATTTGTTGTGTCTGACGCAGGCGGTCCGGATATTCTGTTACATGTGAATGTATTGCGGAATTTCGGTCAGAGCTCGGTCGCCGACGGCGCCGGAATCGAGATCATGACCCATCGCACGGATCGTGGCGTTCAAGCGGTCGAGGTGATTGCGGTCGACCCTCCGGCCCGGGCCGATACCATGCTGCTGGCGGATTTCGCCGAGCTTGACCCGGCGGAGATCGCGGCAGCGCCGCTTGAGGCCGCGCGGGTCAAATGGTTCGACAAGGGCAAGGGATTTGGCTTTGCGAATGTCTTTGGCCGGGGCGAGGATGTCTTTCTGCACATCGAGGTTCTGCGCCGGTCCGGTCTTGCAGATCTGCAGCCGGGCGAAGCGCTGGCGATGCGCGTGATCGACGGCAAGCGCGGGCGTATGGCCGCGCAGGTGCTGGCCTGGGAAGCGGCCCTGGACGACTGATCGGAATGATGCGGTGTCTGACACTTCCGGCTCTGCTTTCAGTACTTTGGGCCGGAAATGTTATGGCCGCCTGCAGTCCGGGGCGCGTCGATCTTCGCAACGATAAGTCTCAGGTCCGGTTTGACGTTGAACTTGCGGTGACGCCGCAGGAACGGTCGCGCGGTTTGATGTTCCGGGAATCGCTGCCCAGCCGTTCGGGCATGTTGTTTGTCTTCGACCCGCCGCAGCCGGTTGCGTTCTGGATGAAGAACACGCTGATTCCTCTCGACATGATTTTTTTCGACAGCACCGGGACGGTGACGCGCGTGCATGCGGACGCGATTCCCGGTGATCTGAGCATGATCGAAGGGGGCGACTCGGTCTTTGCGGTGCTGGAAATCAATGCGGGTCTGGCGGCCCGGTATCTGATCACACCGGGAACCCAGATGCGGCACCAGATTTTTTCGCAAGGCCCCGCGATTTGGCCCTGTTAGGGCTTTTCAAATCAGATCGGCCCGTTTAGGAAGGCGCACGGTCCGGGGCGTGGCGCAGTCTGGTAGCGCACCTGTTTTGGGTACAGGGGGTCGTAGGTTCGAATCCTGCCGCCCCGACCACTTTTTCTCTCTATTATGTCGGTGATCCGCCCATGCGCTGGTACAGCGCACCTAGGGTCTGATCCAGTGCCTTGCTTTCCACAGGTATTTCGACCGTGGCGCCGCTTCTTTGCGGCACGTTGAAGAAAAGCCGTGCATCTACCCGGTAGCCGCCCTCGTTTTTGGTCGAGGTCAGGCGCATCACGCTTTGGGGCAGGTCCTGCGGATCGCCGCTGTAGTTGAGAATCAGATAGGCGGTGGTTTCGGGCGGCAGAAACTCGCGGCACTCATATGATCGCTTGCTGACCTTCTGAAAGGTCTCCCCGGGGCCTGAACAGCCGGTTTCGAACGTGTCGAACAACCGTTCAGGGTGTTGGTCGAACTGTGCGCTGCGTGATGCGGGGGGCACATCTTGTTGTGTACAGGACACTAAAACGGCCAGTGCGGGAACGAGGCGAAATGCCAGCATCTGTTTGTTTGCCCTCAATTCTTTGCACATCGCACGAATTTTTCTGGTCGCCAATGCACCGGGTTCAGAGTGATTCTGTCCAAGCCTACCCAGTGGGCCACTGGTTGATCAAACGCTGATAACTATGCTGGTAAAAACGGCAAATTCATTTGCGGCCTTCTGAAATAGGCGGAAATTTGCCGTGGATGAACCTGTGGAGGAATCGTGCCCGCAGGAATCCGGTTCCACTCTGATAGTCGGGTCAACCAAAAAGATTTCAAAAATGACCCAAAAAGGCCGTTGACCTTGTATGGGTTCATACGCCAGATTGTATAAGCCGAACGTGACCCCACTACATCTGGTAGAAAAGCCGGGGATGGGTACAGGGCAAGGGACGGAAAGCACACCAGACTATCGTGCAGCCGCTTAGCCGGTTCTGCGCTGTTATCGGCAGCGCCCTGTCTTTTGCGCCCGTGAACTTCGGCATGGTGGATGGCTCGGTATTTTTGAGCACGAAGCTGGGTGAAAAGGCTTTTGAATATAGGGCGGCGGACATGAAGATTGACAGGAAATTCACTAAAACAGGGCAGGACGCATACGCAGAGCTAGATTTCGTGTCCGCGACGTCTGAAATCCGCAACCCGGACGGCACCATCGTGTTTCGTCTGGACGATATCGAGGTCCCCTCAAGCTGGAGCCAGGTCGCCAGCGACGTGATCGCGCAAAAATACTTCCGCAAAGCGGGCGTCCCGTCCAAGATGAAGAAAGTTAAGGAAAAAGACGTCCCCGAATTCCTGTGGCGCTCGGTCCCCGCGGAAGGTGCTGAGTTCGATGGCGAGACATCCTCGAAGCAGGTGTTCGACCGTCTGGCCGGTGCTTGGGCCTATTGGGGCTGGAAGGGCGGCTATTTCTCGACCGAGGAAGACGCGCGCGCCTATTTCGACGAGATGCGGTATATGCTGGCGACCCAGCGCGCCGCGCCGAACTCGCCGCAGTGGTTCAACACCGGTCTGCACTGGGCCTATGGCATCGACGGCCCGGCGCAGGGGCACCACTATGTCGATTACAAGACCGGCAAGCTGACCAAATCCAAATCCGCCTATGAGCATCCGCAGCCGCACGCGTGCTTTATCCAGTCTGTCGATGATGATCTGGTGAACGAAGGCGGCATCATGGACCTGTGGGTGCGCGAGGCGCGCCTGTTCAAATACGGCTCGGGCACCGGGACCAACTTCAGCCATCTGCGCGCAGAAGGTGAGGCGCTGTCGGGTGGCGGCAAGTCATCGGGCCTCATGGGCTTTCTCAAGATCGGCGACCGCGCCGCTGGCGCGATCAAATCAGGCGGGACAACCCGTCGGGCAGCAAAGATGGTGATCGTCGATGCAGATCACCCCGATATCGAGCAATTCATCGAATGGAAGGTGATTGAAGAGCAGAAGGTGGCCTCGATCGTTGCCGGATCGAAAATGCACGAGAAGATGCTGAACGGCATTTTCGAGGCCATCCGTTCCTGGGACGGTGCGGCGGATGACGCCTATGACCCCAACAAGAACGACGCGCTGAAAAAGGCGGTGCGCGAGGCCAAAAAAGTCGCGATCCCCGAAACTTACATCAAGCGTGTGCTGGATTACGCCAAGCAGGGCCACGACAGTATCGAATTCCCGACCTACGACACGGACTGGGATTCGGAAGCCTATAGCTCGGTCTCGGGTCAGAACTCGAACAACTCGATCCGCGTGACAAACGCGTTCCTGACCGCTGTTGAGAAAGACGCGGATTGGGAATTGATCAACCGCACGGATGGCAAGGTCGCCAAGACCGTCAAGGCGCGCGATCTGTGGGAAAAGGTCGGCCACGCCGCGTGGGCCTGTGCCGATCCGGGCATTCAGTTCCACGACACGGTCAACGAATGGCACACATGCCCCGAAGATGGTGAGATTCGCGGCTCGAACCCGTGCTCGGAATATATGTTCCTCGATGACACGGCCTGTAACCTGGCCTCAATGAACCTGCTGACCTTCCTGAAGGACGATGAGTTCCAGGCGGCCGACTACATGCACGCCTCGCGGCTGTGGACCCTGACGCTGGAAATCTCGGTGACGATGGCGCAGTTCCCGTCGAAGGAAATCGCGCAGCTGTCTTATGACTTCCGCACGCTGGGTCTGGGCTATGCCAATATCGGCGGTCTGCTGATGAACATGGGCTACAGCTATGACTCGGACGAAGGCCGCGCGATCTGCGGCGCGCTGACCGCGATCATGACCGGTGTGGCCTATGCGACCTCGGCCGAGATTGCCGGCGAGTTAGGCGCCTTCAATGGCTATGAGCGCAACGCCGATCACATGTTGCGCGTCATCCGCAACCACCGCCGCGCGGCGCAGGGTGTCACGACTGGCTATGAGAAGCTTGCCGTGAAGCCGGTGCCTTTGGACCACGGCAACTGCCCGGACAAACGTTTGGTCGATCTGGCCATGTCGGCTTGGGATGAGGCCCTGAGCCTCGGCGAGAAGAACGGCTACCGCAACGCGCAGGCCACCGTGATCGCACCGACCGGCACCATCGGTCTGGTGATGGATTGCGACACGACCGGGATCGAGCCGGACTTCGCGCTGGTAAAATTCAAGAAGCTCGCGGGAGGCGGTTACTTCAAGATCATCAACCGCTCGGTGCCGTCGGCGCTGGAAAAACTGGGCTATTCTTCGTCTCAGATCGAAGAGATCGTAGGCCACGCGGTTGGTCACGGCACCATCGGCAACGCCCCGGGGATCAACCACACCTCGCTGACCGGCCACGGCTTTGGCCCCAATGAGCTGGCAAAGGTGGATGCGGCACTGGAAAGCGCCTTTGATATCCGCTTCGTCTTCAATCAGTGGACACTGGGCGAGGATTTCTGCACCGGCGTTCTGGGCATCCCGGCGACCAAGCTGAATGACCCGACTTTCGATCTGCTGCGCCATCTGGGCTTTACGAAGGCGGATATCGACGCGGCGAATGATCATGTTTGCGGGACGATGACGCTGGAAGGTGCGCCGCATCTAAAGGAAGAACACTATTCGATCTTTGACTGCGCCAACCCGTGCGGCAAGAAAGGCAAGCGTTTCCTTGGGGTTGATAGCCACATCACCATGATGGCGGCAGCGCAAAGCTTCATCTCGGGCGCGATCAGCAAAACGATCAACATGCCGAATGACGCGACCATCGAGGATTGCCAGAAGGCCTATGAACTCAGCTGGTCGCTGGGTGTGAAAGCCAACGCGCTCTATCGTGACGGCTCGAAACTGTCGCAGCCTCTGGCGGCGGCACTGGTCGAGGATGACGACGAGGCGGCGGAAGTGCTGGAAAGCGGTTCGACGCAGGAAAAAGCCGTCGTTCTGGCCGAGAAGGTGATCGAAAAGGTTGTGGTCAAGGAAATGATCCGCAGCCATCGCGAGAAACTGCCGCATCGCCGCAAAGGCTATACCCAAAAGGCGATTGTCGGCGGCCACAAGGTCTATCTGCGCACCGGTGAGTTCGAAGACGGCAAGCTGGGCGAGATTTTCATCGACATGCACAAGGAAGGCGCTGGCTTCCGGGCGATGATGAACAACTTCGCCATCGCCGTGTCGGTCGGCCTGCAATATGGCGTGCCGCTGGAAGAGTTCGTGGATGCCTTCACGTTCACCAAGTTCGAGCCGGCCGGGATGGTGCAGGGCAACGATTCGATCAAGAACGCGACTTCAATCCTCGATTACATCTTCCGTGAACTGGCCGTGTCTTATCTGGACCGGACCGATCTGGCCCATGTGAAACCCGAAGGCGCAACCTTCGACGATCTGGGCCGGGGCGAAGAGGACGGTCTGCCGAATGTCTCGGAAATCAGTGAAAGCGCGGCGACCAAGTCCTTGGAAGTGCTGAAACAAATCAGCTCGACCGGCTATCTGCGCAAGCGCCTGCCGCAGGACCTGTTGGTGTTCAATGGCGGTCAGACCGATGTGACCGGCATGGCGGAACCCGCCGCGACCTTCGACGCGCCTGCGGAAACCGCCGTCGCAACCGGAATGGACGCTCGCACCAAAGCCAAGATGCAGGGCTACGAGGGCGATCCCTGCGGTGAATGCGGAAACTACACGCTGGTGCGCAACGGCACCTGCATGAAGTGCAACACCTGCGGCGCGACAAGCGGGTGTAGCTAAGGAGGATTCAATGCAAGTTTCTGGATACTTCAAAATTGGAAGTAAGGTTCAGG
The DNA here is from genome assembly GCF_056541025.1 of Ruegeria sp. AK4. NCBI lineage: Bacteria > Pseudomonadati > Pseudomonadota > Alphaproteobacteria > Rhodobacterales > Roseobacteraceae > Ruegeria > Ruegeria sp. AK4. Next base: position 166,421 of record NZ_JBQFXS010000008.1, read on the forward strand.
ATTTTCGCGAAAACTTTGATGAAGGTGAGTTTTCGCTTCCGGTACCCTTGGACTTTTTGTGCGCCAACCGAACCACGGCGCACGACCTTGAGCTCTGTTTGGATCATCCGGAAAGGTTTGATGTTTATCCCGGCAACCATACTTGGGGTCTCAAACCCCAAAGCAGAAACTCAGAGATAGGTAGAAAAATAGCTCTCAGCTATTGCGTTGAACCAAAAGTTTAGCGCCCCGGCAACCCGGGGTGCAGGGGTCGGATAGCTGCCACAGGTACCGACCCCGACGAATACGGATCAAGGCACCGAGACTTACCAAGTTCGCCTTGATCCACTCGGCCGACATGCCCGTGTTGGCCGGGAACAGGGTGGGGCGGAATATTTGCTCCTTCCCACTCTTTCAGGGGACGGGTGCGCTCGTCCCAGACGACGTCCAGGCCGCAGGCAAAAAAACACCGGGCGGTCAACGATATGAGCCTGGATGGCGAAACTGACAGGGGGCTTCGGCCCCCTTTTTTTTGCACGACGTGGGCAGAGCCTTGCCGGATCACCTGCTTCGCGTCGGGCAAGACCCGCCGAGTGGCTGAAAGCGGATTTCGCGCGGCGGAGGGTTGCGGATGCGACTCGGCCAAACACGCGGAGATTGGCGCGAATTCCCCGAAATCTCGCGAAACGGGTGACGACCTTAGGTGGTTGGGTGTTTGTGATGCCTGTCCGGACGCAAACATCAAAAACTCATTCAGGAGGCAAACAAATGAAACCGCAAAATCTGGCCGCCATTTTCGTCGCTGTCGCAGCAATTCCGACTTTGGCTACGGCGCAATCCTCGGCCGACACGAACGGGGACGGGGTTCTGACGATCGAAGAAGTGCAGGCCGTTCTGCCCGATGTGGATGCCGATGGCTTTTCGGCGATGGACGCGAATGGCGACGGCGCACTGGACGCGGATGAGATTGCCGTTGCGCAAGAGGCGGGCTTGCTGCCGCCGAGTAACGGCTAAGACATGCGGCGGCCCGGAATCGTCCGGGCCGCCTGTTTTCAATATGTTACGCGGGCAGGTGAATGTTGAACTTGCTGCGAATTTCGGCGTCCAGAAGCGGATCGAACTTGGCCGCAGACGGGCTTGCCAGAATCTCTTCCTTCCGGGCGATGGCTTTTTCGATCAGGTCGGGTTTATCCAGTTCGGCCCACTCTTTCGGCGAGGTACGGTCGCCGAAGGTCGGATACACATAGTCCGCCTGCATCCGGCTGAGCGTCGCGTCGGTTCCCAGATAATGACCGGGTCCGCCAAGGCACACCTCGGCCATCTGGTCCAGCGCCAGCGTTTCATCGCTGACCTCGATCCCCCGAACACAACGCTGCGCCTGTCCGATCAGATCGTCACCCAGGATCAAGCTTTCAAGGCAGAACCCAAGCAGTGAGGCATGCATGCCCGCCGCCTCGTAGACCATGTTCAACCCGGCCAGACCGGTCATGACGTTGGAACACATCTGCTCCCACCCGGCCTGCATGTCGGGCAGTTTCGAATCCGAGGCCCCGGCGGCGGCACCGCCCGGCAGATCGTAGAACTTGTGCATTTGGGCACAGCCCGCGCTTAGCAGCGCTTGTTCGCCCGACCCTACCGACATGGCCCCTGTACGAAGGTCCAGACCGAAGGGCCAAGTGCCAAAAATGGCTGCAGCACCGGGACTTACGGCGTTTACATAAACCAAGCCTGCAAGGCATTCTGCCGTCGCCTGCGTGATCGCACCGGCGATGGTCGAAGGCGCCGTCGCTCCGGCCATGCCGGCGGACAGCAGCAGGATCGGCATGCCGGCCTTGATACATTCCTCCATGACCTGACAGCTTTCGGTTGCGAATTTCATCGGCGGTACGACGAAGCAGTTTGTGTTCGACAGGAAAGGCCGCGCCCGCCAATTGTCTTCGCCGCCTGCAATCATGTGCAGCATTTCCATTGCCGGGGCGACGTAAGACGGGTCGGTGAACGACGTTCCGACATGTTTGTAAGTCCCTGAACAACATGCGTAAATCGTGTTCAGGTCCATCTCCATATTGTCAAGGATATCGCGGCAGACCATGGGCCGTTGAACGAAGTGGATATTGTCCAGCTGATCGCAAATCCGCGACGCGTCGTGCAAATCCTGCACGGTCGAATCCCGGTATTCACGGCCATGCACGTCGACAACGCTGACAGCGGCCCCTGCTGTGCCATAGTGAACCTTTGAACCGGACAGTTCCAGATCGGTCTGACCATCGCGGCTGAACAGCGTGACCGAGCGGTTTGCCTTGGCAATCGTGTCTTCGACCAGCGCGCGGGGGAAGCGGATGCGGCCATCATCGCCGAGGGTACAGCCTGCGCCGACCAGATAATCGATGCCGCTTTGGGGGGCGTCGGCCAGCCCTATCGTTTCAAGCGCCTGCAGGGCGGCCTCGTGGATGCGCTCTACCTGAGGTTGCGTCAGCGGTCTATACGTCCCGCCCTCAAGTCCGGGGCGCACCGGGCGCAGATGGTCGGGCAGTGCCGAGGCACGGGCGGCACGGCGCGCGGCGCGTCCACCGCTGCGCGAAGTGTTACGGGGTTGATCGTTCATGGTCTGAATTCCGATAGTTGAGCAGTCACAAGGGTGGCAGATGCTATGCCCCGCACGGACGCCCACGCGCAGCACGGCCCCGATCTGCCCCGATCGTGCGGCTGATAAGCCGGATTTTCCAGACTTCGTTGTGCATGCATGCCCTCAACTTCTGGCCCTCAGTATCCGGACGCAGGCCGTCGCAATCTGTTCTGTTTGCGACTTGCGGCTCAAAAACCGGCTTATACCCTCGGTTGGTGCAGGCAACTTGAGAAAAAGTCTGAGTTTTTTTCCCGTTATGGAAGAAATCTGTTATAGTTGGATCACTTAGTTTGGAATAACCTGTGATGTTAATTGAATTTTGGGAATTAGAGACCACGTTCGAAACAGTGGTTCGCTGACGCCCAAAAGCAGCCAAAGCCCGGGCAATATGTCTTGGAGAAGTGTATGAAACTCTGTTCGGCCCTGATTGTGGCGATGGCTGTGACAAGCGCCGCACCGGCTTTGGCCGAGGATTGGACAGGGGCCTATGCCGGGTTCAGCTTTGGATATGCTGACGCTAACGGCCCCGGCGGGTTCAGCGACGATAATACGGTCTTTGGGGCACATATCGGCTACGATCGGGATTTCGGCAATTTCGTTCTGGGCGGTGAGCTTGAATATAACCGGCTGTCTCTCAACCTTAGCCAGAATCAGGGTAGTCTGGACAGTATGACCAGCGTCAAGCTGCGCGGCGGCTATGATTTTGGCGGGGCGCTGGGGTATGTGGTCGTGGGGGCGGCGCGTGCCGATACTTCGGTCGATAATGACACGGCGGCCGTTTACGGGATCGGCGTTGCTTATCCGATCAACGAGAACTTCGTCATCAGCGGTGAAGCCCTGCGTCAGGACTTTGACGATATAACACGGTCGAATGGCGGTCTGGATGCAAACGTGTTCAACCTGCGCACCACGTTCCGGTTCTGATCCGCCTTATTCCGCCGCGTGACGGCTGGCCAGTTTGGCGGCGAAGTCGCACAGAGTTTTCAGGGCCGCCTCGAACCGGTCATTATCCACCGTCATCGCAACACGAACATGTCCGGCGGCAGCCTTGCCGAAGCTTTCGCCCGGCATCACGGCGATGGAATGCGCGTCCAGCAATGCATTGGCGAAGCCTTCGCCATTCAAGCCCGTCGCGCGGACATCCAGCATCAGGTACATCGCCCCCTGGGCGGGAACCAGCCCGACGGTGTTCTGACCCTCCAGCAGCTTGACGGCCAGAGCTCTCCGGCGGCGGAAGGGGGCGGCGATGTTTTCTTCAAGCGTCGTGCCCGAACTCAGCGCAAAACTGGCCGCGTCCTGAATGAAGCCCGGAACGCCATAGGTGGTATGCGTGGCGAGGTTGATCAGATGGCTGATGACCTCTTCCGGGCCAACGATCCAACCGCAGCGCGAGCCGGTCATGGCGTGGGATTTCGACATGGAGCCGATCACCAGCGTCCGCTCGGCCATGCCGGGCAGGGCGCGGGGAGAGATGTGCTCACCCTCCCAGACCTGCGTGTCATAAACCTCGTCCGAGATCAGCCACAGATCGCGCCTTTTGCAAACTTCGGAAATGTCTTCAAGGGTTTGGCGTGAATATACGGCACCGGTCGGATTGTTGGGCGTGTTGATCAGAAGCGAAACGGCCCCGTCTGCGGCGGCGTCGATCTGCTGGGACCGGGGTTGAAACGCGTCTGCGGCAGAGGTCTGAACCGCGCGCGCAATCGCCCCGGCACCACGGATCGTTCCGGGATAGGTGGCGTAATACGGGTCGAGGAACAGGCCCACATCGCCCGGATCACACAGCGCCACATGCGACGCAAACAGCGCGGACTGGCCACCGGGTGTGATCATGACATTGTTGCGGGTGGTCGGAACGCCGGTCCGCATCTGAACCCGAGCGGCGACCGTATCGCGCAACAGGTCGGTTCCGGGCACCATCGCGTAACCGGTGTGCCCGTCGCGGGCCGATATGTCCATCGCCTCGAGAATCGACGTATCGGTCCGCACGTCATGTTCGCCGATGGTCAGTTCCGTCACCGCATGGCCTTCGCTGACCATGCGCCGTGCCCGATAAAACACATCCCAGCCGTCGCTGCCGCCGCCGTTAAGCTGAGTGATACGCTGAGACAGTTTCATGCCGTCGCCCCCCGTGACCTTACCGCCGAATGGGGCATCGCAGATCGGATTTGTCAATCAGCTTCGCGGCGGCAGCGTCGCCTGTAATTTCTTGGTCAGTGACCCGCGCACCAGATCGTAGGACGCTGTCAGGCGGTGGCGCATCTCGTCTGGGTCGGCGTCGAAAGGCAGGCGGACCCAGCTTCGGTGAAAGTAGGGCGCTTTGACCGCGATCCCGGCATCAATCAGCATCTGCGCCGTTTCGACATCGGGCGTTTTAACGGAAACCCCGTCATTTGCCGTGCCAATACAGGCAAACATCTTGCCCCCGATTTTCCACGCATCGTGACCGCCACCCCAAGGGTCCGACCACTCGGCACCGGGCAAGCCCCGGCAGATATCGTTAACAACATCACGGCTCATGAAGGGCAGAGTGCCGTTCGGCGCGCCCGAACTCAAGCCTTGGCGTGGGGGCTGTCTCGTGTTAAGCGATGGGGCATGAGCCGCAAGAGCTGCATCATTATCTGCTGCATTACCTGCTGATTTATCAAGCGGGCCGGTTTCTTTCGTTTTCATCTCTGAGACAAGTTGCTAAGCCCGCGCCAACGCGCAAGCTTTAGGAGCCAGACCGATGACACACATCAAGCTGCACAACACGCGGACACGGACGAAGGAAGATTTCGTTCCGATCGATCCCGAAAACGTGCGGATGTATGTCTGCGGACCCACCGTTTATGACCGCGCCCATCTGGGCAATGCGCGGCCCGTGGTGGTGTTTGACGTGCTCTACCGTTTGCTGCGCCATGTCTATGGCGCGGATCACGTGACTTACGTGCGCAATTTCACCGACGTGGATGACAAGATCAACGCCACGGCCCTGTCTCGGAAACAGGCCGGGGCCGAAGGATCGTTGGAGCAGCTTGTTCAGGAACGCTCGGACGAGACCATCGGCTGGTATCTGCAGGACATGGGTGCGTTGGGTGCGTTGGAGCCGGACGAGATGCCCCGCGCCACGCAATATATCGACCAGATGATCGCAATGATCGAGGATCTGATCGCCAAGGGCCATGCCTATGCGGCCGAGGGTCACGTGTTGTTTGCAGTCGACAGTTGGAAAGAGGACTATGGCAAGCTGTCAGGCCGGTCGGTCGATGACATGATCGCGGGCGCTCGGGTCGAGGTTGCACCGTACAAGAAAAACCCGATGGATTTCGTGCTGTGGAAGCCGTCGACCGATGAACTGCCGGGGTGGGACAGCCCTTGGGGTCGCGGGCGTCCGGGCTGGCATATCGAATGCTCGGCCATGGCCTATGAGCTGCTGGGTGAGAGTTTCGACATTCACGGCGGCGGCAACGATCTGATGTTCCCGCATCATGAGAACGAGATCGCCCAAAGCCGGTGCGCTCATCCGCATGGTGAGTTCGCCAAGGTCTGGATGCACAACGAGATGCTGCAGGTCGAGGGGAAGAAGATGTCCAAATCGCTGGGCAATTTCTTCACCGTGCATGATTTGTTGGAAAAGGGCGTGCCGGGTGAGGTGATCCGGTTCGTCTTCCTGCAGACGCATTACCGCAAGCCGATGGACTGGACCGAGAAAAAGGCGCGCGAGGCCGAGGCGACGCTGCGCAAGTGGCGGGCGCTGACAGCGGGCATCGAGCCCGCCGCCAGCGCGGCACCCTCGGTAATCGCGGCGCTTGGCGATGACCTGAACACGGCGGGTGCCATCGCGGACCTCCACCGGATCGCGTCGGACGGGGACGCGGCGGTATTGCTGGCCAGCGCGCAGGTGCTTGGGTTGTTGTCGGACGACATGGGGGCCTGGGCGGAAACTGGTGCGGTGGATTTGACCTCGCATGCCGAGCGGTTGGCCCATGCGCGGGCGGCGGCGATGCAGAACAAGGATTTTTCGGAAGTCGATCGTCTGAAATCCGCGTATATTGCCGCCGGGCTTGAAGTGCGGATGAGCAAAGAGGGGGTCGAACTGGTGCCCGGAGCCGGATTCGACGCCGGCAAGCTGGAAGAAGTCTGATGAGCAAAGAGCGTCTTTACCTTTACGATACCACACTGCGTGACGGGCAGCAGACGCAGGGTGTGCAGTTCTCGACCGCTGAAAAGGTGCAGATCGCGCAGGCGTTGGACACTTTGGGGGTTGATTACATCGAAGGCGGCTGGCCCGGGGCCAACCCCACCGACAGCGCGTTTTTCGATGCGGCCCCCAAGACCTCGGCCCGGTTGACGGCGTTCGGAATGACCAAACGGTCGGGCCGGTCGGCCGAGAATGACGATGTGCTGGCCGCGGTGATGAACGCAGGCACGCAAGCGGTGTGTCTGGTCGGCAAGTCGCATGACTATCACGTGACCCACGCGCTGGGTATCTCGCTGGAGGAGAACGTCGAGAATGTCCGCGCCTCGGTCGCGCATATCGTGGCGCAGGGGCGCGAGGCCTTGTTCGATGCCGAGCATTTCTTTGACGGTTACAAGGACAATCCCGATTACGCCACGCAGGTCTGCCGCGCTGCGCTGTACGCAGGCGCGCGTTGGGTTGTTCTGTGTGACACCAATGGCGGGGCCTTGCCTGCCGAGGTCGGGCGTATCGTCTCGGAGTTGATCTCGGCGGGGTTGCCGGGCGACCGTCTGGGCATCCATACCCATAACGACACCGAAAACGCGGTGGCCTGTTCGCTGGCTGCCGTGGACGCGGGCGCGCGGCAGATACAGGGCACGCTGAACGGGTTGGGCGAACGTTGCGGCAATGCCAATCTGACGGCGCTGATCCCGACGCTGTTGTTGAAAGAGCCCTATGCCTCGGGCTTCGAGATTGGCGTAAGCGCCGAGGCGCTGGCCGGGCTGACGCGGATCAGCAGGATGCTGGACGACATACTGAACCGTGTGCCCAGCAAGCAATCGGCCTATGTGGGGGCCTCGGCCTTTGCACATAAGGCCGGTCTGCACGCCAGTGCGATCCTCAAGGACCCCTCGACCTATGAACATGTCGAGCCCGCCACCGTGGGCAATGCGCGGATTATCCCGATGTCGAACCAGGCGGGGCAGTCGAACCTGCGCAAGCGTCTGACCGAAGCGGGGCTGACGGTCGAGTCGGGCGACCCGGCGCTGGGGCGCATTCTGGAACGGATCAAGCAGCGCGAGGCCGAGGGCTATTCCTACGACACCGCACAAGCCAGTTTCGAATTGCTGGCGCGGGATGAGCTGGGACAATTGCCCGAGTTCTTCGAGGTCAAGCGTTACAAGGTGACGGTCGAGCGGCGCAAGAACAAGTACAACAAGATGGTCAGCCTGTCCGAGGCCGTCGTGGTGGTGAAAGTCGATGGCGAAAAGAAGCTGTCGGTCAGTGAATCGCATGACGAACAGGGCAGTGACCGGGGGCCGGTCAACGCTCTGGCAAAGGCTTTGGCCAAGGATCTGGGGCAATATTCCCAGATACTGAACGATATGCATCTGGTCGATTTCAAAGTGCGCATCACGCAGGGCGGCACCGAGGCCGTCACCCGCGTTATCATCGACAGCGAAGACGGGCAGGGGCGGCGCTGGTCCACGGTGGGGGTCAGCGCGAACATAGTGGATGCCTCGTTCGAGGCTCTGCTGGATGCGATCCAGTGGAAACTTGTCCGGGATTGCGGGCCGCAAAAGGCAGCAGCCGAGTGAGCGTTTCCTTTGACGAAGACGTCAAAGCCTGCGCCGCTTTGGTGCACAAGGCCGATCCTGACCGATTTCTGGCCGCAATGGCAGCGCCGGTTTCCGCGCGCCCGATCCTGTTTCCGATCTACGCGTTGAATGTCGAGGTTGCGCGCGCCCCCTGGGTGACGCAAGAGGCCATGATTGCCGAGATGCGTCTGCAATGGTGGCGCGATGCGCTGCAGGAGATTGCCGAAGGTCCGAGGGCGCGGCGGCATGAGGTCGTTACCCCTCTGTCGCGTGTGCTGTCACCGCATCTGGCGGCTGCACTGGATGAATATATCGCCGTAAGGCGTTGGGATATCTACCGTGATCCGTTCGAGGATCAGGCGCATTTCGATGCCTATATCAACCACAGCTCGGGGTCTCTGCTGGTCGCGGCCACACAGGCTTTGGGGACGGCGGATGAAGCGGTTGTGCGCGACTATGGCTATGGCGTCGGTGTGGCGAACTGGTTGCGCGCCATTCCTGAACTTGAGGCGCGGGGACGGATTCCGTTGCTGGATGGCACGCCCGAGGGTGTACGGAGTTTGGCGCAATCGGCGCTTGCGCGTTTGACCAAGGCGCGTGTTCGGCGAGATGCCGTTTCCGCCAAGGCGCGCCCGGCGATGTATGTCGGATGGCAGGCCGAGTGGATTTTGAAACAGGCCATCGCGCGCCCGGATCGAGTCGCCTCGGGGGTTTTGATACAGGGCGAGGCGCGTCGGCGGTTGTCGCTGATGTGGACCTCGGCCTCGGGGCGGTGGTGATCAGGCGGTTCTGGTGTCTGCCGGTCTGAGGACCAGCCACAACAGCGCGCCACCTGCCAAAGTCAGCAAGGGGATCATGGCCAGATTCACCGCTGTCCACCCTTCGACCGGCGAGCCGCCGGAACAGTTCATCAACCCGCCCGAAGCGAGCGATGCGACAGTTACCCCGCCAAACACCAGAAGGTCGTTCAGGCCCTGCATCCGCCCGCGTTCGTGGACCTCGTGCGAGGCCGCCAGCATGCTGGTGGCTCCGATAAAGCCGAAGTTCCAGCCAATGCCCAGCAGGATCAGGGCGAAGAAGAAATTGCCCAACTCGACCCCTTGCAGGGCCACGACGCCAGCTCCTGCGAGGATAGCCAGACCGAGTGCCACGATCTTTTCCACCCCGAACCGCGCGATCAGGTGCCCGGTGAAGAAGCTGGGGACATACATGGCCAGAACATGGCTTGTGACAACATCCGCGGCGTCATTGGCGGAAAATCCGCAGCCGACGACGGCAAGGGGGGTCGAGGTCATGACCAGATTCATCAACGCATAGGACACCATGGCGCAGATGATGGCGACGGCTATGCGCGGCGTTTTTAGCAGCTCCAGCCGCGTGCGGCCTTTTGGGGTGTCTTCGGATGGTTTGGGTGGCGTCGGAATGTCGAGGAAAAAGAACAGGGCCGAGCCGAAGACGTTCAGCGCGATCACCGCAAGATAGGTGCCCAGAAACGGGATCACATAGGCCTGCGAGGTCAGTTTGACGATCTGCGGCCCGATGATGGCAGCGGCCAGACCGCCTGCCATGACGTACGAGATCGCCTTGGGCCGGAAGTCGTCGGATGCCGTATCGGCGGCGGCGAACCGGTAGAAGCCGTGGGCGCTCATGTAGATGCCGGTCAGCAGGCTGCCCAGCAGGAAGATCGGGAAGGACCCCAGATAAAGGCCATAAGCCCCGACCAGACCGCCGCAGGCCCCGGCAGTTGCGCCCACCAGAAACCCCGCCCGGCGGCCCCAGCGCTGCATGATGCCCGAGATCGGCGTGGCCGCCAGCATCGAGCCCAGAACGATCAGCGAAATGGGCAGGGTGGCAAGGCAGGGGTTGCTGGCAAGCGACTGACCGGCCAGCCCTCCGACGATGAAAATCATCGGCATCTGCGCGCCCAGAATCGATTGCGCCGCAACCAGAACCGCAACGTTGCGTTTGGCCTGAGAATTGTCCGGGGTCGCGGTGGTCAGTGTCATGCGCCATGCGTAGCCGCGAAAAGACCCGCGTACAAGCGGCTTGCATATGCGGCAAAGCCGCCTAACGTGCGGATAAATTCACAAAGCGGAGAGCGCATGACCGTTGGACGTATCATCGAAACGCCGGATTGCGTTGCCGAAGGGGCCGAGTGGCTGGCCGGGGCGTGCCCGCGCATGGCCTATGCGATGGACCAGACCGGCCCGCTGCCCTTGCGTCGCCGCCCGGACGGGTTTGCCCAGCTGCTAAGCGCGATTGTCAGCCAGCAGGTCAGCGTGGCCTCGGCCAATGCGATCTGGAAGCGGTTGAAAGATGCGAAACTGACCGGACCGCGCAAGATCATGTGGGCCACGGATGACGATCTGCGCGCCGTGGGGCTGAGCCGCCAGAAAATCCGCTATGCCCGCGCGCTGGCCGAAGCACGTATTGATTACAATGCCTTGCGTGACGTTTCTGATGCAAAGGTTGTTTCAGTTCTGACCGAGGTGCCCGGCATCGGGGTGTGGACCGCTGAAATCTACGCCATGTTCTCGCTTGGGCGGGCCGATGTTATCGCTCCGGGCGATCTGGCCCTGCAGGAGGCCGCGCGGATTCTCTACGATCTGCCCAAGCGCCCCACGGGCAAAGAGCTACGCCAGATGGCCGAGGCCTGGTCGCCCTGGCGATCGGTTGCGGCGCGGGTTTTGTGGGCCTATTACCGGGTGGCCAAGGAACGAGAAGGGATCAGATGACTCGAGTTTTGAATGCGCTCCGAAAAGAGCCGGTTTCGGGCGATACACGCTCGGTCGTGGTGTTCGTGCATGGCTATGGGGCCAACGGGGCCGATTTGCTGGGTTTGGCCGACCCGCTGGGCGAACATCTGCCCGATACGCTGTTCGTCGCCCCCGACGCGCCCGAGCAGATCCCCGGAATGCCCAACGGATTTCAATGGTTTCCGATCCCGTGGATCGACGGCTCGTCCGAGGAAGAAGCGCGGCGTGGCATGGAAATGGCAGTCGAGGATTTCAACGCCTTTCTCGACGCACTGATGATCGACGAAGACGTGCTGCCCGAACAGGTCGTGCTGTTCGGATTCTCTCAGGGCACGATGATGAGCCTGCACGTGGCCCCGCGCCGCGAGGACCCTGTGGCCGGGATCGTCGCCTTTTCGGGCCGTTTGCTGGAACCCGATCTGCTGGCCGACGAAGTGGTCAGCCGGATGCCCGTTCTGCTGGTGCATGGCGATGTGGACGATGTTGTGCCACCGCAATCGCTGCCCGAGGCAGCCGAAGCGCTGCAGGGCGCGGGGTTCAAAGAGGTCTACGCCCATGTCATGAATGGCACCGGCCACGGCATCGCCCCCGATGGCCTGAGCGTGGCGCTGGCCTTCATGCGCGACAAGCTGAGCCTGTGACCATGATCGCCGTCCGCCCGATGATGCGAGAGGATGTGGCCGAGGCCTGCCGCATCCTCAACGACATCATCGCCGCTGGCGGCACGACTGCACATGAAATCCCGTTCTCGGACATCCTGTTTGCGCAGAGCTATCTGGACGGGGCCGACAAGATTTGCTGCCACGTCGCGCTGGATGATCAGGGCGATGTGGCCGGGTTTCAGTGGCTGGGCACGCATGAGAATTTGCCCGACACCTGCGCCGATATCGCGACCTTCACCCGCCGCCACCCCGTCTTACGCGGTGCGGGGCGGGCGCTGTTTGACGAGACGGTGAAAACCGCCGGTGCGCTGGGGTTATCGGCGATCAATGCGACCATCCGGGCGGACAACGTTCCGGGCCTGAGTTACTATGACAAGATGGGGTTTCGGGACTATTCCGTGGCGCATGGCGTTCCGCTGCGGGATGGCACACCGGTCAACCGCATCTCAAAGCGGTACGATCTGCGCTAATCCCACAGGTGCGCTTCGGCAAATTCAACCGAGTTGCCCGCCGGGTCGCGCACATACAAGGACCGCGCCCCGCTGGGCCAGTCGAATTCCGCGTCGATTGGAATGTTCCAGTTCAGCAGATGCTTGCGCATGACCTCGATTTCCTCCCGCGTCAGGACAAGGCATACATGCCCTGCGCCCCGCGCGCCATGAGGCGGCACGGGCAGGTCCGGGTTCAGGGGCGGCTTTTCCGTCTCATCCGCGTTGAACAGCAATAGCACCGAGCCACCGACCCGGTAGAACACATGGCGTTCCGCGACGCGCTGAACGCGCTCCAACCCCAGCGTTTCGCCATAGAACCGTTCGGCGGCGTCAAGGTCATCCACATAGAGCGCCGCTTCCAGAATGGCCGAGGGAACAGGTGTTTGAGGCGTGACTTTCATAGCCCCAGTTTAACAGATTGCGGCTTGCCCTGTCACCGCCGCACGCGGCGGTCGCGTTTGCGTTGCGGCGCGGCGTTCAGGGCTGGCATTGGCAGGCTGTCCCATTGACCGGGTTCCAGATCGTCCAGTGTCCAATCTCCGATCCGGTAGCGGATCAGGCGCAGCGTCGGCAGACCGGCAGCCGCCGTCATACGGCGCACCTGCCGGTTCTTGCCTTCGCGTATCGTCAACTCGATCCAACTGTCGGGCACAGTCTTGCGCACGCGGATCGGCGGGGTGCGCGGCCATAGCCCTTCGGGTTCGTCGATCTCGCGCACTTTGGCGGGTCGGGTCAGGCCGTCCTTTAATTCAACCCCGTCCCGCAACGCCTTCAGAGCGGCAGCATCGGGTTCGCCTTCGACCTGCACCCAATAGGTCTTGGCCATCTTGTGTTTGGGGTCCGATATCTGCGCCTGCAACCGCCCGTAATCGGTCAAAAGCAACAGACCTTCGCTGTCACGATCCAGCCGCCCGGCCGGGTAGACCCCGGGCAGGTCGATGAAATCCGACAGGGTCCGGCGCGGCGAATCCTCATTCGCGCGGTCGGTGAACTGCGGCAGCACGTCGAACGGTTTGTTGAAGCGAATGAACCAGGACATGACCCGCCCATAGCCCGAAGGGCACAGCAGGTGCAACCTGTGGATAACTGTCACGTGTCTGTTACGGAACAGGCGTACTCAGTCTGCGACATATTGTGGAAAATCAGGGCTTGTCAGAGTTTTACCACGATATATAGTCATTATAAGGCCGGGGCGGGTGCTCCCCGCTCTGGTGTCACAAACGGGCAGCTGAGAGCGAGGAGCGATTCTGTGATGGACGGAGACTTCAGGACCGAATTTGTCAGGGAGCCAGGTGCGCTCAAGCATCACCCGGCGCTGGTTTTGAATGCCGATTACCGCCCCTTGTCCTATTACCCGCTGTCGCTGTGGCCCTGGCAAGAGGCGATCAAGGCCGCCTGGCTGGACAGGGTCGACATCGTGGCTGAATACGACGAGGTCGTTCGAAGCCCGAGCACCGAGATCCGAATACCCTCGGTCGTTGTTTTGAAAGACTATGTAAAACCCAGAAAGCGCGTGGCCTTCACGCGCTTTAATTTATTTCTGAGGGATGAGTTCTGCTGCCAGTACTGCGGTAGCCGGGGCGATCTGACATTTGACCACGTTGTGCCGCGTGCCGCCGGGGGCGTCACAAGCTGGCAGAACGTTGTCGCAGCCTGCAGCCCGTGCAACCTGCGCAAAGGGTCGAAATCGCTGCGGCAAGCCGGGATGAGCCTGCGCAAGCCGCCGCGTCAGCCCGATGCCGAAGCCCTGCGCAATATCGGGCGGAAATTCCCGCCCAACCACCTGCACGACAGTTGGATCGACTTCCTGTACTGGGATGCAGAACTGGACGCTTAGCGCGCGCGCCAGGCTGCGATCCAGATCAGGGCCAGCCCGGCAGAGATCACGGCGTTCCACCCGGCCATCGAAAGGCCCAGCATCTCCCACGGGATGTCGTCGCAGCGCACCAGCGGGGCGGACATGATCTGATCCATCAACTCTTGCGTCGACAGCCCGCCAATATCGCCCGAGGTGCAACTGGTCGGACCTTCCCACCATTTACGCTCGACCCCCGCATGGAACAGGCCAATGCCAGCGGTCACCAGCGCCGCCAAAGCCCCCAGCGCAGGCAACAGCCGCACATGGGGCGCAGAAAGGGCCAAAGCCCCAATCAGTACAGCAGCGCCATGCGGATAACGCTGCCAGATGCACATTTTGCAGGGTGCAAGACCGCCCAGATATTGAAAGGCCCAGGCACCCAGCAGCATCGCCGCCGAACCACCGGCGGCCAATAGCACATAGCTTGTTCTTTTTGTCATAGGTAACGCACTACCAAAAACCCGCCGAAGAGCAAGATGATGAAGAGCGTAAACATCAGGCCAAGGCGTTTTTCGATGAATTCGCGGATCGGTTCGCCAAATTTCCACAGCAATCCGGCCACCAAAAAGAACCGCATCGCCCGCGCCAGAATCGAGGTCGCAATGAACGTTCCAAGTGGCATCCCGGTCCAGCCGGACATGATGGTGATGACTTTGTAGGGGAAGGGCGTGACACCGGCGGCCAGAACGGCCCAGAAGCCGAAATCGTTGAAGCGGGTGTTGAACTCCTCCATCGCATGCGCCTTGCCCATGGCTTCGAGGATGGGCTGACCGATGCTTTCATAGGCGAACGCGCCGATGGCATAACCCAGCAAGCCCCCCAGAACCGAGGCCACCAATGCAACCCCCGCGATCAGCCAGGCCCGCGACGGCCGTGCGATAATCATCGGAATCATCAGAACGTCGGGTGGGATCGGAAAGAACGAGCTTTCGATAAAGGCCACAATCGCCAGTGCCCAAAGGGCATGCGGATGCTCCGCCAGCCGGATCGTCCAATCGTAAAGCGCTCGTAACATAAGATACTCAAATCCCATTCCCTAACCGTGCAAGCCAAAACACGCGCCCGCAGACCCGTCAACCACCGTCAAGGAAACAAACAGTTCACTGCTTTATTTTTGCCTCTGGACCTTCCCTTTTTTGGGCGCTAATCCAGTGACAGTGCCCTTCTGGTGGAATGGTAGACACGAGAGATTCAAAATCTCTTGCCGGCAACGGCGTCCCGGTTCGAGTCCGGGGAAGGGCACCACATCCAGCGTCAATTTGATTTTGCGGCGCAACATTCGCAATTATCACTGTTTATGTTCAGTGGACCTGTCAGACGGTCTTACCCCGGGGCAGACGGGGAAATTCCTCCGGATATCTTCAAAACTGAGACTTTTGCGGGCGCGGGCAGGGGCTGCACTTGACAAGTGCTGTCTCTGAATGAAACCTCGTATTTGTTGGGAGACTTTGGAAAAAATCAGATACTGACATGCTTTATGTTTCCAGGGCGGCACAATTTCCCGCCTTCGGTTTTCGTCAAGTCTGCCGGAAAAAGACGACAGGGAGAACAGTTATGAAGAACAAAGTTAAAGTCAGCCTTACCGCCTTTGCGGCCGCCGCCTTTTTTGCGCCTGCGGCGTATTCTGAGGAGTTCATCACGATTGGGACGGGTGGTGTAACGGGTGTTTATTATCCGACGGGCGGAGCGATTTGCCGGTTGG
>NZ_JBQFXS010000009.1:0-152669 GCF_056541025.1 Ruegeria sp. AK4
GCAAATCCGCCGCATAATCAAACCAACCAGATGCGCCAGATCCTCTCTTAGCTCAGGCAGCCATCTGTCCCAAAATCCCTGACAACGGACAGGGACGCGGCACGATGACAGACGCTACTGTGTCCCAGCAGCCCATGAAGCGAATTGTTGTACGCCTCGTGTCCAATACCTCTTGTACCCGCCAAGCAATGTCAAACTCGTCCATTGAACTGGATTGTTTGTAAGCGGTTAGAGCATAAGAGCAGAGATGCTCTTGGTGCGAATGAAGTAACCCCACCATATTGATGAAGCCGGCGAGGACCCTGATCGTATGCGCGCCTCGCGAGAAACCGAACAGATAAATCTGGTCCCCGTCTTGGTAGTGCCGGATTAGGAAGCGGTACGCGTCGAGTACGTTCCCATCGAGTCCATATCCTGTCGCTAGCGCAAATACACCTTTTGCTTGGTTCTTTATTCTGCTCCATGCCCCGCTGTTGGAGATAGTTCCAACACCTGGATCATAAAAGCCGATTTGGTTTCTATTTTCCTTCAGCACACGGTAGAATTTGAGAACGTTAGACTGATTTTCCTTTATCTCGTTGCCAGTTCCATCGCAGCAAATCACTATCTTTTTGACCATATCCAGCGCCTTAGCGAACTTTATCCAATGCTCTAGTTCTAGCTGTGGTTGGGTTCCATTGATACCACTTCAACACACGGCTTGCTTTGGACTGCGACCAGCCAATCATGCTTGCTGCGGAGAACCGCAACACTTACGGCCTTGTCAGAAGAACCTGCCTTGTTCCCGCGTTGGTTGGCATGGTCTACTTCTAGCGACGAAAGAACCAATAGAAGCACGCATTATGACATCCCAAAAACAGTTACTCATGAAGCTTCTCAAGGGTATCGAAACCGGCGATCCAGAGGCGGCCGCTGTCGTCAACGAAAGCAAGTATATTCAGCATAACCCACGTACTGGCGAAGGAAGCCCTGGACTAGCAGAACTATTTGCGCGCTTGGCCAAGACAAATCCGCGCGTCACTTTTTTCCGGGTTTTCCAAGACGGTGATTTTGCATTTGCGCACAATGAGTATGACTTCAACGGCGTGGAAGTTGCATTTGAAGTCTTTCGCTTTGAAGACGGGAAGGCGGTTGAACATTGGGACAATATTCAAGAGATCCAATCCCCGAATCCATCAGGCCGAACAATGTTGGATGGGGACACCGAAATTACAGAACTCGACAAGACTGAGAGCAATCGGGAATTGGTCCGGGAATTTGCTCAACGCGTTCTGATTGAACGGAAATTCGAGTTGATGGCGACATATCTCGCAACCGACCTTATCCAGCACGATCCAGAGATCGCTGACGGGATCGCTTCGCTGCGCGCCGCACTTAATGAAGAGCAAAACGGCGCGCCTAGAATCGCCCATCAGAAACTCCACCGTGTCCTGGCCGAGGGGAACTTCGCCCTTTGCATGATTGAAGGCCAACGGGATGGACAACATGCAGGCCTATTCAGCCTGTTTCGTTTAGCCGATGGCAAGATCGTCGAGCACTGGACCACTTGCACGCCCATTCCTCCGCGCAACGAATGGAAGAACGACAACGGAAAGTTCTAGCGGGTTTTGAGAAGACAGACGCGTCTCTTTCAGCGGCGAAAAGAGATATTCTTAGCCTGCCCGAAAGCAATCCTATGTGAACTCTAGCCGAAATTGTGCTTTGCCCCGATCTCGGGAACTACAAAGTCCAGTTGTGAATGTCCGCTTCGGGCTGCGACCAGCCAATCATGCAAGCCGCAGAGAATGGCCGCATCGAGCCCAATTTTACCAATGCTGCGCTTTGCTCAAATGACCGGAAACTGTTCGCTATAGCCTTTTCTTAGGCTTCATCTCTCCTTCCTCGCGTCCCCTCAACACCAATGCTGCTTCACCGGACTGAAGCCACGCCATGCAGCGCTCGCCAACGTCATCGATACTAAGCCGTGACCGACCCATTAGGGCGCACTCCCAGACAGTTGCCACGCGCCAGCCTAAATCTGTCAGCGTTTCCCGCTGCACTTCGTCACGCTCCCTGTTGCGACCGATCTTTTGCCACCAGAACTCCTTCCGCGACTTTGGCATGCTGAAGAGATGGCAGTCATGGCCATGCCAGAAGCAACCGTGCACAAAGATAACCGCCCGGTATCTCGGGAACACAAGGTCCGGTTTTCCGGGCAGGTCCTTGCGGTGAAGGCGAAAGCGAAACCCCTGTCGGTGCAGGAGCGACCGTATCTTCAGTTCCGGCTTGGTATCCTTGCTGCCGATGCTGGCCATGATCCGGCTGCGGACAGCGGTCGTCGCACGATCTGCGCAAATGAGTTTTCCCCTTGGTTCAAATTTGTGGATGCCTCCAGGCTAGGAGAGATCCAGAAGCAAGTCAGCGAGACCGTCGATGACGTTTTCATCCGTCCGGCCATTGGTGACGCAGGCCCGCAAGACGGGCTTGCCCTCATAAACGGCCTTGGAAATCCAGTATCGACCGTCTTCGTGAATGGCATCTACATACCGCTGGACGGCATCATGCCCTTCAGGCGGCACCATGCAGCTTACGCCCATTGCCGAGCTGTTGGCGTGTATCCAGCCACCCTCCTTCAACCGGTTCGTCAACCGGTCGGTCAGGTCGATGGAGCGCTCCACATGGTCGCCATAGCCGCCCCAGCCTGCCGCTCCGAGCGCGAGAAACAGGCGCAGGCCCACGAACCGCCGGGACCATTGGGTGGAGTTCAGGTAGAAGTCCCTGCTCGCATCGCTCTCGGGCATGTAGCTCGCGGTCACACGGAAGACCTGTGCGGGAATGTCCGGACGGCTGGTCAGGAACATGCCAGCCCCCATGGTCGTGGCAAACCACTTATGCGCGTCAATCGTTATGGAGTGCGCACGTTCAATTCCTTCCAATGCACTACGGCGGTCATTACTGGCAATCAGCGCCCCGCCCCAAGCCGCATCCACGTGAAACCACATGCCGTATCTCTCGGCGAGATCGGCCGACGGGTTCAACGGGTCAACCATCCCGGCATTGGTCGTACCGGCAGTGGCGACGACCAGAACCGGAACACACCCAGCCTCAAGGTCAGCCGCAATCGAAGCTTCCAGGGCCGCGACGCTCATCTGGCCCTTGCCGTCGGTGGCGATAAGGCGTACTGCGCTGCGCCCGATCCCGGCGGAGTGGGCCATCTTTAGCCACGCGAGATGGCTCTCTTTCGAGACATAGACAGTCGGCTGGCCATTAAACACACCGACCCCTTCATCGCTGTATTCCGGGCATTTGGCCTGAAGCGCACAAAGGACAGCCGCCGAGTTGGCCTCGGCCCCGCCGCTGGTGAAGTGGCCGCCTGATCCCGCTGGAAGCCCCGCATGGCGGGCCATTTCGTTGATGACGTGCTGTTCGACCTCAACGGCGGCCGGAGCATGCGAATAAACGCAAATCTGGTGGTTGAAGGCCGAGGCAATGCGGTCCGCACATTCCGACGCAAAAGTTGGGGCCGGATTGAACAGGCCAAGATAACCGGGATGGGTCATCTGAACACCGCCGGTGTCCAGCGCATCCATCACCCAATCCATTAGGGGTTCCAGGTCTTCGGCCTCGTCAAACCGCTTTCGCCCGAGCTCGCTCAGCCATTCCGTAGATGGTTCCTCGGCATTTGCCTTGCGGCTTGAAAAGTTCCGGCGAACAATGTCCAGCTTTGCCGTCAGGGCATTCTCAGCGGCAACCAGCTCGTCAAAACCGGGGAACAGGGCAGCACGTCCGCGCATCTCACTCTCCTACTTGAATTCCTGCACCTGTAACTACATGAGCGCGGCACTGTTTCGACCCGAAACATGCGCTTTCCGAGCGAGGCCGAAATAAGCGGCACGCCAAAGCCCGACCGAGGCTTGTCCTGCACAGGGCGAACCGCGTTTGACACAACCACTAAAGAGCCATTGCAGACGGAACCGACAGATTGGGCCATCAGAATAAGTGAAGGTTTCATCAAACATTCCGGAGAAAACATCGCGGGGTTTCGAAAGCGCAAGAAACGTTGATCCGTCCAACTTGTTTGACACTGTGAGTTAGCACTAAAGTTCGCTAAATGAGACGCTAGGAGAACCGGATGGTTGAAACAGCATCGGAACGACCTGACCAAACTGTGGGTAATTGCCCCGTAATTCTCTGCATTGGAGGCTTTGGCGACAACGCAAGCATGTTCGAAGGTCTGGCTGACACCCATATTGCTGAAAACTATCGATTGCTGCCCTTCAATCTTCCGGGATTTGGAGCGCCACCGCTATCAGGTAGAACCACCCTCAGTGCTCTTGCCCAGTTTGTTGCAGATCGGGCGAACGAGTGTGAGGCTGAAATCATCTTGGCACATTCGGTTGCTTCGATCATCGCATCGCTCGCTGCCGGGAAACCCGGATGCTCCCTCACGACAATCCTTTCATTGGAGGGGAATATAACGGCGGACGACGCGTATTTCTCAGGGACAGCAGCCGACTATGATGACCCAGCTTCATTTCGAAGAGCATTTCTCGACCGGCTGGACGAAATGTCCACGACAGCACCGATCATACATCGATATCGACAGGCTGTATCGGAAGCTAATCCGGTGGCACTATGGCAGCTTGGTGCAGATGCGAGACGTTTCTCCGCGAAATATGAGCCCGGAATGGTTTTGCAAAACGCTGCAAAAGTGATCTATCTCTACAATCCTGAAAACTGCCCGAAAACCACTCTCGAATGGCTTAGTGAAAACCCTATGGATCGGGTCGTTCTCGAAAACGCCACCCATTGGGCGAGTGTCGATCAGCCCGGATTGCTCGCTGACAAAATAGCACTAGCGTTGAGTTTCGCGGAAAAGCGGTCACTCAATGCGCGTAGATGAATGGCCGTTCCGTCCCGCTAAGCCGGAATTGCAAAGTCCTGGATTGAATGTCCGGTTTGGGCTGCGACCGGTCACTTACGCCAAATGTAAATAACGGCGACACAGAGCTCTTGCTTCCAGAGTTCGGCATCGCAACGAACGTTGGAAAGTTGGATTAACTTCCTCTGCTAGAACGAAGCCTCTGGAGATCCTCGTTCAGCATGTCGATGAAGCGTCGCACACGTGGTTCCAGCAGACGCTTGTGTGGATAAAGTGCCAGGATCGGAAGCTGACCGTGGTCGAGGTGGGGCAGGACTTTCTCAAGACGACCCTCTGCAATGTCGGTGCCGACCAGAAGTTGCGGCAATAATGCGATGCCAAGGCCTTCTAATGCCGTCGCGCGCAGGGCCTCTGCGCTGTCGAGACGGAGGCGGACTTGCCCCTGAGCGCGAACCCAAGTGCAGTCATCTTCTTGCAGATGCCAACCCTGCCGTTCGTTCCGGCTTGCGAACTGAAGCAGATCGTGGCGCGTAAGTTGTTCAACGTTCACCGGTCTTTCGCGTCCGGCGAAATAGGTCGGCGAGGCACATAAGATTGCTTTATCCCGCAGAAGCGTACGCGCGATGAAGCCTTGATCGGGAGAGCTCACACCGATCCGGATAGCAAGGTCGAACCCCTTTTCGATGATGTTGTCGACCCGATCAGAGAGCGACATCTCGATCTGGGTGTCAGGCCATGTGTTTAGATATCGGCGCACCGTTGGCAGCAAGAGGATTCGCCCAAGCGCGTCCGGAGCCGTTATTCTCAAGACGCCGCGCGGCACACCGCTATCACTGGCGATGCTGTCGTCGGCGGCCTCGATGGCTTCACGAATAGCTAGCCCGTGTTCATAGAGGCGCTTGCCTTCTTCGGTCAGGTCCATTGCGCGCGTGTTTCGGTTCAAGAGCCGAGCACCGTATCCATCCTCCAGTCGCGCGATGGCTTTTCCAGCCGTGGACCGTGACAGTCCGAACATCTTACCAGCGGCGACGAAGCTCCCGGTCTCGACAACCGTGAGAAACAGGAGGATGTCATTTACTTTCGATCCAATCATTACCTTTTGTAGCATGAAATTCGCAGCTGAAGCGATCTCCATTCGTCATTTGTAAAGCTTAAGTCTTTCGCCAAGACAGTCCATAAAAGGAGAAAGACATGTCCACAGCAATTGATCGTATGAACCCTCCGATGTTGCCGGATGCGAGCAAGGTCGGGTATTCGCAAATCTCCATCGCGCATCCCGGTGCACTTGCTTTTGTTTCTGGTCAGGTGGCTTGGCGGCCTGATGGGACACCAGCGCCCACATCGTTAGCGGAGCAGACTGCTATCGTCATCGAGAACCTGCAAGGAGCGCTCGATGCGCTTCAGGCAACGTCTGACGACATCATCCAGATGCGCGTCTACATGACCGACCTGCGGGATGAGACACAAGAGATCGCAATGGGCGCCATCCTGCGCTTTCTAAACGGCGCAAAGCCGAGCCTGACCGGCATTGGAGTAACCGCTCTTGCAGGTCCTGAGCTTCAGATCGAGGTGGAGATGGTGGTACAAGTGGTTGCCTGACATCCGCCAACGAAAGACAAGTCCATGACACCCTTTGCACCCACCCAAGCTTTGCCGAACTGGGGCGGCGGCAACCTCTGTATCGGCCGCTGCTTTGATGCCGTGCTTCGCGCCAGCACAAGCACAATCCGAGTTCAAAGGATCAAGTGAAGTGTCCATCTTCTGGCATTCATCGATGCGTGATCAATGTGTGTGACTTGGGACAGCGAACCTCGATTGCCAACACGTTTTCTTGGCCACCTGTTATTCTGATCCGGCCGATGCCCGCGCCTGGTATGCTGCGATTTCGGCGCGCGAAAGTTCGATGAGGTCTGCAACGCTCTGACTGGCAAGGGTTTGCAAGAAACTCTCTCGTGCCGCATCAAGTCCCCTTTGCGTCGCGGCATTTGCTGATCGCTCTAACAAGCAAGTTGGCGTGTCATCAGACGCGCCGATTGCAAAGAGTTTGGGCTCGCCTAAGGCAGAGTAGACATCTGTTAGCGACAGATCTGCCAGCGGTTTCTCAAGATACCAACCGCCGCCATGCCCTTTCGACGAACCAACGATACCTGCCTTGCGCAAAAGCCCCATCGTGCGCCGGACTAGGGAAGGATTGGTGTTCAACATTTGCCCGATCAGTTCCGATGTCATCGGTTCCTCTGTCTCACCAAGGTGCATCAGGACGTGCAAAACGCGGGATAGTCGGCTGTCGGTTCTCATCGGTTCCTCCCCACCAAGCAGTTTACGGCAAGTACGGTCATGTGACAAATAAAAGCACATGATATTGACACGACAAATCACGTTACTTATAAAGTTACGTTACTTCGTTCTTCCGTAGCAGGAGTCACCACCATGGCATACGCGCTCATTACACCGTCTAACGATGGGGTTCTTTCGCGGCACTGGCTGGCAGCAGCGTTCCTGTTCGCTGCGGCTTTCATCAATATGCTGGACACCACGATCATCAATCTCGCGCTTCCCGCGATCCAGACAGAGTTCTCTGTTTCGCACAGCGGTCTGCAATGGACACTGGTGGCCTATGTCCTGACCTTTGCCGCTGGCCTACTACCATTCGGTCGTTTCGGCGATGCTCTGGGACGGCGCCAACTTTTCCTGATCGGGCTTCTTGGCTTCCTTATTGCCTCGACTGCGTGTGGCTTCGCGCCCTCGATTGGAGTGCTGATCCTCGCGCGGTTCTTTCAGGGTCTGATGGCGGCGATGATGATGCCGCAAGTGCTTGCAATCCTGCACGAGAGCTTTCCGGAAGAGCAGAAGGCCAAGGCGATTGGCCTCTTCGGTATGGTGACGGCCTTAGGGGCTATGGCGGGCCCCCTGATCGGCGGCTTCCTGATCTCGGCCGACCTATGGGGACTGGGATGGCGAATGATTTTTCTGATAAACCTGCCTATCGGTCTGATCGCGTTCGCAGGAGCGTACGCGTTTGTTCCTACAAGCCCGAAAGCCAGCGAACAAACCGTCGATTGGCTGGGCGCGTCACTCTTTTCAATTGTAGCTCTAGCGCTGCTTTATCCCTTGATCGAAGGGCAGGCTTTGGGATGGCCCATATGGCTTGTTGGCCTGATTGCATTGTCCGTCGGAAGCGGGTTCGCTTTGCTGAGACTCCAGTTTATCCGCGCACAGATGGGCCAGCCGCAACTCCTCCCTGTCTCACTGATGACCAATACCCGTTTTCTCGTGCGGGTTGGGATCGTCACGCTCATGTTCACTGGAATTGCCGGACCAATCGTGGTTTTGGCCATGGTCCTGCAACTCGGGCTTGGGATGTCGCCTGACCGTGCTGGCCTCACGCTCGCTGCGCACCCCCTCAGCATCATGGTTGCATCCATCCTGTCGAGTCGTTTAGGCAATCGGTTCCTTGAGAGCCGTGTCACACTCGGCCTTGTCTCATTGCTTGGCGGCATGATTGGGCTTCATCTGGCCGTTATCCCCGGTGTGCCCCTCCTCATGATCTGGGGGCCCTTGGTCTTGGTCGGTGCCGGGGTCGGGACAGCCTCCGTGGCTCTCTACCAACTGGTTCTAAAGGAAGTGCCGCAGACCGAGGCCGGGGCAGGTTCTGGTGCGCTACAGGCTTTTCAGCAGATCGGAATAGCCTTGGGCATTGCCCTTGTTGGGCAAGTATTTGTCGTCGCGTTGGGCAAAGCCCCTGACGCTTCAACATACATCGAAGCCTTGAAAGTCGCGCTCTGGGTGCCGTTCGCGCTTTTCGCGGGGCTGAGTCTCGTCTCATTGAAACTGACATCAAAGGAAAACGGAAATGCAGCAGCCTGATCTCGGATCGAAAACGCCTGTAGAATTTTGGGAGGAGATCTATGGCAATGCGTCACCTGAAACATCCGGTGTTCCTTCGAAGATTCTCGAACAATTCGCCAAAGGACTCGCACCGGGCCAGGCGCTTGATCTGGGCTGCGCCAAAGGAGACGACGTCGTTTGGCTGGCGAAGCAAGGATGGCAAGTTCTGGGTGTCGACATCTCCAAAGCAGCTCTGGACATTGCATCAGAAAATGCTGCCCGAAACCGAGTGTCGGATCGTGTCACGTTCGAACAGCACGATTTGTCCAGAAGCTTCCCGGTGGGTTCTTTCGACCTTGTCTCAGCGCTTTTCCTGCAAACCCCGTTCGACTTTCCGCGCACGGCAGTCTTGCAGGCCGCCGCAACGTTGGTGCGGCCATCCGGGCTTTTGCTAATCGCCACGCACCAAACCTATGCGCCGTGGTCATGGAGCGATCCAAGCGAACCAGAGATCACAGCCGAAAACCGCCTTGCTGAAATAGACCTTGATCCAACCGAATGGCGTCAGGTCTTTGTCGGACCCTTTCAACGAGAAGCTAAAGGACCTGATGGTCAAAGAGTAAATGTCATAGACGCTGTACTTGCTCTGGAGAGGGCCAGGCCAGCGTGACGGCTAGGTGAATGGACGTCAAAACTGATCCAAATCCATATGCAAAGTGCGGCGGCTATATCTGCATCGAGCCGCACGAAGTTGTGAGGTGGATTTTCATTTCGAAACAGCCAATGGCGCTCTTGTTCCGCAATCAGGAGACTGTGAAGTCTACTTTTGTATGTCCGCCTTGGGCTTAGAGCAACCAAAGATGCGAAAGGCAAAAAAGCTAATCCTAGACCCATTTCGCAGTCCAACTGCGAATGTAGGAGTGATGTGCCGACCAGTCTTCCCAAGTCGCGTTAGCCCACTCTCGGACCAATTTAGAGTGGGCCCCGGAACCCGCATAAGGTGCCACATCTGCGACCGTCATTGCATACTGTTCGGGAGGATCTAGGTATTCGAGCGTATGTTTGTATTTTCCAAGGCCAAGCATTACCTCATTTGTTTCTTTTGGCGGTATCTGAGACGTGAGTTGCAAACCTAACCTTGCGAGATGCAACCCAACCGATTGGATTTGTCGTCGGGTATCGCCGCAGCCTGGATGCTGAACTGCATATGTATCGACGGTCATGCGATGTGTTTGCAGCAATGTCCGATCACTATATTCGCAGGCTAAGACTTGATTGAATAGTTCAAAGCAAGCCGCCGAACCTTCCATGTAATTGTGGGTCGGGCCCTCGATGAATGGCAGCTTCACTTTGCAGCCGGGACATGTAGATACTGCACCTGTACTCATACCCATTAGTCATAGATTGCGACGGGTATTTCGCAATGCCCGCTATGTCCGCATCGGGATATTTGTGCGGCTCGGTATTGAAAACCGCCTTTATAGCTGAATCCAGCCAACCGTGCGAAATGGCGCATAAAATGGAAATCAAGAACTGAATTTATTCGGGGTGGCACTGTGCTGCCGACGAATGGAGCTGCACATACGGTCCTGATTTCGTTACGCGTCATTTCCTCAGAGCCATACCTTTATCGATCTGTCTCCAAATCTTCCATCGATCCTCCTGCTCGCTGGAGGTCGCGCCAAACCCAGACCATTCTATCCACAAACCACATTTTGCCACCCGCAATCATAACGATTCCGAGGCATGTGAAGCCGATGTCAAATGTCCAAAGACCGTACGCGAAAGGTAATAGTCCCAAGCTGCTTCCAACCGCCAGAACGTTCGCGACACGATTGTGATGCTCGGCAACTTTCTCCCGATGGCGTAACCAGACACGTTCACCCAGCACGCCATGCGCCGCCCAGCTGTCGAAACGATTGGGTTGCGGGAAGACGCGCGGGTTTAGCCAGATCCAGATAAGAACGATTGCAACAGCCGCCCAGGCCCAGCCACCAATCCAAGCCCGGCTCCAGATCGCCAACGCCAAAAGCGGTAATGGCGTCAGTACACGCGTCCAAACAGACCAAGGATTGGCGTGACGCAGCCATACCGCATCCTTCATGCCCATCAGGCGTTCCGAAAACCGGGCCAAGTTCATTCGCGTCACTCCGACAATCATAGAACCTCTACAGGAGCAATAACCTCTTCTATAGACCACACACACGCTGTCATTTCTTTCTCGCCCGAGACAATCACCAACCAGGTCTTGCGTCACCACTTACTTGCGTCTCAAATGGCTCAAGAACTCGCAACAGGTTGGTTTGTCCGGCGCAACATGCGTAAGTGCAGTGGTCGCAGTACAGTTGAGAGGTGACAGCGCCATGATCGGTACAGACAGGGAAAACCTCACTTCTCTGATGGGTGCCTTAGGAGAGATATTTTCGCGGGAACAACGCGAAGGAGGTCGCAAAGCCGCTGACGCACTTCGGGATGCTGATGTCGAATGCTATCGAACGATACCGCGCCAACAAGACCCGTCCAAGGTATTGGCGACTCTGCAAACGTTGCCAGACACTTTGCCGCTTCTGGATCAGGTAACGCGCTGCCAACATCTGCTGTCATGGACGTGTTGGGAGGGCGAAGGTTTGGCGACCGAAGTCTCCAGCCGGTTGTTTACGACAGAATTGCTGGGTCCAGATGGTCACATCTATGTCGAAGAGTTGCGCGTTGGTTTACTGGTATCGGACGCTTGGACCGATTACCCGGTTTCGAGCCACTCTGGTGAAGAAACCTATCTGGTCATTGCCGGAATTGCAGACTGGGTTTTGGGGGATTCAGGATACATCAAAAGAAAACCTGGGGAGTTCGTCCACCATCCTGCGTGGGAGCCTCATGGTCGAAAGACCACGGATCAGCCATTTCTTGGTGCTTGGCGTTGGAGTGGCGACATTGATCTTTCGACATTCTCGGTCGCATGACCCAGATTGCGCTGACTAACCCATCAGGCAAAGGCAATAAGCACGTTGGCAGGTAGTGGCGCAGGCCTTTTGCTATGGGTAAAGCCTCAAGAACTGACTGACCAAGGCAAGCAATTCAGACTGGAAAACACTGCGGTCAAACCCAGACGGATCTTGAGATGGCGGAAACTGAGGGTGGGTCATTTGCGGAGGAAATGGGCTTTGGAATGAAAAATGACCTGCCCCCGGAATAACTTCGTGCGTGAGAAGATCCGGTTTCTGCATGCGTGAGGAAAGAATGCCTGCGTGAAACTCTGACGTGACATCATCCAGTTCAGCCGTGAGCATCAGTGTTGGGGTATCAAATCCCGCAAGTGAATCCGCGCCCTTAAACCACGCAGTTGCCGGCGCAAGAACTACAATCGATGCAAAGCATGTACGTTCAACACCAATTTCTTCTGCTTTGCCGGATTGTGTTTCATGTGATCCGGCATATGGCTTGGCACCGGCGGCCGCCAACACGGTGTAGCCGCCAATGGAATGTCCGATAGCGTGCGTCGCGGTGATGTAAGGCCCGAACTCTTCGGAGCGGCAAAGGTGCTCCACACACAGTTTCAGCTGTCGAGGACGGTTGATGAGGTTCTGCCGCGTGCCTTCCAGACTATTGTCAGATCGGCTGTTTCCCACATGCTCCGGTAAAATGACAAAAGCACCCAACGCTGCAAGCCCCATGGCCAAGTCCCGGTGAACCCAGGGCGATCCACCATTGCCATGCGACATCACGATCAGCGGGGCTTTGACAAGTGCGGGCACACCATCCCGCGCTGCGGTGAACGCGAAAGGCCCGACCTTCTGCGGTGCCATTTTCGTATCGCAGGGATAGAACATCACAACTGGAATCGGGCCAGGCCCAACGGAATCCGGGACCAAAAACTGGCGCATCCCCGCGTTTGACTTCATAGAAATACCCAAGTGATCGTGCGGCCGCGCCTGATGGTTTGCAAACCGCGCCTCGAACAACCCAAAGACTTATGGCTACTTTGACGCTGATGCGAGCGCCGCTCCGATTCCGACAAACGCGCCACCGGTAATCCTGTTGAACCATCGTCCACTTCGGGCAAGCAAGGGCGCAATGCGTTGCGCAAATCCTGCGAGCAACAGCTCGTAGATAACCTCAACGAGTACGAACGTTCCGCCAAATACAGCGAGCTGTAGCAGGAAAGGCGATCCCGCAACCATGAACTGTGGAAGGAACGCAGCAAAGAACAAGAGGCCCTTTGGGTTAGAAACGGCGACAAGAAATCCTTGCTGGAACATCTTATATGACCCAAGATCACTCGTTCTTGTCAAACTGGTCGCCGCCCCAAAATCGGGGGGTGCGGAGCGCCAGACCCGAATACCAAGATAGACGAGATATGCGGCACCGATCCATTTCGCGACGAGAAAAGCGCGCTCCGATGCAGCGAGCAAGGTGCCAAAGCCAGCCAGAGAAATTGCGATCAGAAGGAAGAACCCGAGCGCTCCGCCCAAAACGGTGGAAACAGTCGGGCGGAAGCCGTAGCAGGCCCCATGTGTCAGCGACAACAACCCATTTGGACCAGGGGTTAGGGACAATCCAACCGCAGCAGCCAAATAAACCAACCATAGTTCGTACGTCATTTCATGCCTCCTAATCCGCCAAAGTGTCCTTGTTCTAACCAATCGACTCGCGCAACCGGTGTCCTTGGCGTTTGATTCACCAATACACGCTGGAATGTGCCTGAGTTCATTTTTAGTCCTCTCGCTTGAGCAAGCCCCGCAAAAAAATGCTTGCATGGTCTCGCTTGAATTTTTCCACATCCATGGGATCAATTTCGCTGAAGATCAGGCTCCAGATACCTGCAAATATTGCTGGCGCAATAATGGTCCGCGGGTCCAATTCTGATGCCTGTTGCCTGAGTTCGCCACGCTCCACCCCGGCGCTGATCAGGCGGCGCAAGGTCGCGTTACCTTTTGAAAAAATTTCACGATGGTAGAACGCAACAATGTCTGAGTGATCGTGACCTTCGGCCACCATGACCTTGAAAATGTAGCGCGCATCACCCGCAACAAGCTGATCGTATAACCGGTCGATAACCTTCTCAAAGAGTTCCTCATAGGGTCCTTCAAACTCGACGATGGCCTGAGCCGCTTCGTCAAGTGCGCGTTCCATGGTGTCGCGCGCCACTGCCTCAAAGATGTCCATCTTGGAATTGAAGTATAGATACACCGTTGTCCGGGAAATCCCGGCACGACGCGCAATTCCCTGAAAAGTACTCCCCGCAAGACCCTTTTCACGAAGCTCTTCCAGTGCAGCCTGGCGTATCTCACCAGGTCGGTGCTCTTTGCGACGACGGCGCTTGGTTTTTGTAGTGTGTTCCGAAATCTCAATCACCTCCTATTGCCAACTACAAGTTACTGACGTAAGTGTCATTAAAAATCTGAACTGCGTGTCTGGTCGGCAATTTGTGCGAGCTGGAACTTCCAGGATACCCGGCGTCAGAGCCCGCAATCAGTGCAGCAGGTCATGGCGAGGCCTATGGCTTTTTCATACTCTCTAGGTAGGAATCGAACTATGTCGGCTCTCAACATTCAACGCATGCTTGCGAGTGTATTTCTGGGACTGGGTGGTTGGGCATTGATGTTCCCAGGTACTGTCGAGCAGCTTGTTTTCAAACCAAATTACTTCGTGGGCAACGCAACGAGCCGACTATTGTTGGCTTGCTTTGGCGCACAAGCTGTTCTGGCAGGCACCATCATGGCCCTTGCGCGGTTTACGCCTACCACCTTCCTGGTATTTGGATTGATGGGCTCGATCCCGTTCTTCATCTTCAACTATTATTTTGTCTTTGTAGTTGAGATGTTCACCCATTGGATGCTGCTCGACTTTGTTGGCAACGTGTCGATTTTTGCCTTGTGTATGTATGGATACTGGAAGTCGCTACAGGAGGTGCGTCGGTCCCACTCACACTGATCTAACCTTAGGCTGTTGGGAATTCCGACGTACCCATAAAGAGACAATAATCTATCGAGATGGACTGATAGCATGAATGTATTCAAGCGCAGCATGACGATGAGCCTGGAAGACCGGTGGTAAGGAGCAGGTACGCCTGACCGGCTTCAGCACAAATGATCGGAAAAAACATGCCCAGATTGCACAGTAAGACAGCCCTTGTGACAGGTGGTGCGCGCGGCATTGGAGCCGCAATCACACGCGCTTTTTGTGACGAGGGAGCGAAGGTCATCCTGACCGACAAAGACGTCGATCTTGGTCGAAAGACAGCCAAAGAAATAGGCGCGGAGTTTGCAAAACTGGACGTGTCTTCCGAGAAGGACTGGCAGGCTATCGAAGCACAATTCCCAGTTCTGGATGTGCTTGTGAACAACGCGGGCATCACCGGATTTGAAGAATCGTTAGACGGGCAACCTCCCGCACATGATCCCGAGAATGCAACACTTTCGGACTGGCGAGCGGTTCATGCGACCAACAGTGACGGGACATTTCTCGGATGCCGCTACGCTATTCGTGCCATGCGCCCAGCTAAAACCGGATCTATCATCAATATCTCTTCACGCTCTGGCATCATAGGTGTGCCCATGGCGGCAGCTTATGCCGCTTCAAAGGCTGCTATCCGAAATCACACGAAATCGGTCGCACTGTATTGTGCAAGTCAGGGTCTTGCCATCCGCTGCAATTCTATCCATCCGGCGGCAATCATGACGCCAATGTGGGAGCCACTGTTAGGCGAAGGTGCAGACCGCGCAAAACGAGAGGCAGCAATCGTTGCTGATACTCCGATGCGGCGATTTGGAGACGCGTCAGAAGTAGCTGCACTGGCTGTTATGCTTGCATCCGACGAAACCCCTTACATGACCGGCGCTGAGCTTAACATTGATGGAGGTATCCTTGCAGGGTCTGTCGCCATTCCTGACGAGTGAAGGCAGGAAGGAGTTAGCGCATCGAGCGGTAATCTGGACTTTTTAGCACGGAGGCGCAGGTGGGCTTTGGTATTGCTGCGACGGATAGGCATGCTGGCAGCTAGACCAGTGTCCGGTTCGGATCACCAACAAGCGCTGACCAGCGAAGCAGAGAATGACACCTCTGAACCCATGCTAATCTCTAGACAAGGCAAAGCAACTGACTTCTGTTCCAAAGACTCGTTTACCGATCAACACGGGCCAAAGCGAGACCGATACCCGACCCAACAAAAAGAACACCAGTTAGCCTGTGACGCCATCGTCCGAGCTTAACTATTGCTGGTCGCGCCATCTGCGCAGAAGCGGCCCACACAAGATCACCGAGCATGATGATGGCTACATAGATCACGGCGGTAAAAAGCAAAGCAGAAGAACCTGATCCGATAGCCACAAACTGAGGCAGGAATGCCGCGTTGAATATTAAGGTCTTTGGATTGATCGTGGCGAGTAGGAGACCCTGCCAGAAGAGTGCTGTCAGCGGCTCACTGCTGGCGCTTTGTTTTTCGATGTCCACGATGCCCTTACGCCATGTGGTCACGCCGAGATAGACCAGATAAGCCACTCCGATCCATTTCAGCCAAAGAAAAGCGTAGGCTGCAAATTCGAGGAGCGCGGCCAGACCCAAGACGACGACTAAAAGTTGCAAAGCCACGCCAATAGTTGTGCCAAACACCGTAATTGCGCCGAAGCGAAATCCGTAAGCCAATGTATTTGCTGCAATCAACGCTACGTTTGGCCCAGGAATTGCAACGAGGAGAACGGTCGCTCCAACCAGTGCGAATATCAGACTCGGCTCCATCGAACATTCCTTTTTGAGAACAGCTTAAGCAGTCGTTGTCCAAAAGCTAGCTTGATCCCGAAAAGCTGGAACCAAAAGAGCACGGATTTTAAGGATTGGATCGAGTCGCGAGCAACATAGAACACAAAAAGCGGCAAAGGTCTGTTGAGGGTCAAATCCGACAGAAAGCCAGGCCGCCGTGCATGGCGGCTCACCATTGGTAGCATGGGATTCAGAAACACGCGATCATGGCTGTTGACTTGGGTCAATTCGACCGCGGGCCAGTATTGTATAAATTGCGGGGATCATAGGAGCTCACCGCCATGACATGTAACAAGGTCGGCAGATTCGTTTGGCATGATCTCTTCACAGGCGACCGATCACGCTCGATGGACTTCTATCGAGACCTTGCCTCCTGGAGCTTTTTGACCGAGCACGCGATGGATTTTGCCTGGGGCGGCGGTGAGAAGGACTTTGTGCTCGCCTTAGCACACGGAGAGGTTGGCGCAGGCATTGCCGAGACACCGCAACACTACGACGACGGATGGATTGCCTATGTGGAGGTCGAAGATGTGGACCAATCCGCGTCAGCAGTTGAGAGACTCGGTGGAACCGTTGTGAGACCGCCATTCGAAGTGCCGGGCGTTGGTCGCAACTGTCTTTTGAGGGACCCTTTAGGAGCATTGGTTGGTATCTGCTTGTCCAGACACTCCTATCCGGTGCAGGAGCGGCAATTTGGAATAGACGGGTATCTATCGAGTTCCGCAGATTTCCCTGGTGAATTCTATTCGGAGTTGTTCGGATGGGTTTCCGGGTACGACAGCGAACTACAACGAACAACCACCATTTCGCTACTGTCCGGCGATGAAATTGCCGAGCAGTTGCACGGGCTGCCTCAGGAACAAGAAGTTGCTCGCTGGGTTCCAAGTATCAGAGTTGAAGATGTCACCGCCGCCTGTCATGACGTGGAACGATTGGGTGGAAAACTGGCCAAGATCGACACGAATGATCCGGATCGCTCACGCTGTCGGGTCTTTTACGATCCGAATGGTGCGCTATTCTTTCTTGTACAGTCACAGGACTGATTTGGGGCCAACACGAGGATGACCCGCCTGAACGCATTTCGGCTCATCGACACTTGTTCGTTTTGTCTGCTTCGACAATTTGATTGGTCGGCAGGAAGTGCCGCTCATTTTCCCACGACCCTTCATCAGGATCAGAGAACCTCGTCAACAGGGCGCCGTAATGACATGGGCATTGGGGGCGCGTGTTTGCAAAGTCCGCTAACCTTGAATTGCAAGGCTCGGATTTGAATAGCTGCTTTGGGCTGGAAGCAGCAGTCCTCAAGCTTCACCGGGGCCACGCACATAGCATTGGGCCAACCAAAATTTGCACTGTGCGAAATTAGCTTTGAATTCGAAAATCAGTGGGTGGCTATTGCGCCCAAGGCTTTGGGCCAAAGATGCAAATCTTTAGGCGAAATGCAAAACTATGGGCGCCCCTACAGCCGCTAGAAATCCAGGTTTTCCACACTCAGCGCGTTCTGTTGGATGAACTCGCGGCGGGGTTCCACCACGTCGCCCATGAGCTTGGTGAACAGATCGTCGGCCTCGACCATGTCGTCCACGCGCACCTGCAGCAGCGTGCGCGCATCCGGGTCCAGGGTGGTTTCCCAAAGCTGATCGGGGTTCATTTCGCCCAAGCCCTTGTAGCGCTGCAGCGAAAGGCCCTTTTCGCCCTCTTCCAGTATCGCGCGCAGCAGGTCCAGCGGGCCGTGGATGACCTGTGACCGGTCCCGGCGGATCAGGGTGGCGGGGGTGTTATAGACCTCTTGCAGGCTTTGCGTGAACGATCCGGTCTTGCGCGCCTCGCCCGAGCGCAGCATAGGACCGTCGAGGGTACGCACCTCTTCGACACCGCGCAGGATGCGGGCCAGTCGGATGCCGTGATCCTGGGTGATCCTGCCCTGCCAGCCGCGTTCGTATTCCAGCGCGATCAGGTCCAGACGAGCGGCAACCTTGTCGGCGACGCCCTGCAGGTCGGCATCCACGGCACCGGGCACGAATGCGCCCGCCACGGCGGCCTGTTCCAGAATGTGGCGCGGGTAGTGGGTCGGGAAGGCATCCAGCACGCGTTTCAGCTGGCGCGCCTCATCAACCACCCGGGTCAGGTCCTGACCGATGATTTCCTCGCCAGACCCCAGTTTCAGCACCGCGCCTTCGACGCCCTGATTGATCAGATAGTCGTCCAGCGCCGCCTGGTCTTTCAGATAAACCTCTGATTTGCCGCGCGAAACCTTGTAAAGCGGCGGTTGCGCGATATAGAGAAACCCGCCCTCAATCAGCTCCGGCATCTGCCGGTAGAAGAAGGTCAGCAGCAGCGTCCGGATATGCGCACCGTCCACGTCGGCGTCGGTCATGATGACGATCTTGTGGTAGCGCAGCTTCTCGATGTTGAACTCGTCCCGGCCAATGCCGGTGCCCAAGGCCATCACCAGATTGCCGATTTCCTGAGACGACAGCATCCGGTCAAACCGCGCGCGTTCGACGTTCAGAATCTTTCCCCGCAGGGGAAGAACGGCCTGTGTCAGACGATCGCGACCTGTTTGGGCCGATCCACCTGCCGAGTCCCCCTCGACCAGAAACACTTCGGTCTTCGAGGGGTCTTTCTCGGAACAATCCTTCAACTTCCCGGCCAGATAGTTCACATCCATCGCCGTCTTGCGGCGGGTCAGTTCGCGCGCCTTGCGGGCAGCCTCGCGGGCCAGAGCGGCCTCGATGATCTTGCCGACGATGGTCTTGGCCTCGTTCGGGTTTTCCTCGAACCATTCGGCCAGTTTTTCGTTCATCAGACCTTCGACTGCCGGACGCACCTCGGAACTGACCAGCTTGTCCTTGGTCTGCGACGAGAATTTCGGATCGGGCACCTTGACCGACAGCACACAGGTCAGACCTTCGCGCGCGTCATCGCCGGTAAAGCTGACCTTTTCCTTCTTCGCAATCCCGCTGGACTGGGCGTAATTGTTGATCGTCCGGGTCAGCGCGCCCCGGAAGCCAGCCACGTGCGTCCCGCCATCGCGCTGAGGGATGTTGTTGGTAAAGGGCAGAACCGTCTCATGGTAGCTGTCATTCCACCACATCGCGATTTCGACGCCAATATCGTCCCGCTCACCCTTGATATAGATCGGTTCGGGCATCGCCGGAGTTTTCGACCGGTCCAGATATTTGACAAATTCCTTGACGCCGCCCTCATAGAACAGCTCGGTCTCCAGCCGTTCGGCGGGGCGTTCGTCGATCAGAATGATGCGCACGCCCGAGTTCAGGAAAGCCAGCTCGCGCAGACGCTTTTCCAGCGTCTCAAACGAGTATTCGAGGTTCGAGAACGTATCGGTCGAGGCCAGAAACCGCACCTCGGTCCCGGTGCGGTCGCCGCAGTCCTGAACCACCTTCAGGTGTTCCGCCGTCTCGCCCCCCTCAAAACGCGCCACATGTTCCTTGCCGTTGCGCCAGACGCGCAGCTCCAGCCAGTCCGACAGCGCGTTCACCACCGAGACACCCACACCGTGCAGACCGCCCGACACCTTGTACGAGTTGCTGTCGAACTTACCGCCCGCATGCAGCTGGGTCATGATGACCTCGGCCGCTGAAACCCCCTCTTCAGGGTGAATATCCACCGGAATTCCGCGCCCGTTATCGCTGACCGAAACGCTGGAATCCGCATGGATTTTGACGGTCACATGGTCCGCATGACCGGCCAGTGCCTCATCAATTCCGTTGTCCACAACCTCGTACACCATATGGTGCAGACCCGAGCCATCATCGGTATCGCCGATATACATCCCGGGGCGTTTGCGAACCGCTTCTAAACCTTTGAGAACCTTGATGGAATCCGCGCCGTATTCCTGGGGTGCCTGTGCGTCTTCGGACATTCAGTCAGTACCTATATTATTTTGGTAACTTATACGTTTTCTGGTGGGGATTGTCACGCGATCCCCCAACATTTTGTGCCGGAATCTGAGGGTTGGCACAGATCAAAGCCGATCCAGATCCGCCGCGATATCAGCGGCAATTTCCGCCGCGTTCACATCGCTTCGCTCTGCCGACAATCGCAGGCCCAGAATGTCGGACTGATAGCGCGCGGCCAGACGGTCCGGGTCGTGGTCGGGTCCGATTTCGCCAGCCTCCTGCGCGCGGCGAAACAGCGTCGCGAAACAGTCCTTCATCTCGGCCATATGGCACCCGGCCCTGTCGGCCAATTCGTGCCCTTTGGCCTGCAGTTCGGCATAGGTCTTGGCCAGCATACAGGCCCGCGCGGGCATCTCGCCTTCGTCGATCACCACATGCGGCTGCGCCTTGAGCGCCCTCAACGGCCCCATTTCATCCGCCATCGCCATCAGACGGGCAACGCCATCCTGCGCGTATCGCTGCAGCGTCAGCGCATAAAGCGCATCCTTGGACCCGAAGGCCGCATAGAAACTGCCGGGTTTCAGGTTCAACTCGCGCTCAAGATCTTTCAGTGAGGTTCCGGCCCAGCCCTGCCGCCAGAACAGATCCCTTGCCTGCGCAATCAGCGCGTCGCGGTCATATGAAGGCTTGCGGGGCATCGGCTTCACCAATTCTTGAACGTTCGCTCAAATATATACTTGAGTGATCGCTCAAAAAAGCCTAAATACGACTCATCGCGCCAGAAACAGGAGCTTTGACATGGCAAACTTCCCCTCTCATGACCTCGAAACCGCCCCGGAAGGGTCGAAACCGCTGCTGGAAAAGTCACAGGCCGCTTTTGGCCGTCTGCCCGGCCTGCACAAGGTGATGGCGGAAAGCCCGCAGCATCTTGAGGGCTATCAGGTCCTGCACGGCTTGTTCCTGCAGACCGATTTCGACAATGACGAGAAAACCGTGGTCTGGCAGACGATCAACGTGGAAAACGAATGCCATTACTGCGTGCCCGCCCATACCGGCATCGCCAAGATGATGAAGGTCTCGGACGAGATCACCGAAGCGCTGCGCAACGAAACGCCGCTGCCGACTGCAAAACTGGAAACGCTTCGCACGTTCACTCTGCAAGTGATGCAAAGCCGCGGAAACCCGAATGAAGAACAACTGCAAGCCTTCTTCGACGCCGGCTATTCCCACCGCGCGGTTCTGGACGTGGTTCTGGGTCTTGCGCAGAAAACCATGTCGAACTACGTCAACCACATGGCCCAGACCCCGGTTGACGAGGTCATGCGCGGCTTCCTGTGGGAACGCAAAATCAGCGAACCGGCCTAAGCCGTCACGACCGAGCCCTCATCGCCTTCGGTGACAGTCAGCGTCTGGGCCCGGTCTCCCAATTCGGCAAACAACTCAGGCCCGGTGCCCGTCATCCAGGCCTGAGCCCCCAGCGCGCAAATCTCGTCATACAGCGCCGCGCGCCGCTCCGCATCCAGATGCGCGGCCACCTCGTCCAGCAAGACAATCGGCGGTGCCCCCACCATCCCGGCCAACGCGCGCGCGTTCGACAGGATCAGAGACACCAGCAACGCCTTCTGCTCACCCGTCGAGCAATCCTTGGCCGGCACGCCCTTGGCGGCAAAGACCCCGTACAGATCCGAACGATGCGGCCCCACCAAGGTCCGTCCTGCGGCCAGATCGCGAAACCGGCTTTCGTCCAACGCCTCGCGCAAGTCCTGCGCGGTTTCGGGCATCGCGCCCTCGGTCTGCACCAGTTCCAGATCAGCCGAGGGAAACGCTGTTTCCGCCTGATCCTGCGCGACCCGCAGATGCCCCAGCGCCGCCAGCCGGGCAGCATGAATACGATGGCCCGTCTCGGCCATCTGCCCCTCCAACGCCGCATACCAATGGGCATCCCGCACCTGCTCTTTCAGCAAACGGTTCCGTTCCCGCATCGCCTTTTCATAAGTCAGCGAGGCTTCGGCATGCGACGGATCAAAACTCAGCGCGATCCGGTCCAGAAACCGCCGCCGCCCCTCGGCCCCTTCGATCCAAAGCCGGTCCATCGACGGGATCAGCCAGACCACCCGCGCCAGCTTGCCCAGATCGATCTGACTGGCGGCTTTCTCATCAATCCGAACCTGCCGCGCCGCGCCGCCTTCGGACCAGGTCTCGACCTCATACCGCTGCCCCTGCGTCCGCAACAGGCCGGACAGCTTCCACCCCAACGCCTCGGGCCGCCGGGTCATCTCGGCCGCGCTGGCCCGCCGCATCCCGCGCCCCGGCGAAAACAACGACACCGCTTCCAGAATATTGGTCTTCCCGGCCCCGTTCGGCCCGTGAATCGCCACCGGCCGCCCGTCCAACGACAACCGCGCCAGCTTATGAGACCGAAAATGCGAGACCGTAAGCTCGGTCAGGGCCAATCCCATGACCCCTCCCTTCATCTTTTCAAAAATACTCCCGCCGGAGGCATCGCGCGCCAGCGCGATCAGACGCGCATCGGCATGACCACATAGACCGCGCTCTGATCATTGCCTTCGCGCATCAGGGTCGGGTCCCCCGCCGAATTGAACAGGAACACCGCATTCTCGCGATCCACCTGCGAGGCAATCTCAAGCAGGTACTTGGCGTTGAACCCGATCTCCAGCCGCTCATCGCCATAGGCCACGGCCAGTTCTTCCTCAGCCGCACCGCTATCCGGCGCATTGACCGACAGCACCAGCTTGTCGCCATCCAGTTGCAGCTTCACCGCGCGGGACCGCTCGGACGATACCGTCGCCACCCGATCCACTGCCTGCGCAAACTCCGCCGCATCCACTTCCAGCTTGCGCGTGTTGCCCTGCGGAATGACCCGCGTGTAATCGGGGAAAGTTCCGTCGATCACTTTCGAGGTCAGCGTGATATCCGGCGTGGCAAAACGCACCTTGGTTTCGCTGACCGAAACGGCGATGTCCATCTCGTCATCATCCAGCAGCTTGCGCAGTTCCCCCACGGTCTTGCGCGGCACGATCACGCCGGGCATATCCGCCGCCCCCTCGGGGCAATCCGCATCGATCCGCGCCAGACGGTGGCCATCGGTGGCCACGCAGCGCAGCACCTTGCTGCCATCGGACCCATCGGTCACATGCATATAGACGCCGTTCAGGTAATACCGCGTCTCTTCCGTCGAAATCGCAAATTTCGACTTGTCGAACAGCCGCCGCAGCAGAGCTGCCGAGGCGGTGAAGTTCGACTGATATTCCGAGGACGCCATCACCGGAAAATCCTCTTTCGGCAAGGTCGCCAGCGAGAAATTCGACCGCCCCGCCTCAACCGTCAGACGCCCTGCCGCGCTGTCGGCGGTCAGCGTAACCAGCGCCCCGTCCGGCAGCTTGCGTACAATCTCGTGCAGGGTGGTTGCGGCGACGGTGGTTGCCCCCGCTTTCTCGACCTGCGCCGGGGCCTTGTCGACCACTTCGATGTCCAGATCGGTGGCGCGGAACTGGACCTGGTCGCCCTCGGCCTCGATCAGCACATTGGCAAGTATGGGAATGGTGTTGCGCCGTTCGACAACAGATTGGGCCTGCGAAACGGCCTTGAGAAGGGTGCCGCGTTCGATGCTGATCTTCATACCCTCAATTCCTCTGACTTGCGTGCCGAAATGGGCGGGACTGGCACGTTAGCGGTTCCGCCCTGAGGCACAAGGATTTTTTACCGATTTCTGGGTCGGAATACCGCAACCGTCAAGGGTCGCGTGATCGTTCCGACACAGTTCATTCCCCGACCGTGGAGAAATGCGCACAAGAAAACGCCCCGGGCCGATGGTCCGGGGCGTCACTGAGTGGTTTGGGGATGTGACTCAGGCTTCCAGCGACCGGCGCAGCATCTCGACATCTTCGGCAATCTGGCCGTCGGTCAGCTTCAACTCTTCGATCCGCTTGACGCCATGCATCACGGTGGTGTGGTCACGACCGCCAAAACGGCGGCCAATTTCGGGCAGGGACCGGCTGGTCAGCTGCTTGCACAGATACATCGCCACCTGACGCGGGCGGGCATAGGACCGCAGGCGCTTGGGGCCGATAATGTCGGACAGGCGGATGTTGTAGTATTCAGAGACCTTGCGCTGGATCTCTTCGACGGTGATCTTGCGCTCGGACATGCGCAGCACATCTGCCAGACAATCCTGCGTCAGATCCATATCGATCTCGCGCCCGACCAGCGAGGCGAAGGCAAAGAGACGGGTCAGCGCCCCTTCCAGCACCCGCACATTGGTCGAGATGCGCTGCGCCAGGAATTCCAGCACGCCGTCGGCGATGGTCAGGTCGGGATATGTGCTGCTGTAATGCTGGACCTTGTTCTGCAGGATGCCCAGACGCAGCTCGTAGTCGGTCGGGTGCAGGTCCACCACCAGACCGCATTGCAGGCGCGATTTCACCCGGTCCTCAAGGTCCTTGATTTCACCGGGCGCGCGGTCGGCCGAGATGATGATCTGTTTGTTCTGGTCCACCAGCGCGTTGAAGGTGTGAAAGAACTCTTCCTGCGTCGAATCCTTGCCGGCGATGAACTGCACGTCATCGACCATCAGCACATCGACCGAGCGGAACAGGTGCTTGAAATCCATCATCCGGCGCTCGCGCAGGGCTTTGACAAAGCGGTACATGAACTGTTCAGCCGACAGGTACAGCACGTTCAGGTCTGGATGCTTGGTTTTCAGCTCCCAGGCAATCGCGTGCATCAGGTGGGTCTTACCCAATCCGACGCCGCCATACAGAACCAGCGGGTTGAAGGTGACCGGCCCGCCCTCGGAGACACGGCGCGCGGCGGCATGGGCCAGTTCGTTGGGCTTGCCCACCACGAAGCTGTCAAAGGTGAACCGCTTGTCCAAAGGCGCCGCCTGCAGCGACTCGAACGCATCCGGCCCAGCATCTGTCTGCGGCGCAGTCGGTACGGCAGAGTTGAACTCGGGCACGGCATCGGCAACGGGTGAGGGCCGCGCCGGTGAATTGGCGGCAACACGGAAATCCAGACGCTGCACTGCCTCACCCGAGGTGTTCAGCTCGTATATAATGAGGTCCGCAAAATTTTGGCTGACATAGTTGCCCATGAAATTCGTCGGCACCGAGAACACCGCCACACCATCCTGCAACTCCTTAAATTCCAGGGGTTCGATCCAGGTGGTGTAGTTGTTCCGACCAACAACCTTGAGCAACTTGTTACGCAGTAGTCCCCATTTCTCTTGTGTCATTCAGCGCCTCACGCATCCCATTCTTTATTGGCCTGTCGGCCTTATTGACTATGTCCCGGTCGCCCGGTTTATGGATTCACACGCGCAAAGGTATCCCAGCGCCGGACCTGACGGTTCGGCGGGTCTGTCCCAAGTAAAGTTCGGTGCTTGCCGGCACATGAAGCGACCCATAGCAGGGGCCGCCCGGTAAACCGGGGCGCACGTCACAATCGCATTTTTTGACAGGGCCAAGGCCAACGGTTACACCGCGACCAGTAGCAGATCGGCAGCCCCGGCTTGCGCCGGATGACGACTTTGGTTCCACGATCATCCTGATGCCCGTCAGTCCGATCCCGGAAACAGCCTGTCCCCCCAAGCGAGTGAATCGCTAGAATAGTGGTAACAAGACGAGACAGGGCGCGGCAACGAAACTCTGATATTGACTCGCGGTTCCGCCCGAAAGAATCTCTCGGTTTTGTGAAGGCGCGGTATTCTGGCAACAGGTGAAAAAAGGCGCCGCTACTCGCGGCGCCTTTCAAATTGGTTCAGCCTTTCTGACGTGACCTAAGGTCAATCAAAAGACTTAGCCCAGCGCTTTGACGCGCGCCGACAGGCGGGACATTTTGCGCGAAGCGGTGTTCTTGTGGAAGACGCCTTTGGTGACGCCGCGCATCAGTTCGGGCTGAGCCGCGCGCAGGGCTGCGGTCGCTGCGTCCTTGTCGCCCGAGGCGATTGCTTCTTCGACTTTGCGCAGATAGGTGCGGATGCGCGAACGGCGTGCTTTGTTAACGGCGAAACGCTTTTCGTTCTGACGCGCGCGCTTCTTTGCCTGGGGCGAATTTGCCATGTGTCTCTGACCTTTTGTTCGGTACGGTTATCTAGGGTTGCGCGCCACGGAATTATCCGCACCGGATCAGAAATCACGAGTGTGAGTCGGGCCAGGCGGGCCGCACGCGCATGTATAGCGGCGCTACCTATCCAAGTTTTGGGGGTTTGCCAAGCCGATTCTTGGCCAGCGCATAGCGGCCATGAAAAAGGCGGGCCGCGCCCGCCTGTCCCTGTCTGCTTTACTTGTCGCGGAACTGGGCAGAACGTTTTTCCAGAAACGCCGCCATGCCCTCTTTCTGGTCTTCGGTGGCGAACATCGAATGGAACACCCGGCGTTCGAACAACATCCCTTCGCTCAGCGGCAGTTCATAGCTGCGGTTCACCGCCTCTTTCGCCGCCATGGCGGTCAGCTGCGATTTCTCGGCGATTTTCTGCGCCGCGCCCACGGCCTCTTCCACCAGCTTCTTGGCGGGGACGATACGGCTGACCAGCCCGGACCGCTCGGCCTCTTCCGCGTCCATGAAGCGACCGGTCAGGTTCATGTCCATCGCCTTGGACTTGCCGACGAACCGCGTCAGGCGCTGGGTTCCGCCCAAACCGGCAATGACGCCCAGATTGATCTCGGGCTGACCGAACTTGGCGGTATCCGCCGCGATGATGAAATCGCACATCATGGCCAACTCGCATCCGCCGCCCAGCGCATAGCCCGCAACCGCCGCGATGATCGGCTTGCGGATGGCGGTGATCCGGTCGTTTGCGTCGCCGAACAGGTTCTGGCCATAGACCTGAACAAAGCTCATCTCGGACATCTCCTTGATGTCCGCACCTGCGGCAAAGGCCTTGTCCGACCCGGTGATGACGATACACCGTACCTTGTCGTTTCCGTCAGCCTCTTCCAGCGCCGTGCACAGCTCAGCCATCAGCTGGGTGTTCAGCGCATTCATAGCGTCCGGTCTGTTCAGCTTGATAAGGGCGACGTGGTCTTCGGTTTCGACGATGATCGTCTCAAAAGCCATGAGGTGTAAGCTTCCGGTTGTTCAGTTCAGCTACGATTCCTTACCACGCGATTTCGCTGGATCAAGTTATCTTTGGCATTGCGCACAATAGAAGGATGAGCGACCGGACTGGGTGATTCTCTTGATCACCGCATCACATCCTTCGGTGCGGCAGGGCTCGCCTTCGCGGCCATAGACATCGAAGCTGTGCTGAAAATATCCAAGCTCTCCATCGGCTTGCCGGAAGTCGCGCAGGGATGAACCGCCTGCTTCGATCGCGTCCCGCAGCACCTGCCGGATGATCGGAACCAGGGCTGCGACCCGCGCCGCAGAAATCTGCCCGGCTTTGCGACGTGGCGACACATGGGCGCGATAAAGCGCCTCGCAGACGTAGATATTGCCCAGACCGGCAACGATTCCCTGATCCAGCAGCGCCGATTTGACCGGGGTGTTTTTGCCTTTGAACGCAGCGATCAGGTGCTGCTCATGAAAGTCATTGCCCAGCGGTTCCGGCCCCAGAACCGACAGCAGCTTGTGCTGTTCCGCCGTGGCCGTGGGAAGCAGGTCCATCGCCCCGAACCGGCGCGGATCGTTGAAGGTGATGCGCGCGCCATTGG
Source organism: Ruegeria sp. AK4 (assembly GCF_056541025.1). Classification (NCBI taxonomy): domain Bacteria; kingdom Pseudomonadati; phylum Pseudomonadota; class Alphaproteobacteria; order Rhodobacterales; family Roseobacteraceae; genus Ruegeria; species Ruegeria sp. AK4. The sequence continues at coordinate 27,981 of NZ_JBQFXS010000009.1, forward strand.
CCATGTGAAACACCACGTGGTCATGTTTTTCAGGCATCGGATGATCGTGAACGAACTGCCCCAGCGGATCCCCCGACACCGTCATCCGCCCAGACATCCCCAGATGGATCAGCAGGCTCTCTCCGCTGCTGAGATCGGCAAGGATGTATTTCGACCGCCGCCGCAACCGATCCACCCGCTGCCCGGTCAGCCGTTCCGCCATCCGATCCGGGAACGGCCAGCGCAGATCGGGCCGGTTCACATCCGCCCGTTCGATCACCACCCCCTCCATCGCAGGGCTCAGGCCGCGTCTTACTGTCTCGACCTCGGGCAATTCGGGCATTAGATGGCTCCTATTCCAAAGGGCCGCATTGTGCCCGCCTCTTATGGCCCTATAACAGAGGCGAAATTCGACGAACGGCAAGGCAAATGTCCGACAACAGCGACAAGACCACTCATTTCGGGTTCGAAACCGTGCGCGAGGCCGACAAGGCGGGCCGCGTACAGGGCGTGTTCAACTCGGTCGCCTCGAAATACGATGTGATGAACGATGTCATGTCCATGGGCATCCACCGGGTCTGGAAGGACGCGATGATGGATTGGCTCGCCCCGCGCCCCGGCCAGCGGCTGCTGGATGTGGCGGGCGGCACCGGCGACATTTCCTTCCGCTTCCTGAAACGCGCGGGCCATGGCCACGCCACCGTGCTGGACCTGACCGAGCCGATGCTGGTCGAAGGCCGCCAGCGCGCCGAAGCCGACCAGATGGCCGACAGCCTGAACTGGGTGGTGGGCGACGCGATGGCCCTGCCGTTCGAGGACAACACCTTCGACGTCTACACCATTTCCTTCGGCATCCGGAACGTGACCCGCCCGCAAGAGGCTTTGAACGAGGCGTTCCGGGTCCTCAAACCCGGCGGCCGCCTGATGGTGCTGGAATTCAGCCAGCTGCCCGATGACGGGCTGCAGAAGCTCTATGATCTCTACAGCTTCAACGTCATCCCGCGCATGGGCAAGCTGATCGCGAATGACTACGACAGCTATCAGTATCTTGTGGAATCGATCCGCAAATTTCCCGACCAAGAGACATTTCTGAACATGATCCGCAGTGCCGGGTTCGAAAACGCCAAATACCGCAACCTGAGCATGGGTATCGCAGCGCTTCATTCCGGCTGGAAAATCTAGATGCGCGGCCCTCACAACATCATCCGCCTGATCCGCACAGGCGCCACGCTCGAGCGCACGGGTGCCATGAACGTGGTGCTGGACGCATTCGAAGCCCCGCGCGCCCTGCGCATCGTGGCGCATGCGCTTGGCAAGCCGTTTCAATGGCTGGGCTACAAGGGCGACCCTGATATGCCGCCCGCAACCCGCGCCCTTACCGCGATGGGTCCGGCCTATATCAAGTTCGGTCAGGTGCTTTCGACCCGCCCGGATGTCGTCGGAAACGAATTGGCCGAACAGCTTCGGGTGCTGCAGGACAAGCTGCCGCCTTTCCCCCGCGTTCAGGCCATGGCCGAGGTCGAAAAGGAACTTGGCCAGCCCGTTGACGAGATTTTCAGCGAATTCAGCGAACCCATCGCCGCCGCCTCGATCGCGCAGGTCCACAAGGCCAAGCTGACCAGCACCGGCGAGGAGGTGGCCGTCAAGGTCCTGCGCCCGGGCATCGAACGCGCCTTCCGCAAAGATGTCGATGCCTTCTATTTCGCCGCCCGCATCGTCGCCCTCTGCGCCCCCGGCGCGCGCCGTCTGCGTCCGATGGAGGTGATCGAACATTTCGACGGTGTCGTGCGCGGTGAACTGGATCTGCGGCTGGAAAGCGCCGCCGCTTCGGAATACGCCGCCAACACCAAGGACGACGCCGGGTTCTGGCTGCCGCCAGTGGTCTGGTCCCTGTCCGCGCGCCGGGTGATGACGCTCAGCTGGGCCGACGGTATCCCGCTGGGCGACAATGACGCGCTGGACGCCGCCGGGCACAACCGCCGGGACCTTGCTGAGCGGGTTCTGCGCATGTTCCTGCTGCACGCCCTGCGCGACGGCTATTTCCATGCCGACATGCATCAGGGCAACCTCAAGGTCGCCGCCAACGGCGATATCATCGCCTATGACTACGGCATCATGGGCCATATCGACGAATACACCCGCCGGGTCTATGCCGAGATCCTCTTCGGCTTCATCCGCCGCGACTACAAGCGCGTGGCCGAGGTGCATTTCGAGGCCGGATACGTCCCCGCCAACCAGGATGTCGACGAATTCGCCCGCGCCCTGCGCGCGGTGGGCGAGCCGATCTTCGGCATGGACGCCACCCACATCTCGATGGGCCGCCTGCTGAACTACCTGTTCGAAGTCACCGAGCGGTTCGGCATGGAAACCCGCACCGAACTGATCCTGCTGCAACGGACCATGGTGGTGGTCGAAGGCGTCGCGCGGTCCCTCGACCCGCATATCAACATCTGGGAGGTCGCCCGCCCGGTGGTCGAGGACTACATCAAGCAATCCATCGGCCCCCGCGCGGCCCTGCGCGATTTCGGCAAGACCGCTCTGGTGCTGGCCCGCTTCGGCCCGCGCCTGCCTGCATTGGTGGAAAGCGCCCTGATTGCCCAGACCCGGAAAGATGACGCGGATCAGTCCTTGCTGAGGTCCTCGGCCCTGCCCGCAATCCTCGGCGCGGCCGCAGGCGCGGCGGTCGTTCTGATCCTGACGGCAATCAGCTAAACCCGGTCCGCCCCTTCATCTGGCCAAAAATATCTTCGGGGGGAATCGCGCCAGCGGCGCGATGGGGGCCAGACAGCCCCCCCTGCCACGGTTTCGATCAGAGCCGCTCGATGGCAATAGCGATCCCCTGACCGCCACCAATGCACATGGTGATCAGCCCTTTGGACCCGCCGGTACGCTCCAGCTCATAAAGCGCCTTCAGCGTGATGATCGCACCGGTTGCCCCAACCGGGTGACCCAGAGCAATCGCACCGCCATTGGGGTTCACCTTGCCCGCATCCAGACCCAGTTCCTTGTTCACGGCCAGCGCCTGCGCCGCAAAGGCCTCGTTGCTTTCGATCACGTCGAAATCAGCAATCGAAAGACCTGTCTTGGCCAGCAGGTTCTGCACCGCCGGAACCGGACCGATTCCCATCACCTCGGGCCGCACGCCAGCATGCGCATAACCCAAAATCCGCGCCTTGGGCTTGAGCCCTGCTTTCTCGGCCGCATCCGCCGTCGCCAGAACCATCGCCGCCGCGCCATCGTTGATGCCCGAGGCATTGCCCGCCGTCACGCGGCCCTCTTTCTTGAAGACCGGGCGCAGACCGGCCAAAACCTCGGCGGTGGTGGCCTTGGGATGCTCATCGACCTTGAAATCGACCATGTCGCGCTTGACCTTCACCTGAACCGGCGCGATCTGGCTGTCGAAATACCCGGCCTCAATCGCTGCGGCAGCGCGGGTCTGGCTGGTGACGGCAAAGGCGTCCATCTGCTCGCGGGTGATCCGATGCTCGTCGGCGACGTTTTCAGCGGTCACACCCATATGCCCGGTGCCGAACGGGCAGTTCAGCGCCCCAAGCATCATGTCCAGCGCGGTCACGTCGCCCATCTTCGCCCCCCACCGCGCCTGTGGCACGACATAGGGGCTGCGCGACATGCTCTCGGCCCCGCCCGCGACGGCAAATTCCGCGTCGCCCAGCATCAGGGACTGCGCCGCCGACACAATCGCCTGCGCGCCCGATCCGCACAGCCGGTTCACGTTCATCGCCGGTGTCTCATCCGGAATACCGGCCTGTTTGGCCGCGGCGCGCGACAGGTACATGTCGCGCGGCTCGGTATTGATGACATGGCCGAACACGACATGCCCGATCTGCCCGCCTTCGACCCCGGACCGCTCCAGCGCCGCTTCGGTGGCAACGGTCGCCAGATCAATCGGAGCGGTCGAGGCCAGCGCGCCGCCAAAAGTCCCGATGGCGGTGCGCGCACCGTCCAGAATCACCACGTCAGTCATCTGTTTCTCCTCCAGAATATGCGCGCATTATGCACCTGCAGCATGATCTGCCCAGAGGACTCACTGTCACGCCCGGAATTGACATCCGCCCGCTCAGCGCGCATGAAATTCCGTCATGACGGAAAACACTGACGATATTCTGACACGCCTGCCCGCCCGCCTGAAAGAAGCCCGCCGCGCGCGCGGCCTGTCGCTTGAAGCTGTGGCCAACCTGAGCGGCGTGTCCCGTTCGATGGTCAGCCAGATCGAGCGGGGCGAAAGCAGCCCCACGATCTCGACCCTGTGGAACCTGACCCGCGCCTTGCAGGTCGATTTTGCCGGATTACTGGAAGACAACGACACGGCGGACCAGATCGAGGTGTTGCGGAAATCCGAAGTGCCCAGCATCGACAATATGGGCAAGCATTGCCGCATCCAGATCCTGTCCCCGCCGGAAGAGGCCGGGGGCCACGAAGTCTATGACATCCGCTTCGACACGGACGGCGCGCTGAACAGCCAGCCCCACGCGCGCGGGGCGCAGGAACAGCTGACGGTGCTGGACGGGTCGGTACGCGTGACCTCGGGTTCTGCCACGACAGATTTGAACAAGGGCGACACCGCCCGGTATGCGGCGGACGTCCTGCATTCGATCAGCTCCACAGGGGGGCCGGCCCGCGTGTTTCTGATCGTCAAAAACGCCTGAGCTCGGCAGATTTCCGCCTTCACGGAAATTTCTCCGTAATCTTGTCATTCCCCTATTTGGGAATTACATCCGTTATGTTAGATATGCGACTCAGATAAAGGAGACCGCCATGGCCGATGCATTCCTGTCCCACATCACGGACACACTCGCCCAGATCGAAGCTGAAGGTCTGTACAAGCGCGAGCGAATGATCACCTCGCCCCAGGGCGGTGAGATCACGGTGGGCGACAAACAGGTCATCAACCTGTGCGCCAACAACTATCTGGGTCTGGCCGACCACCCGGCGCTGATCGACGCCGCCAAAGGCGCGATGGAGCCCAAGGGGTTCGGCATGGCCTCGGTCCGGTTCATCTGCGGCACGCAGGACATTCACCGCGAGCTGGAACAGAAGCTGGCGCAGTTTCTGAACAAGGACGATGCGATCCTGTTCGCCGCCTGTTTCGATGCCAATGGCGGCCTGTTCGAGCCCCTTCTGGGCCCCGAGGACGCCATCATTTCAGACAGTCTGAACCACGCCTCGATCATCGACGGGGTGCGGCTGTGCAAAGCCAAGCGCTATCGCTATCTGAACAACGACATGAACGACCTCGAAGCCTGGCTGAAACAGGCGCGCGAGGATGGGGCGCGGCATATCATGATCGCCACCGATGGCGTGTTCTCGATGGATGGCTATCTGGCCAACCTGCCGAAAATCCGCGAGCTGGCCGACAAGTATGATGCCATCGTCATGGTCGATGACTGCCACGCCACCGGCTTCATGGGACCGAACGGGGCCGGAACGCCGGATCATTTCGGTGTCGATGTGGACATTCTGACGGGAACCTTGGGCAAGGCACTTGGGGGGGCAATCGGCGGTTATATCGCCGGGCCGCAGCCAGTGATCGACCTGCTGCGGCAGCGGGCGCGGCCCTATCTGTTCTCAAACTCGCTGCCACCCTCCATCGTCGCTGCCGGGCTCGAGGCGATCCGGCTGGTCGAAGAAGGCGACATGCTGCGCGCGCAACTGTTCGGCAATGCCAAATACTGGCGCGCCGGGCTGGAAAAGCTGGGCTTTGACCTGCTGCCGGGCGAGCATCCGATCATCCCGGTCATGCTGGGCGAGGCTACGCTGGCACAGGACATGGCCGCAAAGCTGTTCGACGAAGGCGTCTATGTCTCGGGCTTTTTCTTTCCCGTGGTCCCGCGCGGGCAGGCCCGGATCAGAACGCAGATGAATGCGGCGCTGACCCGCGATGAACTGGACCGCGCATTGGCGGCCTTTGGCAAGGTCGGCAAGGATTTGGGGGTGATCTGATGCGACCCAACACCATGAAAGCGCTGGAGAAATCCAAACCCGAGGAAGGCCTGTGGATGGTGCAGGCCCCGGTGCCCGAGATCGGCCCGGACGAGGTTCTGATCCGCGTCAACAAGACCGGCATCTGCGGCACAGATATCCATATCTGGAACTGGGATGAGTGGGCCGCGTCCACGGTTCCGGTTCCGATGATCACCGGACACGAGTTTGCCGGTGAGATTGTCGAGATCGGGCGAAATGTGACCGGCCTCGAAATCGGGCAGCGTTGCTCGGGCGAGGGGCACCTGATCACCACCGATAGCCGCCAGAGCCGCGCGGGCAAATTTCATCTGGACCCGGGCACGCGCGGGATCGGGGTGAACGAGCAGGGTGCATTTGCGCAATACCTCAAGCTGCCCGCCTTCAACGTGGTGCCCCTGCCCGATGATGTTCCGGATGAGATCGGAGCTATTCTTGATCCGCTGGGCAATGCCGTCCACACCGCGCTCAGCTTCGATCTGCTGGGTGAGGACGTGCTGATCACCGGCGCGGGCCCCATCGGCATCATGGCCGCCGCCGTCGCCCGCCACGCAGGCGCGCGGCATGTGGTGATCACCGATATCAACCCCGACCGTCTGAAACTGGCCGAACATGTGGTGCCGACGGTGCGCACAGTGGATGTTTCGAAAGAGGATCTGCAGGACGTCATCACCGAATTGGGCATGACCCAAGGCTTTGACGTGGGGCTTGAAATGTCGGGCTCGCAAATCGCGCTGGACCAGATGGTCGAGGCGTTGGTGATGGGCGGCAAGATCGCCTTGCTGGGGATTCCGCCCGGCAAATCTCCCGTGGACTGGTCGCGCATCGTGTTCAAGGCCATCACCATCAAAGGCGTCTATGGGCGCGAGATGTTCGAGACCTGGTACAAGATGATCGCCATGTTGCAGAACGGTCTGGATGTCAGCCGGGTGATCACCCATCAGATGAAGGTGGATGACTTCGCCGAAGGTTTTGCCGCGATGAAATCCGGCCAATCCGGCAAGGTTGTGCTGGACTGGACCTGAAAGCGGTTGATTTCGCGCACAGGCTGCACAAGGAATACCCTATCGCAAAAAGGGGGCGTTCCATGCTGTATCGCGGATTTTCACAGGACGAACTGGATCAGGAATATTCCCCCCGGTCTATGATCGGCGGCGACCTGACGCCCTATATCGACAGCTACGCCGCGCTGAGCGCGCAGCACCGGGCGCAGATGACCTGCCACGAGAATCTGGCCTATGGCGACAGCCCCGCGCAGGTGCTGGATTTCTTTCCGGCAAAAGGCGCGGGCGCTCCGCTGCATGTCTTTATCCACGGCGGGTACTGGCAGGCCCTCAGCCAGCGCGAGTCGGCCATGATGGCCCCGGCGCTGATTGAGGCTGAACACTCTTTTGCCACGCTGAACTACACGCTCGCCCCCGATGCGCGCATTGGGGACATGGTCGAAGAATGCCGCGATGCGCTGCTGTGGCTGGCCTCGCAGGCCGGTGCGCTGGGGTTCGACCCCTCGCGGATCACCCTGTCGGGGCACAGCGCGGGTGCGCATCTTTCGGCCATGGTCATGGCAACCTCGGCCGATGCGCTGGCGCGGGCCGGGTTGCGGGTGCGCGATGTCATTCTGATCAGCGGGATCTACGATCTGGAACCGATCAGCCTGACCCCGGTCAACGATCCGCTGCAACTGACCCCGGTCGAGGTGCACGACCTGTCCCCCAACCTGCACCTGCCCGCCCCCGGCCCGCGCTACCGCGTGACCGTGGCCGAGCGCGACACGCCCGAGTTCGTCCGCCAGAGCCGGGATTATGCGGAACGGCTGCGCAAGGGCGGGCATTCGGTCAGTTTCGATCTGCAAAAGGGGATGCAGCATTTCGATATCATCATGCATCCGGGGACATTTTTGCCTGTATCGTAGGAGTTGAGCACCCGATGAAGCGCCAACGTTTCGAGGTGCTTTGACGTCCTAAGCCGCTACGGCGCTGGTCACCACAGCCGGGATCGGCACATCCCAGACAGGCCCGGCGCCGTGCTTTTCCAGCACCCGGGCCACAACGGCGTTGCGGATTGCCGTGGCGTTTTCTTCCGGTTGCGGACGCAACAGCGCGCCACCGCGTGCTGTGCCGTCGCGGAAGTAGTCAAACGGCGCACCGGGATCCTCGACACGCCACATCGACGCGACGGTTGTGCAAGAGCAGTCCTGAAACCCGGCGGCGTCCAATACCGGAAAGGACAGCCCCGGATCGGCATAGTCATTGGCCCCGGGTCCCGGAGACAACGTGATTTCAGGGTGCCCATGCATCGCAATCGCGTCGAAGACGTACCCAAGCGCCGTATCCACCTCGGGTCCGCACCAGACAGAAAAAGCCAGTCTCCCACCGGGGCGCAACACGCGACGCGCCTCATGCAACACCGCCGGTGGATCGGGGACATGCGGGATTCCGAAGCCGATGGTCACGGCGTCGAATTCCCCATCCGCAAACTCCAGCTGCACCGCGTCGCCCGCGACAAAACACGCCTGCGGCACCGCTGCCCGCGCCATTTCGAGCATGGCGGGCGAGAAGTCGACGCCGGTCACGTTTGCCCCGGTATTGACCAACCCGGTGGTCACATTTCCATGTCCGCAGCACAGGTCCAGCGCTTTGATGCCCGGCGCGGACGCGACCGCCGCGACAAGATGGGGAACCACCATGTTGGCCGCCTCGGCAAAGACATGCGCATAGGAGTGCGCCACATCCGCATCCGACCACTCGCGCTTTTCAAGCGCCGCGAAACTGTCTGCTTCCGTCATCCGCTTTCCTTTCTGGACGATGTGCAAGCCTACCATATTTCCTAGCTTTTTTCGCCCCTTGCCGGTCGGGCAATGCATGCTGGCACCCCGGCTTACAAGTGGACCCGGGACAATGTGGCACCCGACAACGCACAAAAAAACAGCGGCCCCGAAGAACCGCTGTTTTCAATCTCTATACAGAACCGGATCAGTCCAGCGTGCGGGTGACCTCTTCGCGTTCGAAGATTTCGATCACGTCGCCCTGGCGGATATCGTCGTAGTTTTCGAACGCCATACCGCATTCCTGACCAGACTGGACCTCGGCCACTTCGTCCTTGAAGCGTTTGAGCGTCTTCAGCGTGCCTTCGTGGATCACCACGTTGTCGCGCAGCAGGCGGACGCCCGCGGAACGCCGCGCCACGCCTTCGGTGACCAGACAACCGGCAACCTTGCCGACACCGGTGACCTTGAAGACTTCGCGGATCTCGGCATACCCGATGAACTTCTCGCGAATCTCGGCGCTCAGCAGGCCCGAGGCGGCGGCTTTCACGTCGTCCACCAGATCGTAGATCACCGAGTAATAGCGGATCTCGACACCCTTCTGGTTCGCCGTGTTCCGGGCCGAGGCGTTGGCACGGACGTTGAAGCCCATGACCGGCGCGCCCGAGGCTTCGGCAAGGCCGATATCTGTCTCGGTGATCGCACCCACGCCCGAATGCAGCACGCGCACGCGCACCTCGTCGTTGCCGATCTTTTCCATCGCCTGAACGATGGCCTCGGCAGAGCCCTGCACATCGGCTTTGACGAGGATCGGCAGCTCGGCCACGTTCTCGTCTTCCTTGGCCTTCTGCATCAGCTGCTCAAGGGTGGTCGCGGCACCGGCGGCGGCGCGTTTGTCCTTGGCGGCCTGCTCACGGTAAGCGGCAATCTCGCGGGCCTGCGCTTCGGTCTCGGTCACGTTCAGAACGTCGCCCGCTTCGGGCGTGCCGTTCAGACCCAGAACCTCGACCGGAACCGAGGGGCCAGCTTCCTTGACGCGGTCGCCCTTGTCGTTGATCAGCGCACGGACCTTACCGTATTGCTCACCCACAACGAAGATATCGCCCTGACGCAGCGTGCCGTTCTGAACCAGAACGGTGGCCACGGGGCCGCGGCCTACATCCAGCTGCGCCTCGATCACGGCACCCTGGGCAGCGCGGTCGGGGTTGGCTTTCAGTTCCAGAATCTCGGCCTGCAGCGCGATGGCTTCCAGCAGTTCGTCCAGACCCTGACCGGTGACGGCGGACACTTCAACATCCTGAACCTCACCGGACATTTTCTCGACGATCACCTCATGCTGCAGCAGATCGGTGCGCACCTTGTCCGGGTTGGCCTCGGGCTTGTCGATCTTGTTGATCGCCACGATCATCGGCACTTCGGCCGCTTTCGCGTGGTTGATCGCCTCGATCGTCTGCGGCATCACCGCATCGTCCGCAGCAACCACCAGAACCACGATATCCGTGACCTGAGCCCCGCGCGAGCGCATCGAGGTAAAGGCCGCGTGGCCCGGCGTATCCAGGAAGGTCAGCGTGGTGCCGCCATCGGTTTTCACCTGATAGGCACCGATATGCTGGGTGATGCCCCCGGCCTCACCGGCCACAACGCGCGCGTCGCGGATCGCATCCAGCAGCGAGGTCTTGCCGTGGTCAACGTGACCCATGATGGTGATGACCGGCGGACGCGGCTGCAATTCGTCTTCGCTGTCTTCGACCTCTTTGATGACGTCTTCAACATCCGAATCGGACACCCGGGTGACCTTGTGGCCGAACTCTTCGATAATCAGTTCGGCGGTGTCGGCGTCGATGGTCTGGTTCTGTGTGACCATCATGCCCATCTGCATCAGCGATTTGACAACGTCAGCCACGCGCTCGGCCATACGGTTGGCCAGTTCCGAGACCATGATCGCCTCGGGCAGCTGCACGTCGCGGATCACCTTTTCCCGTTCAACCGGGGCACCCATGGCTTTCTGGCGCGCACGCTCCTGCTTGCGCTTCATTGCGGCCATCGAGCGTTGGCGGTTGCCCTCGCCACCGGTGGCCTGACCCAGAGTCAGCTTACCGGACCGGCGGTTATCCTCACGACCCTTGCCACGGCCGCGCTGTTCGCGTTCGCGGTCCTGCTTGCGCGGCGCTGCGGCGGGCGCAGGTTTGCTGGCCGGGGCACGGGCGGCTTTGGGTTCTTCCGGCGGCGGCGCGGCGGCAGCGCGCTTGGCGGCCTCTTCGGCCTCCTGACGCTTGCGTTCTTCTTCCTCGGCCTTGGCGCGGGCGCGCTCTTCGGCTTCGCGTTGCTCGCGTTCCTTGGCTTCCTGCTCGGCGCGGCGGCGGGCGCGTTCTTCTTCCCGCGCCTTTTCCTGTGCCTCGCGCGCGGCGGCCTCTTCGGCTTCGCGCGCTTTGGCAGCCTGCAACGCCTTCATCCGGCGCGCCATTTCCGCGTCAGAGATCCCCGCAGGACGACGCGACGGATCACCCGAAGGCGCAGCCCCGCCACTTGGCTTGGCCGCACCCGGCTTGGGAACCACAACGCGTTTGCGTTTGGTTTCCACCACGACATTCTTGGTGCGTCCGTGGCTGAAACTCTGTTTCACATTTCCGGGGCGTGCCCCGCCACGAAGACCCAATGTCTTTTTGCCGTCATTCTCGCTCATAAAGCTTCTTACCCTTCCGCGCGGCCCCTGCCGCCGTCATCCGTTTCGCGCAAGCCACGCAGGCGCTGCGCTTCCTCTACAACACGTTTGGCGAGTCCGCCAGAGGCCAGCGCCGCATGAATCACCGTTTGGCGTCCAAATGCCTGTCCCAGCTCGTCCGCGGTCAGCCAGCCGATATATTTTCCGAAATGCGGCGTGCTGAGTTTCGACTTGCCGCGCCCCGAGCCGTCGCTGGCCTGAAGCAGCACCTGCGCCTCTTCCCGGTCCAGCCACGTTTTGACCTTTTCATAGCCCGCAACCGCGTCACCGGACTTGCGCGCCAGGCTGAGCAGTTCGACCACACGGCGCGATACCTGGCGTTCGACCTCTTCGGCCAGACCGTTTGGCACCGCCACCTGCGCCTTGAAACCGCGCGCAAACAGCTTCTTTCCAACCGCCTTGTCCAGCGCCGCCTTGTCCGCCGCCACATAGACCCCGCGCCCGGGCAGTTTCGCCGCGACATCCGGATAGACCTGACCATCCGGACCCGTGACAAAACGGATCAGACCATACTTCGGCTGCACCTCGCCCGTGGCGATGCACTTCCGCTCTGGTCCTTCGGACCGATCCTTATGGACGCCGCCGCGACCCATACGCGCCACCCGAGGCCTGAGATCAGGCCTCGGCCTCCTCTTCCACGGTTTCGCCGTCTTCGTCTTCGGCCTGTTCCAGTTCGGCCGGATCAACCCAGCCCAGCATGATCCGTGCGGTCATGACCAGATCCTGAGCCTCTTCCAGCGTCACGCCGAAAGGCTCGAGCACTCCGTCATCCTTGATGCGTTCGCCATCGACCGTTGTCCAGCCACCGGCCAGTTCCCAGTCGGCACAGGTGGCAAAATCTTCCAACGTCTTCACGTCGTCTTTGGCCAGTGCCTCTACCATCTGGGGTGTCAGGCCTTCGAATTCAATAAGGCTGTCCTCGGCACCCAGCGCGCGCGCCGCATCCAGCGCCGCCTTGGCCTGTGCCTCGAGGAAATCACGCGCCCGCGCCTGAAGTTCCTGCGCGGTGCCTTCGTCGACGCCATCAATGACCAGCAGTTCGTCGATCTCGACATAGGCCACCTCTTCGAGGTTGGTGAAGCCTTCCGAGACCAGGAGCTGGGCAAAGAACTCGTCCAGATCCAGGCTTTCCATGAACAGCTGCGTCCGCGCCTCGAATTCCTTCTGACGGCGCGCCGATTCCTCGGCCTCGGTCATGATGTCGATGTCCAGACCGGTCAGCTGGCTGGCCAGACGCACGTTCTGACCACGGCGGCCGATGGCGAGGCTCAACTGCTCCTCGGGCACCACAACTTCGATCTTGCCGGCTTCTTCGTCCAGAACCACCTTCGACACTTCGGCGGGCTGCAGCGCGTTCACAAGGAAGGTCGGCTGGTCTTCGTTCCACGGGATGATGTCGATTTTCTCACCCTGCAATTCATTCACAACCGCCTGCACACGGCTGCCGCGCATACCGACACAAGCGCCGACGGGATCAATCGAGCCGTCATAGGAAATCACGGCAATCTTGGCGCGCGAGCCGGGGTCACGGGCCACGGCCTTGACCTCGATGATGCCGTCATAGATTTCCGGCACTTCCATCTTGAACAGCTCGGCCATGAATTCCGGCGCGGTACGCGACAGGAAGATCTGGTGGCCACGCACCTCACGACGCACTTCCTTGATATAGGCGCGCACGCGGTCGTTCGGGCGATAGCTTTCGCGGCCGATCTTGTCGTTGCGGCGCAGAACGGCCTCGGCCCCGCCCAGATCGACGATGACATTGCCGAACTCTTCGCGCTTGACCGCACCGTTGATGATGGTGCCCGCGCGATCCTTGAATTCTTCGTACTGACGATCCCGCTCGGCTTCGCGGACCTTCTGCAGGATCACCTGTTTGGCGGATTGTGCCGCGATGCGGCCCATTTCAACGGGGGGCACTTCTTCGACAAAGACGTCACCCACCTCGGGCGATTCCATGTACTGTTTCGCCTGCTCGACAGTCATCTCGGCCTGGTAGTTCTCAAGCTCTTCATCCTCGACCACGGTGCGCACGCGGGTAAAGGTCGCCTTGCCGGTCTTGCGGTCGATGGACACGCGGATGTCCATTTCCGCGCCGTAACGGCTCTTGGCGGCGCGGGCGAGCGATTCCTCCATCGCTTCGACAACCAGACCGGGGTCGATCATCTTTTCGCGGGCCACGGCCTCGGCGGTTTGCAACAGCTCAAGCTGGTTGGCAGAGGTGATTGCCATCAGTTCGTCTCCTCTTCGGACCCTTCGGTCTCTATCTCGTCGAAAGCGTTTTCGTTCAGGGCACCGGCATCCTTGCGCTGGCGCAGCATTTCCTTGATCAGATCATCGGTCAGAACCAGCTTGGCATCGCTCAGCCAGTCAAATTGCAGACCGATGGTGATCGTCTCGGACCCTTCGGGGATGTTGATCAGAACCTCATCGCCCTCGATCCCGGCCAGTTCGCCCTTGAAGCGGCGGCGGCCGTCGATCAGCTCGGCGGTTTCGATCTTGGCCTCATAGCCCTCGAAGGTCTCAAAATCCTTGAGGCGGGTCAGGGGCCGGTCGATACCGGGGCTCGAGACTTCCAGCGTATAGGCGTCAAGGATCGGGTCCTCGACATCCAGCGTGGCGCTGACCGCGTTCGAGATTTCGGCGCAATCGTCCACTTCGATACCGCCATCGGGCTTGTCGGCCATGATCTGCAGCGTGGTCTGCTTGCCACTCATCAGGCGGATGCGGACGAGTTCGTACCCCAGATCCTCGATCACGGGGGTGATGATCTCGGCCAGTCGCCGGTCAATCGCCGCTTTGGCTATCAGGTCGTTTGTCATCAGGTTCTCTACCCTGTCGTCGGGCACAAAAAAACGGGCGCGCGGCCCGTGGAAACTTCCGGTGGAGCCTTGAACCAGAGGTTCAACGCGCCGCTGTTGGAAATGCATATACGCAGGGTTTCCCGAGTCTGCAACCCCCAGCGCAAATCGTGATCGGACTCAGGCGATCCACCACCGTTCGGCGATCCGCCCGTCATCCAGCGCACGGCCCCGTCCGATCTGGCGCGGCATCCCCACCTGAGGCGCAACCGCCAGCGACATCTCGGCCTCGGACGGGTGATAGCGCAAGCCGCGGATACGGCGCATGTCGTCGGGGTTCGGCAACGCGGCGACATCCACATAGCCGTCGCGCAGCGCTTCGGCCCGGACATGCGCATCCGGGATCACGATGATCTCGATCGCATCGACCCAGCCCGCCTGACCGGTCTTGTAGTGATCCGGCGCGCGCCGCCCCAGAAAATGCCGGTTATCTTCGGCGCGCTCGACCTTGTAACAGCCGGTGCCGTTCGCGGCGTTCAGGGGCGTCACGCCCTGCCCGTCGCGTGTGATGACAAAGCGGCTGTCGGCCAGCAGGAACGGCAGGCCCGGATTGGCCTGCGCCAGGTCCAGACGCAGGCGTTCCGGGCCCAGCGCCTCGGCCCGGCCAAAACCGGACAGCACGGCGAGAACATCCTGCACATCCAGCGCGGAACCATCGTGGAACACGGCGTCGGGGTGCAGATCGAATGTCCAGACTCGCGCGGTGGCATCGGTTTGCCAGCCAGTGGCCAGTTCGCCGCGCAAGGTCCCGTCGGGGGCAATCTCGGTCAGCGTATCGAATACCGCGCCGCGCGCGACCTGTTCCAGGCTGTCATCGCGCGGCACCGCCAGACGCAAAGTGCCGCCGGTTTTCGGAGTGTCGGCCAGCGACGCCCCCGTCGCCGCCAGCAGCGCGGCGGCGGCACCCGAGGCAAACAGAGCGCGACGGTCGATACGTGTCATGCCACCCCCTCGGCCACGCGGTCCATGATCCGCACCAGTTCGGCGCTGATGCCCGGTTCGGACAGGGCGTGGCCCGCATTGCGCACCATTTTCAGTTCGGCATTGGGCCAGCGTTCCGACAAGGCCCAAGCGGCCTGCGGCGGGCAGATCATGTCATAGCGACCCTGCACGATATGGCCGGGGATATGCGCGATCCTGTCCATCTGATCCAGAATCTGGCCGTCTTTCTTCAAAAACCCGCTGTTGATGAAATAGTGATTCTCGAGCCGCGCAAAGGCCCGCGCGTATTCGCCGGGGCTTTCCCCGGTCGAGCCGCCGGAATGGATCGAGGCCAGCGCGTTTTCCCAACTGGACCACGCCCGCGCATAGAGGATCTCGGTCGCGCGATCCCCCGAGAACAGGCGTTTGTTATAGGCGCGGATGGTGTCGGACAGCTCATCCTCGGTCAGCAGCGCGGTGAATTTCGACCATTGCTCGGGCCAGAACTTGCCCGCGCCCCCACCATAGAACCAATCCAGTTCGGCCTGTGTCATCAGAAAGACGCCGCGCAGAACCAGACGGTTGACGCGGTCTGGATGGGTCTGCGCGTAGATCAGCGCCAGCGTCGCGCCCCAACTGCCGCCGAAAACGATCCAGTCCTCGATATCCAGCACGGTCCGCAGCCGTTCGATATCCGCGACCAGATGCCACGTCGTGTTGTTTTCGACCGCAGCGTGCGGCCGCGATCTGCCGCATCCCCGCTGGTCGAACAGAATCACCCGGTAGATGTCGGGGTCGAAATAGCGCCGCATCGCGGGGCTGCAGCCGCCGCCCGGGCCGCCATGCAGGATCACCACGGGCACCCCGTCGGGATTGCCGCATTGTTCCATATAGATGCGATGCCCGTCGCCCACATCCACCATGCGCTGATCGAACGGGTCGATCGGCGGGTAAAGATATTGAACTGCGCGCTTTTGGTCCGGGTACTTGTCCATTATGGCCCTATATAGTCCTTGAAACGTAAAAGAGCATACGGAGACAGGAATGCAAGCGCATCCGAACACGGTGGACCCGTCCGAGATCGCAAAATTCGAGGCGATGGCCGCCGAATGGTGGGATCCTCACGGGAAATTCAAGCCTCTGCATATGCTGAACCCCTGCCGTCTGGATTATATCACCCAGCAGATAGCCGGGGAATTTGACCGTGATCTGACCGCTTCGCGCCCATTCGAAGGCCTGCGCCTGCTGGATATCGGCTGCGGCGGAGGTTTGCTGAGCGAACCCATGGCCCGTTTGGGGGCTGACGTCGTGGGGGCAGATGCCGCCGAGGGCAACCTGCCCGTCGCCCGCATCCACGCCGAACAATCGGGGCTGCAGATCGACTATCGCCACACCACCGCCGAGGCCATGGCCGCCGCAGGTGAACAGTTCGACGTGGTGCTGAACATGGAAGTGGTCGAGCATGTGGCCGACCCGCTGTCCTACCTGACCGCCACGCAGGACCTGCTGAAACCCGGCGGGCTGCAGATTTGCTCCACCATCAACCGCAATCCGAAATCCTATGCCATGGCCATCTTCGGGGCCGAGGTCGTCATGCGCTGGCTGCCGCGCGGCACCCATGAATGGAACAAGTTCATCACCCCCGATGAACTGTTCGACCTGCTGCGCCAGGCCGGTCTGGACCCGGTGGACCGCAAGGGGTTTGTCTTCAACCCGATCCTGTGGAGCTGGTCGATCTCGGACCGGGATTTGAGCGTGAACTATGTGACGGCGAGTGTGAAGCCGGGGTGATTTTATTCCCCCTCCAACTGCAACCGCAAATCCCGCAGCACCGGCAACGTGCTGCGGACCCGCTCCAGCCCCAGTTCTCCGACCACACGGTTGATCAGCGGCGCAATCGACGAAATCGCCTGATCGCGGGCGCGGCGACCGGCGGGGCTGATGGCGACCATCTTGCGGCGGGCGTCATCCCAGTCGGGGCGGATGTGGATGTATCCGGCCCATTCCAGCTTGGCCAAAGTGTTGGTCATCGCCCCCCGGGTCACGTGAAACGTGTTGGCCAGCTGCGCCGGGCTACGCTCGTCGCCCACGAACACCAGATGGTTCAGCACCGAGAAATGCGAGATTTCCATGCCCTTTGGAAGCACCCGGCTCAGCCGGTTGCGCAGCAGTTGGTCAGCGGTCAGGATCTCGCTGAACAGCGTGACCGCAAGGGCATTTTTTTCGTCCGTCATGGTCCGGTTCTGGATCAGGGCCCCTCGAAGGGCCGCAGGTGCGTCAGGGAGGGCACGCGGCGGCGCGCCTCTGTCACAGAACTATCATCCAAATCGAAAATGTGAATGCCCGGATCGGTGCCTGCGTCGATCAGCACCTCTCCCCACGGGGCGACAACCATGCTGTGACCGTAGGTATACCGCGTTTTGCCGCGCGTTTTCGGGTGCTCGCCACTCTGGGCCGGGGCGAGTACCCAGCAACCGGTCTCAATCGCCCGCGCCCGCAGCAGTGACGCCCAATGGGCCGCCCCCGTCACTGGCGAAAACGCCGACGGAACCGTCAGGATGCGCGCACCCGCCTGCGCCAGCGCGGCATAAAGATGCGGGAACCGGAGGTCATAACAGACCGACAGGCCCACCTTGCCGAAATCGGTCTGCGCGATGACCGCCCGGTCGCCGGGACGGTAGTTCTTCGATTCGCTGAATGTCTCGGTCTCCGTGACCTGCACGTCGAACATGTGGATCTTGTCATAGCGCGCCACGATCTGACCGGTCGGGTCGATCATGAAGGACCGGTTGGCAAAGCGCCCGTCGGCATCGTGGGTTTTGATCGCCAGCGAGCCGATCAACAGCCAGACGCCCAGCGCCGCCGCCTGTTCGCGCAGGCCCGCCAGCGTGATGTCGTCTTCTTCGTGCTGCAGAACCACGCGCTGCCGCGTGGTCGAGGTCGAGACGCAATTCGTCACCTCGGGCGTCAGAATGAACCGCGCGCCCTGATGCGCCGCATCGGCCATCAGGGCGCGCACCATGCTCAGATTTTCAGCCGGATCATCGGACGAGGTGATCTGCAGCAGCGCCGTTTTCATCAGGCCGCCAGCAGGCGATCTAGTTTGCCCTGACGGTCCAGTTCATAAAGATCGTCGCAGCCGCCGACGTGGTCCGGGCCGATGAAGATTTGCGGCACGGTGCGTTTGCCGCCTGCGCGCTGGATCATTTCGGGTTTGCGTTTGGGGTGCAGAAACACGTCAATTTCCTTGAATTCGACGCCCTTCTGCTTCAGCAGCCGTTTGGCCGCATGGCAGTATCCGCATAGCGGAGAGGTGTAGATTTCTACCGGTTTCATATTCCGTCCCTTCGGGTTTCGCGTAATCTTCCGCGAATTAGGCATCCTTGGCAACGCGTGCCAGTACCAACACGAAAATATGATTTGCCCCTGCATCCGCGCAGGCCCGCGCGCAGGCAGACAAAGTCGCGCCCGAGGTCATGACGTCGTCCACCAGCAGAACATCCCGCCCCCGCAGCCGGTCCACCCGTTTGGGATGGGGGTGGATCACCCCCGCCAGCGTCTGCGTGCGCTCGGCCGCCGTCTTGCCGTCCAGCACGGGCGTTCGCGCCCGCCGGACCAGAAGGTCGGGGCAGGTCTGCAGGCCGGTTTCGCGGCTAAGGTGGTGCGCCAGCAGCGCCGATTGATTGTACCGCCGCTTGATCAGGCGCGACCAATGCAGCGGCACCGGCGCGATCAGCATGCCCGGTCGAATCAGCGCGCGCCCCGTCTGCGCCATCCAGCGTGCGGCGGGGCGGGCCAGTTCGGGCCGGTCCGCGTGTTTCAGCGCCAGGACCAGCGATCTGGCGCGCCCCTGATACAGCAGCGCCGCGCGCCCGTCGCGCCAGGGGCGCAGGGTCTTGAGGCAGTCGTCACATTCGATCCGGTGGCCATCCGCCTCGCCCGGTACGGGCATGCCGCAACTGTCGCATACGGTACCGCCGATAAAGGGCGTGTCGCGCCAGCAGGGACCGCACAGGCCAAAGTCAGACTCGGTCAGTTCGCCGCAGCTTAGACATCTTGGCGGATAGATCAGTTCGACAGCGCTTTGAACGCGCCGCCAAATGCGGTAGTTGCGGCCTATGAAACTGCCTGAACCCACTGCACCCTCTCTGTTTGACCGCGCGGCCCTGAGCCGCCGCCGCGCCCGCGCGAAAGATGAGGCGCTGTTCCTGCACCGCGCCGCCGTTGACGAGGTGCAGGATCGGCTGTCGCTGGTTAACAGACCCTTTACAGCACCTGCGATTGTGACCCCCTTTCCGCGGATCTGGCAGGGGGTGCTGCCTGACGCGGCCATCGTAGGTGATGACGACACGCTGCCCCTGACCGAAGGCGCGCATGATCTGGTGATTCACGCCATGGCGCTGCACTGGGCCAACGACCCGGTGGGCCAGTTGATCCAATGTCGCCGCGCGCTGAAACCGGACGGGCTGATGCTGGCGGTCTGTCTGGGTGGTGAGACTCTGCATCAGTTGCGCGCAGCACTCGGTCAGGCCGAGATCGAGGTCACAGGCGGGCTCAGCCCCCGCATCGCGCCGATGGGCGAGCTGCGCGATCTGGGCGGGTTGCTGCAACGGGCCGGGCTGACCCTGCCCGTGGCGGATGCCCTGCCGGTGACAGCGGAGTATCGCGACATCTTCCACCTGATGCACGATCTGCGCGCCATGGCGGAAACCAACGCGCTGGAAAACCGCCTGAAAACACCGACCCGCCGCCATGTGTTCGACCGCGCGCAGCAAATTTACAGCAATCACTTCGCAACACCCGAGGGGCGGCTGCCCGCCACGTTCGAGTTGATCTGCCTGACGGGCTGGTCTCCCGATGACAGCCAGCCGAAACCGCTGCGCCCCGGATCGGCCCGGATGCGCCTTGCGGAAGCCCTTGGCACGGATGAGGGCAAACTGCCCGATTGACGACCGGGCATTTCCCGTTATCTCAGGCCGGAACAGCTAACATCAGGACAGCCCACATGTTTGACGCCACCCGCCCAGCACATGCGCCCGCCGACCATCCCAAAGTGAAAATGGGACGCGTCGGTATCCTGCTGGCCAATCTGGGCACGCCGGACGATTACTCTTACTGGCCGATGCGGCGCTATCTGAATGAGTTTCTGTCGGACCAGCGGGTGATCGACTATCCGAAATGGAAATGGCAACCGATTCTGCAGGGCATCATCCTTTCGAAACGCCCCTTCAGCTCGGGCGAGGCCTACAAGTCGATCTGGAACCACGACAAGGGCGAAAGCCCGCTGATGACGATCACCAAGGATCAGACCGCCAAACTGCGCGAGGCGATGCAGGCGCGCTATGGCGACCGGGTGATGGTCGATTTCTGCATGCGCTACGGCAATCCCTCGACCAAATCGAAAGTGCGGCAGATGGTGGGCGAGGGCTGTGACCGCCTGCTGTTCTTCCCGCTCTACCCGCAATACGCCGGGGCCACGACCGCAACGGCCAACGATCAGTTCTTCCGCGCGCTGATGGAGGAAACCTGGCAACCCGCGGCCCGCACCGTTCCGGCCTATTTCGATGAGCCCGCCTATATCGACGCGCTGGCCGGGTCGGTGCAAAACGCCTATGCGGCGATGGAGACGAAGCCGGACATTCTTGTCTGCTCCTACCACGGGATGCCCGAGCGCTATCTGCAGCAGGGAGACCCCTATCACTGCCAATGCGCGAAAACGACCCGCTTGCTGAAGGATCGCCTAGGCTGGTCGAACGACCAGCTTGTTTCAACCTTCCAGTCCCGTTTTGGCCCCGAGGAATGGCTGAAACCCTATACCGTCGATCACGTGGCCGATCTGGCGCGGCAGGGGAAAAAGAACATCGCCGTGATCGCACCGGCCTTTTCCGCCGATTGCATCGAAACGCTGGAAGAGATCAACGAAGAGATCAAGGAAAGCTTCGAAGAGGCAGGCGGCGAAAGCTTTACCTACATTCCCTGTCTGAACGACGATGATTCGCACATCGCCGCACTGGGCAAGGTGATCGAAGACAATCTGCGCGGCTGGCTGGACTAAGGCTTGTTAGCCGGGCCAGACCTGTCGAATTGCGCTGCCGATCAGGCATGAAAAAAGGCGGTGGAAAACTCCACCGCCTTTTTCCTGGATAAATCTCGTCGAATTAGCTTGCTGCAACAGCTGCGGCAACAACGACCAGCAGGATCAGCGGCAGGATGATGCCCTGCGAGGAACCCTGAGTTTCTTCAACAACAACAGGTGCCTCAACAACCGGCTCTTCCAGGTTGCCCGCATATGCGGTCGAAGCAGCAGCGGTCAGTGCAGCGGCGAGAACGAGTTTTTTCATATTAACCTCCAGAATTTGCGCAGTTCCAATTCCCGGAACCACACATCTAAGACTTACCTCGTGACTTTTTCTAAGCAGCAATGCGGCGGGATTGCAATTGCAACTTCGCCGCTAAGCGGGTTCGCGCGCGAAAATGTCGTCATATTAGCAACACTTGCGTGCCAACCTTCGCCATCGAGAACAGCTCTTGGATGTCCTCATTAAACAGGCCGATGCAGCCGTTTGACGACCGGCGCCCGATTTTGCGCGTATCATGGGTGCCGTGGATGCGATAATACTTCCAGCTCAGGTACAAAGCGTGCGTTCCCAAGGGGTTATCGGGACCCGGCGGAATATAATCCGGCCATTCGGGATTTCGTTTCTTCATCGAAGGCGTCGGCGACCAGCTTGGCCCTTCGACCTTGCGGATGACGCTGGTGCGTCCGCGGCGGGTCATTTCCTCGGTCAGAGGCACCGATGAGGGGTAAAGTTTGTAGATTGTTTGATCATCTGACCAATAATGCAGCGCGCGCGAGACGGTATCGACCAGAATGGCCCCGTTATTGGTGTTCGAGAAGTAGGGCCGCCAGTCCTGCGCACGGAAGCCCGATACATTGCGGCGCACCGGCGGCTCGGGCTCGGGCGCGGGGCGCAGGGGGTCGCCCGGGATGTATTGCGCAATCGCGGGCGAGGCCAGCATAGCCGACGCGCCAGCCAGAAATCCACGGCGGGTCGATGCAGGAATGCGTTTCTTGACCATGACAACCGGTCCTTTGCTATGGCGAACTTAAAAATCTAGGGCATATTATTGCCAGAATGCTTCAGTCGCAAATCAAACCGGCAGATTCACGCGGGCTGTGGCCATTGTGCGTTTGCTCAGAACCGTCAGGCACGCTATGCCCGGTTGCGATACAATAATCAGGTCGATCATGACGCGTCTCGTTTCTTTACTGTTTGCTTGCCTTGTCGCCCTGGCGGCATGCACCGATACCCGGCCCACGTCACTGGGGGCAGATGGCCGCCCGCTGCCGACGGTCTACAAAATTCGCGGCAACCCGGAAAAGCTGCAGTTCCGCATGCTTGATTCGGTCAACGCGCTGCGGCAGGCGCAGGGCCTGCAGCCGGTGCAGTTGAATTCACAGCTGAATGCGGCGGCAGCCACCCATTCCAAGGATATGGCCCGGCAGAACCGCCCCTGGCATTTCGGGTCCGACGGATCGTCACCGCCAGAACGCGCCCAGCGCGTCGGATATTTCGGGACATATATTGGCGAGGCCATCTCGGAAACCTACGAGACCGAGACCGAAACCCTGGCCGCCTGGATGCAGGAACCGGGACCGCGCTCGGTGATAATGGACCCCAAGGCCACGCAGATGGGCTTTGCCTGGCATCAGGAAGGCGGCGGGAAAATCTGGTGGACGCTGGAGATGGGAACCGGCGGCTGATCCGCCCAAGTTCGCCAAAGTTCAAAGCCCCCGCTTTTCGGGGGCTTTTTTTGTTTACGCCGCCTGCATCGACTGTGCTTCGGTCAGAATCGCGTAAAGCTTGACCGGATCGGGGTTCGCACGCAGCTTCGAGCACACCGTCGTGTCGCGCAGCGTCCGCGACACCAGTGCCAGCGCTTTCAGATGGTCCACGCCTGCCTCTTCCGGGGCAAACAGGGCAAAGGCAATGTCCACAGGCTGGCGATCAACCGATCCAAAATCGATCGGCTTTTCCAGCATCACGAACACGCCCGAAACCACTTCGATCTCGGTCAGCCGCGCATGGGGCAGCGCCACGCCATGGCCAACGCCGGTGGGGCCCAGGCTTTCGCGCTCCAACAGGTTGTCGACCACGGATTGCGGCGCCAGACCAAGGGTCGCCGCGGCCACGTCGCCGATTTCCTGAAACAGCCGCTTCTTGCTGGAAGCAGCGGACAGTACACGCACTGCTTCGGGCTTGAGTATGCTCGACAGCTCCATCATCACGCTCCATGACGACGTCCCGGCATCAGCCGGGACCCGTATTGTTATCCTTGCCTGTTACGGATCAATCCATCCGATATTACCGTCATCCCGACGATAAACGACATTCAACCCGTCTTTGTTTTCATTTCTGAACACCAGCACCGGGGCACCGGCAAGTTCCATTTGCATGACGGCCTCACCGACGCTGAGGGATGGGATCTTTGTTTCCATCTCAGCCACAATCATGGGCTGCAGCGATTCAGGTTCGGCTGCCGTGTCCGATTCGTCAGAGGCGAGGATATAGGAGGACGCCCCGAAAAGTTCAACCGGCTCGGACCGATCCTTGTGGTGGTCCTTCAGACGGCGCTTGTACCGCCGCAGTTGTGTTTCCATCTTGTCGCAGCATGCCTCGAACGCAGCATAGATTTCGACCGCATGGGCCTTGGCCTGCGCCGTCAGGCCGGTGGAAAGATGCACGGTGGTTTCGCATACATATTCATGCGCTGAACGGGAAAAGACGACGTTGGCGTCTGTCGGCCGCTGGGCATATTTGCCCACGACCTCGCCCAGCTCGGTCTGCACGTGGGTCTGCAGGGCCGCGCCGATGTCGATCTGTTTTCCGCTGATTTGGTAACGCATGTGATCTCCTTCACAATTCACACCCATTCTGACGTTGCGTCGCGCAACATACGTGTTTTTATAGGGTGGGGGATAGTGGCGCGATCCGCGATTGCCCCTGACCCGGCCCTTCGAAGAAGGGACATCGAGATCCAGACTGGAACCGAAGAAACGCCATGACTCAATTGAGGCAAGAGACGGCGGCAGAGTCAATCAAAACAGGTGTGTATATACGCGATTTCCGCCATGACGCTGGCGCATTTCCGCGCAACCTTATGAAATCCGGAAGTTTTCGCCCAGATAAACCCGACGCACGTTTTCGTTTTCGACCACTTCGTCCGGCGTCCCGGACATCAGAACCTGCCCGTCATGCAGGATATAGGCCCGGTCGACAATTTCCAGCGTTTCCCGCACGTTGTGATCGGTGATCAGAACGCCGATGCCGCGTTTCTTCAGATCGGCCACCAGATGGCGGATATCGCCCACGCTGATCGGATCGACACCGGCAAAAGGTTCGTCCAGCAACAGGTATTTCGGGTCTGCCGCCAGACAGCGGGCGATTTCCACCCGCCGCCGCTCACCGCCCGACAAAGCCAGCGCGGGGGCGCGGCGCAGGTGCTCGATCGAGAAATCCGACAGCAGTTCTTCCAGACGCTCTTTGCGGCGGTGAACGTGGCTTACCGTGATGTCCAGAACGGCCGAGATGTTGTCTTCGACGCTCATGCCCCGGAAAATCGACATTTCCTGCGGCAGATAACCGATGCCAAGCCGCGCGCGGCGGTACATCGGCAGGGTCGTGACCGTCTGCCCGTCGATCGTGACCGTGCCCGCCTCTGGGAACACCAGACCGGCCACGGAATAAAAGGTCGTGGTCTTGC
Organism: Ruegeria sp. AK4; assembly: GCF_056541025.1. Taxonomy (NCBI): domain Bacteria; kingdom Pseudomonadati; phylum Pseudomonadota; class Alphaproteobacteria; order Rhodobacterales; family Roseobacteraceae; genus Ruegeria; species Ruegeria sp. AK4. The sequence goes on from NZ_JBQFXS010000009.1 coordinate 52,972, forward strand.
CCGATCCGTTCGGCCCCAGCAGGGCCACCACCTCGGACCGGTTCAGCGTCATCGAAACGTCGCGGATCACCGTCTTTTTCTTGTAAGACTTCCGCAGCTTTTCGATCCTGAGGCCCGAGTCGCCTTCGGCAACAGACAGGTTGGGGCGCGCCATCAGTTGTTGCCCTGCTGCAGGATCGTCTTGACCCGGCCCGTCATGGTCGCGGTGCCGGTTGTCAGGTTGGCGTTCAGCTGATCGCCGCTGATCACGCTGGGGCCTTGCGTCAGCAGCACGTTGCCCCGCATCACGATCACGCCGGAATCGATGGTGTATTCGGCCCAGTCGCCTTCGGCCGCGTCGGGTGGGCTGACCAGAACCACATCTTCGGTCGCTTCCATCCGTTCGATGGCCGAGCGTTCCTGATTGTAGATCACCAGCACCCGCGCGGCGGTCAGGCGCATTTCGCCCTGCACGACCAGCACGTTGCCGACAAATTCAGCGGACCCGTCTTCCTGATTCACGTTCAGCGTGTCCGATGTCACCTCGACCGGCAGGCTGGGATCTGCCTTGACCGAGCCGAACGCGACCTGCGCTTCCTGCGCGTTTGCAGAAACGGAACCCGCTGTCAGGGCGATACACAAAAGGACACATCGAAAATCAAACACAGGTTATCTTTCTGCTTTTGCTGGCTCATATACCAGCTTCACACCATCTGTAAAAAGAATATGGACCGGGCCATCTTTTTTTTCCGTGCCGAAGGTCATGCGCCCGGCGGAGAAATTGCCGATCACCCCGGTCCCCTGTACCTGACCGGGCGTATCGCCGCGGATTTCGTCCAGCGCGGTGTTCAGCAAATCGGTCGTCACCTGAATGCCATCGGTGGTGGTGATGACCACATCGCCCACAAAGGTCGCCGTTGCCTTGTCGGGCCGGATCAGGCCCGAGTTCGAATCCAGCGTAATCACCCCGCCATTGAGCAACCCGAACCGCCCCCGGAATTCCGAGGCCGTGGGAATCGAACCGCTGGCGCCCTGGGTCGCCTGCACGGCCTCGATCCGCACATCTTCGCCCTTGCGCGTGGTGCCGCGATAATTCGGCTGCGTGACCACCTGTTCGGCCAGACGCTCATTGATGTCCGTTTGCGTGAAGGGCACCGAGACGTTGGTTTCGATGCTGCGCGACAGCAGGAAGACGGTGGACAGCAGCAGAATGGCGGCCAGAGGCAACACCACTTTCAGGAACTGCACCCATCGGGAATGGCGGTCCACCGGCGGCCCTCCCCTCAGCCCAGACCGACGCGCAGGCAGTCGTGGATGTGCAGCAAGCCCTGTGCCGGACCCTGCGTTTCAGGGTCGACGACAAACAGCGAGGTGATCTTGCGGTCATTCATGATCGCCACCGCCTCTTCCGCCATGGCATTGGGCGCGATGGTCAGAGGGTTCTCGGTCATCACATCTTCGGTGCGTTTTTCCAGCAGGCCATCCATGTTCCGGCGCAGGTCGCCATCGGTCACGATGCCCAGCAGGCGGCCCGCCTCATCGGTGACGCCGACAACCCCAAAGCTTTTCTGGCTCATGACCAGCAGCGCCTCGCTCATCGGGGTACCGGCAGGGACCAGCGGCAGGTCCTGATGCATCAGGTCGCGCACGGTGGACAGCTGCGCCCCCAGCTTGCCGCCGGGGTGGTAGGCGCGGAAATCTTCCGGCTTGAAGTCGCGATGTTTCATCAGCGCAATTGCCAGCGCATCCCCCATCGCCAGCGTCAGCGTGGTCGAGATCGAGGGCACCATGCCAAAGCCGCAGGCCTCGCCCAGCGACGGGATCAGCAGATGCACATCGGCCTGTTTCATCAGCGTGCTTTCGGGCTTGCTGGACAGGCCGATCAGCGGAATGCCAAAGCGGCGGGTAAAGGCCAGCAGGTTGAGCAGCTCCGGCGCTTCGCCCGAGTTCGAGATCGCCAGCACCACGTCACCTTTGGACACCATGCCCAGATCGCCATGGCTGGCCTCGGCCGGGTGCACGAAATAAGCAGGCGTTCCGGTGCTGGCCAGCGTCGCCGCGATCTTGTGGCCGATATGGCCCGACTTGCCAATGCCGCTGATGATGATGCGGCCCGTGGCCTGCAGGATCAGCTGCACGGCCTCGGCAAAATGGTCGTCCAGCCCTTCGGCCAGCACGTCCAGCGCGCGGGCTTCATCGGTTACGACCTGTCGGGCGGTTTTCAGGAATGCTTCGGTATCGGTCATGAGTGCGCAAATATATCCGTTTCGGGCCAACCGGCGAGGTCCAGCTTCGCACGCATCGGCAGGAAATCAAAACAGGCCTGCGCCATCTCGGTCCGGCCTTCGCGGGCAAGGCGTCCGTCCAAAGCCTCGCGCAGGCGGTGCAGGTACAGAACGTCCGACGCCGCGTATTCCAGTTGCGCGTCGGTCAGGGATTCCGCGCCCCAGTCGCTCATCTGCTGCTGTTTCGAGATATCGACCCCGATCAGTTCCTGACACAGGTTCTTCAGCCCGTGCCGGTCGGTATAGGTGCGCACCAGACGGCTGGCGATCTTGGTGCAATAGACCGGCGCGGCCAGCGCGCCAAAGGTGTGATACATCGCGGCAATGTCGAACCGGCCGAAATGGAACAGCTTCAGCACATCCGGATTTTCCAGCATGGCGCAGAGGTTCGGGGCCTTGGTCTGCCCCTGTTCCACCTGAACGATATGGCTGTTGCCGTCGCCGCCCGACATCTGGATCACGCATAGACGGTCCCGATGCGGGTTCAGCCCCATGGTTTCGCAATCGATAGCCACGACGGGGCCCAGGTCCAGCCCGTGCGGCAGGTCGTTTTTATACAGGTGGTTCGCCACGGATTTGTCCTTTGTAAGGTATCGACCCCGAGATAGGGGGTTTGCCCGCCAAACTCAACGCTCTGTCTGTGGCACTGCATCGCAGGGGTGCTTAGCTTGACATTATCCTCATGGGGGGGATAGGGATAGTCCATGAGCAACCACACCCACGAATCCCACCCTCAGATCACCGCACGGCTCAAACGCGCGCATGGGCATCTGGCAAAGGTCATCGCCATGCTCGAGGATCAGGCCCCCTGCCCGGACATTGCCCAGCAACTGTTTGCGGTGGAAAAAGCGATCACCAACGCCAAGCGCGTTCTGATCCACGACCATATCGATCACTGCTTGTCGCCGGACGGGGCGGGCGTCGACGATTTCAAAACCATCACCAAATACCTGTGACCGATGCTGAGCGTCCTGCAAAACCGAACCTACCGCCATTTGCTGGCCGCGCAGGTGGTTGCGATGACCGGGACGGGTCTGGCCACGATTGCCTTGGGGCTGTTGGCCTATGATCTGGCCGGGGACGCGGCGGGGATGGTGCTGGGCACAGCGCTGACCATCAAGATGGTGGCTTATGTCGGCGTTGCGCCGCTGGCGGCTGCCATTGCCGAACAGATCGACCGGCGCAGGATGCTGGTGGTGCTGGACGTGGTGCGCGCCGCCGTGGCGCTGTGCCTGCCCTTCGTCACCGAAATCTGGCAGGTCTATGTTCTGATCTTCGTGCTGCAATCCGCCTCGGCGGGGTTTACACCCGCGTTTCAGGCCACGATCCCGGATGTTCTGACGGATGAGCACGACTATACCCGCGCCTTGTCCCTGTCGCGGCTGGCCTATGATCTGGAAAGCCTGCTCAGCCCGATGCTGGCGGCGGCTTTGCTGGTGTTCGTCAGCTTTGACACGCTGTTTGTGGGCACCGGCCTTGGCTTCCTCGCCTCGGCGGTTCTGGTTGTGTCGGTCACCCTGCCATCGCCCAAGGCAACTGTGCGGCGGGGGGTGTACGACCGCACAACGCGCGGCCTTCGTATTTATCTGTCCACAACGCGCCTGCGGGGCTTGCTGGCGCTCAACTGGACCGCCGCGGCGCTCAGCGCGATGGTTATTGTCAATACGGTAGTCCTTGTCCGCGCCAATCTGGGCCTGTCCGAAAGCGCCGTGGCGATTGCGCTGGCCGGGTTCGGCGGCGGGTCGATGGTGGCGGCCTTTGCCCTGCCGCCGCTGCTGGACCGGTTCGAAGACCGCCGGGTCATGCTCACCGGGGCGGCGATGGGGACCGCAACGATGGCCACCGCAGCGCTGCTGAGCGGCGTTGCCCCCTTGTCCCTTCCCCTGCTGACCGCGTTCTGGGCCTGTGCGGGGTTTGGCTATGCGACGACGGTCACGCCATCGGGCCGCCTGCTGACCCGCTCGGCCAGGCCCGAGGATCGACCGGCGGTCTTTGCCTCCCAGTTCACGCTGTCGCACGCGTGCTGGCTGCTGCTCTACCCGCTGGCCGGATGGCTGATGACCCGGTTCGGCGCAACCGTGGCGCTGGCGGGCATGACAAGTGCTGCGGTTCTGGGGCTGGTGGCCGCGCTGGCGCTCTGGCCCCGGTCGGAAACGGCACAGGCCGCGCACAAGCCTTGAGCCCCGGCACCCATCTGCTCTACACCAGAGCGACCCCATGCCGGAGACCTAATGGATCAGCTTGACCGCCGCATCATCGCCGCCCTGCAACACAACGCCCGCGAGTCGACCACGAAAATCGCAGCGAAACTGGGCGTGGCCCGGACCACGGTGCATGAACGCATCAAACGGATGGAAGACCGGGGCGACATCGCAGGCTATGCGGTCATTCTGAACCGTTCCGAGGATGCCCCCAAGGTTCAGGTCGTTGTCCTGCTCGAGGTGCAGCAAAAGGAAACCACCCGCATCATCAAACGGCTGGAAACCTACCCCGAGGTCAAACGCTGCCTGTCGATCAATGGCGAGTTCGACCTGCTTCTGTCCGCCGAGGCCCCCCGGATCGAGGATCTGGACATACTGGTCGACGATCTGGCCAAAATCCCCGGCGTGCTGCGCACCAATACCAGCGTTGTTTTTGGCCGGCGGATTGACCGGAAATAACCAGCGCTAACCCTCTGTAAACCCATAAGTGACTAGCTTGGCCCGGATTGATCAGAATCCCGGACCGGCAGAATGCCCTATCGCAAGACCGTTTTTGTATCCCTGATGCTTGTGCTTGCCGCACAGGCCGGGTTTGCCCTGCCGGACGCCCGAACCGGCGAGATATGCGATCACGCGGCCCGTCGCGCCGCTGTTCATGAGGGGGTTCCGCTGGACGTGTTGCGCGCAATCTCGCGGGTGGAAACCGGGCGGGCGCAGAATGGCCGCCTGACCCCGTGGCCCTGGACGATCAATGTCGAAGGGCAAGGCTATTGGTTCAAATCCGAGATCGAGGCCAAATCCTATCTGTTCCGGATTTTCAAGGCGGGTCAGCGCAGTTTCGATATCGGCTGCTTTCAGATCAATTACCGCTGGCACGGCAAGGCGTTCCGCTCGATCGACGCCATGTTCGACCCGGATGAAAACGCCACCTATGCCGCCCGCTTCCTGAAAGACCTGCATGCCGAGCTTGGCTCGTGGCCCGCTGCCGCCGGGGCCTATCATTCGCGCACCGACAGCCTTGCGCAGGCCTACAAAGGTCGGTTTCGGGCGGTAATGGCGCAGTTGGATGACAACCCCACCCGGCAAACCGCATCTGCGCCGCGCGATCCTTTTACCGGAGCAGCGCCACTGATCCCGCTGCAAACCGCGCAACCCCGAAGCGGTTCGCTGGGCTCTCTGATGCCTGCCGCCGACACCGCCATCGCCTTTATCGCCTTCAACTAGGAGCCTACCGTGCCCAAGATCGACGCCCGGTCCCTGTTTTCGCCCACCGTTCTGCTGGCGCTGGCGTTGATGACGGTCATCGTGATGATGATCCTGCCCATGCCCGCCTGGGTGCTGGATGTGGGGCTTGCGGCCTCATTCGCGCTGGCGATCCTGATCTTTACCCTGACCCTGTTCATCGAGCGGCCCCTGGATTTCTCGTCCTTCCCGACAATCCTGCTGGCCTCGCTGATGCTGCGGCTGTCGCTGAACGTGTCCTCGACCAAGCTGATCATCGGTCAGGGCCATACCGGGCCAAACGCCGCCGGGGATGTGATCGAAGGCTTTGCCAGTTTCGTCATGGGCGGCAGCATCTTCCTGGGCCTCGTGGTGTTCGGCGTGCTGCTGATCGTCAATTTCATGGTGATAACCAAAGGGGCGGCCCGCATGGCCGAGGTCGGCGCGCGTTTCGCGCTGGACGGGATGCCGGGCAAACAGCTTGCCATCGACAGCGACATGTCCGCCGGGGCCATCGACCACCAACAGGCCAAGGAACGGCGCGAGCGTGAACAGCAGGAGACAACGTTTTTCGGCTCGCTCGATGGTGCGTCAAAGTTTGTCAAGGGCGATGCGGTTGCCGGTCTGCTGATCACCCTGCTGAACCTTGTCATGGGTCTGGTCATGGGCGTGATCGTGCACGGCATGCCCGTCGCCTCGGCGTTTGAGACATATGCGATTCTGACCGTGGGCGACGGGCTGGTGTCGCAGTTTCCGGCGGTGATCATCTCAATTGCCTCGGCCTTGCTGCTGGCGCGGGGTGGCACGCAAGGCGCAACCGACAGCGCGATCTTCTCGCAACTCGGGCGGCATCCGGCGGCGCTGGGGACGGTGGCTGTGCTGATGGTGCTGTTCGCACTGGTGCCCGGCCTGCCGTTCCTGCCTTTCATTCTGGGGGCCGCCGTGCTGGGCTATGCCGCCTACACGGTGTTTCAGAGCCAAAAAACGGCCCAAGCCGAGGCGCTGAAACCCGAGGCCCAGACCGACGCACCCGTCTCTCAGGCCATCGGCGACATCCTTGATCTGGACGATGTGCATCTGGAGTTTGCCCCCGATCTTGTCAGCATGGTGCTGAACCCCGGCACCGGTCTGGACGCGCGGATCGCCAATATGCGCACCTATGTCGCCTCAACCTTCGGCCTGATCCTGCCCGAAATCCGACTGACCGACCGCGCAGACCTGCCCACCGGCACTTACGTAGTCAAGGTGCAGGGCGTCGAACAGGCACGCGGCGTTCTGAACCCGGATCTTGTGCTGGCGCTGGTTCAGGACGGCGCGGACCTGCTGCCCGACGGCAATGACGTCACCGAACCCGTCTACGGCGCGCCCGCGCGCTGGATTCTGCCCAAGGATCAGGAGGAGGCGACGCTGAACGGCGCAACCATCGTGTCGCCGCCGGAAATTCTTGCGACCCATCTGCTTGAGATTATCAAACAGAACTTCTCGCGCCTGCTGACCCTGAAATCCCTGCGCCGGTTGTTGTCGGAGATGACCCGGCTCAGCGATCCGGTCCGGGCCGAGGCGAACCGCAAGCTGCTGGACGAGCTGATCCCCGACAAGGTTCCCATCGACACGCTGCACGCCGTGCTGCGCCTGTTGCTGGACGAACGTGTCTCGATCCGCAACATGGCGCTGATCCTGGAAAGCGTGGCCGAGGCGCGGCTGACCACCACCCAGCCCGAAGGCATCTGCGAACTGGTCCGGCAGCGACTGGGTTTTCAACTTGTTGCCGACATGAAACGCGAGGACGGGTCGATCCCCCTGATCCAGCTTGCGCCTGAGTGGGAGGATACGTTTGCCACCTACCAGATCGACACCCAGACCGCCGGGGTCGACGTGGCCCTGCCCCCGAACCTGTTCAACAAGCTGGCGGACGGCATGGTTGAAAGCGTCAGCCGCTCGGCCGATCACGGGCTGTTTCCGGCGGTCGTCACCTCGACCCGCCGCCGCCGCATGCTGCGCACGATCATGCAGGCGCGCGGCGTTGCAAATCCGGTCCTGTCTTTTGAAGAAATCGGGCTCGAGGCGCGACCGGCCCTTGTCGGAACGGTACCCGCGTGATCGCCCTGCCGCCCGAATTGCTGTCGCAACTGGGCGCGGGGCTCTGGCAAGCCTTCGCTGTGTTTCTGAGGGTGTCGGCGCTGGTGTCCCTGCTGCCCGCCTTTGGTGAGCGCAGCATCCCGGTGCGGGTCAAACTTGGAATTGCCGTGGCGTTCACCTTGATCGTGATCCCGGCAGTTCCGCCCCCGGCACTCGCGCCCGGAGTGCTGCACATGGTGCGTCTCGTTATAACCGAGGTGCTGATCGGGATGGCCCTGGGCATGGGCTTGCGGTTGTTTGTGCTTGCGCTGCAGACGGCGGGGTCCATCGCCGCGCAATCGACCTCGCTCTCGCAGATTCTGGGCGGCGCGGCGGTCGATCCGGTTCCGGCGATGGGATATCTGCTGACGATCGCGGGGCTGGCGCTGGCCGCGCTGATGGGGCTGCACATCCGCGCGGCGCAGTTCCTGATCCACAGCTACACATTGTTTCCCATGGGGCTGGCCCCGGCAGCGGCGGATCTGTCGCAATGGGGTGTGCAGCGGATTTCGTACAGCTTCGGGCTGGCCTTTGCGCTTGCGACCCCGTTTGTCATCGCCTCGCTGATCTATAATCTGGCGCTCGGGGTGATCAACCGGGCCATGCCGCAACTGATGGTGGCCTTTGTCGGCGCCCCTGCGATCACCTTCGCGGGCTTGTTTCTGCTGTTCGCCGGAACGCCGCTGATCCTGTCGGTCTGGTCGGACGCCCTGTTTGCCTTCATCCTGAACCCGACCGGGGGGCGATGATGAGCGCCACGGAAGACGACAGCGACAAATCCTTTGAGCCGACCCCTCAGAAGCTGCTGAAAGCGCGCGAAAAGGGTGAGGTCGCAAAGTCCAACGACCTGTCCGCCGTGGCCGCCTATTCCGGCCTTCTGATCGCCCTGCTGGCCGCCGGAAACTATGTGGCGGATCGCCTTGGCACCCTGTTCGTTGTGCTGATCGATCAATCCGATGCCATTGCGCAACTGGTATCTTCGGGGCCTGCCGCCGCTCCGGTCGCCGGTATGCTGACCGGCGCTCTGGTGCCTGCGGTTATTCTGTTTGCCCTGCCGATGGCCGCCGTTTTGCTGAGCCTGATCGCCCAGCGCGCCCTGATCTTTGCGCCCGGCAAGCTGAAACCAAAACTGTCGCGCATCTCCATCGTGTCCAACGCAAAGAACAAATTCGGGCGCGGCGGCCTGTTCGAATTTGCCAAAAGCTTTTTCAAACTCGTGATCTACGGCACCTGCCTTGCGCTGTTTCTGCACGCCAACCTGACCGAAATCCTGTCGGCCAGCGCGGCACCCGCCGGCTCATCGATCCTGTTGATGATGAACCTGCTGTTTCGCTTTCTCTTCATCGTGATCGCCGTCGCGCTGGCCATCGGCGTGGTCGATTACCTCTGGCAACAGGCCGAGCACGTGCGCAAGAACCGGATGTCGCGCAAGGAAATCCAGGATGAGACCAAGGATGCCGAGGGCGATCCGCATGTGAAACAGCAGAGGCGGCAACGGGCGCAGGACATCGCGACCAATCAGATGATGGCTGATGTTCCGAAGGCGGATGTGGTGATCGTGAACCCGACCCATTTTGCCGTTGCCCTGAAATGGTCACGCGCTGCCGGTACCGCCCCGGTCTGCGTCGCCAAGGGTGTGGACGAAGTGGCGGCGGCGATCCGGTCCGCTGCCGTGGGGGCCGACGTTCCGATCCATTCCGATCCCCCGACCGCACGGGCACTGCATGCAACGGTCGAGATCGGGCAGGAGGTACCCGAAAACCTCTACCGCCCGGTCGCCGCGGCGATCCGGTTCGCCGAGGCGATGCAAAAACGGGTCAAAGGGCAAATCCGATGAACCGAACCAGATTGGCAAATCTCGCGATGGCGACCGAGGCCGTGTTTCAGCAAAAACACCAGGCCCTTCGCCCAGTGCTCGAGGCCGAAGCCAAACTGCAGCAAGATCTGGCCCGGCTGGACGCACAGGTTCAAATGGCGCGCGCCAACGGTGCCGGGGCCGAGGGTTACCGGGTCACAGGCACAGATATCCTTTGGAACGGGTGGGAATCCGCAACGCGCCGGCACCTTAACACCGATCTCGCCCGGCTGCGGGCCCGCAAGAACGAGGCGCTTGCAGAGCTGCGGCACGCGTTTGGCCGCAAACAGGCCGTCGAGGGCCTGCTGGAGACGCAAAAACAGGACCTCCGGCGCGCGCTAATCAAGAAGCAGACAGGGTGACGGCTGGGGCGGGACGCGGGGGTTCAGGTGTCCTGACGATTGATACTCATGATCAGCACCTGAGACACATCATCGCCCAGATCCTTATGCGCCACCTCAAACAGGCTTTTGCGCAGGACATTCAGATTGCCGGATTGGGTGAAAGCGCCGTCGAACCCGCCGGTGTTTGCATGGTCAAAAAGAACCTGCAGGAAACTGTCGCGCAGTTTGGGTTCGATGGCATAGAACCTCTCGGTCGCGGCGGGTTTCACCGCCAGACTCAGCGACACGGTGACCATGGCCGAAATCTGATCGTCCTCGACAACGGGGATGACGAATTGCTTGGTCAGCTTGAGATATTCGTACTCCCCCTCGCCGTCTTTCTTGACCTTGGGCTCTACGCTTGCCTCTTTGCCCTTAGGCTTCTCCTTCGCCTCGGGCGTGTCCGAAGGGGCCAGGAAAACCCCGGCACCCACACCAACGCCCAGTCCGGCGCACAGAAACACGACAGGCATCACGATCTTCAACATGTCGGCACCTCAGAACGGCAGAAGGGAATCGAGAATCTGCTGGCCGTATCGCGGCTGCTGCACATCCGTGATCTGCCCGCGCCCGCCATACGACACCCGCGCCGACGCGATCTTGTCATAGGTAATCTCGTTCTGGCGCGAGATATCCTGCGGGCGGACATAGCCGGCGACCAGCAGCTCCCTCAGTTCGAAATTGACCCGCAACTCCTGCGAGCCGGAAATCGACAGAACCCCGTTTGGCAACACATCCAGCACGGTTGCCGCCACCCGCAAGGTCAATTTTTCATTGCGCCGGACCGATCCGCGCCCCGCGGTCGACGCGTCCGATTCAACCGAGACCGCTTCATCCAGCGACGCGCCCTCGGGCAGCTTGTCCTGAAGCCGTTGCGGCAGGCCGAACAGGCTGGGAACCTCAAGGCTTTCAGAGGCGGACCGGGACCGGTTGGTGTTGTTGGAAATCTCGGCCTTTTCATCCAGTTCGATCACAACCGTCAGGATGTCGCCTTTTTTGATCGCCCGCTGATCCCCCAGCAGCGACTGCTGGCCGCCGCTCCAGAGCGACGATCCGTCAACGGTCCGCTGCGGTTGCGTGTGCAGAGGCAAGCCCGGCCACAACATGGCAACCTGCTCGGGCGACTGATCGTTGGGCGTCAGGCTGGGGGGCTTTCCAAGGTGATCGAACCGGCCACAGGCGGATACGGCCAAAACGGTTAACAACAGGGTTTTTGACAGTCCGGACATTACTTTACCTCGATCTTTCCGTCGGGCCGGATGCGCCCGGTGACAGTTGTGCGAGAGGACAGGTTCATCACGCGGATCCTGTCCCCGGCGGCTCCGCGCCCCAAGGCCCGGCCATCGGTGGTGATCGACAGGGGCTGGCGATTGAAAACGAGAAGAACCAGATCGTTGCGGTCCACGATGGCTGGCGGCCCGACATCTGCGTCACGAATGGGGCGGCCGGGATACAGGGCCACACGCGCTTCCTGCCCGATCAACCTATCTGGTTCGGTCACGACCCCCGGGAAATCCTCGGGTTTGGTTTCCAGATCGGCGGCCAGGATGACCTCTTTCGCTCGAATGGTCCGTGTTGGCACCACGATGTCGGCAAAGGTCATCGCGGGCGCAATCAAAGTCAGGAACACTACCGTCAACCGCATCAGCGCACCTGTGTCGTTGCGCTCATCATCTGATCGACGGCCGAGATGACGCGGGCGTTCATTTCATATCCCCGCTGCGCCTCGATCAGTTCGGTCACTTCGCGCACGGCATCGACCGAGCTGTCCTCGAGGTAGCCCTGCCGCAGCGTTCCCAACCCATCTTCACCCGGCACACCCGGAACCGGCGCGCCAGAGGCTTCGGTTTCCTTGAACAGGTTGCTGCCAATCGCCTCGAGCCCCTTGGCATTCGAGAAGCTGGCCAGTGTGAATTCACCCAGCAACTGCCCTTCGGGGGTGTCGTCGAAATAGGCATACACCTCACCCGAGGCGTTGATCGAAATGGATCGCGCATCGTCGGGGATGGTGATCGCGGGTGCAACCGCAAAGCGGTCCGAAGTGACGATCAGCCCCTCAGCCGACCGTTTCAGGCTGCCATCCCGCGTAAAGGCCGACTGGCCGCCGGGCAGCGTCACCTCCAGATAGCCCCGCCCTTCGATGGCGACGTCCAGATCGCTGCCGGTCGCCGACAGCCCGCCCTGCGCCAGTTGCACCGTCACCGCAGACGGACGCACGCCAAGGCCCAGTTGAATGCCGGTCGGCAGAACCGTCCCATCCGAGGCGTTCACCGTCCCCGCCCGCGCCATCTGCTGATAGTGCAGATCGGCAAACTCGGCCCGGCGGGCGTTGTAGCCGGTGGTGTTCATGTTGGCGAGGTTGTTCGAGATCGTCTCGACCCGCATCTGCTGCGCGGTCATGCCCGTCGCTGCGATTTTCAATGCACGCATGTGAAATTCTCCTGTTTCGGCAGATCAGCGGATCAGCGCCTTGACAGCGGCCCGAACCCGTTCGTCTTCGGTTTCAAGAAAGCTTTGACCCAGTTCATAGGCCCGCTGAATCTCGATCAGCCGCGATACCTGCCCGATGGCATTCACGTTCGAGCCTTCCAGAAACCGGTGTACGACGACCGATTCCGGAACCGGCTCGACATCGCCGCCGGGACGAAACCGCGTATTGCCTTCGCGCACCAATTCCCCCGGCTCAGTAACGCGGTAGACGCCGATCTGGCCCAGCGCCTGCCCGTTCACGCTGAGCGTGCCGTCGCTGCCCACATCAATCGACGCGGCATCGGGCGGGATGAACACCGGGGCACCGTTGCTGTCCAGCACACGCGCTCCGTCCATCGCCACAAGATCGCCCTGCGCGTTGGGGGTAAAGCGGCCCGCGCGCGTCAGGCGGTTGCCCTCCGGGGTTTCGACCATGAAGAACCCGTCGCCCTCGATGGCAAAGTCGAACTGGCCTCCGGTCTCGGTCAGCACGCCTTGCTGCATCGAGGTGTTGCGCACCTCGGCCCGGCTCATCGACAGGGACGGCGTGTTCGGCATGTCCTGAATGAACTCGGAAAACACCAGCCCCTGCTGCCGGTATCCGGTGGTGCTGGCATTGGCGATATTGTTCGCCACCAACCGCATTTCATTCATCAGCCCGGACTGGCGGGACAGGGTGACATAGGCGGTGTCCATCAGCGGCCTCCTGCGATCAATGGAACCAACGTTCCTGTAAAAAACGTAACCAAGGTCTGGGTCATGAAGCCCATCGAAATCCAGAACACGATGACGATGGCGATCAGCTTGGGCACAAAGGTCAGCGTCATTTCCTGCACCGAGGTCAGCGCCTGGAACAGACCCACAATCAGGCCCGAGATCAGCGCCACCGCCAGGATCGGGACCGAGGTGATAACCGCGACCCACAGCGCCTGGCGCATGATGTCGTAGAACAGACCTTCGCTCAGCATCGGGTCAGACCGGCATCCGCAGGATTTCCTGATAGGCCTCGACCACCTTGTTGCGGACGATCACTGCGGTTTCCACCGCCAGTTCGGTCTGCGCCAGCGCCTGCACCAAAGCATGCGGATCGGCTTGACCGGTCATCGCGGTCTGGGCCATCTGCTCGCTGTGTTTCAGGGTGGCGGCGAAATCCTGAAACGTGGACCGCAGCCCCTGTCCAAGTCCGGCGTGATCCGGGTCGGCCTGCGTGGCCGGGCGGGCGACCGCGTAGTTCTGCGCGGCGGTAAGTGATCGGATATCCATTCTGGCTGTCCTTTATTTGCGAAGTAAATCCATCAGCGACGACGACATCTGCCGGGTCTGGTCGAACATTTTGAGGTTGGCCTCATAACTGCGCTGGGCCTCGCGCGCGTCGGCGATCTCGATCATCAGATCGACATTCGAGCCGAGGTAGTGCCCGCTTTCATCCGCCATCGGATGGCTGGGGTCGTGGATGCGCGACAACGCGCGCCGGTCAAGCTGCACGCGACCTGCCTGAACCACTGATTTGCCATCCTTCTGGATCGTTTCAAACGGCACGGTCTTGCGCCGGTATCCGGGCGTATCGGCGTTTGAGATATTCTCGGACACATGGCGCAACCGCGCCGCCTGCGCGCGCAAACCGCTGGCCGAGGCAGTGAGGGAATGGGAAAAGTCGCTCATCACCCGCGACCCAGGCTGGTGCGCAAAATGCCGATGGACGAGCGGTAGATGGTCAGAGCGCGGTCATATTGGCGTTTCACATCGACCGCTTTCAGCATCTCCTCCTCAAGCGAGACACCATTGCCGTTGGGGTCCCCCGAAGGGGCCGCAGCCTGTTCCGCCCAGCGCGCCGCGGTATCGCCGTTCAGATGCCCCTGCCGGGTGGCTGTCATGCCGGTCGCAGGGCCTGCATTTTCGAAAGCGGTCTGAAAGGGTTCGAGATCGCGGGGCTGATAGCCCGGCGTATCCGCATTGGCCATGTTGCGCGCGATGACGGCCTGCCGTTGCCCGGCATGGGTTGCCATGGCGTACGCTGTTTTAAAGACGTTCAGGTCATAGAACATCGGGGCTTCTCCCTCGATCAATTTCAATCAAGGCTTAACTCCGATTCCTTTAGAAAGCGTTTTCAGAAACTCAGTTGGAGAACCCACGATGTCCGATCTCGACCCGATGCGTCTGAAATGCGAATTCGACCGGTTGTCCGCGATCCGGCATGTCGGGCTTGTGTCCGGCGTCGCCCATGGCGTGATCGAGGTCAGCGGCCTGACCGGACAGGCGCGAATCGGTGATCTGCTGTCGCTGCAGCGCCGCGCGGGTCCCGATCTGGCGGGTGAGGTGCTGCATGTAGGCGCTGATCACATCCATATGTTGCCCGGCGCGGCCCCGGACGGGGTCAGTCTTGGCGATTGTGTGACCCTGACCCCAACGCCCGGATTTGCGCCGGGGATGCACTGGCTGGGCCGCGTGATCGACCCGTTCGGACAGCCCCTGGACGGCAAGCCCCTGCTGGGCGGGGTGCAGGACCGGGATATCATGCAACCCCCGCCGCCCGCGGTTCAGCGCAAAGCTCTGGGCCAGCGCAGTCCTACCGGGCTGTCCGTGCTCAATACCATGCTGCCCATTGTGCGCGGGCAGCGGGTGGGGCTGTTTGCCGGATCGGGTGTCGGCAAGTCCACCCTGCTAGCCACGCTGGCCCGGTCGATGCAGGCGGACGCTGTTGTGGTGGCCCTGATCGGCGAACGCGGGCGCGAGGTGAATGAGTTCGTGGCACAGGCCATCGGACCCGAGGCGATGAAACGCTCGGTTGTCGTGGCTGCTACGTCGGATCAGTCGGCTCTGTCGCGCAGGCGGTGCGCCTGGTCGGCCATGTCGGTGGCCGAATATCTGCGCGATCAGGGGCTGAACGTCCTGTTTCTGGCCGATTCGGTCACCCGGTTTGCCGAGGCGCATCGCGAAATCGCCGTGGCGATGGGCGAATCGCCGTCGCTAAGGGGGTTTCCGCCCTCGGTCACTCCGTTAATCGCCAATCTGTGCGAACGGGCCGGGCCCGGAACGCAGGATCAGGGCGACATCACCGCGGTGTTCAGCGTGCTGGTCGCAGGATCGGACATGGATGAACCTATCGCAGATATTCTGCGCGGGGTGCTGGACGGGCATATCGTCCTCAGCCGCGAGATTGCCGAACGGGGCCGGTTCCCGGCAATCGACCTCAGCCGGTCGGTTTCGCGCAGCCTGCCGGGGGCGGCGACCGAGGCCGAGAACCAGATGATCGCCGAGGCGCGCAAACTGGTCGGCAGTTACGAGCAATCCGAAGTGATGATCAAGGCCGGGCTCTATTCCGAAGGCGCGGACCCGCTTCTGGATCAGGCGGTGCGCGTGCATGAGGAACTGGACACCTTCTTTGGTAAACCAGATTCTGAAGGGATCGAAAACAGTTTCAACCGCCTGTCTCTGATCCTGCGCCGCGCCTCAGCCGGTTTGCCGCGCTAGGCTAAAGTCGCGACAGTTTTAAGTGTTAAGCCTGCCTTAACGCCTCCGCTGCTATGCCTGTAATCGGGTGATAAAAAGGTGGTGGAGATGGGTGCGCAATCCAATGCGGCGCCAATCATCATCAAGAAGAAGCGTGTGTCAGGGGGCGATGGCCACCATGGCGGCGCGTGGAAGGTCGCGTATGCGGACTTTGTAACGGCCATGATGGCCTTCTTCATGTTGATGTGGCTGCTGAACGCAACGACGGAAAAACAACGCAAGGGTCTGGCGGATTACTTTTCGCCGACAATACCGCTCAGCCCGAATTCGGGTGGCGGCGATGGCGTTTTTGGCGGCGACAGCATGTTTTCGGAAGAGGTGCTGGTCAAAAACGGCACCGGTGCCATCAGCCGCTACCCGACTGAAGCCAAGCGTGCGCGCGGTGCGACCGGCGTGGCCGCGAAAGACGGCAGCGACGGGCCGGCAGAAGATTTCGCAACGCTTCAGGCGGAACTGCTTGGTCGCACCGGAGAAAGCGAGGTCTCTGACAAGATCCTCAAACATATCGTCACGCGCGTCACCGACGAAGGGCTGGTGGTCGAGCTGTTCGATACCGACGACCAGCCGCTGTTTGAATCGGGTTCGGACAAGCCCACGCCGATGATGCGCGCGCTGGCTTTGTTCGTGGCCCGCGCCTCGGATCTGGTGACAAATCCGGTGTCGGTCGAAGGGCATGTCAGCGCTTCTCCGGTCGTGCTGGCCCGCAACCCGGCCTGGGTCTTGTCCACCGACCGCGCGCGGGTGGTGCGCCGACTGCTGCAGGACAAGGGCGTTGCAGCAAAGCGGTTCGACCGCGTGACCGGCCATGCCGACCGCGACCTGTCCAGCCAAAACCCGATGGATGTGCGCAACAACAGGATCGAGGTCATTTTCCTGCGCGCCCCATGAAGAGTAGAACGCATTTTACCTGTTAGCGCGCTGTTAAGGCCCGGCGCGTTACCTGTTGCATCAACGATTGACGCAACAGAAGGGCGTGCCGATGACAATTTCCTCTTCGCTGAATGCAGGTGTGGCGGCGTTGAAGGCCAATGCCAACAGGCTGGCCACGATCTCGGACAACATCGCGAATTCCTCCACCTTCGGCTACAAACGGGTCGAGACGGATTTTCATTCCATGGTCACGTCCGGTCAGGGCGGCAGCTATTCGGCGGGCGGCGTCCGGACAACCAGCCAGCGCCTGATCGACCAGCGCGGATCGCTGGTGACCACCAACAATTCTACCGATTTGGCGGTGCGCGGGCGCGGGATGCTGCCGGTGCGCCCAAGCTCGCAAATCGCGGGCGGCTCGAACGAGATGCTGCTGACCACCACGGGCTCGTTCCGCACCAATGATGAGGGGTATCTTGTCACCGAATCCGGCCTTGTCCTGCTGGGATGGCGCGCGGCGGCGGACGGGTCGATCCCTGCCGTGTCGCGCGACACCCCCGCCGCGCTGGAGCCCATTCAGCTGAGTGTCAATCAACTGTCCGGCGCGCCCACCACGCAGATGAACCTGCGGATGAACCTGCCCGCAACCGCGACCGACGCAGGTGCACCCGGCGACATGCAGCCGCTCTCGGTCGAGTATTTCGACAATCTGGGCAAATCCGAAAGTGTCGACATCGAACTGGTTCCGACAGTCCCCGCGACCGGGTCCAGCAATGAATGGACAATGATCCTGCGCGATTCCGCATCGGGCGGTGCAGCGATCGGGGAATACACGCTGACTTTCACCGACAGCCGCACCGCCGGGGGCACTCTGGCCAGCGTCACGCCTGTATCCGGCGGCGCCTATGACCCGGCCACCGGCAGCGTCGTGGTCAACGTCGCAGGCGGCCCGATGGAGGTAAACATCGGCCTGATCGGCGACGCGGACGGCATCACACAGCTCTCCGACACGTTCGCGCCGGTCTCGATCACTCGCGACGGTTCCGCCGTGGGCACAATGACCAGCGTGCAGGTGGATGAAAACGGATATGTCTACGCCTTCTACGATACCGGCATCAGCCGCCGCATGTACCAGATTCCGCTGGCGGATGTGCCAAACCCCAACGGCCTGACCGCGCTCGACAGCCAGACCTATGCGCCCTCACGGGAAAGCGGCACGTTTTTTCTGTGGAATGCAGGGGAAGGCCCGACCGGAGACCTCGTTTCATTCGCGCGCGAGGAATCGACCACTGATGTCGCGACCGAGCTGACCTCGCTGATCCAGACGCAGCGCGCCTATTCGTCCAGTGCCACGGTCATCAAGACGGTGGATGAGATGTTGCAGGAAACCACGAATATCAAACGGTAATCCGGGTCTTGAACGCGGGAAAGGAGCGGTATCATGAACATGTCGACGGCCTTGAACAACGCCTTGGGCGGGCTGACCGCCGCCAGCCGCGGGGCGGCAGTGGTGTCAGGGAATATCGCCAACGCCCTGACACCGGGCTATGCACGCCGGTCTCTTGAACTGGCCACCAGCCCGATCTCGGGCAACGGGGTGCGCACCGTCGGCGTGATCCGGCATCAGGACCCTGTCCTGACCGCCAACAGGCGCACGACCGATGCCGATCTGGCGCGGCAGACGGCGCTGTCCGACTTTCATACAGGGTTCGAAGGACTGGTCGGCTCTGCCGATGACCCCACATCGCTGACGGCGCGGCTGTCCGCGTTTGAGGGCAGTCTGATCACCGCCGCCAGCCTGCCCGATTCCGCCGAACGTCTGACTCAGGTGGCCCGCGCAGGCGCGGATCTTGCAACCGGCCTGAACACCGCGTCCGAGGGTTTGCGGCAGGCACGGTCGGATGCCGACCGCACAATCGGCACACAGATCGACCGCCTGAACCAGACGCTGCAGGATATCGAGGCGTTGAACGCCAAGATCCCCGCCATTCGCAATTCTGGCGGCGACACCGGCGCTTTGCTGGATCAGCGGCAGGTTCTGATTGATCAGGTCAACGAGCTGATTCCGGTCAATGTCGTGGCGCGTAGCAACGATCAGGTCTCGCTCTATTCCGATGGCGGGCTGATCCTGTTGGAGGGCAAGGCTGCAGAGTTCACCTTTTCGACCACCGGCGAGACCAAACCACACATGACAGTCGCCAACGGGCTGCTGTCGGGGCTGGAGATGAACGGCAAGCCGGTCCGCACCAGTGGCGACACCGCCCAGATCAGGGGCGGAGCGCTGGCCGCGCAGTTCACCATTCGTGACGAATTGGCAATTGCCGCGCAGGACCAACTGGACACCGTGGCCCGCGATCTTGTCGAGCGGTTTGAAACCCCCGGACTGGACCCAACCGCTGGCGCAACCGATCCGGGGTTGTTCACGGATGCCGGAAACCGGTTCGATCCGGCGACCATGACCGGGATTGCTTCCCGCATCGCGCTCAATCCGGTGGTCGACCCCGACGCCGGGGGTGACAGTTGGAAACTGCGTGCGGGCCTTGGCGCGGCAACGCCGGGAAACCCGGGGGACGCAACCCAACTGCAGGCCTTTGGTGCGATTCTGAACGACGCCCGCCCTGTCCCGGGCGCGCTGTTCGGCACCGGCAATTTGCGCGCCGCCGAACTGACCGAGGCGCTGCAATCGAAAGCGGGCGCCAACGCCCATGTCGCCGCGCAGCGCAAAACCTTCGCCAACACGGCGCAGGTGCACATGGCCCAGATCGAGGCTGAACAGGGCGTGGATACCGATCAGGAACTGCAAAGCCTGATGCAGATCGAACAGGCCTATGCCGCGAATGCCCGGGTCATCACCGTCGTCGATGAACTGCTGCAAACCCTGCTGAGGTTGTGACCATGAACTTGAATGCCATTGGCGATCTGGCCCGGGGCATGACCCTTCGGACCCGCGCCACCGAGATCAAAACCCAGATCGAAACCCTGTCCTATGAGATGTCGACCGGCAAAGTGCAGGATGTATCCGGCCATCTGGGCGGCGACTATTCGCAACTGCTGGATCTGGACCACAGCCTTGCCCGACTCGACGCGTTCCGGATCGCCACCGCCGAGGCCGGTCTGTTCACCGACGCCATGCAGCAAAGCCTGACGACCTTTGACGGCTCGCTGGGCGAAATCACCGCCTCTTTGCTGTCGTTCGGAATGTCGATCCACACGGTCACACATGAACAGGCCTCGGTCCAGGCCCGCAATGAGCTTGATACGATGATGTCCGCCCTGAACACGCGGGCGGGCGGGCGCAGCCTGTTTGCGGGTGTGGCAACGGATGTCTCTCCGCTGCCGTCCGCGGACACGCTTCTGACGGCGTTGCAGACGGAACTGACCGGCCTGACAACGGTGACAGACATTCGCACTGCCGCCGAGGCCTGGTTCAACAATCCCGCAGGGTTTGACACGGTGATTTATCAAGGGTCAAACGCGCCGCTGGCCCCGATGAACATCTCGGAAAATGAGCGGATCGACGTGCCCATCACCGCAACCGACCCGACATTCAAAGACGCGCTCAGGGATGTGGCGCTGGCCGTGCTGGCCTCGGACACTGCGCTGGCCCTGCCGCCGGGCCAAAGGGCAACCCTGTTCACGCAACTGGGCGTCGATCTGGCCAATACGCGGAACGACACGGTGAACCTGCGGGCACAGGTCGGGGCTGCTGAGGCGCGCGTCGAACAGGCGGCCATCCGCAACGCGGCCGCGCGGACCAGCCTTGAACACAGCCGCAACACGCTGGTCGCAGCGGACCCTTATGAAACGGCGGCCAGTTTGCAAACCGTCCAGTTCCAACTGGAAAGCCTGTATTCCGTCACCGTGCGGAACGCGAGCCTGTCGCTGGTGAACTTCCTGAGATGAGGGTTCTGGTTTTTCTTCTGATGCTGCTGCCCGGTCTGGCCTCGGCTGGGGCGATCCGGCTCAAGGATCTGGTGAATTTCGACGGGGTTCGCGGCAACGATCTGGTCGGTTACGGCCTTGTTGTCGGCCTGAACGGAACCGGCGACGGGTTGCGGAATTCGCCATTCACCGAAGAGATCATGTCGAACATCCTCGAACGGCTGGGCGTCAATGTCACGGGTGAGGACTTCCGGCCCAAAAACGTCGCGGCGGTTCTGGTCACGGCCAGCCTGCCCCCCTTTGCGCGGGTCGGCGGCCAGATCGACGTGACGGTTTCGGCCATCGGGGATTCCGGCAGCCTGCTGGGCGGCACCCTGATCATGACGCCGCTGAACGCCGCCGATGGCCAGATCTACGCGGTGGCCCAGGGCACCGTTCTGGCCGGCGGCGCGGTGGCCGAGGGCGAGGCCGCCTCGGTCGTGCGCGGGGTGCCCACGTCCGGGGTCATCCCCTCGGGCGCGCGGGTGGAAAAGGAAATCGACTTTGACCTGTCGACCCTGACCCAGATGCGGCTGGCCCTGCGCGAGCCGGACTTCACCACCGCCAGCCGGATCGAGCGGGCCATCAACACCGAATTCAACCGCGCCGTCGCGATCATGCGCGATTCCGGCACGGTTCAGTTGAACATCGAGGCTACGCAATCCGTGTCGACCGCCCATGCCATTGGCCGGATCGAAAATATCCTTGTTGAACCGGAAACTAAAGCCCGTGTCGTGGTCGATCAACGGTCAGGTACAATCGTCATGGGGCAAGAGGTGCGTATCTCGCGCGTCGCAGTCTCACAGGGCAACCTGACCCTGACGGTTGAGGAAGCCCCGATTGCCGTGCAGCCCAACCCGTTCGCGCAAGGCGAAACCGTCGTCGTGCCAAGAACGCTTGCGAATATCGAGGAAGAGGAAGGCACCGGTCTGGCCGAAATCCCCGAAGCAACCACCCTGTCCGAGGTGGTGGCGGGGCTGAACGCGCTGGGGGTATCGCCGCGTGACATGATCGATATTCTCAAAACGATCAAGGCGGCGGGCGCATTGCATGCCGAGTTCATCGTCAGATGAACCCGGCCCTTTAGGACTCAGGCAATGCCGGGACTATTTCGACTTCCAGCTATCGATCCACCGGCGGAACCCGTTTCGCTTTTCCTCAATCGCGTCACCCGCCGCATAGAGCCCGTCCTCGACATTTTCGAGCATGGGATCGATCCGGCGCTGCCGGAATCGCCGCCAGCGCACCCAAAGCGCCCAGATCAAGGCTGCAAAGACCGTCAGGAAGATGATGTTGAACCACGGGATCAGCCGAACATCGGGCCCCTCGACATGTTTGATCAGAACCGCATTGGGAAAGATCGACATGAACTCATTGCGCCACCCGTAATGAGTGACAGCAACCCAGTCCGGGTCATCCTTGGTCGATTTGGCGTCGTTCGCCTCGGTATAAAGGTTGGCGGTGTCGAACTTGAAATAGGGGGGCCAGCCCCAGCCGGTATCCTCGTTGCGATAGACAATCGGTTTGCCATTGGCGCGGACCGCCTGAATGAACTGCACATCGCGGTTCGACAGGCTGGCCGACTGATCCTCGGGCTCGGACCAGAAGATACGGGTCCAGTCGTTCAGGTCCTGACGTTCTTCATAGGTGTTGACGATCCGCACGATGTCGCGCTGCGGCAGGGAATACTGCAGCACCACGGCAATCGTGCCCCAGAAGATGATAATGAACGCCCATTTCACATAGGCCATGCTGTCGTCCTCACATATAATTCACAAAATAGATCAGCGCGCCAATCGCCACCCAGGGTACAATATAGACACCCAGGATCAGTTTGCGCCGGAACGAATTGTCGTAGACATGCAATCCGCGTGCGACAAATGCGTCCTTATCGCCCCGTTTGCCCTTTTCGTCCCACCAGTCCTCAAGCTTGCGGCGCCGCACCCAGCGCGAATAGATCGACAGCGCAAAATAGGCGACGGTCTGGAGAAACAGCAGGATCAGAATAAGGCGCAGTGCTCCGATCATATCAACCCTTTCCAACCGCGCCCCAGGGGCCGACGCGGGCAATCACCGCATCGCTGACCCGATCCTCGCCGCTCATATCCGGTTCGTGCCCGAACAGCGCCGCGCGGGCCCCGGCCTTGTCCACCTGATACTCGCGCGCGAGGAAGTCGGCAACATAGGCTTTCTTGGCCTCGGGCCATGTGGCGTAGGTGCTGTAGAACAGCTCTTTATGGCAGATGAACATCTGGCGCGGGTCCAGCGGCGCAAGCTCGGCCAGCAGCATGTTCACCAGATCCCGGTGCGGCGTATCCGCCGCGCGCAGAGTGTAGAAATAGGCCGGATGGTCCGAGGTGATCCGCGGCCACGGCCCGCCATCCCGCGCCCAGCGCAACAAGTCCGCCAACCCGTGAAAGGCGTCGGGCAGGCGATCCGCGTGGTTGCGCGCCAGACGCCGCATGTCGCTGCGATCCAGCGTGGTCAGGTCGATATCGGCATCCGCAGCGGCAGAGACGGTCAGAAAATCCATCTTCTGCTGCAGGATCGCGGCGGAATCCACACCGCGCGCTTCAATGATGGTTTCGACCAGACCATTGTAGTCCAGAAACTTGGCGATCCGGTTGCGCTGCGATTTGTGGAAGACGAACTCCATCGGCAGATCGTCGGGCGTGTCGCCCATGCAAATCGCCGCCGGGTGATCGAGGTCGGGAAACAGATACAGCCCGCCGAAATGCGCCGTCCAGAAATTCGGCTGTTCGAACGCGGTGTGGCGCAGGTGGACCGGATTGCGCGTCACGTCACCGGTGTCTTTGGCGGTTTCGATCATCTTCGCGATCAGCACGTCGTCGAACCAGGCGTCCTCTTCGGTTTTGAACCGCTCGACCATGCCCGCCAGTTGGTCGGCCTTGCGCAGGGTGCCGCCGACGGTATCGGCCTCAATCTCGATCTTGCGCAGGTTCAGCAGGTCGGCGGGCGTAGTGAGTTTGAAGACCGAGTTCACCAGCTCTCCGGCCACCGCATCGGTGGCGGTCAGGGCGAACAGCTGCGCCTCGTTCATCTCGATGAACTCGCGCAGGATATCGCGCGAGGTCGAGAATTTGACGTTCAGCAAAGGCGCGCGTTTCTGTTCGGTCGTCAGCAGGATGAACTGCCGGTTGACCCCGTTGGGGTTGAGGTAGAGCGGATCGTCCAGCTCAATCCCCACCTCCGGCGAATAGCCCGAGATATCGACATGGAAATCCGAAAGCTGAGTGGTCTTGCCCGCCAGATGCAGCAGCGCACGGTTATACCGCTCGACCAGAGCCGGGCTGGAGATGTGGACGAGGTTGCCAAACATCAGGCCTTTTTCGATGAGGCGGATCATATTCTTGGGTCTTTCGGAATTTCTAGTCCCCCGCCATTTGCTCTCAGATATCCACAGATAAGTACCAGCGGTATAGCCCAGCAGGGAAGTAACAAGGCACTCCTGAAGACCACGTAGTCAAGTTTATTGTCGCCAAGTCCACTGGTCCAAGGAGCGGCGTCATGCAAATCTGCGCAAGTGTATATTGCCCAGTAGGAAACCGCACTGGCAACGAACAAACCGATGGAAGATAGTAAAACGACTGACCAGAAAGTTCGTGTTGTTGCGTTTCGGAGAAAGACGGCTGCAAATGCGCCAATAGCAATCAAAGTGATTGCCAAAGCGACATGCACTTCAACACCTACCCCGCAGGAATAGTCCGCCATGAATCCAGCAATCAACAAACCTGAAATCAATTGGCCAAACCTCGTGTTCTAAGGTCGCCAATTATCTTGTGGTGTATTCCTCCGCTGTTCGTCACCCATTCCCCTCCGGATACCGCCGTTTGGCCAAGAGACCCGCGAACAAGGCTATGACAATCGTTGATAAGCAAATGCTCAGCGCAATCGACGCCCAGCCTGCTGCTGCGTAGCTCGTTCGATCATGGACACGCAACAGATGCCCAAGACCCATATCGAACAATATCCCGATCAGAGAAAGGCAGAGCGCTGATACCAACAACGCCACTACCCACGCCGCCAGAAAACGAAGACAAAGAGATGAACGCGGTGCCTTTAGAATGACCACGTAACATGCAGACAAACTCAAACTGGCGGGAAGCGCAAAGATTACAAAGTTAGCAATCACGACCCCTTCCCCTCCAGATACCGCCGCTTGGCCTCTTCCATCCGACCCATCTCTCGCACCGCGTTTTCGATGGCGACCTCGTCGCTCTTGTCGGCATAGCGGAACTCGCTGTCGGCGTAGCGGTTGATCTCTTGCATCACCATCTCCACCGTGATCGGCTGGCGCAGGTCCTCGATCATCGCCTTCTTGGTGTCGTAGTCGCGGAACAGGAACAGGTCGGGGTTTTCCATCCACTCATCCGGCAGTTCGAAATCCATCGCGCGGACCTTGACCGCGTCGGTGATGTTCTTGATGGCGCGGCCCGTGAAGCGCTCATCGGCCTGTTGGATCGCCTTGAGGTAGGTGCCCAGCT
Source organism: Ruegeria sp. AK4 (assembly GCF_056541025.1). Taxonomy (NCBI): domain Bacteria; kingdom Pseudomonadati; phylum Pseudomonadota; class Alphaproteobacteria; order Rhodobacterales; family Roseobacteraceae; genus Ruegeria; species Ruegeria sp. AK4. The sequence goes on from NZ_JBQFXS010000009.1 coordinate 78,286, forward strand.
TGGCGATCGTGTCCATCTGGCCGATCTCGCCGGACACCCGGTCATAGACCTGCAGCAGCGCGTCCTCATGCGGGCGGGAGTGGCTTTCGAAACTGGCGGCGACGGCCTTTTTGATCTCCTGCGCGGCATAGGCGTCGTGTTCGCCCAAGGGTATGTCGTGGTTGCGGCCCATCAGCAGGTGCAGGATGTCGATGTAATCCTCGCGCGTTTGCGGCCCGTCCACCAGAAACCGTGCACCCGCGCGTTGGCGCAGGGCGTCGTCCACATTCTCGGGGTAGTTCGAGAACATGCCAAAGGTGCAATTGCCGCGCACGACAGTGTTGGCGCCCGCAAAGCTCTCCATCAGCACCGCGGTGATTTCTAGCTGCCCGGCGCTGGACTGCCGGTCGCCTCGTTTGCCCGCCAGTTGGTCGATATCGTCGATGGTGCCGAAACCGATGACTGAGGGGTCGATGATCGTGTTGATAAAGGCCTTGGCGTTCTGGCCGGATTTGCCCTGATAGCTGTCGATATTGTCGGTGCTCAGGTTCTGATAGCGAAACGGATAGCCCGCGTTCTGGCAATAGTCGTTGATCAGCCCGGCCATCATCTGGATCAGGGTGGTCTTGCCGGTGCCCGGTTTGCCGTCGCCCATGAAGGTAAAGATGAACCCGCCGAGTTCCGCAAACGGGTTCAGGCGGCGGTCGAAGTCGTAGGCCATGACCATCTTGGCCAGCTTCATCGCCTGATACTTGGCGATATGGTTGCCGACCACCTCGTTCGGTTTCTTGAACGTCATGGTCAGGGTGGTGGATTTCGCCTTGGACGCCGGTTCGAACCCCCGGATCGTCAGATCGTCAGCCTCGATATGCCAGGCGGCGGTCTGGAACGGGGCGAGATGGCCTGCGGACCCTGCGCGCAGGGCGGCCTTGTCCATCAGTTGTTCAGCATAGGCGCTGGTGGCCGCGATCAGGTTGGCATCGTCCGGGGCATGTTTGGCCAGCACCTGATCCAGCTCCCACAGCGCGCCGTGCAGGGCAAGCTGGCCATTGTCGGTCAGAACCTCCTCGATCTCGCCAAGATCAACCGTCGTTTCGCTCAGATGCGAGGACATCAGATAGGCCAGTGCATTGCCAAAGACATGCAGGGAAATCAGCGCCTCCGCCGTCAGCAACCCGGAAAACTCGGTCTTGCGCGCGGCAGGCAAATCCCCCGCCAGATTGGCGCGTTTCAGATCGGCCAGCGGGGTCTGTTCCGCATATGCCTCAGCCACGGCCAGAGCGATGGCGATGGCGCGGCGAATGGCCTGCTGTGTAGTGGCCTGCGGTGGCGAAACCAGCGTATCCCCATCATCCGACGCCTCAATCCGTTCAACCAGATGCACGCCATCTGCCCGCGCAGTTCGGCGCGTTACCAAACCCGGCGTCGTCGACCGGAACCGCCGTCCCGTCGATACACCGGGTGACCGCTCAACCACCGCATCAGCCGGTTTCGCAACCCGCGGCGCGTGCTCGAACCCGTTCAGCAAAGCGGTTGCCGCCGGATAATGCTTGCGAATGTCGTCTTCGCGCAATTCCATCTGATCTGACGTCAAACTCATATCACAATCGCCCTTGCTTCTTCTGTTCAAAAATACTTCCGCCGGAGGCGAAAATACTAATAGCGCAACACCTGCCCCGCCTTGCTGACCACAAACTTGCGCACATCCCCAAAACCCGGCGGATTGCGCTCGGCCAATACCTGAAACGGACCCTGCGGCAGGATGATCGACCGCTGGGTGCGCGTGGCCCCGGTCTCGGCCCCCTGCCCGCCGAACGGGTCCAGCGCAAAGACCTCGCGCTCGACGGTGGAAAACCACCCGGCACGCTCTTCGATCACCTCTTCGCTTTCCAGCTCTTCCGTGGTCCAGGCCAGCGCCCAGTCCTGCCCCTCGGGCGCTTGTGCGTCCTCCAATACCTGCCGCAAAGGGCCGGATTGCTCGGTATAGGCCGAGGAATACATCGGCCCCACATGAATGCGGCGAAGGTGCTTGGGATGCAGGTCGTCGAAATCCTGATCGAAGCCTTTGGCAATGGTCACCAGTTTCAGCCCGCCCAAAGACTGCGCCATCAGATGCGCCTGCACTTCGGGCCAGCGGCGTTGATCCTTGGGCAAGGCCGTTTTGCCGCTGTCCTCCAACTGCATCAGATAGATGACCGGCAGGTTGATCTGGCTGTCATAGACCGCCCAGTGGATCAGGAACTTGCGCCGTTCGCCCTCATTCCCGATCCAGTGGCATTCGGGATCATTGCGGGCCCAAAACAGCTGACCCTTCAGCAATTCCTCGTAATAGAGCCTTTGTGACAGCGCGAACTGCAGTTTGGTGGGAATTTCCTGATCGCCAATGATGGTGCGGACCATGTCGGTTTTCAGATCATCCTCTGACGGCATATTGGCCAGATGCACCTGCGCCTGCTGCGCGTCATTGGCCATGGTCAGCAGCTCGGCCGCTACAGGAAACCCACTGTCGCGCTTGTCCATGGCGAGGCTGCCAAAGAACCGCCCCGTATCGCGCCCGACCAGCAGGTACTTCATGGAAAGCGCGCGGAAGGTGTAGAGCAGCCCCGAGAGGTAGCGCGACACGATCCGCACCTCTTGCTTGCTGATCGCGCCCTCGGCCTCCATCGTCGCAGCCACGCGCAGTAGGTGGACGGTGATCACCTCGAATTTGCGGAAATAGCGGCGCGAGGCGAAAGTGTCGGTCAGGCCGACATGGTCTTGGGTTGGGCTAGTCACTTACGGAACCCCCAGTCTAGATCGCGCTCCAACCACTTATCTAGAAGTGCCGATTTTTTACCCAACCAAGGCCAAAAGAACCCACCAAATGAAAGCAAAGCGGGGATCAGAAAGATCAAGAAGAATGAAATCATGCCCAGCAGAACACCTAGCGCACCAATAACGAACAAAACTTCTACTTCTAAAAGCTGCGCTACTGCGATCAACACCAAGGAAGCGAAACACACCAAGACGGCGCGTAGGCAATACTTGAACCATTTTGGCACAAATTCAGGCTCAAGCTCTTTCAGGCTTTTGATTTTTGTAGGCCGATAGAAGTTCTTGATACCGAATTGCATCACCCACCATACAAATTCTTATCATGCTTCTCGACAATCGAGGCAAACCGGCGCGCAAAGCGTTCATCCGCCTTGGCCTTTTTCTCCAGCACGTCGCGGGCGAAGACCATGTGGTCCTCATGCGCCTCAAGCATGTCGGCCATTTTCTGGTTGGTCGCGGTGCCGATGGCGGCCATGGCGGTTTGCGCCTCTTGATCCGTCTGCACGCCGATCTCGTTGATGCGGTGGGCAACGTCCTGCTGCTGCGCGGTTTTCAGCGATTTGGTCAGGGCGTCATACAGCACCACGCGCTGCTGGGTGTCTGTCTGCAGCTTGTTGATCAGCACCATCTGCGTCGCCGCCTGGTTTTGCAGTGAATCGACCCAGGTTTTGCCCTTTTCGATGTAGCGCTCCAGCGTCTGAGACTTGGCCAGCTTGACCTGTTCTTCCTGAACCTTGGCGTTGTATTGCTTGTTCAGCTCGGCCAGTTCGGTTTCCAACTGCGTCCGCGCGGCGGCATCCTGTTCGACGCTGATCTTGTTTTCCAGCGTGATGATCGCCGGATCCATGCCCTGAATCTCGGACCGCAAAGCCTCCAGTTCGGCCACAGTCGCCTCGCGGTCGTCCAGCGTGACGGTCAGGTTGTCCTCGACTTTGACGCGCTGTTCTTCCAGCACCGACAACTGCCCTTGCAGCAGCTTCACGATCACGTCGGATTTGGCGATCAGATCCTGCAGCTTGTCGTCGATATTGGCGGTGCGCATGCGTTCCTGCCGCATCGACTCGGATTTGCCTTTCGAGAAGACGCCCACAAAGCTCTCCCACCCGGTTTTCGAGCGCATCTCGTCGAAATCCTTGGAAAACGCGTTGGTCACGTCGTCCAGCCCCATGATCAGCTCGGCGATATTGGCATTCATCACCTCGGTATGGGCGTGCACGTCCTCGAGCGTGGCGTTTTCGATGTCGATATCGGCCTCAGCCGTGCCGATCTTGGCCCGCGCCGCTTCGATCCGCGAGGTCAGCCCTTCGATTTGCGACTGGCTTTCACGCACCTTGGTCTGCGTTTCCTGAATCAAAGCCTCAAATTGCTGGTTCGACATCTGCTATCCCTTTTTTGTTTTATCTACCCAATAAGATAGGTAATGTTACGCCTATTTACATCCCCTCGGGGGCTAAATTCCCGCAAAGACTGGCAAATTCACCCGGTAAAAGATAGCGGCAACAACCACGTGGCGAGTGGTTTCGGACGGGCGCGGTTTCGCGGCAACGCCCGGCGCTGTTTGTCACCAAACTGAATCAAAACCGTCACAGTCCCGCAACAAAGCCGGTCCATCCCACTTGCGTCCAAACAGGAGAGGATAATCCCGATGTCATTGCGCTGTGTCTGCCTGACATCTGCCGTTGCCCTGACCGCCGGTCAGGCCGTGGCAGAGATGAATTTCAACCGAATTGCGTCTTTCCCCGTCGTGAAAAACATGGCCGAGGGGGCGGATACCAGCCGCGAAACCTCGCCCGAGATCATTGCGGCGACCGCGGATGGCATGACGCTGGTCTATACCGACAGCCCGCTGGGCGTGATCGGCATGGTCGACATCACCGACCCCGCGAAACCCGCGCCCTTGGGTGCGATGGAGGTGGGCGGTGAGCCGACCTCGGTTGGAATCGTCGGCGCGACGGCTTTTGTGGGTGTGAACACCTCGGAAAGCTACACCGCGCCTTCGGGCAAGCTGATCTCGGTCGATATCGCGGGCAAGGCGGAAACCGGTGCCTGTGATCTGGGCGGTCAGCCCGACAGCGTCGCCATCGCCCCCGATGGCAGCTTTGTCGCCGTGGCCATCGAAAATGAACGCGACGAAGACCTGAATGACGGCATCATCCCGCAACTGCCTGCCGGGTCGCTGGCGCTGGTGCCGCTGAAAGGTGGCGCGCTGGATTGCGCGGGCATGACAATGGCGTCGCTGACCGGTCTGGCCGAGGTTGCACCGACCGACCCCGAGCCTGAATTCGTGGACATCAACGCGCTTGGCGAAACCGTCATCACCCTGCAGGAAAACAACCACATCGCGGTTGTGGACAAGGACGGCAATGTGATCAGCCATTTCTCGGCAGGCAGCGTGGACCTGGAAGGCATTGATGGCACCGACGAGCGCGGCGCGCTGATCTTCACCGAAAGCCAGCCGGGCCGCCTGCGCGAGCCGGACGCGGTGAAATGGATCGACGACACCCACTTCGCCACCGCCAATGAAGGCGACTATCAGGGCGGGTCGCGTGGCTGGACCATCTTCCATAAGGACGGCACCGTTGTTTACGAAAACGGCACCGATTTCGAGAAAGCCATCATCCAGATCGGGCATTATCCCGACAAACGCTCGGATGCCAAAGGGGTTGAACCGGAAAGCGTGACCGCAGCCAGTTTTGGCGGCACGCCGATGATCTTTGTCGGGGCCGAGCGCGCCTCGGTCGTCGGGGTCTATGACGCCACCGACCCGGCGAACCCGGTGCTGAAGCAACTGCTGCCCTCGGGTGTTGGCCCCGAAGGTTATGTTGCCATCCCCGAGCGCAATCTGCTGATCTCGGCCAACGAAAAAGACCTGATCGAAGATGGCGGCCCGCGGGCGCATGTCTCGATCTTTGAATATCAGAACGCCCCCGCCGCTTACCCGCATCTGACCTCCGCAGGCGCGGATGAGTTGATCGGATGGGGTGCCCTCTCCGGTCTGGTCGCGGATGAGGATGGCATGATCTATGCGGTCAATGACAGCTTCTACGGTTTCCAGCCCTCGATCTTCAAGATCGACCCCAGCCAGCAGCCCGCCCGCATCGTCGACGTGATCCGCATCCACCGTCAGGATGGCAACCCGGCCCAGAAACTGGACCTTGAGGGCATCACGCTGGACGGCAAGGGCGGCTTCTACGTCGCCTCGGAAGGTCGCACTGACCGCGTCATCCCGCATGCGATCTACCACGTCTCGGCGGATGGTCTGATCAAGGACCGCAAGGGCGAGATCGGCCTGCCGCCGGAACTGATGGCGGTCGAAAAGCGCTTTGGTTTCGAAGGCATCACCAAGGTCGGCGACACCCTGTGGATAGCGGTTCAGCGCGAATGGAAGGACGACCCGGAAAACCACGTGAAACTGGTTGCCTACAATCTGGAGACCAAGGAATGGGGCGCCGTACTCTATCCCAAGGCAGACCCGGACACAGGCTGGGTTGGCCTGTCGGAAATCGTGGCTTTCGGCGACCATGTCTATGTCATCGAACGCGACAACCAGCATGACCACCGTGCCGTGACCAAAAAGATCTACCGCATTCCGCTGTCAGACATGACCCCGGCCCCGCTGGGTGGCGATCTGCCCGTGGTCAGCAAGCAAGAGGTTCGCGACCTGCTGCCCGACCTGACCGCGACCGGCGGCTACGTTCTGGACAAGATCGAAGGTCTGGCGATCCTGCCCTCGGGCGAGGCGTTTGTGATGACCGATAATGACGGCGTCGATGACGCGTCAGGAGAGACGATGTTCTGGTCGATCGGGTCGGTTTCGGCTGGGAATTGATCAAAACCAAACCTCAAAAAATGGCTCCGTGCGGACACGCGCGGAGCCAGACATTTAAGCCTTAAATGTATAGCGGGCCAACCACATTTTTTCATTTTAAGGTCGTATCGCAAACACGTTGACGTGAATGTGCGTCAACGAATTGGAGCGGGCTGCACGCTGTCAAAACCAAATTACCCGGCTTGCTGCGCTTGCATTGGAAGTACATCCGTTTGCCGCAACAGGGTTTTTTCATTAAACTGGGCTCGTTACGTTTGTTGTTCTCTACCCAGTGAAATGAACGACGTCCGGAGGATGTCGCATGAAGTTTCAAAACAAACGGGCCAATGCATTAGGAGTTAAACTCTTACAACTGCTGGCCCTGTGCCTGATCTGTCTATTGATCCTGGAAGTCTTTGCGCGCCTGTATGTAAGTAACTTCTGGTCCGAAGAAAAGAAGTCCTACTTTATGGATAGCGGCGAGATTCGCGGACGATTGGCCAGTCACACCTATTTGCCGTATCGCCCTGCACCTGACTACGTGACCGATACGAACCGCCACAATTCTCTTGGGTTCAGGGGTGAGGAAATCGACATAGAGAAACCGACCGGCGTTACGAGAATCGCGGCGATTGGAGGGTCCACGACCTACGGTTCTCATGTCAACGATTATACCCAGTCGTATCCGGCGCAACTCGAAGCTCTGCTGAACGCCGAAGACCAGAGATTCGAGGTTGTAAATGCAGGTGTTCCCGGCTGGGTTTCAACCGAACACCTGATCAATCTTCAGACCCGCGTTCTTCCGCTGGACCCTGACATAATCATTCTGTTTCACGGCAGAAATGAGCTGTTTGCACAAGCGTTCAACAATTTCAAACCTGACTATTCGCATCTTCGAACGTCAAACTACAGTTTTCTTCATACCAATACCGAACTGAAGCGCATCTTCAAAATGTCCAGACTGGCATTGCTTGTGGTTTCCATACGGCCAAAGTCATTTGGGTGGAAACGTTATGAAGAGCATCCTGGCTATGGTCAGAACCGGTACGAAAACGTGCCAAATCTGGAAGAACTGATTACCAACCTGAAGGATCCCGCGAACACTGAAACCTTTCGCGCCAATACGGCGTCAATGATCGCTATGGCGCAGGCAAACGGTGCCAGGGTGGTTTTGGCAACAATGGCTTTCCAACCCGAGAAGTTCGACAGCGGTATTCTGCGGGCACACGTTATCGCAAAAACGCCCGAAGATCGGGCCGCATTCTCCGAGGCACTTGCCTCACAAGTCGAAGAAAACAATCAGGTCGTCCGCGAACTGGGAAAAAAGTTCGGAGTTCTTGTCGTTGAACTTGCGGATATGAACTCGAGGCCGGAGCTGTTCCTCGACGATGTCCACTTCGACGCCGAAGGAAACGGGGAACGTGCCAGATTGTTGCTTGAAGCGCTGAAAGCCCACGAGTTTTGGGATGAAGTAAGCAGCCGTTAGTCCGCGAAATACGTGCGGCGAAGTCACTTCGCGCCGCAAACAATCTGGGCTGCTTCCAAAGAACACAACGCCCCGCGTCTGGAGGAACGCGGGGCGTTTGGTGCGACAATCCAGGGAGGAGAGGATTGTCGCTTGTCGGTCAAAAGCCTCAGTTCACGGCTTTGGCATCAACCACATCCTTTTCGATGGCATTGGCCGAGGAAATCTCGATCCGGCGCGGTTTCAGGGCCTCGGGCACTTCGCGCTTCAGGTCGATGTTCAGCATGCCGTTTTCGTGGCTGGCACCAGTGACGCGCACGTGGTCGGCCAGAGCAAAGCGGCGCTCGAACGCGCGGGTGGCGATGCCACGGTGCAGATAGGAGCGGTCCTTGTCCTCGGCGGCTTTCTTACCGGCGACGATCAGGGCGTTTTCCTTCACTTCGACGGACAGGTCGGCCTCGGAAAATCCGGCGACGGCGACCGAGATGCGATAAGTATCGGCGTCGGTTTTTTCGATGTTGTAGGGCGGGTAGCTGGGCTGGGCCACGTCGTTGGTCAGAACCCGATCCATCATGTCGGCGATCTGGTCGAACCCAATGGTGGCGCGGTGCAGCGGTGCAAAGTCAAAAGTACGCATGTGTCGTATCCTCATGCTTGAGCGATTTACGATATGTGCCCTCCAAACGGACGGGCGGTGATCAATACCGGACCCCGTTCGTGGCGATCCGGTAAATCTGACATGGGGAACGAATTGGCCTAGTTCAAGACCCGCCGGCACCGATGAATTTCGCGCCCGAGCTGGACTTGCCCGTCCCCACCTGCAACCGGCGGATCGCGGCCTTGGGCTGGGGGGCATCGCGGCGCAGAATGGCTTTCAGTTCGGACACCACATTGGACAATTCCATTCCGAATCCGACCTTTATGCCTTCGTGCACCGCAACTGCCGAGACCACCGACAGAATCTGCCAGCGCGGGCCGTTTTTGGCCAGAATGGCCGAGCCGGACGAGCCGAAGGTGATATCGCAGTCGAAAATGATCAGACCCAGCCGCCGGTTCAGAATGCGGCAGGACCGTTCGCGCGTGATCGCCTCGGACCGCCCGCGCCCGTATGAGGCAAGGCTGATTTCCGTCCCCGAAACCCGGCCGCTGTGCAGGGCAAAGGGATTGGCGATGGAATAGGGGATCGGCTCTTCCAGCCGCATCAGGGCGACATCGACCCGGATGCTTGCGGGCGATAGCGGATCGTTGGCCCCGTATTTCGGATGCGCCGCAATCTGGACGACCTTGCGCTCGGCCAGCGCGGTGCCGTTGCTGAGTCCGGCGCGAAAGGTGACATCGCCGGGCGGGTAAGGTTTCCCGGTTCCTTTGTCGACGGCGCAATGGGCGGCGGTCAGAACGATATCCTGCGCGATCAGGGTGCCGGTGCAGAAGGACCGGTTGCCCACATCCAGCCGCCCGATGGCTTCCCACCCGTACAGATCCTCGCGGTCGGTCAGCTTGCGCTTTCCGGCCTGGGCATGAACGGCGGTTGCGGCGATGGACAGGCCCAGCAGCAGGCCAAGGAATAATCTCGTCATGGCCGAATGAACCTTGCACCTACGTTTTTGCCTGCCCTTTGCCCGCCCGAAGACGCGCCGAACCCGCGCCCTGCATCCAGCTCGGCCCGCAGCAATTGCAGCGAGTTGTCGGCCACCGTCCCGATGGCCACGCTCTGCCCGTCCAGACTGGCCTTGGCCGACACGACCGACACAATGCGCGGGCGCGATCCGTCAAAGGAAAACACCGGCGCGCCGGACGAGCCGAAATCGACATTGCAGGACATCACCAGAACGCCGGGATAGCGGTTCATGACCGAGCAGACCTGCTGCAGCGACGGCGCCTCGGCCCGGTCATGGGCGTAGGACACGACGCCCACATCTTCGCCGCGCGTCGGCTGATCTCCGGTTTCAAAAGGCACAACAGATGTGTTCCGGATCGGCTGCCACAGCTCGATCAGGGCCACATCGCTGCTGACAACGTCGGGGGTCGCCGTGGCGCTGAACCGGTAATCCGGGTGAATGACCGCCTGCCGCGCGGTGCGATAGGCAAGGGCACGCCCCAGACGCCAGCCCGCCAGAAACTCGATTTCCGCCGGGTCCACAGGCTTGCCGGTCGCCCTGTTGAACAGGCAATGGGCTGCGGTCAGAACCAGCGTGGGCGAGACCAGAGTACCGGTACAAAACGCGTCACCTTCGATATCCAGCCGCCCGACGGCCATCCAGTCTCGGCCGGAATCGGTGGTGTCCAGGCTTTCCAGCCCGGTATCCTGCGCTGTGGCCGCCAGGGGCAGCACGCTCAGCGCGACAGCCATGATCCAGTGGCGCACGCGGTTTCTCCGGTGTTCAATCCGAGACACCAGCCTTATGCGCCGCCTGCGGCAAAAATAGGGCAGGCAAGGCGCCGCCCGAAATTAGCGGCACCTGATGCCCGCCCGCATCAGCGCAGGATCGGAACCTGCGGATCGTGCCCGCCACCCTGCCGCAACGCGCGCGGTTCGGGGCCGCCGGTGGCCCAGTCCAGCATTTCGACCGTGTGCAGAATCGGGATCTTCGTGGCCGAGCCGATCTGCATCATGCACCCGATATTCCCGGCCGCTATGATGTCGGGCTGTTTCGCCTCAAGCGTTCGGACCTTGCGCTGTTTCAGCTTCCCCGAAATCTCGGGCTGCATCAGGTTGTAGGTGCCGGCACTGCCGCAGCACAGATGACTGTCGGCAGGTTCGACAACTTTGAAACCGGCGCGTTTCAGCAGGTCCTTGGGAAAGGTCTTGATCTGCTGGCCATGTTGCAGGGAACAGGCCGCGTGATAGGCGACGGTCAGGCCCTGATCCGTCTGTTCCGGCAGGTCCAGTTGCATCAGCACTTCGCTGATATCCATGGCAATTGCCGACACCCGCGCGGCATCATCTGCCAGCGCATCGTTGCGGAACATATGCCCGTAATCCTTGACGGTCGTGCCGCAGCCCGATGTGTTGATGACGATGGCATCCAGCCCCTCGCCCTGCATCTCGCGCGTCCAGGCCCGGATATTGGCCGCCGCTGCGGCATGGCTGTCACGGCTTTTGCCCATGTGATGCGTTAGCGCACCGCAGCATCCCGCCCCTTCGGCCACCACAACCTCGCACCCCAACCGGGTCAGCAGCCGGATCGTGGCATCGTTGATATCGGTGTTCAGCGCCTTTTGCGCGCAGCCGGTCATCAGCGCCACGCGTTTCTTGCGGGGGATCGCGGGCGCAAAGCTCTGCGGGTCGTCATTGCGACTGACCGGAGGGATATGTTTCGGCGCCATATCCAGCATCGCCCGCAACCGCGCATCGGGCATCAGAAACCGGAACGGGCGGCCCAGCCGGGCTCCGATCAGGGCCCAGCGGAACCGCATCGGATAGGGCAGGATCTGCGCCAGAACCCACCGCAGCGCGCGGTCCGAGAAGGGACGCCTGTATTTCTCTTCGATGTATTCCCGCGCATGATCGACCAGATGCATGTAATGCACGCCCGAGGGGCAAGTGGTCATGCAGGCCAGACAGGACAGGCAACGGTCGATATGTTTGACGGTTTTCTCATCCGGCACACGCTCGTTTTCCAGCATGTCCTTGATCAGATAGATACGCCCGCGCGGGCTGTCCAGCTCGTCCCCCAGCACCTGATAGGTCGGGCAGGTCGCGGTACAGAACCCGCAATGCACGCAGCTGCGCAGGATGTCATTCGAGCGCTGGATCGCCGGGTTCTGCAACTGCTTTTCGGTGAATGTGGTTTGCATCGCCCTACCCCATCAGTCCCGGATTGAAGAGCCCGCGCGGATCGCACTTTTGCCGCACGCCTCGCGTCAATGCGGAAATCGCCTCGGGTTCCGGGTGAAACCGGCCATGCGCCTGAACCGTCTCTGCCTCTCCCCGCACCAGTGTCGCGTGCCCCGCGAAAGCGCCCAGCCGCGCCCGCACATCCGAACCCTTGGAAACCAGAGCCCAGATCAAACCACCGCCCCAATCGAAAACAAGCTTTTCCGCTTCCAACCGCGCAGCGATTTCCGGGGCATCACCGGGTTTGACCGAAATACGCCAGACATCCCCATCGCGCCCCTGAAAACCACCCACGTCGCGAATGGACGACCACAGCGTATTCGGATCGTCGATTTCCGAAACCTCACCAAACCCCGCCAGTTCCTCCCGCAATTGCCCAACACGATAGGCGACCGAGTCCGCAAATCCTTCAAGCCGCAAAAACGCTTGCCCCGCCCCGGCATCATATGCAGCACCGCTGACCTCAAATGGCGACCGGAGCGCTGCCGACAGCACCTGAACAGCCTTTGCCGCTTGTGTAACCGCAATGCCCAGCGTCGCCACCGCCTCAGGCCTGGGCAGCACTTTCAAAGACACTTCCGACAACACTCCCAGCGTGCCCCAGGACCCGGCCATCAGCTTGACCAGATCGTACCCGGTGACGTTTTTCATCACCCGCCCCCCGTTTCTGACCACCTGCCCGCGCCCATCGACAAAGCGCACGCCCAGCAGAAAATCGCGGCACGCCCCGGCCTGAATGCGGCGTGGACCCGAGATATTGGCCGCCACAACCCCGCCGATGGTCGGCTCGCCGGACGTGCCCAGCAGCGCCCGATAATCCGCAGGCTCAAACGCAAGCTGCTGGCCTTCTGCCACCAGCGCAGCTTCGATCTCAGCCACCGGGGTACCCGCCCGCGCCACCAGGGTCAGCGCACCGGGCTCATAAAGCCTTATGCCGCTCAACCCGGTGGTCTCAAGCGCCGCGCCCGGCCCGGTCACGCCCCGCGTCCCACCACCAACAATACGCACAGGTCCGGTCAGCCCGGCCACGATCTCGGCCAGTTCGGCCTCAGTCTCAGGTCTCATCTCGCTTCATCTTTTCCTAAATACTCCGGGGGAGTCGCGCCCCGACGCGACGGGGGCAGCGCCCCTATTCTGCCGCGACCCTGCGTGTCTCGGACACATCCAGCGGAAACACCTTGGCCGGGTTCAGCAGCCATTTGGGGTCGAACACATCCTTCACCGCCATCTGCGCCTCCAGATCGGCAGGCGTGTACTGATGCGACATCAGATCCCGCTTTTCGATGCCCACCCCATGCTCGCCGGTCAGACAGCCGCCCACATCGACGCAGAGCTTCAGGATATCCGCCCCGAACGCCTCGCATTTCTCAAGATCGCCGGGTTTGTTGGCATCGAACAGGATCAGCGGGTGCATGTTGCCGTCGCCCGCGTGGAACACATTGCCCACCGGCAGGCCGTACTCGGCACTCAACTCACCGATCCGGCGCAGCACTTCGGGCAGCGAGGACACCGGAATCGTACCGTCCAGACACATGTAATCGTTCATCTGCCCCATCGCGCCAAAGGCCGATTTCCGCCCCAGCCAGATTTTCGCGCTTTCCTCGGCGGACTGGCTTTCGCGCAGTTCGACCGGATTGTGGCGTTTGGCAATCTCGATGATTTTCGCCAACTGATCGTCGATCTCGGCCTCAGAGCCTTCGACCTCGACAATCAACAAAGCGTGGCAGTCCGGATAACCCGCATGGGCAAAGTTCTCGCAGGCCCTGATGCAGAGCGTATCCATGAACTCGATCGCCACCGGCAGAATGCCCGATTTGATGATGTCCGACACGCATTGCCCCGCGACCTCGTTGTCATCGAACCCCATCAGAACGGGCCGCGCGCCTTCGGGCTTGCGCAGGATGCGCAGGGTGGCCTCGGTCACGACGCCCAACTGCCCTTCGGAGCCGCAGATCACGCCCAGCAGATCCAGCCCGCCCGCATCCAGATGCGCGCCGCCGATATCCACCACGCTGCCGTCCATCAGGACCATTTTGACGCCCAGCAGATTGTTGGTCGTCACCCCGTATTTCAGACAATGCGCACCGCCCGAGTTCATCGCGATATTGCCCGCAATCGCACAGGCAAGCTGAGACGAGGGGTCAGGCGCGTAAAAGAAATCCTCTTCCTCGACCGCACCGGTGACGCTCAGGTTGGTGCGGCCCGTCTGAACGCGGATGAATCGGTTGTCGTAATCGACCTCCAGCACCTCATTCATCCGCGCGACGCCCAGAATGACGCAATCCGCCGTCGGCAGCGCCCCGCCCGCCAGCGACGTGCCCGACCCGCGCGGGACAACCGGCACGCCTTCCTCATGGCAGATGCGCAAAACGTCCGAGACCTCCTGCGTGGTCGCGGGCAGAACCGCCAGCATCGGCGGGCAGCGATAGGCCGTCAGCGCATCGCATTCATAGGCGCGGGTTTCCGCCGGATCGTGGATAACGGCGTCTTCGGGCAGAACCTGCAGCAAGCGCGCCAGCACGCTGTGCTTGCGGGACAGCACGGCGGGGTTTGGACGGGGCATTTCCATCATCGATCCTCCAATTTGGTAAAATAATATTACCAATTTTCCGATCTGGCAAGTTTCCATTCCTAACCCTAGTGTTCGGCCCATGACCTGGATCGACCGCGCCCTGCTGTTTTCTACGATGGATTATGCTGCCCTGTTGCTGCTGATCGCAGCCTGGCAGGGGATCGGCTGGAAGATCGAACATCCGTCGCCGGGCAGACAATCCGTCGCGATGATGATGGACGCCTTCCGGCGCAGCTGGATGCGCGAGATGGTGACGCGCCAGCCGCGCATGTTCGACGCGCAGGTGGTGGCGGCGATGCGGCAGGGCAGCACCTTCTTCGCCTCGACCACGATGATCGCCATCGGCGGCGGGCTTGCCTTGCTGGGAAATACGGAACGGCTGGCGGGTGTGGCCAGCGATCTGGCCATCGGCAGCGCGCCTGCGCTGGTGTGGGAGGTCAAGATACTGGTCGTGATCCTGTTTCTGGCCAATGCCTTTCTGAAATATGTCTGGGCCCATCGCCTGTTCGGCTATTGCGCCGTGCTGATGGCCGCCGTCCCCAACGACCCCGAGGATCCGCAGGCCTATCCCCGGGCCAAGCAAGCCGCCGAAATATGCGTCACCGCCGCCCGCAATTTCAATCGCGGTTTGCGCGCCACCTATTTCGCCCTGGCCTCGCTGAGCTGGATATTGGGGCCGGTCGCCCTGCTTCTGGGCACGGCGATCACCGTCGGAGTTCTCTATCGGCGCGAATTTGCCTCACATTCCCGCACGGTGCTGCTGGACCTGCCGCCCGACACAGACACGTGATGACGGGCCCCGGCCTCGCCCCCTATGGTTGGCAGATGCGATATGTGATTCTTGCCGCCCTTCTGGCCAGCCCCGCCCTTGCCGATGACCCTGTGATCGAAAACGTCACCGCCCGGCAAAGCGGCGATACGTGGCGGTTCGACGTGACGGTCTCGCATCCTGAAACCGGTTGGGACGACTATGCCGATGGCTGGCGGGTGCTGGATATGGATGGGACGGAACTGGGGATGCGCGTGCTGCATCACCCGCATGAGAACGAACAGCCCTTTACCCGGTCACTCAGTGGCGTCGCGATCCCGGCGGGTACAACTCAGGTGCAGGTTCAGGCCCGGACCAACGCGGATGGCTGGGCCAAAGAGACCTTTGTAGTCCCCCTGAACTGACCTCAGAAGACACCCAGTTCCAACCCGGCGGCCAGCGCCTGCCCGATTTCGCGGCACGCCTCCAACTGGTCGGCGGGAATGGTCTTTGCGGCCAGAATCGCCTCGGGCGTTTGCGCATGAGTGCAGAGGATCAGCGGCGGCTGTACCTCTTTCAGCCGCCAGCCGGTTGCGATCCGCGCGGTCTGGCGGGCGGCGTTTTCACCGTCGGACCCGGCGCAGACCATCTGCGCATAGGGGCGGCCCTCGATCCGGCCCAGCACGGGGTAATAGCTGCGGTCGAAGAAATCCTTCATGACCCCGGAAATCGCCGCAAGGTTTTCCGGCGCGCAGAATATATAGCCATCGGCGGCCAGCAGATCGTCGGGACCTGCTTGGTCAGCCGTCTTCAGAACCGTTTCCGTTTCACCCCGCGCAGCCTCGGCCGCGGCTTCGGCCATCTGCCGGGACCCGCCGGTGCGCGAATGGTAAACGATCAGAAGCTGCGCCATATCAAACCCGTTTCAGACCCGGTGATAAGGGCCACCCGACAGGATGGTCGCGGCCCGATAGAGTTGCTCGGCCAGCATCACACGGACCAGCATATGGGGCCAGACCATCGATCCGAATGAGATGGAAAAATCCGCCTCGGCCCGCAGAGCAGGGTCGATCCCGTCCGCCCCTCCGATGATAAGCGCCAGATCCTGCCGCCCCGCATCGCGCCAGCCGCCCAGCTTCTGCGCAAAATCGGGCGAGGACATCACCCGCCCGCGCTCATCCAGCGTACAGATAACAGCCCCCTTGGGCAGCGCCTTGCGCAGCAACGTGGCCTCGGCCCCCATCCCTGCGTTTTTCTTGTCTTCGACCTCGATCACCCGCGCGGGACCAAGGCCCAGCGCGCGGCCGGTCCGGTCAAATCGGGTCAGGTAATCGTCAAGCAGGGATTTCTCCGGTCCGGCGCGCAATCGCCCGACCGCAACTATGCTGATACGCATATTTCTCTCGCCTCCGGCCCTTCAATACGGGCCGGGATGGTGCCTCAGTTCGCCGAGGCGCTGCCGCCCGCAGGCAGCCACATCTTTTCCAGCTGGTAGAATTCGCGCACTTCGGGGCGGAAGATATGGACGATCACGTCGCCCGTATCGATCAGCACCCAGTCGCCGGCATCCTTGCCTTCGACCTTCGAGGTGAAACCGAATTCCTGCTTGATTCGATCCGTCAGCTTTTCCGCCATGGCCGAGACCTGACGGGTCGACCGACCCGAGGCAATCACCATGTGATCCGCAACCGAGGATTTGCCCTGCAGGTTGATCTGCACGACGTCTTCGGCCTTGTCATCGGAAAGTGAGGAAAGGATACGTTCAAGCAGCTTGTCGCTGATTGACTGAGAGTGGGCCATCATTTTGGCCCCGTCATCGGCGGGCAAACCCGCCTGGGTATGTAGAGACAGGACATAGTCCTCCTTTGTTGCGCGCCGCAAATCCCCGGCGCAGGGATACTTATAAGGTAACAAGCACCCCATGACATTTCAATGAAGGCCCCCAAGCGCTCGCAGGAATGTGCCCTGACGGCATCTGCGGGGGCGCACAGGACCTTGATAGACTCGGTCAGTATCTATATCTGACCGGTTATGAGACCTCATACGGCCCCGAATATCGACCTGCAAGACCGCGCGCGCCTGCGCGAACGGTTCTTTGGGGCTGCCCGCACGGTTCTGGCCCGCCTATAAGCGGCGTCCAGCCACTCGCCAGCTATTTCTCATTTGATACGGGAGAGGACCAATGTCCCCCAAAACACTCTATGACAAGATCTGGGATGCTCATGTCGCGCATGAAGCCGACGATGGCACCTGCCTGCTGTATATCGACCGCCATCTGGTCCACGAAGTGACCAGCCCGCAGGCGTTCGAAGGCCTGCGCATGGCGGGCCGCAAGGTGCGCGCGCCGGAAAAGACCATCGCGGTGCCGGACCACAACGTGCCCACCACCGACGACCGGGTGCACGGGATCGAAAACCCCGAATCGCGCATTCAGGTCGAAGCGCTGGACAAAAACGCCAAGGATTTTGGCATTCATTACTATCCGGTGCATGACGTCCGTCAGGGCATCGTTCATATTGTCGGCCCCGAACAGGGCTGGACCCTGCCCGGCATGACCGTGGTTTGCGGCGACAGCCACACCGCCACCCACGGCGCGTTTGGCGCGCTGGCCCACGGCATTGGTACGTCCGAGGTCGAGCACGTTCTGGCAACGCAGACCCTGATCCAGAAGAAATCCAAAAACATGAAGGTCGAGATCACCGGCAAATTGCAGCCGGGCGTGACCGCCAAGGATATCACTCTGGCCGTGATTGGTGAGACCGGCACCGCTGGCGGCACCGGCTATGTCATCGAATATTGCGGCGAAGCGATCCGGGATCTGTCGATGGAAGGCCGCATGACCGTCTGCAATATGGCCATCGAGGGCGGTGCCCGTGCCGGTCTGATTGCACCGGATGAAACCACGTTCGAATATGTCAAAGGCCGCCCCCATGCACCGAAAGGTGCCCAGTGGGAGGCCGCGATGGACTGGTGGAAGACGCTCTATACCGATGAGGGCGCGCATTTCGACAAGGTCGTCACCCTGCGCGGCGAAGACATCGCGCCGGTCGTGACATGGGGCACCAGCCCCGAGGATGTGCTGCCGATCACCGCTTCCGTGCCCCACCCCGAAGACTTCGAAGGCGGAAAGGTCGACGCGGCCCGCCGCTCGATCGAATATATGGGGCTGGAAGCTGGTCAGAAGCTGAGTGACGTTGAGATTGACACCGTCTTCATCGGCTCCTGCACCAATGGCCGGATCGAAGACCTGCGCGCTGCGGCTGAGATTCTGAAGGGCAAGAAGATCAAGGACGGCATGCGCGCCATGGTCGTGCCCGGTTCCGGTCTGGTCCGCGCTCAGGCCGAGGAAGAAGGTCTGGCGGATATCTTCAAAGCGGCCGGGTTCGAATGGCGTCTGGCGGGATGTTCGATGTGTCTGGCGATGAACCCCGACCAGTTGCAACCGGGCGAGCGCTGTGCCGCGACCTCGAACCGCAACTTCGAGGGCCGTCAGGGCCGGGGCGGGCGCACCCATCTGCTGAGCCCGGCCATGGCTGCCGCAGCGGCAATCACAGGACGGCTGACAGACGTCCGTGAATTGATGTAAGCTCCCCTCATATCTAGATATTTGAGGGATAAAGACATGAGTGACTGGGTCAAATGGCTGCTGCTGGGGCTTCTGTCCATAGCATTTGGTGTGTTTGCGCTTGGCAATGCCATCGCGGCATCGCTTGCGGTGACACTGGTGACCGGTATGTTGCTGCTGATCGCGGGTGCATTTCAGGTCGTCGGTGGCTTCACGATTGAAGGCATCGGCAACAAGGTCCTGTCACTGATCATGGGTGCGGTGATGCTGTTCCTGGGCTGGAACTTCTGGTCTCAGCCTTTGGAAGGCACCATCACTTTGGCGATTGTGATGCTGATCCTGTTCATGGCAGGCGGCATTGCGCGGGTCATCCTGTCGTTCCAAATGCGGGGAACTCAGTTCTTCTGGCCCACGCTGATCTCGGGCATCTTGTCGATCATTCTCGCAGGCATCATCTGGAGCTACGCGGCAGAGGAGAAAGCGGTTCTTTTGCAGCTGCTGGGTATCCTGCTGGGCATCGAGATGCTGTTCAACGGGTTCGGGCTGGTCTTCATGGCGTTCTTCATCAAGAACGCACCCAAGGACGAAACAACAGAGGCCAAAGAGGCTTAAACGCGGGACACGGGCGCAGCCCTCTCCTGCAGGAGTGTAGACATGGAAAAGTTTGAAAAAGTCCACGGGGTGGCTGCCCCGATGCCGCTGATCAATATCGACACCGATATGATCATTCCGAAAGTGCATCTGAAAACCATCAAGCGGTCCGGCCTTGGCGTCGTGCTGTTTGACGAGATGCGCTATCACGACCATGGCGGCGAGAACGAGGATTTCGTTCTGAACAAGCCTGCCTACCGAAACACCGAGATTCTGGTGGCAGGCGACAATTTCGGCTGCGGCTCGTCGCGCGAACATGCGCCCTGGGCGATCAAGGATTTCGGCATCAAGGTGGTTATCTCGACCAGCTTCGCCGACATCTTCTTCAACAACTGCTTCAAGAACGGCATCCTGCCCATCGTGGTTGAAGAAGAACATCACACGATCCTGATGGAAGACGCGCACAAGGGCGAAAACGCCCGCATGACCGTGCATCTGGAAGATCAGCAGATTACAACTTCTGATGGAGTGGTGATCGGGTTCGACATCGACCCCCATCGCAAGCACTGCCTGCTGAACGGTCTGGACGATATCGGGCTGACGATGGAAAAAGACCATCACATCGACAAGTTCGAGGATCACGCAAGTCAAGCCCGTCCGTGGGTGTGATTCTCAAACGAATCTGTGGATACTCAACCTAACGGGGTCGGCCTTCCGGCCCCGTTCGCATTCTTGGGGTTGATTTTTTAAAAACCACAACATCTGGGTATCATTTTGAGATACACGTCGAATTTGCGTCCAAAATGATGCAATCTCGCACCAGTTGCGCCATCATTTTGCCCGAAATCCCGTGTTTTCTGCACCCCGGCTTGAGCGAAATGCCGCTTATCGTCCATCTTGGCGGTAACAGAGGCAACCGTCACACGAAAAGACACGGCGGGCACAGGTTGGAAGCGAGTCGGCACAGAACCGGCCGCTCCGGTTTGAAAAGGGTTCGGATAGTGATTGCGCGCACAACTGGGGCGGCGATACGCGGAATACTGGTTGCACTGATGGTGTTGACCCCTGCGTTGTACCTGCCGGTAACATCGACGAACGGGACCGAGATCGTGGTCTTCCTCGCGATCTTTGCGTTTATCCTGACCTTTGCCGAATACAACTCTGCCTTCCCCAGCTTCATCGAATTCCGCGACGCGCCACCGGTAAACCGCCTGCGCTTTGTCGGTCTGATGTCGATGATCACCTTCCTGACACTGATCTGCAAAAACGTCTATGAGCCGTCGAACCTGACCGCCATGTTTTATGCGATGGGTCTGGGTGTCGCGAATCTGGCCGATTTCCCCTATTCGCCGATCCGCCTGATCGTGCTGATGCTGCCTGCGGATGCCAGCCCGCCGCTGGTCGAACTGGTGCGGATTTCCGCCAGCGTCGCCTATGTCGCGGCCCTGGTGACAATCGCCACCTTTGCCTATGCGGTGAAGCTGCGCGGCTGGCCGACCGGCAACGGCGCGTTCAATGTCTGGACCAACCTGCCGCTGTTCGACCCGACCAAGGGCGGCGATGTTGTGGCACGCCTGCAGCGGGACGGGCGGTTGAATATCTGCATCGGGATCCTCATCCCGTTTCTGATCCCGGCGGTGACGAAACTGCTGGCCAGCGTGTTCGTTCCGATCTCGCTGAACAATCCGCAAACCCTGATCTGGGCCATGAGCGCCTGGGCCTTCCTGCCCGCCAGCATGATCATGCGCGGCATGGCGACCCTGCGGATCGCGAACCTGATCGTCGAAAAGCGCCGGGCCTACTCCACAACCGAGTCCACTCAGACCGCATGATCCGCACCCTTTTCCTGCTGCTGCTTCCCTTTGCAGCGCAGGCCGACGTGCTGCGCGTTGCCACATTCAACACCGAACTCAGCCGCAAGGGCCCCGGCCTGCTGCTGCGCGATATCCAGCGCGGCGATGCGCAGGTTCAGGCGGTGGTCGAGGTGCTGGCCGCCGTGCAGCCCGATATCGTCGCCTTGCAGGGCATCGACTGGGATTATGACGGTCTGGCTGTCGCCGCCCTGTCAGACAAGCTGCGCGACGCGGGGCTGGATTACCGTTACAGCTATACCGCGCAGCCCAATTCCGGGCTTGAAACCACCCTTGATCTGGACGGCGACGAGCGCACGCAGGGGCCGGGCGATGCGCAGGGCTGGGGGCAGTTCACCGGACAGGGCGGGCTGGCGGTTCTGTCGCGCCACGAAATCCTGACGCCCGAAGTTCAGAACCATACCGCACTGCTGTGGCGCGACCTGCCCGAGGCGAGTTTGCCCACGCAGGACGGCGCACCCTTTCCGTCGGCTGAGGCGCAGGCCCATCAGCGCCTGTCCTCGACCGCCCATTGGATCGTGCCGATCCGGGCCCCGGGCGGGCAACTGGACCTGATGACCTTTCACGCCGCCCCGCCGGTCTTTGACGGGCCCGAGGATCGGAACGGGCTGCGCAACCGGGACGAAATCCGGTTCTGGTCGCTGCTGCTGGACGGCCAGTTGGGTCCGGCCCCGACCGGCCCCTTCGTGATCGCGGGGGATGCCAATCTGGACCCGCAGCAGGGCGAGGGGCATAAAGCGGCCATCCACGCCCTGCTGTCCGATCCGAACCTGCAGGACCCCCAACCAGCAGACGCGGCGGGCTCGGTGACAACCGTTCACTGGAAAGCGGTCGGGGATATGCGCGTCGACTATGTGCTGCCCTCGGCGGATTTGCCGGTTGTCGGGTCGGGCGTGTTCTAGCCCGACGCCGGGTCTGAACACCGCCCAAGCGCGGAACGCGCCAGCCGTCACCGGCTGGTCTGGGTCGATATTCGGATCGGTGACTGACGCACGGGCCGGGTCAGAGCGCCCCGGTATAGGTTCCGCGCGCGGGATAATTGTTGCCAAGGGTAAATTTCAGACCACCAACGATATCCGACGTTACGGGGCGGCCAAACGGGGTGGTCTGCTGCCACGCGTAATACAGCGTCCGGTCCGGCGCGATGTAGAAATGTCCGGGCTCGGCGAAGAAATCCGGCTCGGCGCTGCCCTCGCGCGCGGTTGAGATATTCAGCCCCCAACCTTCACGCGCCACTGACAGCGGCAAGCTGTGGCCGATCCGCACACGTGACGCTCCGGCCTTTTCGGCGGTCTCTGCCGCGCGCGGGCCCGTGTCGGTGGTGATCATGATAACCTCGACCCCCAGTTCGGCGAAATCGTCCAGCGCGGCGTCGACCTCGGTCATCTGTTTGACGCAGATCGGGCAATGCAACCCGCGATACTGAATCACCAGCGTTCCGTTTTCGCCCGCATCGCGGTCCAGATCGAATTCGCCATGCGCCACGGTTTCGATTTTCAGCGCGGGGACGGGGTTTCCGGGTATCAACATGTGTTTCCTCGTGATTTGGCGGGTTCGTCTCATTGACCCGATGCGGCTCAGACGCTAGGGCCTTTGCGACGAAACGCAAGGAGACCGTTCATGTCCAACCCCTCGCTCCTCATCCTGCCCGGAGACGGAATTGGCCCAGAAGTCATGACCGAAGTGCGCAAAATCATCGATTGGTTCGGCACCAATCGCGGTCTTCACTATGACGTGAGCGAGGATCTGGTCGGCGGCGCGGCCTATGACGCCCATGGCAAGCCGCTGTCGGATGAGACCATGGAAAAGGCACATGCGGCCGACGCCGTGCTGCTGGGGGCCGTGGGCGGCCCGAAATACGACGATCTGGATTTCAGCCTAAAGCCCGAACGCGGGTTGCTGCGCCTGCGCAAGGAAATGGACCTGTATTCCAACCTGCGCCCGGCGCAATGCTTTGACGCGCTGGCTGATTTTTCTTCGCTGAAAAAGGATGTGGTCGCCGGTCTGGATATCATGATCGTGCGCGAGCTGACCTCGGGCGTTTATTTCGGCGAGCCGCGCGGGATCTTCGAAGAAGGCAACGAGCGCGTCGGCATCAACACCCAGCGCTACGCCGAATCCGAGATCGAACGCGCCGCGCGCTCGGCCTTTGAGCTGGCGATGCGCCGCAACAAAAAGGTCTGCTCGATGGAGAAGGCCAATGTGATGGAATCGGGCATCCTGTGGCGCGAGGTCGTGGACCGTGTGGCCAAGGATTATCCCGAGGTCGAAGTGACCCACATGTATGCCGATAACGGCGCGATGCAGCTGGTCCGCGCACCGAAACAGTTCGACGTGATCGTCACTGACAACCTGTTCGGCGACATCCTGTCGGATACGGCGGCGATGCTGACCGGGTCGCTGGGCATGCTGCCCTCGGCCAGCCTTGGCGCACCGATGGCCAATGGCCGCCCCAAGGCGATGTACGAACCGGTCCACGGCTCGGCCCCCGATATCGCGGGTCAGGGCAAGGCCAACCCGATCGCCTGTATCCTCAGCTTTGCCATGGCGCTGCGCTACAGCTTCGATCAGGGGGAAGAGGCCGACCGTCTGGAAGCCGCGATCGAGAAAGTGCTGGCCGATGGTGTCCGCACCGCCGATCTGCTGGCCGACGAAGGCGTTCAGCCTGTGTCCACCACCGAGATGGGCGACGCGATCATTGCGGCGCTGGACGAAAGCCTTTGAATTTGAAATCAGGCGGCGTTCCGTGCGCCGCCTGACCGACCGGCCTCAGTTGCCGAAAATATCCTTGATCAGCTGATTCACCGCCCGTTCGAACCCGCCCTGACGGCGGCGCTGCTGCCGTTTGGGCTGGGCGACCTGAACCGGCGGGGCCGGGGCGACCATGGGCAGGGGCGAGGGTGTCATCCCCTCGGTCACGCGCAGCATGGTTTCCTTCCAGATTTCCGCAGGCAGTCCGCCGCCCGTCACACCCGAGAGCGGCGTGTTGTCGTCATAGCCCATCCACACGCCCGCCACGTAGTCTGCCGTAAAGCCGATGAACCAGGCGTCCCGCGCGGCCTGCGTCGTGCCGGTCTTGCCCGCGACCTGCCAGCCCGGCAGTTTTGCGCGCTGGCCGGTGCCTTCGGACACCACACGCTCCATCATCCAGGTCAGTTGCCGGGCTGCGGGGTCGTTGATGACCCGCTCGCCGATGCCGGTTGTCGTCACCATCAGCGGGGCGTCATCGCCCAGCAGTTTCAATTCGGTCAGCCCATAGGGTTCCACCGCCGAGCCACCGTTCAGGATGCCGGCATAAGCCCCGGTCATCTCGATCAGCGTGCTCTCAGATGCGCCCAGCGCCAGCGCGGGGCCTTCGGCCAGATCGCTGGCGATGCCGAACCCGGCGGCCACCGTACGAACATTGTCCAGACCCGACATCTCGGCCACTTTCACAGCGGGGATGTTCAGCGAGTTTTTCAGCGCATCCGCCAAAGTCACGCGCCCGTAGAACTTGTTGGTGTAGTTCTTGGGGCACCACTGGCCCGATCCCGGGATGTTAATGCAATAGGGCTCGTCCACCACAATATCGAGCGGCGAATAGCCCAGCTCCAGCGCCGTCGCATAGACAAAGGGTTTGAACGACGACCCGGTCTGCCGCAAAGCCTGCGTCGCGCGGTTGAAGGCGCCCGACACCCGCGTTTTGCGCCCGCCGACCATCCCGCGCACGGCGCCATCTGCCGACATCACCACAATGGCGGCCTGTGCCTTGGACCCTTCGCGCACCTTTTCCTGAAAGATGAATTGCAGCGCCTCTTCCGCCGATTGCTGGATGCGTTGATCCAGCGTGGTGCGGATCACCACGTCCTCGGTGGTGTTGCGGGTAAAGAACTCTGGCCCGCTGGCCATGACCCAATCGGCAAAATACCCGCCTGCGCGCGCCGCTGCGGCCTCGGACAACACTGCCGGGCGGCTGCGCGCCTCGCTGGCCTGCGCCGGGGTCAGATAGCCCTGATCCTCCATCAACCCGACCACCAGCCGCGCCCGGTCCTGCGAGCGTTGCAGGCTGTTCGTGGGTGCATAGCGCGTGGGGGCCACCAGAAGCCCCGCCATCATCGCCGACTCAGCCGGCGAAACCTCGGCCGCAGATTTGCCAAAATAGCGCTGGCTGGCGGCCTCGAACCCGCGCGTGCCCGATCCCAGATAGGCGCGGTTCAGATAGATGGTCAGGATCTCATCCTTGGAATACTTGACCTCCATCGCCATGGCATAGATCGCTTCCTTGGCCTTGCGCCACAGCGAGCCCTGACGGCAATCGGCCTCATACGCAGCCTCGGAATCCCACTCCTCGGGCACATAGGGCACGCCAAGGCACAGCAGCTTGGCGGTCTGCTGGGTGATGGTCGACCCGCCATGGCCCGACAGCGGCCCGCGCCCTTCACTCAGGTTGATGCGCACCGCACTGGCGACACCGCGCGGGCTGACGCCGAAATGGCGGTAGAACCGCTTATCCTCGGTCGCGACCACGGCGTTCTTGAGATGGGGTGAGACGGTATCCGCCGTGATCACTCCACCAAACTGATCGCCGCGCCAGGCAAAGACCTTGCCGTCGCGATCCAGCAGCGTGACCGACCCCCGCGCCCGCCCGTCCAGCAGCGAATCGACATCCGGCAGAGAGGTGTAGACAACACCCACCGCCAGCGCGATCAGCAGCGCGGCCACCGCGCCGACGCGCCAGGTCACGCCCCAGATCAGCCGCCAGATCCAGCGGAACAGGCGGCGGAAGATGCCCCCGCCACTGCCGCCCGAACGCCTGCGCGCCTTTTTCCGCGGGGCCTTGCGCGTGGCCTTTTTCCGGGCGGTGGATTTATTGCCTGCGGGGTTTGCAGCACGTTTCGACGCCGAAGGCTTGCGCCCCTTCGGCGGGTATCTTTTATCCGCGACCAGTGTCGGTTTGCGGCGCTTGGACTCAGTCATGCTCAAACTCTGCCCGATTGTGCTTTTGCGTCACCATACCGTGGCGACGCGCCGGTGTTGAGGTGTGAAATACCGGTATTTGCCCCATAATATTCTGCCTGTTTTTTAGCCGTTGCGCGCAATTTGTGCAAAAATTATGCAACATAGACCTATTTGACCCCCCGTTCCCGCCCCGAAACCGTTCCTTTGGTCAGTTCATCGCGCTTTTTTCTGCAGGTGCAAAGTAGACCGGTCCGACCGGGGAAGCAGAGGGGACTAGCGTGAAACTGATCATAGCGACAATCAAGCCGTTCAAGCTCGAGGAGGTGCGCGAGGCACTGACCGATGCGGGCGTTCGCGGCATGATGGTAACTGAAATCAAGGGCTTCGGCTCGCAATCCGGTCACACCGAGATTTATCGCGGCGCCGAATATGCAGTGAATTTCGTGCCCAAGATCAAGCTCGAGATCGTGGTGCCAGCAACGATGGCTGACCAGATCGTCGAAACCATCACCAAAACCGCCAAGACCGGCAAGATCGGCGACGGCAAGATTTTCGTCCTCGATGTCGAGCAGGCGCTGCGCGTGCGGACCGGGGAAACCAACGAGGAAGCGCTGTAAACAGCGCCACCCGCAAGAGGACTGACAACAGATGAAACTGAACCGAATTCTACCCACAGCCGCCGTGCTGATCGCCTTTCCTGCGGCGGCTTTCGCAAATGACCCGCCGTCTTCGATGGAAGATGTCGGCTATATCTTCACGACGCTGCTGTTTCTGATGGCGGGCTTTCTGGTCTTCTTCATGGCAGCAGGGTTTGCCATGCTCGAAGGCGGGCTGGTGCGGTCCAAGAACGTGGCCATGCAGATGATCAAGAACGTGGCGCTGTTTTCCTTTGCCGCGATCATGTACTGGCTGATCGGCTTCAACCTGATGTATCCCGGCGACAGCTGGTCCATCGCAGGCTGGCTGGGTCCGCTCTTTTCGACCACCACTCTGGATCCGGTGGGTGTGGCACCTGCGGATGCGGCGCTGGATTACGCCTCGATCGGGTCGGACTTCTTCTTCCAGCTGGTCTTCGTTGCAGCGACCGCGTCGATCGTGTCCGGCGCCGTGGCCGAGCGGATCAAGCTGTGGCCCTTCCTGATCTTCGTCATCGTGCTGACCGGTATCCTTTACCCGATCTCGGGGTCGTGGAAATGGGGCGGCGGCTGGCTGGACGCGCGCGGCTTCTCGGATTTCGCCGGTTCGACCGTTGTGCACTCGGTCGGCGGCTGGGCGGCTCTGGCGGGCTGTCTGATCCTTGGCCCGCGCATCGGCAAGTATAAGGACGGCAAGGTTCACCCGATGCCCGGTTCGAACCTGGCGCTGGCCACCCTGGGGACATTCATCCTGTGGCTGGGCTGGTTCGGCTTCAACGGCGGCTCGCAGCTGGCGATGGGCACCGTGGGTGACGTATCCGACGTGTCGCGCATCTTTGCCAACACCAACATGGCCGCAGCCTCGGGCGCTGTTGCTGCGCTGATCATGACCCAGGTCCTGTACAAGAAACCTGACCTGACCATGGTGCTGAACGGCGCGCTGGCCGGTCTGGTCTCGATCACCGCCGAACCGCTGGCCCCGACCCTGTTCGGTGCGCTGTGGATCGGTGCGGTTGGCGGCATCATCGTGGTCTTCGCGGTGCCGATGCTGGACAAGTTCAAGATCGACGACGTCGTGGGTGCCATCCCGGTTCACCTGTTCGCCGGCATTTGGGGCACCATCGCCGTGATCTTCTATGGCGAGGCCAGCCTGGGCACGCAGCTGCTGGGCATCATCGCCTACGGCATCTTCACCTTTGCCGGCGCGCTGATCCTGTGGATCGTGTTGAAAGCAACCCTCGGCATCCGTGTCAGCGAAGAGGACGAGATCAACGGTCTGGACATGGCGGAACTGGGTATGGAAGCCTATCCGGAATTCTCGAAGGGTTAAGACCTGAGAACCCCAACGCAAAGCCGGGCGTTCGCGCCCGGCTTTTTTTGTTGCACACCGCCCTGTTGTTCCTTGGGCTCAAAGGTGTATATACTAATGAGTATACGGAGGCGCGGCGATGATCACATCCAAAATTCGAAAAGTCGGCAATTCGGCTGTTATGACTCTGACAACGGAAATGCTGACCATTCTGGATGCCAAAGAGGGGGATACCCTGTTCGTTGTGCGCGGCGATGACGGTGCGCTGAAGATCATGGCGCATGATCCGTCGCTGGCCGAGGCGCTTGACGCCGCTGAGATCGTGATGGACGAAAACCGCGATCTGCTTCAGGCGCTGGCGTGACCGCTGTTGTCTGGGTGCCGTTGGCAGCCGTCATCATCATTCATGATCGGCAAATCGCCCGCCACGGGGGTGCCCCCGGATTGCGGGACAAGGCCCTGATCGAGATGGGCGCAGCCAGAGCCATGAATCTTGCCGCCTATTCCGAGGCGGATCTGACCGAGATTGCCGCAGCCTATGCCTTTGGCATCGCCAAGGCCCATGCCTTTGTCGACGGCAACAAGCGAACGGCGTTTGTGACCGCGATCACCTTCCTGCGCCTGAACGGGCTGTCCTTCCGACCCGACCCGGTCGAAGGCGTGCACATGATGGAAGGTCTGGCTGCCGGAGAGATTTCCGAAGCCCGGTTTGCCGGGTGGCTCAAAGCGGGCGCGCAGCCCATTTGATCGGGTAGAAAAAAGCCGCGCTGCGAGGCGCAGCTTTTTCGTGTGTTCCGTGGCGTGCTCACACCCCAACGTCGACTATCGCCTTGGCCAGGATCGGCACGGTCGTGGCGTTCAGACCGGCGATGTTCAACCGGCTGTCGCCGACCATGTAGATGCCGTGATCGTTGCGCAGTTGCTCGACCAGTTCCGGCGCGGCCCCGAGGCGTGAGAACATGCCGCGGTGCTGGGCGATAAATCCGAACCGGTCGGACCCGCTCAGGCGTTGCAATTCGTCGGCCAGGTTCTGGCGCAGACCCAGCATGGACAAGCGGACCTCTTCCAGTTCTGCCGCCCAATCGGCGCGCAGGGCGTCGTCGTTCAGGATCGTGGTCACAACGCGCGCGCCATGGTCCGGCGGGAAGGAATAGTTCTGGCGGTTCAGGAAGGCCAAGGTTGCCTGATTCAGCGCGGTTTGCGCCGGATCGTCGCTGATTGCCATCAGCAGACCGGTACGTTCACGATAGACGCCGAAATTCTTCGAGCACGACGCCGCAATCAGGCAGCGCTTGACGGACGAGGCCACCAGACGGGTCGCCTGCGCGTCTTCCTCAAGCCCGTCGCCAAAGCCCTGATAGGCAATGTCGATCATCGCCACGAGGCCCTGCGCGTTGATCAGGTTCACCACCTCTTGCCACTGCACCAGGTTCAGGTTCGCGCCGGTCGGGTTGTGGCAGCAGCCATGCAGCAGAACCACGTCGCCCGGTTTGGCGGTTTTCAGGTCCTCGACCATGCCGTCGAAATCGACGCCACGGGTTTCACCGTCGAAATAGCGATAGGAAACCATCTCCATCCCCAGATAGTTCAGGATCGACAGGTGGTTCGGCCAGGTCGGGTTGGACACAAAGACACGGGCCGAGGGGTTGGCCATGCGGATCATCTCGAACGCCTGACGGCAGGCACCGGTGCCGCCTGGGGTTGCCACGGCGGCGATGTTGCCGCGCGGCACCGACGTGCCAAGGATCAGGCCGATCATCGCATCCGCATAGGCCGGATCACCGGCCAGCCCGGTATAGGCCTTGCTCTCCTGCTCTTCCAGAATGCGCTTTTCCGCCGCTTTCACCGCGCGCATCACCGGGGTCACGCCCTCGGCGTTTTTATAGACCCCCACGCCCAGATCGATCTTCTGATCGCGCGGGTCGTCGCGGTACATCTGCATCAGCGCCAGAATCTTGTCGGCGGGCTGCGGTTTGAGGTTCTCGAACATCAGGTCTCTCCGGTTGCGACGGGCAGGGTCGGGAAGGCACCCCATTCAGCCCAGGAGCCGTCATAAAGCGAGTGGTCTTTCTTGCCCATGCGCTCCAGCGCAAGGCTGAGGATCGCGGCGGTCACACCCGACCCGCAGGATGTGATCGCCGGTTTCGACAGGTCCACGCCTGCGGCCTCGAACACAGCGCGGCAATCCTCGGGCGATTTCATCGTGCCATCCTTGTTCAGCAAACCGCCGAAGGGCACATTGCGCGCACCGGGGATGTGTCCGGCCCGCAACCCTGCGCGCGGCTCGGGCTCGCCCCCGGCAAACCGGGTGGCCGAACGCGCGTCGATGATCTCGTGATCGTTCAGCTTCGATGCCGCCGACACCTGCGTGACGTCGCGCACCAGATGGTTCTGAACGCGCACGGTCATGTGGCGGTCGCGGATCATCGGGGGCAGGTCCTCGACCACACGCTCTTCGGCCTGCCATTTGGGGAAACCGCCGTCCAGAACGGCGACGTTTTCCTGCCCCATCAGGCGGAACAGCCACCAGATCCGCGCCGCCGAGAACAGGCCAGCGCCGTCATAGACAACAACCTGATGCCCGTCACCCACGCCCATCGCCCGCAGGCGCGACATGAATTTCTCGACCGGCGGGGCCATATGCGGCAGGTCCGAGCGGTGATCGGAGATCTCGTCAATATCGAAGAACCGCGCGCCGGGAATATGGGCCGCGTCGTATTCGGCCCTGGCATCCCGGTTCTGCGCAGGCAGATACCACGACCCGTCCAGAACCCGCAGATCCGGGTCCTTGAGATGGGCGGCAAGCCATTCGGTAGAAACGAGGGTTTTCGGATCGTCCTGCATCAAAGCCTCCCCAAAGCGCGCTTGGGTTTTCCCTATACGCGCGCGCATGCGGGTTCAAGGCTGGATGGGCGCAACGGGCCTAGCGGGCGCGGCGCAGGCGGAAAAACTGGACAATGCCGACCAGGCTGATTGCAATCCAGAAACCTTCGATCAGCATCGAGGCGAGATTGAAATTCTCGAGCAGGGAATACACGATTAGGACCGACCCCAGCAGGTTGACGACCGGAAAGGCCAGATCGTCCGAGTTCATCATCCGCATCTGTGTGGCGAAATAGGCGGCGACCACGAGCAAGGCGCCAAACGACCCCACCGCATCCGCCAGCGTCAGTGTTTCGATGAAGTCCGCCATATCTGTCCCTATTTTGGCCCTGCCCGACCGGCCTTAGCCTGCCGCAGCTTGTTGCCGGTAGTGATGCATGTTGAGGAACCGCGCGCCCTCGGCCCCGGCGCGATACCCGTGGGGCAGGTCCGCCGCAAACCGCAACCCCTGACCGGCCGCCAACGCAACCCACTCCCCGTCCCGCAGCACATCCAGCGTGCCGTCCAGAACGAACACCTCTTCGGTCATGCCGGTTTCATGGGCGGGCGAATCGTGGCTCTGGTTCGGCGAGAGTTCCACGTGAAAGGTCTCGGCCCCCAGCGCGGGATCGAAGGGAAAGACGATCTTGACCTGCAGGCTGCCGGGAAAAGTCACGGACTGGAACACGCCCGCATCTGCCGGGGCCCGCATCGCCGCCGCGCCGATCAGCGCGCTGAGCGGCAGTTGGAACCCTTTGGCAATCTTCCACAGCGTGGCAATCGTCGGGCTGGATTCGCCGCGCTCGATCTGGCCCAGCATGGCTTTGCTGACGCCGGTCAGTTCCGACACTTTCGACAGGCTCAGCCCCGACGCGGCCCGCACGTCCCGCAGTTTCAGTGTAATATCGTCCGAGCTCATGTCCCCGTCCCGCGAATCCTCTTGTGCGTTATAGCGCACATGTGATACGTGCGCTATAACGCACAAACCCCGGATACCGCAACCGGAGCATTAGGGAAACAGCATCATGCCACTTTACCGATCCAGAACCTCGACCCATGGCCGCAACATGGCGGGCGCGCGCGGCCTATGGCGCGCCACCGGTATGGGCGACGACGATTTCGGCAAGCCGATCATCGCCATCGTCAACTCGTTCACCCAGTTTGTGCCGGGCCACGTGCATCTGAAGGATCTGGGCCAGATGGTCGCGCGCGAGGTCGAGGCTGCAGGCGGTGTCGCCAAAGAGTTCAACACCATCG
Organism: Ruegeria sp. AK4; assembly: GCF_056541025.1. Taxonomy (NCBI): domain Bacteria; kingdom Pseudomonadati; phylum Pseudomonadota; class Alphaproteobacteria; order Rhodobacterales; family Roseobacteraceae; genus Ruegeria; species Ruegeria sp. AK4. The sequence goes on from NZ_JBQFXS010000009.1 coordinate 110,538, forward strand.
CCGTGGATGACGGCATCGCCATGGGCCATGACGGAATGCTGTATTCCCTGCCCTCGCGCGAGGTGATCGCGGATTCGGTGGAATACATGGTCAACGCGCATTGCGCCGATGCGATGGTCTGCATTTCGAACTGCGACAAGATCACGCCGGGCATGCTGATGGCTGCGATGCGCCTGAACATCCCCGCGATCTTTGTCTCGGGCGGGCCGATGGAGGCGGGCAAGATCGACATCGAAGATCTGGACGTGAAAAAGATCGACCTTGTGGACGCGATGGTCGCCGCCGCCGATGACAAATACACCGACGAGCAGGTGAAACATATCGAAGAGAACGCCTGCCCCACCTGCGGCTCGTGCTCGGGCATGTTCACCGCCAACTCGATGAACTGTCTGGCCGAGGCGCTGGGTCTGGCGCTGCCGGGCAACGGGTCGACGCTGGCGACGCACTCGGACCGCAAAGAGCTGTTCCTTGAAGCCGGTCGCCGCATCGTCGAGATCACCAAACGGCACTACGATCTGGACGAGAAAGGCTTCCTGCCGCGCGAGATTGCCACGTTTGAAGCCTTCGAGAACGCCATGAGTCTCGACATTGCGATGGGCGGGTCCACCAACACCGTGCTGCACCTTCTGGCCATCGCGCACGAGGGCGAGGTGCATTTCAACATGAGCCATATGGACCATCTGAGCCGCAAGGTGCCCTGCCTGTGCAAGGTCGCGCCCAACACCGAGAATGTGCATATGGAGGATGTTCATCGCGCTGGCGGCATCTTCTCGATCCTCGGCGAGCTTAGCCGCGCGGGCCTGCTGCACGAGGATTGCCACACGGTGCATTCGGCCACCATGGGCGAGGCGATTGCCAACTGGGACATCAAGATCGCCAACAACCCACGGGCGCAGGACCTGTTCAAGGCCGCGCCGGGCGGCGTACGCACGACGCAGGCGTTCAGCCAGTCGAACCGGTACAAAGAGCTGGACACCGACCGCGAGGGCGGCGTGATCCGGTCGAAAGAGCACGCGTTCAGTCAGGATGGCGGTCTGGCGGTTCTGTTCGGCAACATCGCCCGCGACGGCTGTATCGTGAAAACCGCCGGGGTCGATGAGAACATCCTGAAATTCACCGGCTCGGCCTATGTCTGCGAAAGCCAGGATCAGGCGGTCAGCGATATTCTGACCGGCAAGGTGGTCGAAGGCGACGTGGTGGTGATCCGCTACGAAGGCCCGCGCGGCGGTCCGGGGATGCAGGAAATGCTGTACCCGACCTCATACCTGAAATCCAAAGGTCTGGGCAAAGCCTGCGCGCTGCTGACGGATGGGCGATTCTCGGGCGGCACCTCGGGGCTGTCGATCGGTCACGTCTCACCCGAGGCGGCCGAAGGCGGCGAGATCGGCCTGGTGCAAACCGGCGATAAGATCGAGATCGACATCCCCAACCGCACGATCCATCTGGCCGTGTCCGACGAAGACCTCGCCGCCCGCCGCGAAGAGCAGGACGAAAAGGGATGGCACCCGGCGGAGCCGCGCAAACGGAAAGTGTCCACGGCTCTCAAAGCCTATGCCAAGCTGACCACCAGCGCAGCCAGAGGGGCTGTGCGTCAGGTCTGAGTTAGAAACCGCTCAACAAAAACGGTCTACCTATCCGGTGGGCTGTTTTTGTTCTGCCGTGCGGACTTTGCGGTCATTTGGAACAAACCCTCAAATGGCTGCAGTGTTTGACGAAACGCGACGGGCTATGCGACCTAGGACACTAGCAGATAGGCAATAAGTGCGACCAATCCAATTGAGCTAGTCCAACCTAAAAGCGAATAAAAGAACTTAAGACCATCCAGCTGTAGCATCACATAGTCTCCCAATCGCATGTTTCGCTTATGCTTCCAACGATCAAAAACCAGAGGAAAAGCCGCCGCAAAACCGTGAGCCAGCCCGGTAGGGAGTAAGAGCGACATCACTCCGACACCAAATACACTTGCGGCTACTCCTGAGACGGTCCAAGTTTTGTCGAAAGCCTGAGAAACAGCACCCAATGTGATTGCAGCGGCAAAAACAGACACCAACATCATCAAGAATGCACCTAATCGCTGCATAGGTGTTTCAGGTGATCCCCACGCCCAAAGACACAGAACCTTTTCAAACATTGAATTTGGTAAACCTCATACTGCATCCTAGCCAACTCGTCATAGCAGCCATTCGTTACGTTCGCAGCATTTGTTGCGAAGGGCTCGCAGCAGTCACTCACCTGCAAATCAAGTTCCAAGCAGATGCACCTCTGCCGGGGTCATCCATTGCCCGTCAATCGCCCAGCTTCGCGTGCACCTCATCCAGATCGATCTCGCCCACCGGCATCTTGTTGGCGGGGTTTTCGAAATCGTATCTGAAAAGTTCGAAATCCTGTTTGTAGATCTCATAGACCAGATGCATCGACAGGTCGTCGAAGTAATCCTCGACCGGATGCGCCCGCTTGGGGCCATGGCCTTCGGATTCGTTGAAGCGCGGGATATCGGACAAGGTCACCCGATGCGCGGTGTCCACGTAATCCAGAACGCCCTGCATGCCGTCATTGAAGGCTTCGGTCCAGAAAATCCGGTCATACCGCCCGCCATTCACGATGAAGGTGGACACATGCCCCGACATGGCCGACCAGTGAATATCCGGGTCCATCGGGCGCCGCCAACGGATCGTGTCGCGGGCAAACAGCAGGAACCGGCGGAAGCTGGCGATCTGGTCGAACTCGCCCTTGCCATCGTCGCCGCCCACCTCGATCCCGTAATTGTAGATCAGCGTCGGCACCAGATTGCCGCGATAGCGCTTGCCGTTGCGCTGGATGCCGCAGATCTTGTCGAAGAATGAGCTCAGAATCCGGGTGTAGGGATTGCGCACGCAGGTAAAGGAATACGAGGCATGGTTGCGCACATTGCTGGAAATCTGGCCCTGACTGCCATCAAACGCCCATTTATGCATGCCATCCTTGGCATCATGAATGTCGCCGTCAAAGAACCGGCCGTGATCCGAATAATACATGATCTGACCGATGGTCGAGCAGGCACATTTCGGCACCACACGGTACACCATGCTTTCGCTCTCGGTCATCCAGGTGCCGGGAAAACCCATCTGCTGTGCCTCCTGCGCTGGTCAGATATCAGGGTGATAGGCCAGCATCTGGTGCCAAAGAACCAAAAATATTCTGTTTATTCAATCGCTCATCCTCAGTATCACGGATGCAAACGGGCAGAAACGGAAATTGCGTACCCTCGATGGCAAAGATTGCCTATATTTTGCTGTGCCACAAAGACCCTGACGCGATCATCGCGCAGGCCGAGCAACTGACCGCCGCCGGGGATTGCATCGCGATTCACTTCGACGCGCGCGCCAAGGCGGAAAGCTATGACCGCATCCGGACCGCGTTCAAGGACAACCCGAACGTGACCTTTGCCGCCAAGCGGATCAAATGCGGCTGGGGCGAGTGGTCGCTGGTTCAGGCCTCACTGAACGCGTTGCAGGCGGCGGTGGACGCGTTTCCGCGCGCCACGCATTTCTACATGCTGTCGGGCGATTGCATGGCGATCAAAACGGCGGAATACGCGCATCGCTTTCTGGATGAAAACGACGTGGATTTCATCGAAAGCCACGACTTCTTTGACAGCAACTGGATCAAGACCGGCATGAAGGAAGACCGGCTGATCTATCGTCACTATTTCAACGAACGCACGCAGGCCGGTCGGTTTTATGCCGCCTATGAGATGCAGAAACGCTTTGGCCTGATCCGCGAGATTCCGGCGGATATTCAGGTGATGATCGGCAGCCAGTGGTGGTGCCTGCGCCGCCGCACGGTCGAGATGATCTTGGATTTCCTGCAACAGCGCCGCGATGTGATCCGGTTCTTCTCGACCACCTGGATCCCGGATGAGACCTTCTTTCAGACCCTCGTCCGCCATCTTGTGCCGAAACGCGAGATCGAAAACCGCACGCTGACATTTCTGATGTTTTCCGACTACGGCATGCCGGTGACCTTCTACAACGACCACTATGACATGCTGCTGGGTCAGGATTACCTGTTCGCCCGCAAAATCAGCCCCGAGGCGCTGGAGTTGAAAGAGCGGCTGGGAGCGCTTTACGCCCGCGACGGGATCGACTTTCCGATCTCGGGAGAGGGGCGCAACCTGCACGCCTTTCTGACCGGTCGCGGGCGGGTCGGCCGCCGCTTCGGCCAGCGGTTCTGGGAGGCCGCGAATACTCTGGGCCCCGAGCGCGAGCTGTTTCTGGTGGTCTGCAAGAAATGGCATGTCGCCAAGCGGCTGGTCGATCAGATCGCCAGCGAAACCGATATTCCCTGTATCGAATACCTGTTCAACGAAGAAGAAACCCCCCTGCCCGATCTGGGCGGCATCGAGACGACCCTGAAAAAGCGCTCCCGCCATCGGCGCGCGGTGGTGGGCATGCTGTTTGCGCATTTCGAGACCGACAGGCTGGTCCTGTGTCTGGACCCGGCCAATCTGGACGTCATTCAGGATTTCTGTGGCGACACGGCCCGGACGCGGGTGCTGGAGATCGAGTGCGAATACTCGGACGAGTATCTGATCGGCCATGCGCGCCGCATCGGGCTGGCGGGCGAAAACAGCCCCGAGGACACCGTCGCGCGGCTGTTGCCCACCATTCGCAACGATCTGGCGCATGAATCGGAACTGATCCGGGGGGCCGGGATCGACGGCTATCTGCGCATTCGCCAGACGGCGGAGGCAGCCGAGAATGAGGCTGCGATGGCCGCGTTTCTCGGTGTCGGGCCGGAAAAGGCGCAGGCCGTGATGCGGCTGGACTACCTGTTTTCGGATTAAGCCCGGCGGCCCGAAAACCGCCGGGCTATAACTTAAATGTCGAACTTCACGCCCTGCGCCAGCGGCAGCTCGGCGGAATAGTTCACCGTGTTGGTCTGACGGCGCATATAGGCCTTCCACGCGTCCGAGCCGCTTTCGCGACCGCCGCCGGTTTCCTTCTCACCGCCAAAGGCGCCGCCGATCTCGGCGCCCGAGGGGCCGATATTGACGTTGGCAATGCCGCAATCCGACCCGGCTGCGGTCAGGAACTGTTCCGCCTCGCGCATGTTCAGCGTGAACACGCAGGAGGACAGGCCTTGCGGCACGTCATTCTGCAACGCCAGCGCATCGTCGAAATCATCGTAGCCCATGACATAGAGGATCGGGGCAAAGGTCTCGGTCTTCACGGTCGCGGTCTGGTCCGGCATTTCGACGATGGCGGGTTCCATATAGACGCCTGCGGGCACGCCCTCGGTCACGCGGTTGCCGCCGAAGACTGTGCCGCCTTCGCCTTCTGCTGCCTGGAGCGCAGCGGTCATCGCAGCGCCGGCGGCTTCGTCCACCAGTGGTCCGATCAGGGTGCCTTCGGCCAGCGGATCGCCGATGGGCAGACCGGCATAGGCTTTCTTCAGCCGTGCGACCAGCTCCTCGCGGATCGAATTGTGCACGATTAGGCGGCGCAGGCTGGTGCAGCGCTGACCCGCCGTTCCGACAGCCGAGAACACGATGGCGCGCACCGCCATTTCCAGATCGGCCGAGGGGCCCACGATCATCGCGTTGTTGCCGCCCAGTTCCAGAATGCACTTGCCGAAGCGTTGCGCGACGATGGGCGCAACCGCCCGGCCCATGCGGGTCGATCCGGTGGCCGAGATGACCGGGACGTCCTCGCTGGCGACCAAAGCCTCGCCCAGCGCGGCGCCACCGATCAGCGTTTGCAGCAAGCCTTCGGGCGCGTCGCCGAACCGGGCCAGCGCGCGTTCGAAGATCTTCTGGCAGGCCATCGCGGTCAGCGGCGTCTTCTCGGACGGTTTCCAGATCACCGGATCGCCGCAGACCAGCGCAAGCGCCGTGTTCCACGACCACACGGCGACCGGAAAGTTGAAAGCGGTGATCACGCCGACCGGGCCTGCCGGATGCCAGGTTTCCATCATCCGGTGGCCGGGGCGTTCCGAGGCGATGGTCAGACCGTAAAGCTGACGCGACAGGCCCACGGCAAAGTCGCAGATATCGATCATCTCCTGCACTTCACCCAGACCTTCGGATGTGATCTTGCCCGCCTCCCAACTGACCAGCGCGCCCAGATCGTCCTTGGCGGCGCGCAGTTCTTCGCCCAGCAGGCGGATCAGTTCGCCCCGGCGCGGCGCGGGAACAAGCCGCCACGCCTTGAAGGCCGATTTGGCGCGGGCAAAGATGGCCTCCATCCCGGCCACGGGTGTTTCATGCAGCTCGGCCAGCACGCGGCCATCGATGGGTGAGGTCACTTTCAGACTGCCGCCGGTCAGCTCTGCCGCGGTCAGGTCCAGTTTTGCCAGGGTGGTTTCTGCTGTCATCACGATGTCTTTCATGTCTCAGGCCGCCTTGTTCTGTGGGGTTACATCACCGGCGCGGTAGAGCCGGCCAAATTCGGTGTTCAGGAAATCGGCAAGCTTCAACTGCTCTTGCCGGACAAAGCCCTTGGCGGGCAGCGCGCCGCTGCGCATCAGATCGACGACGCCCAGAACACCCGCTGCGGTGGTGACCTGAATGGCGCTCCAGACCTGTCCGTTGATCTCGCGCGCGAAGGATTTGTTGATCAGGGATTTCTCGCGCAGCGTGCCGTCGATCAGGCCCTTGGCGGTGCAATAGACCAGCACCACATCCTGATCGGTGCGCGGCAGGGCGGCTTCGAAAATCTCTTTCAGCAGATCGCGGCGGCGTTCCAGCCCCAGATCATGCAGCAGCAGCTTCAGGATCTCGCAATGGCCCGGATAGCGGATCGAGCGGTAGGACACCGCGCGCGCCTTGCCCTCGAGCGTTTCGGGCAACGTGCCCAAACCGCCCGAGGTGTTGAAACATTCATATTCCACGCCGTCATGGCCCAGAACCTCATAATCTTCCAGCGGCGCGGTCTTGACCCGTTCGCCGTTCACGATGGCATCGCAGGGGTTGCAGTATTCGTTGATCAAGCCGTCCGTGGACCATGTCAGGTTGTATTTCAGCGCATTGGTCGGATAGAGCGGCAGCGCCCCCACCCGCATATGCAGGCTGTCGATCTGGTCGAACTCAGCCGCCAGTGAAGCACCCGCGATGCCGACAAAGCCCGGTGCCAGCCCGCATTGCGGCATAAAGGCGGTGTCGCTGTCTGCCGCCAGTTCGCGCACGGCGTTGGTCGCGGCGACATCCTCGGTCAGGTCAAAATAATGCGCCCCGGCGGCTTTGGCGGCGGCGGCGATGGCGGGGGTCAGAAAGAACGGGGCGGCCGAGATCACCGCGTCGAACCCGGTCAGACCCTTGGCCAGACCCGTATCGTCACTGGCGTCGATCTGTATGGTCGCGATGCCCATCCGGGCGATCTCGGCCAGCGCTTTCAGGTCGTGATCCGCGACCGTGACGTGATAATTGGGCGATCCCCTGAGCAGCGTGGCGATCATCTGCCCGATCTTGCCAGCCCCAACAACGCAAACATTCCAGGACATTGCGCGCCTCCTTATTCATGGTTTTCATTAAGAATGGGGTAAAATTCCGTCGTTTTGCAGGGCCAATCTTGACGAAACAGACGGTTTAGCCGTCATTATGATGGAAGTTTTGGAAAAACGACAGGTCAGGCCCACTTCAAACTGACCCGCAGTTCAAACCCGGCCCGCTGAACTGCATCGGTGATTTTTGTTTTGGAATGGGATACTGTGCAGGCTATTGGGCCATTTTGTTCGCTGTATTTGCAGCAGGAATCCGGCCCGACCAGCGCAAGACATATCGACGGACGGGTCTGTATTGCTGTTTGGCCCGAACATCTCCGCACCTGATATCAACACGCTGCGCTGGTTGATTGACGATATTTGCGACACACTTCAGGGGGGATATCAGTCGTGTCTACAGATCAAATCGCCGAGTCGAGAGCCTTTAACCCAACCGATGCAGACCTGAGCCTGATTTATGCCGTCATACCCGGCGAAGGCGTGGACGTGGACACAAGCGCGATCAAGCCGCAGTTCGAGTTCATCGAAGTGACCGCGAATGCGGTATTGCCGGCGCATGGCATGTATGTGGTGCTGCGCGGCAGCGTCCAGCTGCGCCAGAACGGCACCCCTTTGGCCAGCGCCGATGTTGGCGACTATTTCTACGAAGAGCATCTTGAGATTTCCGATATCCCCGTCAGCCTTGAAGCGCTGGCGCTGGACGGGACCCGGCTGGCCTATCTGTCGAGCCAGAACTGGAAGCAGATCCCCACAGACATTCGCAAGCCATGTATCGGCACGATGTTCGGCGATCTAGTCAATGTCCACTTGCATGAGTTTCAGCAGCCGATCAATTGCTGCAGCGTCACTGCCGCCGCGCTGAGCATGTCGGCGCTGGGGTTCAGCTGCGAGGTCAACGATATTTTCCGCGAATGCGCGCTGCCCTCGTCCTTTGTGGTGAATGACGGGATTTCGCTGGGCGAGCTGTTCGATGTCGCCTGCACCTATATCCATTCGCAAGGGCTGCGGGACCGGGTGCAGGTTCAGGCCTATTTCATGGATGAAGACCGGACCGACGTGCAGAAACTGCTGGACGCCATCGACGAATCCAACCGTTTTGGCGGCGACAATGACATTCTGGTGGCAAATTTTCAGGTCGGCGTTGCCCATGGCAAAGACAACATGCCCGGCGGTCACTTTGCCATCATCGCCAAGTGCAACCCCAGCACCGGTCTGGTGCATATGATGGATGTCCACCCCGAGAAATACGGCAAGCTGTGGGTCACAACCGCCACCCGCCTGTGGGAGGGGATGTCGGACCGCGACGGAACCTCGATGCGGTCGCGCGGCATCTTGCGTTTTTCGGCCCGCGCGGCGGTCAAAACCCATCTTAAAACCTTCGATCAGCCCTGCAACTACATCGACCCCACCCACTATATGGCCGAAGACCCCAAGAAGCGGCGCAACCTGTTCCGCCGTGCCAGCCCGAACATGAACAGTCTGGGAGTTCTGGTCGAAAGTCTGGCCATCCACGGCGACCATCAGGTGGATGAAGACAAGCTGCTACGGCTGACCGGTTCGTCCTTTCAGGATGCCGTCAGCCGGGTGGCCACTGCCGAAGAAATGCACGACATGGCGGACAAATACCTGAGCCAGGCCGAAGACACGCATCTGGGCAGTTCCTACCACAGCTTTGCGACCCGGCAAGACAAGGCGATCCAATCCGCCGAGGACTGGTTCAAATCCCATCTGCAAAGCCTGCAGGACAAGGAGACAAACCTGAAGGGCACGAAAAAGCGCCACCTGATGATCAATATCGACTTCAACCGCGTTCTGGGCTCGAAAGCCATTCAACGGCCCAAAAAGGTCTTTCTGGAAACCGCGCTGCTCGAGGAATTCTGGTGCCTGTGCGTTGATTATGACGAAGACACCGATCTGGTGACGATCGTGGACATGAGCCCCGCAACCTCGCAGGTGTGGCAGGCCCCGCGCGGCAACATCTTCCGCGGCCTGCGTTTCGTCGAAAGCCCCGAGCTGCTGGTGATTGAAGAGGTCGATCCGCCGGAAGACCCGAACGATGTCGCATCCCTGATCGCGAACAACACGGCGGTGCTGTTTTACGAGGATGAGGACCCGATGTCCTACATGCTCAAAAGCGTCATATCCAATATCGGCGCAACGGATGTGGTGCTGGTAAACGTCGCCGGGCGCGATCCCACGGCGCGCAAGATGCGGCGCGATCTGGTCGCAACCACTAGCAAAAGCTCGGTTCCTTATCTGTTTTTCGACAAGAAATGCATCAGCAAACGCGACGACCTTCAGGATATTCTGGACATGGTCGACGAAGGCATCCTGCAGGATCGGATGCGCGAGGCCAATATGGCGGTGTCCGCGCGCGCGGAATCGCCCAGCCTGGACAAGAATATCTTCGGCTATCCCAAGGGCGGCCTGACCGACGCCCCGACCGGGCGGCGCAATATCCTGCTCTGCGCCTGCGGGTCTTCGGCGGCGGATAAAATCCCGACGCTGGTCGAAAAGATCACCGATGCCGGTCACAACGTGAAGCTGATTCCGTCAGTGTCGGCCGAGAAGTTCTTCAAGGATTTCGGGGAAAAGCGCATCGCCGCGCGGGTCGGGCCGAATGACTATTACCGCGACGATGACGAATGGAACTTCCGCTACATGAAGTTCGACATGCCGGTGCGCGCCTCGCATCTGGCGCTGTGCGACTGGGCGGATTGCGTGATCGTGGCACCGGTGACCTGCAACACAATGGGCAAGATCGCCAACGGGATCGCCGACAATCTGCTGACCTCGATCTTTGTCGCCTGGCAGTACCGCAACAAGCCGGTGATCCTGTGCCCGGCCTGCAATACCAACATGTGGAACAATGTCACCACGCAGAACAATGTCGAAAAGCTGCGCAGGCTGGGGGTCGATCTGGTCGGGCCCCGCAAGGGGCGGCTGTCGAACGGCATGATGGGAATCGGGATGATGGCCCTGCCCGATCAGATCATGGATGTGCTGGAAGAGGCGCTGGAAGAGCTGGAAGATCACGAACACAACATCTGCCGCTGGGCGCAGGAGGCCGCAGCCTCGGACACGTTCGACAAGTGGCAGCCGGTGTTCGATGCGCTGGATAACGGCGTGGCGGGCGTTGACATCGTGGACGATCAGAACGGCGACACGCTGTTGCACTACGCCGCAGGCGGCGAAGGCGAGTTGAACGAGAATGACGAGGAAGGCTGCAATATTCTGGGCAAACCGGATCATCAGGCCGCAAAAGAGCTGATCAAACGCGGCATCAACGTCAACGCCACCAATGACCACGGCTTTACCGCCCTGCATGTGGCAGCCATGAACAACTCACCCGGGATGGTCGATCTGCTGCTGTCCGCCGACGGTATCGATGCCTCGTCCTGCCTGCAGTTTGTCGAAGACACCAGGAATGACGAGAACATCCGGATACTGGATGAAATCCAGGACAGGCTAAAGGCCTGGGCGCAGGCCAATTCGGTGCCCCCGCCTGAACCGGAAGACAGCGGCGTCGATCTGGTGCGCGATCGCGAGAAAACGTACCTCTATTTCACCTATGGCTCGCTCAAGAAAGGGTTCCCGAACCACGCGGCCCATGCCGAAGTGCTAAGCGATTTCGTGGGTGAGGCCACGACCCGCCAGCCGATGCCGCTGATCGTTCCCAACGAGCCCTATTGCGACAACCCCAATTGCGACTACCTGCATCGCATGGCCACGCTGGTCGGTCAGAAAGGCCGGGGCAAGCAGATCCGGGGCGAGGTCTATCGCGTTAGCTCCTCGGGCCTGAAAGAGCTGGACAAGCTCGAAGGGTTTCATGGGCCGGATTCGCCGGACAACGTGTATATCCGCAAGCGCATCAACGTGATGATCGGCGATGTGAAAAAGCCCGCCTATGCCTATGTGATCGCCCACCCCGAGAAGTATTTGGGCGAATGGGAAAAAGGTGCCTCGCAGGTGGTCGAGGAATATACGCTGGACATGGCAACCGGCACTCTGAAAGAGGGGCGCGAGGCCAAGGTCTAGCCGCCCGCCTCAAGGCCTAAGAACTCGGCCCCGTGGTCGGGTTCTTCCTTCAGGCTCAGGTTATAGGCGGTGATCGCCACCATGCACAAAAGCACGAAAGGCCAGAATCCGGCTTTGGGGATCAGGTTGTCCTTGTAATGGATGATCCGTAGCGCAGGCGCGGCCTCGGACGCGAACAGATAGGTGTTCACCGACACTGCCAGCAGCAGGAAATACATCAGGAAGAAAAACGATTCCATGTAGATCACCGGTGAGCCCGCGAAGCCTTCGCGCAGCTGCACATGGGCCAGCAGGATCACGAAGAACAGGACCGAGCAGGTGCCGATCACGCTTGAGGTGTTGAAATTGTGCCGCTCCATCAGCCCTTCGCGGCGGGTGACGGTCATCACCGCTCCGAACAGCAGCATCGTCACCACGATCAGCGGGATCATGTGCACGATGAAAGCGTTGGCGAAATTGCGCTTGATGACGAAGTTATAATGCAGCTCGGGCGTGCCGGTTTTGAAGTCGTTCTGGCTGATCCCCAGCGTGGTATCCAGATCGGAGAGTTTATAGTCGAAATAGGTATTCTCACGCTCCCACGTGCCCATGACGATCTGGTTGTCGATGCCGAAAATGTCCTTTGGCCCGGTGGCCGGATAGGCGGCGAAATCCGGGATCAGCGCCACGTCGATATCGAACGGGGCCGGCCAGAACCGCACCCAGACGGTTTTGTGGTCAAACGGATAGCTGGTGTAGTCAAAACTCTGGCGCAGGGTCTGTTCGAAATACCAGCCGATCAGTTCCCCCTGGGGTTGGGGCATCCGGTAGACTTCCTGGATGGTGCCATTGGCGGCATCGACCGCCTCGGGCAGGATAAAGCCGATTTCGCCCACCGCTGGTTTGATCGCGTCATGCACGCCGTCCTGGTAGTGCTGCCAGATATAGCCGCTGACACGGATATCGCTGGCCCCGATGAAACCGAAGGACTTGATGAATATCCCGGTATTGACCCGGTAATCCGGCGGATTGTCGAGCGAGGCCAGATACCGGTCCACCAAAGCCTGATCGTGCAATTGCGTCGGGTCGCCTTCGAAATGGTTCAGATCGACCCACAGCTTGAACAGCAGGCCCGCCAGACCCAGCGTGACGAGGATGGAAATCAGCCAGACCTTCTTTTCTACGCTCATGCGCCCGCTGGCCCCCGGATCAGGTGATCAGAAAATCCACACGCCCCAGCAAGGATTGGGTGATGCCCATCTGATCGAACCCGGCCTGCAACGCGGCAAAATCTTCGTGGGAGGATGGCGCGATGTCTTGCTGTCCGCTTTCGGCCAGCAGCCGCGCCTGCCGGATCGACAGATCGACCATCGGCAAGGGCTCACCGGCAGTGAACTGTGCCAGCCCGTCGGCATAGTGCAGGGCTGCATCCCAATCCTGACGCGACAGCATGACGGCGCTGGCATCGGGGTAGAAATGCAGGTGGCTGTGGCCGACGCTGCCCTCGGCAATGATCTCGGCCCCAAGCTTCAGCAGGCGATCCTGTTCGTCCCGGTCGGTCTCGGCCATCGCCAAGGCCGACAGCGCCTTGGGGCCCACGAAATTGCGGCCATGTTCCAGCGCGATCTCAACCGCTTGCCGTCCGGTTTTGCGCGCTTCGTCCATCTGCCCGGCATAGACCTGTGTGCGGGCCAGATGTTCCAGCGCCTGCGCCTCAAGCCGTTTGGCCCCGACGCGGTTGGCGATCTCGGCAGAGACCCGGAACGAGTCCAGCGCCTGATCCACCTCGCCCAAAAAGATCTGCGCAACCCCCAGACAGGTCTGGGCGACGCATTCCGGGATGAAAGCAAAATACTTCTGCGACACCTCGATCGATTCATTCGCATCCGCCATGCCCTGCCGCACATCGCCGGTATAGCTCCGCGCCACGCTGAGGTTGTGCAGATTGGCCGCCAGATCGCGCACCAGCCCCTTTTCCCGCGCCCGTTCCACCGCCTGGGTATAAAACCCGGTTGCGGTCTGCATGGTGGCGTTCATGAAGTTGGCATCGCCAAAACCGCTGAGCGCGCCCACTTCCAGCCGGGCCGATTCCAGCTTGCGCGCCAGCGACAACGCGCGTTCGTTGGCCTGCAGCGCCTCTTCGACGCGGCCCAGCGGGAAGTAGACGTTGCCCCGCACGTAATTGATCTGCGCCACATCCCGTTCCGAGCCGCAGCGTTCCGCCGCAGCCTCGGCGGTATCCAGCGCCTCGAGCGCGTCCTGATACAGGCTCGCCTGCCGCGCAGCCTGCGCCAGCCCGATATGGGCCCGGCTGATCTGTTCGTCGGTCTCGGCATGCTGGGCGGCGTCCTTGAACTCGGTCAGCGCCCCGTCCGACAACCCTTGCAGGCGATGCGTTTCGCCGCGCGCGCAAAGCAGGTCGAACCGGACACCGGCGGGCGACGGCAGTTCCAACGCGCGGTCGATCAGGGTGCTGGCATCGTCGAACTGGAAGGCTTGTATCAGGTTTTCGGCGGCTTCCAGATAGGCCTGCGCGGCATTGTTCGCCCCCGCCCGATCCAGATGCCGCGCCCGCAGGGTGGCGTCGCGATCCTCGAACCACTTCGCCGCCTGCCGGTGCAGGCGCGCGCGTTCCGATTTGACCAGTGTGGCATAAGACCCGTCCCGGATCAGAGCATGGGCAAACATCAGATCGGCATCCGCTTCGCGGATCAGGGCCGAGCGGATCAGGTTGGTCGTGTCCAAATGCCCCTCGCCCAATGTGAAATTCAGCACTTCGGGCGAGAAGCGCTGCCCCAGGACCGAGGCCGCCTGAATCGCCGTGCGGCTTTTGCGATCCAAAGCGTCCAGACGGGATTGCACGATGCCCTGAATACTGCCGGGCACGCTTTCCCGTTTCAGCACATCAATGTTGCGCAGAAGCTGTTCCAGAAACAGCGGGTTGCCGCCGGCGCGTTCGACACAGGCGTCCAGCAGCTCGGGGTCGACGCCGGTGAATTCCTCGACCAGCCGGCGGGCCTGGTCTTCGCCCATCGGTGCCAGTTCCAGCTTGGAAATCAGCGCGCCATCCGTGCCCATCTGCCAGTCCCGGTTGATCGGATCGCCCTCGACCCGGCTGGTCATCATCAGCACGCAGGGCAGATCCCGCGTGGCGGCGGCGATATGGGAACAGGCGGTCAGGATATCGGCCGAGGCCCAGTGGATATCCTCGATCTGGATCAGCAGTGGCGTCTGCTGGCTGCGGCTGGACAGCAATTCGTCGACCACCTGACGCCGCCCGCGCAGCCGCGCCTTGTTGTCCATCGCCGCATAGACCTCGGCCAGTCCGGGGTCCTGTTCCAGTTCCAGCAAGGCATTCAGATGCGCCGCGCTCGAGGGGCTGACCCAGCCCTTGGCGATGGCGTCTTTGGCCACCGCCGCACCGGTCGCCGCATCGTCCGAAGGTTCCAGCCCAAGAATGCTGCGCGCCACGGACTGGATGGCCGAATGCCCCTCGCGCGCGCCGAAATCCATAACGACGCCGTTGTGGGTGGAATAAGACAGGCTTTGTGCCATCTCGGCCACCTGTTCCGACAGATGGGTCTTGCCGATGCCGGGTTCGCCCAGAACGATGTGAACCTCGCCCTTGCCATGGCGCTGGCAACGCTCGAACGTTGCCGAGAACAGCGACAGTTCCCGTTCACGCCCGATGAACCTGTGCCGCCGGGTCCGGATGTTGCGGGCCAGCCGGGCCAGCCGCCAGACCTCGACCGGGTCATTCAGCCCCTTGATCGGTTTGGTTCCAAGGGTTTCCCCGACAAACAGTGGCCCCAGCGCGCGCTGGATGTCATGCGAGACCAGCGTTTCACCCGGATCGCATATATCGGTCAGCCGCGAGGCCAGATTCACCCCGTCGCCGGTGACGGTGTATTCCGTATGGGCCTGACTGCCGGTGGTGCTGGCGATGACCTGCCCGGAGGCAATGCCGATATGGCATGACAGCGGGCGGCTCAGCGAGGGCAGCACCGCATGAATATCCAGCGCCGCCCGCGCCGCCCGTTCGGTATCGTTGGTGTGCGAAATCGGCGCGCCGAACACCGCCATCACCGCGTCGCCGATATGTTTGTCGATACGGCCGCCGTATTTTTCGACCACGCTGTCGACCTTGCTGAAAAAGTCGTTCAGCAACTCGTGCAGGTCTTCGGCGTCCAGTTCGCTGGACAGTTTGGTGAACCCCACCAGATCGGCAAACATCACCGTGACCTGCCGCCGCGCCGGTTCCAGAGCGGCCTCGGGCGTGGCCCCCGTTTCCTCGATGCTCTTTTCAAGCTCGGCAATGGCGCGCAGCAATCGCCGGCGGTCGCCGACAGCAGTTACCCCAATTTCGATCAGATCGTCGCCCGTCAAATCGGGCAGAATTTCAAAATCGATCTTGTTATCCAAAAAAGCTTGCGCGTAGTCAGACAATCCGTGCGCGCTCAGCCATCCCCCAAGGTCCTGAGACATGTCGCCCCTCTGAAGTCCCCAGCTTCAAGGCGCAACCTAGCACAGCAAAACCCGCCGAGTCTGCATGTAGTGAATAAATTAATGTTTTTGATCAGGGTTATTATCGGAAAGCCCACCAAAAGCGGGGGCTTTCCGTCAAGGTTCAGAAGACAGGCGCGTTCAGACCGTCGCCCCTTTCAGGCGAATGGCGGTGCCCAGGCTACCGGCGCAGACGCCGACGATGACGGCGATCAGCAGTTCCAGCGTTTCGACATGGGCGAACTGAAAACCGGCAAAAACCAGTGTCTCGAACACGCCGACCAGCCCGCCCAGCAGGGCACCCAGCCACAGCTTGCGGGTCATCATGCCCAGCGCCAGACCCAGAATGCCCGGCAGGCTGATGACATTGCCGCCGATGGTTCCAAGAATATCAAGCATACTGTGCCCTCACTTATTCCGTACGCGTGGCCAGAAATGACCGGATTTCGTCGCTGTCTGCCGCCGCCTGTTGTTCCAGCGGCGTGTCTGCTTCGCCATTCAGCGCTTCGGTAACGTTCTGGTATTCCTCCAGATAATTCGGCGGTAGGCTGTGCGCGATGCCCTGATGGCAGTCGATGCAGGTCATGTTTTCATCAATCGCGCGCTGGTGTTCGGATGCGGCGCGGGCTTCCTGAATGGTAAAGTCCATATAGTCGAAATTGTGGCAGTTGCGGCATTCCCGGCTGTCCGACGCCTTCATCTTTTTCCATACGGCAGAGGCCATCGCCAGCCGGTGATCCTCGTATTTCTCGGGCGTGCTGATGGTGCCGGCCAGTTCGTGATAGACATCCTTGACCGCCATGATCTTGGCTTTGATCTTGTGGTTCCATTCATGCGGCACGTGGCAATCGGAACAGATCGCACGGACGCCCGAATGGTTGTTGTAGTGGATGGTCTCGCGATACTCGCCCAGATTGGTTTCCATCGTGTGGCACGAGACGCAGAATTCCTCGGTATTGGTCAGTTCCAGCGTCCAGTGGAATCCGCCCCAGAACAGGATACCGGCCAGAAAGCCCGCCAGGATCAGGAAGCCTGAACTGAAGGCAACCGCCGGGGTCCAGATCCAGGTCCAGAGGCGGCCAATCCAACCGCGTTTTTCGGGGGAGTCTGCCATATCGCGGCTCCTTTCAATCTTGCGTTGGATCAGTTGCCGGAGGACGGCTGAAAGACGTTATCGACCAGCGCCGGGGCGTTGGCCTGCGGCACGTGGCACTGGTTGCAGAAATACCGGGTGCCGGAAATCTGATCCAGCTCGCGGCCTTCGCGGTCCAGATAGTGGGTCATCGACAGGGTCGGCGCATTGCGTTCGCCCGCCTTGGTCCAGTCATGGCAGGACAGGCACTGATTGGTCCGGATATCGATCTGGTACTGCTCGATCGAATGCGGGATCAGCGGCGGCTGGTGGCGATAGTTCCGCTGCATCCGCTTTTCGATATTGCCGTGAATCTGATCCAGCGGAATCGGCTCGTCCACTTCGGCCCCGCGCAAAGTCTGCACCTGGGCTGACTGCGCGAGGGCGAACCCGCTCAGGAGCAAAACGGGGATCAGGGCAAATCCGCCTGTCACGATTGATTTTTTCATCTTGGCACTCCCTTAAATAGGTCTGGCGGCGCGTGTATCGGACGCGGCAACTGGATCGGAAGGTGCGGCGACATGGTCGTCGAACCGGTGAGTAAAGGTGAACACGTCGACCGCGCAGACATCGATGCAGCGGCCGCAATTGGAGCAGTCGGGCGACAGGATGACCGGCGTGCTGCCCGGCTTGCCCTTCAGCGCGGGCGAGATGACCTGATTTTCGGGACAGACGGCATAACAATCCATGCAGTCGTCACAGGCAGAGCGGTTGGCGGCACTGACGCGCAGCATCGCTTTGGACCCCACCAGCCCATAGAACGCGCCGACCGGGCACAGATGCCCGCACCAGCCGTGGCGCGCGACAAACAGATCGAAGACGAAGATCGCGGCGATCATGGCCCAGACGAAGCCCATGCCAAAGACCAGCCCGCGGTGCAGCATGGTGATCGGGTTGATCAACTCCCACGCAATCACGCCGGTCAGGCCCGAGACAATCAGAACCGTCGCCAATATCCACAGGCGGGTGCCGCGTTTGGGCTGCCAGCCTTTCGGCAGGTCCAGCTTGCGGTGCAGCCAGTTGGCGGCATCGGTCACCGGGTTGATCGGGCAGACCCAGGAACAATAGACCCGCCCGCCGATCAACGCATAGGCCAACAGAACGATCAGCCCGCCGATCAGCGCCGTCAGCTCAGGCCAGTGCCCGGCGATCACGCTTTGCGACAGAACCAACGGGTCCGTCAGCGGCAGCACGCCCAGAATCAGAGACCCGGCCAGCGTGCCCTGAACGATCCAGATGCCAAACCACGGCCCCAGCAGGAACAGGGCCAGAAAGAACAGCTGGCTGGCGCGGCGCAGCAGCAGGTATTTATGAGCCCCGAGCCAGCCTTTGGCCTCAATAGCCTCCTGACCCACGGGCATATGGGTGCGGGCGCTCATTGTCCTACCCCCGGCAAGCCATACCCCGGTTCAAAACCGCCCGGCGCGGCCAGATTGTCGATGCCCGGTCCCGGCAGGCGGTCCGGCAGGTCGATGACGCCTTCGACCAGCGGCGCGCCCCTGGCCTCTTTCTCTTCCCAGCCTTTGCGATAGTGATCGGCGCCGGAGCCTCGGGCCAGACGGGCGGGCAGAACCTTGATCGCGGCTTCAGGAAGAACGCAACTTTTTTCGCACATGCCGCAGCCGGTGCAGCGGTCGGCATGCACGGTCGGGATGAACAGCGCGTGATGGCCCGAGCGGGCGTTATGCGCGGTTTCAAGCGTGATCGCTTCGTCAATCACCGGGCAGACCCGGTAGCAGACATCGCAGCGCAGCCCGAGGAAATTCAGGCAGTTTTCCTGATCGACCAGTACGGCGACGCCCATTTCGGCTTCGTCGATATCATCCAGTCCGGGGTCCAGCGCCCCGGTGGGACAGGCGGCGACGCAAGGAATGTCGTCGCACATCTCACACGGCACATCGCGGGCGGTGAAATAGGGCGTGCCGGTCGCCACCGCATCCACGCCCAGTTCGGCCAGTTTCAACGTGTCATAAGGACAGTCCCGCACGCACAGCCCGCAGCGGATGCAGGCCGACAGAAACTCCTTTTCCGGCAGCGCACCGGGCGGGCGCAGGGCCTCGGCCGGCAGCGCGCGCGCGTCGCGGGCCAGCCAGGCCAGCAGCGACCCGGCGACCGCGCAGCCGCCCGCTGCCCGCGCCGAATCCTGCAGGAAACGGCGCCGTTGCGGCGAAAGGGGTTTGTCGGCAAGGGGGGACATGGGGACGACCTTTGCGATCCTTGCCGGTTACGCGCGCTCGACCTTGCAGGCGCATTTCTTGAAGTCGGTCTCTTTCGACAGCGGGCAGGTGGCATCCAGCGTCAGCTTGTTGGTCAGCTGATGCTCGTCGAACCATGGCATGAATACCAGACCGCGCGGCACCTTGTTGCGCCCACGGGTTTCGACCCGGCTGGTGACCTCGCCCCGGCGGGTGGACAGGACGATCTCCTGCCCGCGGCGCAGACCGCGATCACGCGCGTCCTCGGGGTGCATGTAGACCACAGCCGAGGGATACGCCCGGTGCAGTTCCGGCACGCGGCGCGTCATCGAGCCCGAATGCCAGTGTTCCAGCACGCGACCCGTGGACAGCCACAGATCGTATTCTTCATCCGGCTCTTCGGCGGCGGGTTCATAAGGGGCAAAGATGATATTGGCCTTGCCATCCTTCTTGCCATAGAACTTCACGCCCGCCCCTTCGGGCACATAGGGGTCATAGCCTTCGCGGAAGCGATAGAGCGTTTCCTTGCCGTCCACGACCGGCCAGCGCATGCCGCGCGCCTGATGGTACATCTCGAAGGGTGCCAGATCATGCGCGTGACCGCGCCCGAACTCGGCATATTCCTCGAACAGGCCTTTCTGGACGTAGAACCCGAAATGCTCGGCATCGTCATTGTGGAAGCCTTCTGCCGTTTCCGACAGCGGGAACTTGTCGACCTGACCGTTGGCATAGAGCACGTCGAACATGGTCTTGCCGCGATGTTCGGGCATCTTGGCCAGCAGTTCCTCGCCCCAGACCTCTTCGACGGTGAAGCGTTTGGAAAACTCCATCAGCTGCCACAGGTCGGACTTCGCTTCGCCCGGGGCCTGTACCTGCTGCCGCCAGAACTGGGTGCGGCGTTCGGCATTGCCATAGGCGCCCTCTTTCTCGACCCACATGGCGGTGGGCAGGATCAGGTCGGCAGACACGGCGGTGACCGTCGGATAAGGATCAGAGACCGTGATGAAGTTATCGGGGTTGCGATAGCCGGGATAACCTTCTTCGTTGATGTTGGGCGCGGCCTGCATGTTGTTGTTGCACTGCACCCAATAGGCGTTCAGATCGCCGTCTTTCAGCTTGCGGTGCTGCAGCACGGCGTGAAAACCGGGCTTGGGCGGGATGGTGCCTGCGGGTATCTTCCAGGCGGTTTCGCAAATCTCGCGGTGCTTGTCGTTTGCCACCACCATGTCGGCGGGCAGACGGTGGGCAAAGGTGCCGACCTCGCGCGCCGTGCCACAGGCCGAGGGCTGACCGGTCAGCGAAAACGGCGAGTTGCCGGGTTCCGAAATCTTACCCACCAGCAAATGCACGTTGTACATCAGCGAGTTCACCCAGGACCCGCGCGTGTGCTGGTTGAAGCCCATGGTCCACAGGCTCATGACCTTGCGGTTGGGGTCGGCATATTGCTTGGCCAGTTTCTCAAGCTTGTCCGCCGGAACGCCCGACAGTTCGGCGGTGTATTCCAGCGTGTAGGGTGCGACCGCTTCGGCGTATTCGTCAAAGCTGATCGGTTCCATCTTGCCCGAGTTCGGGTTCGCGGCCTCTTGCTGCAACGCGTTGGTGTCGCGCAGGCCATAGCCGATATCGGTGGCGGTCTTGGTGATGTTGACGTGGTTGTTGACGAACTCTTGGTTCACCGCGCCGGTCTGGATGATGTAGTTGGCGATATAGTTCAGGATCGCCAGATCGGTCTGCGGCGCAAAGACCATGCCATTATCGGCCAGCTCGAACGAGCGGTGTTCGAAGGTCGACAGCACATGCACCTCGCAGCCCGGCTTGGTCAGGCGGGTATCGGTCAGGCGCGACCACAGGATCGGGTGCATCTCGGCCATGTTCGAGCCCCAGAGCACGAAGGTATCGGCGTGTTCCAGATCGTCATAGCAGCCCATCGGCTCGTCAATGCCGAAGGTGCGGATGAACCCCACCACAGCCGAGGCCATGCAGTGGCGCGCGTTGGGGTCGATATTGTTGGACCGGAAGCCCGCTTTCATCAGCTTGGACGCCGCATAGCCCTCCCAGACGGTCCACTGCCCCGAGCCGAACATGCCGACACTGGTCGGACCTTTCTTGGCCAGCGCCTCTTTCCACTTGGCGGCCATGACGTCAAAGGCTTCGTCCCAGCTGACGGGTTCGAACTCACCGTTCTTGTCATATTCGCCATTGGTCTTGCGCAGCAGCGGCGTGGTCAGGCGGTCCTTGCCGTACATGATCTTGGACAGGAAATAGCCCTTGATGCAGTTCAGGCCCCGGTTGACCGGCGCATCCGGGTCGCCCTGCGTGGCGACCACGCGGCCATCCTTGGTGCCGACCAGAACCGAACAGCCGGTGCCGCAGAACCGGCAGGCCGCCTTGTCCCAGCGGATGTCGGGGTTGCCGACTTGTGCGTTGGCCTGACCTGCGGCCATCGGGATGCCTGCGGCCGAGGCGGTTGCGGCAGCCGCAGACGCCTTGAGGAAGGTGCGGCGGGATTCAGAAACAGTCATTATACGGGCCTCCTGCTGGGCGGTTGGCTTGGAGCGTTGGTTTGCGGAGCGGGCCCCGCGAGTTCTTCGAAATGGTGATAGGTCAGCGAGAGCGAGATCACCCCCGGGATCTGGTGCAGATCCATGATGATTTCCGACGCCAGACGGTCGGGCGTATCTTCGACGACAACAACAAAACGGCCGTCTTCGGCCTCGGCATGCACTTCCACGCCCGGAACGCCGGTCATCTCGGCGCGGGCCGCGTCGGTGCGGTCCGGGGCGACATGGACAAGGCAACCGCAGATATTCATTGGATCACTTCCGTTTGAGGGGTGGTGGCGCGTTCAAAGGACACCGCACCGACAGGGCAGGCAGCGGCGCATGCGCCGCATCCGATGCAACTGTCCAGGTCCAGGACCGGGTCGGCGCGACCCGCAAGTTGCAGCCTGAACCCGATGGCGTTCTGATCGCAGCTGTCCTGACACAGGCGGCAGCTGACACCGTTCATCGACAGGCAATCCGCACCCTGAACCGCCGCCCGCCATGGCCAGTCCGGCACCCGCTCGGGATCGAGGGCATCGGTGGCACAGGACCGGGCACATTCGCCACAAAAGGTGCAGGCGCCGGTGTTCAGCTGCACCACGGGCAAACCGCCATCATCGACGGCGATGATGCCTTCGGGGCACGCGCTTACGCAATCCCCGCAGGCCGTGCACAGATCGGAAAACCCCGCCTCGGCCGCACCGGGCGGGCGCACCGCATCAGCATCCTCGCGGAGCATGCGGGCGCTTAGAAACGCGCGTCTTGTGGTCAACTGGCTCATGCGCTGGCGACCAATCCTCTGGCAACATCATACTGTGATTTCGCCGTCGTAGCAGCTTTTTAGATGCTCAGATTTGATACAGGTCAATGTGGCAGACGCCTGGTCTTTAGGCAAATTAATTAGATCGCTGCCGCCCGGCGCGGTCGCGGGGCGGTGTGTTCGTCAGAATAAACGACCGGCAGGCGTCAATGATCTCATTGAAACGCGCCCTTTCGCGGGCATAAAGGTAAACTCTGCGCATTTCCGATACGTCTGCAATCGGGCGAAATACCACGTTGTCGGGAAGAAACTGCGCCACCGTCTGCGGCAATACCGTGGCGAAGCGCCCGGTGCGCACCATCGTGATCAGCGAATGCGTATTGTGGATCGTGACCCCGGACGCTTTCAGCACGTCCTGAAACGCGTCCGAGGTTATGGAATCGCATAGCGGGTTTCGCAGAAACGGGATGCCCGCAAGGTCCACGATTTTCGGCGGCCCGGCCCGCGCGAACAGCGGGTGATCCGACGCGGCAACAAGGCCAAAGCGGTCTTCGAACAAGGGAACGGCCTGAACCCCATTCAGCGGGTGATGACCGGACGCAAGCCCGATATCGGCGCTGTCCCCGGCCACGGCGTCCAGAACCTGCTGCGTATCCGCATCGCGCAGATCGACCTTGAGGCCCGGAAACCGCGTCGTCATATGCTCCAGCAGCGATGGGAACAGCACTGCCCCAACCGACGGCACCGCGACGATTCGGATCAACCCATGTTCGGCGAGAGCCGCCGTTTCGATGTTTTGGACGGTCTGATCAAACTCGCGCACCTGCCGCAGCGCCAGATCGAACACCTGCTGTCCCAGCGGCGACAGCTGGTTTTTTCGTTCCCCTTCAAACAGTTTCCTGCCCAGATGATCCTCAAGCTGTTTCAGCGTCATGGACACGGCGGACTGGGTGCGGCCCAGACGGTCCGCAGCCTCGGCCAGATTGCCGGTCTGTGCGACGGTGCAGAAGCAGCGCAGCATTTCGATCTTGATGGCCATGCTTCAGATTTCCTGAACTGGGTTAAAGTTATTTGAGTTTGACTGATGTAACGAACAAAATCCATCCTGTTCCCAACTGAACCTGTGCATTTGGGGCCTGACGTGACCAAACTGAACCTGATCGCCGGCGAATGGCTGGCGGGCGACTCCGAGATTGAAAACCGCAACCCCTCGGATCTGAGCGATCTGGTTGGCCTGTTCGCACAAGCCAGCGCCGAGCAACTGGACGCGGCGCTGGATCAGGCGCGGATTGCGCAGGCCGAATGGGCCGCGTACTTGCCCGAGCGCAAGCAGGCGGTCCTGATGAATATCGGCACCGAATTGATGGCCCGTGCCGAAGAGCTGGGAATGCTGCTGAGCCGGGAAGAGGGCAAGCCGCTGGCCGAAGGCAAGGGCGAGGTCTATCGCGCCGGTCAGTTCTTCACCTATTACGCCGCCGAATGCCTGCGCCAGATCGGCGAAAACGCCGACAGCGTCCGCCCCGGTGTCGAGATCGACGTGCGCCGCGAACCCGTGGGCGTAGTTGCCATCATCAGCCCGTGGAATTTCCCCACCGCGACCGCATCATGGAAGATTGCACCGGCGCTTTGCTACGGCAACGCGGTGGTGTGGAAACCTGCGAACCTGACCCCGGCCTCGGCCGTGGCGCTGACCAAGATCATCGAACGGCAGGACATCCCCAAAGGTCTGTTCAGCCTTGTGATGGGCTCGGGGCGCAGCATCGGGCAGCGTCTGGTCGAAAGCCCATCGGTCAACGCGATTTCCTTCACCGGCTCGGTTCCAGTGGGCAAGGGCATCGCAGCGGCAGCGATCCAGAACCTGACCAAGGTGCAGATGGAGATGGGGTCGAAGAACGCACTGGCCGTGATGGACGATGCCGATCTGGATCTGGCGGTTTCGCTGGCTTTGGGCGGCGCGTTTGGCGGGACAGGTCAGAAATGCACCGCCTCCTCGCGCCTTGTGGTGCATGCGGGCATTCACGATGCCTTTGTCGAAAAGCTGGTCGCGGGCGCGCAGGCGATGCAGGTCGGGCATGCGCTTGAGGACGGCACCCAGATGGGGCCGGTTGTCAGCGAACAGCAATTGCACGAGAACCTGGCCTATGTCGATCTGGGCCAGTCTGAGGGCGCGGAACTGGCCTGCGGCGGACAACGGCTGGAGATGCCGCATGACGGGTTCTACATGTCCCCCGGTGTGTTCCTGAACACCACCAACGATATGCGCATCAACCGCGAAGAGATGTTCGCGCCGCTGACCAGCGTCATCTGGGTCGACAGCTATGACGAAGCGCTAAGCGTGGTGAACGACACCAATTTCGGCCTGACCTCGGGCATCGTCACGCAGAACCTTGCCCGCGCCACCCATTTCCGCCGCAACGCCCGTACCGGCGTTGTCACCGTGAACCTGCCGACCGCAGGCACCGACTATCACGTGCCCTTCGGTGGACGCGGCGACAGTTCCTATGGCCCGCGCGAGCAGGGCAAGGCGGCGGCCGAGTTCTACACAACGGTAAAAACCGCCTATATCAGCGCCGGGACACCGGTCTGATGCGTATCGACGGGCTGCAATACGCCAACTGGTCCGAGAAGATTTTTCGCCAACTGCGCGAGGGCGGCGTGGACGCGATCCATGTCACCATCGCCTATCATGAGAATTTCCGCGAAACCGTCCTGAATTTTGAGAAGTGGAACCGCTGGTTCGAGCAATACCCGGACCTGATCATAAAAGGCCGCTGGGCCAGCGATATCGACATTGCGCGGGAAACCGGGCGGACGGCGGTGTTCTTCGGGTTCCAGAACCCCTCACCCATCGAAGACGATATCGGGCTGGTGGAAATCCTGCACGATCTGGGCGCGCGGTTCATGCAACTGACCTATAACAACCAGTCCCTGCTGGCGACCGGTTGCTATGAGGCCGAAGATACCGGCATCACCCGTATGGGCAAACAGGTGATCCGCGAAATGAACCGTGTCGGCCTTGTCATCGACATGAGCCATTCCGCCGACCGCTCGACTATCGAGGCCGCCGACCTGTCTGAGCGGCCCATTGCCATCACCCACGCGAATCCGCATGACTGGGCCCCTGCGCTGCGCAACAAGCGCGATGCGGTGATCCGGGCGGTTACGGAACGGGGTGGGATGCTGGGCTTTTCGGTCTACCCTCATCACCTGAAGGACAAATCCGCCTGCACGCTGGAGAGTTTCTGCGAAATGATCGCCCGGACGGCTGATAAATATGGCGCACAGCATCTGGGGATCGGCACCGATCTGTGTCAGGACCAGCCCGACAGCGTGGTGGAATGGATGCGCGTGGGGCGCTGGACCAAGGAAATCGACTATGGCGAAGGCTCAGCCTCGGCCCCCGGTTTCCCACCGATGCCGGGCTGGTTTCAGGACAACCGCGACTTTGGCAATATCGAGGACGGATTGCGCGCGGTGGGCATGAGCGCCGATGAGGTCGCGGGCATCATGGGCGGCAACTGGTATCGCTTCTTCGCCGAAAACTTCGGACAGCAGGCGGAATGACCCGCAGCGGCACGCATATCCCCCGGCGCGATCCGGCGCAGGTGATGCGCCTGTCGCGGCTGGGGTCGCTGCATCAATGCAGGCTCAGCTTCATGCGGCAACTGACCCGGCGCATGGCAAATGAGCGCTGGACCTTCTCGCGCCCGGTCTTCGAGATTGACGACAGCGGCGTCGGCCATGCCGTCTACACGGCGCAGGGGCCAGAGCGCGCTTATTCTCTGGTCGCCTTCGCCCATGACCTGCCCCCCGAACAGCGTTCTGACCGGGTGATCGCCGTGGCGTGGGACGCGACCTTTGCCCTGTTCGACGGTGTGCCGACGGCGGAAGATATCGACCGGCTGTCGCAAAACGTGCCGCTGCAAGAGGCGGGCCGCGTCAGCGAACGCGAGCTGTCCCTGTCACGCGCCAACCGCTCGGTCCGGTTGTGGGCGCATGTGGTGGACAGGCTGGCGACGGGACAACAGCCGGATTTGCAGCAGATTTACAAGGTTGGATACCTGATGCGGACCACCGCTGTATACGGCTCGGGCAAGTTCGGGGCGGCGGATCGCGAGAAGATCGCGGACCGCCCGGAAACCAGCGCGCCGTTTCAGGCCGAGATGCTGTCGGTCTACCTGACCCGCACCTTCGTTCGCGATTTGGTACAGCATATGGCCCGCGCCAAGGGTGGCGAGAAAACCGCAGACCTGAACCCCGAAATCGCCCGCTGGCTGGGGATCGGCAATTCCACCGGTCTGGGCATGGCCCCGTTCATCGTCAACCACCCGGTCCTGTTCAACAACTGGATCATGGCGCGGGAAGAGGCGATCTCGCGCGTGCGGTCGGTCGAAACGGCATCTGTGGCCGCGGCCCGTGCCTTTCGGACCATTTTCGAGCGCAGCAGATTGTCGATCTCATGGTGGCAGTCCGAGCATCCGGTTCAGATCGAGAAGCTGGCAGCGTTGAAGGCTGATCTGTCGGCAATCTCGGATTATCTCGAAAAAGACAACCTGACCGAAAACCACCCCTGGGACCGGCTGGTACGCTGGTCCGAAACCGCGCTGAGCCCCGAGGGGCAGGAATTGATCGCCTCGCTGATCCTTGAACCCTATCCTGACCTTGTGGATGGTCTGGCAAGCTGCATGGCCGACACCCATTCCGGCGCGCAGGTGATCGATGGCGCGATGGCGATCTCGGACTTGCGGGCGCTGATCCGGCAAAGCTTTGACTGGGCGCTGGATCTGGACTGGGACGCCCCCGAGAACTGCGCCCGGGCGTGGTATGTCTCGGAAGAAAAGCTGGAACCCAGACTGGGGGAACGGTTCGAGGAACCGATTGCCGACTACGAACAACCTCTGGCCCCGGCGCGGGATGCGGCTTTGGCCCACAGATGTTTGACCGGATGGGATGACACCGTACCGGTTGCCGCTTTCCTGCTGCGCCACCCCGAACACCGCCACACGGTCCGCCGCGCGCAGATGACCCCCTTCGCCCCCTATGGCGAGGTGCGCGACAACACGATCAGCGCCACCGTTCTGCCCATCGACATGCTGCGCGCCAAACTGTCCTTCTTTGGCGCAACGCATTTTGATCCCCGGTCAGATCGCTGGGTGCGTATCTGCATGTATTCCGGCGCGCCTTACCCCGAGGAACTGACCCTCGATAACGCCGATCTCTGGGTCTATCCCGAGGTCACGCCATGAGCTTTTCCCTGAACGAGATCGAAGCCACTGCCAAGCGCGCCACGCGCGGTGCCGGGTACACATGGGGTCTTTCGGAAGAGGCGGCGAAAGCCACGCGCTGGCTGTGCGCGCAGGGTCTGGACGGAGCGGCAGAACTGGCTGCAGTTCTGGACCGGGGCTATGCCGACGCGCTGACCCGGCACATCCCAAGGGTTGTAGACGGGGATTGGCGGGGCGACGGTGATCTTTGCCCGCTGATGACCGGAGCAGCGCTGTCGGATCATGCAGCCACCCTGCAAACCGGGCCGGTTCTGATCCGGAATGTCGCCGCCCCGGCGCTGTTGCTTCCCTTTGCCGCCAATGTCGCCCGGCGTCTGAATGCAAGCCTGACCGTCACGTTCGACGATTGCGTCGCGGCAACGGATGGGGTTTCGCTGTCCCTGCCGCACGGCCATCCCACCCAGTCCAGCCACGTCCGCGTCGCTACGGGTCCGGGACCGGGCGATCCGCGACCTCAGGCAACGCGCGCCACGCCAGACGGGGAAAGCTGGCGCATCCTTACCGGCTTTGCCCACCGCACCTATGCGCCCGCAACCGAGGAATCCCGCAGGCTCGGGGCCGGGTCGGGGCTGTCCGACAATGAATGAAGGGGACCAAGATGGTTGAAAGGCGCAGACTCTCGCTGGCACAGATCGAAGACCTGGCGTTCCGGGCATTGATCGCCGCAGGAACAAGCGAAGCCAACGCCCGCCCGCTGGCCGTTGCGACAGCGGCGACCGAGGCGGATGGGGTTGCCAGCCACGGCCTGGCCTATATCCCGATCTACTGCGAACACGTGCAGTGCGGAAAGGTCGACGGGCAGGCGGTTCCGACCCTCGAGGTGCCAAGGCCCGGCGTTCTCCGCGTCGATGCGGCAACCGGGTTTGCCCATTCCGCGATCGATCTGGGGTTCGACGCCCTGATCCCCGCCGCCCGTGCGCAAGGCATTGCGGCGCTGGCGATCACCAACAGCTACAATTGCGGCGTGCTGGGCTATCACACCTACCGTCTGGCGCAGGCCGGGCTGGTCGGCATCGGATTTACCAACGCGCCGGCGTCGATTGCGCCGTCCGGGGGTTCGAAACCCGTGGTCGGAACCAACCCGTTTTCCATCGCCGCCCCGGGGGATGACGGGCAGCCGGCGGTGCTGATCGATCAAAGCGCCAGCACGATTGCCAAAAGCGAAGTGATGAAACATGCGCGCGAGGGCAAGGCGATACCGGTTGGTTGGGCGCTTGACCCCGATGGCAACCCGACGACGGACCCGAATGTCGCGCTTAGGGGCAGCATGGCCCCGTCCGGTGGCTACAAAGGCGTCGGCGTAGCACTGTTGACGGAAATCATGGCGGCAACACTGACCGGGGCGACGCTGGGCGTTTACGCCTCACCGTTTTCCGGAACTGCCGGTGGCCCGCCCAAAACCGGCCAGTTCTTTATCGCCATTGACCCCGAGGCGACATCCTCGGGCGGCTACCCGGGCGGGATCGCCTCGCTTGTCGCGGCGGTGCGATCTCAGGAGGGGGCCCACCTGCCCGGCGATGGCCGCCGCTTGCAGCGCGTGTCGGCAGGGGAAAACGGCGTTGAGGTCAACGCGGCAACGCTGGAGAAAATCGAAGCCCTGTTGGGGTGAGGGTTCGGCGGGCCGCCCATGGTCGTGCCCTTCCTCGCCAATCCGGGTCCCCCCCCCAACCCTCGCCGATCCCTCGGTTCTTGACGAAAACCCTGCTGTGCGGCATGTGAGTGCCCTTGGGGGGAATGGCATGTCTGCGAAGGCCAGTTGGCGCGGCGCGGCATGTCAGATCAGGTTCAAACGTCCGCGCGGCCCCCGGTGGCTGCCCGCTTTAGCACCGGAAGGTAGTTGAGATATGTGCCCTGCACCCGTTGATGCAGAGACCCCGCGCGGGTTCATCATTCCGATCGGCGGCGGTGAAGACCGTGTCAAGGAAATGCAGATTCACCGCAAATTCGTGGAACTGTCCGGCGGCGCGGATGCCGATATCGTGGTGATCCCGACGGCCTCGATGCTGGAAGAAACCGGGCCGGACTATAACCGCATCTTCTCGGAGCTCGGCGCGGGCAAGGTCGAGTTTCTGCCCATCTCGCGGCGGGCCGATTGCGACAACCCCGATTATGCCGACGTGCTGGATCGCGCCACCGGGATTTTCATGACCGGCGGGAACCAGTTGCGCCTGTCGGCGATTCTGGGCGGCACTCTCGTCGCGCAGAAAATCCGCCGCCGGAACGCGGCGGGCGTGCCGGTTGCCGGAACCTCGGCGGGGGCTTCGATCATGTCGGAGCACATGGTGGCCGGGGGCAGCAGCAACTCCGCCCCGGCGGAAGGCAACATCACGCTGGCCCCGGGCATGGGTCTGACCAACGCGGTCATCATCGACCAGCATTTTACCCAGCGCAACCGGCTGGGCCGACTGCTAACCGCATCGTCTTTCAACCCTTTTCTGATCGGTCTGGGCATTGACGAGGACACCGCTGCCTTCATCGGGCCCGACAATGTCTTCGAAGTTGTCGGCAGCGGTTCGGTCACGGTGGTCGATGCCAGCAACCTGACCCATTCGTCGATGTGGGATGCCCGCCGTGGCGAAGCGCTGAGCCTTCTGGGACTTCGGCTTGACGTTCTGGGCGAAGGGTGCCGTTATGATCTGACGGCTCGCCAGGCTTTTCCGCCGGATGAGCATCTGGCGTTCTGCACGTTGCCGAATTTATCCGGCGACGAGACCGCCGGCGGGAGGGGATAACACGCTAACCAACGGGGAGCCTCATGAAAATCATCTCGACCAATGTCTTTGTCGGCCCGAATGTCTGGGCAAGTTTTCCGGTCATCCGCCACGTCATCGATCTGGGCGTATTGGAAGAATGGCCCTCGGCAAGAATTGGTTCCGAGTTTGTCGACGCACTGATCGAGGCGCTGCCCGGACTGGCGGAACATGGCTGTTCCTATCGCGAACCTGGCGGCTTCATTCGCCGCCTGCGCGAGGATGACGGCACCTGGCTGGGCCACGTGCTGGAACATTGCGCCATCGAGATACAGAATGTGGCGGGCACCGATGTGACCTTTGGCCGGACCCGTGGCACGGGTGAACCCGGCCAGTACAACATGGTCTATGAATACCGCCAGCGCGATGTCGGTCTGGCGGCGGGCAAGCTGGCGCTGCGGCTGCTGATGCATCTGCTGCCGCAATCCCTGAAAGATCAGGTGGATGATTACGAGTTCGACCCCGAGTTCAACTGGGACCACGAGCTGCGCAGCTTTGTCCTGCGGGCGCAGCGCAAGGAATTCGGCCCCTCGACCGGATCGCTGGTCAAGGCGGCGCAGGAGCGCGATATCCCGTGGATCCGGCTGAATTCCGGCTCGCTGGTGCAGTTCGGGCACGGCAAGTTTCAAAAGCGCATTCAGGCGACCATAACCTCGGAAACCAAGCATATCTCGGTCGAGATTTCATGCGACAAGGAAGACACCCACAACCTGCTGAACGATCTGGGCCTTCCGGTGCCGCAGCAGCGCATGGTCTACACCGAACGCGAAGCGGTTCAGGCGGCCGGGCGCATCGGGTTTCCGGTCGTGGTCAAGCCGCTCAACGCCAATCATGGGCGCGGCGTTTCGATCAACCTGAATTCGGCCTCCGAGGTCGAGGCCGGTTTCGCTGAAGCCCGGGAACACTCCCGCAGCCGGGCCATTCTGGTGGAAAGCTTCATCACCGGCTTCGATCACCGCATGCTGGTTGTGGACAACAAGCTGGTCGCGGTGGCCAAACGGGTGCCGGGCCATGTGGTCGGTGACGGTATGCACACGATTGCCGAACTGGTCGCCATCGTGAACGAAGACCCCCGGCGGGGGATCGGACATGAAAAAGTGCTGACCATGCTCGAGATCGACAACCAGGCCAGGCGCCTGATGGAAAATGCAGGCGTGACCGACCAGACCGTTCTGCCGGATGGAGAGGTGTTCTATCTGCGCTCCACGGCAAACCTGTCGACCGGCGGCACCGCCATCGACCTGACGGATGTGGTCCACCCCGACAACCGCGACATGGCCGAGCGTGCCATCATGGCCGTCGGGCTGGATGTGGGCGGTGTCGATTTCCTGATCGATGACATCACCAAATCCTACAAGGATATCGGCGGCGCGATTGTCGAGGTGAACGCCGCCCCCGGTTTCCGGATGCACGTGGCCCCGTCCGAAGGGGAACCGCGCGATGTGGCGGGCAGGGTGATCGACATGCTGTTCCCCGCCAATGAAGAAACCCGCATCCCGATTGCCGCGATCACCGGGACCAATGGCAAGACCACAACCTCGCGGATGCTGGGCCATATCATGAAGACCAGCGGCAAGACCGTTGGCATGACTTCGACCGACGGCGTCTATGTGGATGGCAAGCTGAGCGTCAAGGGCGACATGACCGGGCCCAAGTCGGCCCAGATCGTGCTGCGCGATCCGATGGTCGATTTCGCGGTGATGGAAACCGCGCGCGGCGGGCTGGTGCGCTCGGGGCTGGGCTATCAGCGCTCGAACGTGGCGGCCTGTCTGAATGTCTCGGCGGATCATCTGGGCCTTGGCGGCATCAACACGGTCGAGGAACTGGCCGTGGTCAAGCGCGTCGTCGTCGAAAGCGCGACGG
Source organism: Ruegeria sp. AK4 (assembly GCF_056541025.1). NCBI lineage: Bacteria > Pseudomonadati > Pseudomonadota > Alphaproteobacteria > Rhodobacterales > Roseobacteraceae > Ruegeria > Ruegeria sp. AK4. The sequence continues at coordinate 143,065 of NZ_JBQFXS010000009.1, forward strand.
ATACGGCGGTGCTGAATGCCGATGATATCAATTGTCTGAAAATGGCCGATTACGCCGGGGCCGATCAGATTTTCTATGTCACGACAAACCCCGGCCACAGCCTGGTGAAAGAGCATATCAAGGCGGGCGGCAAGGCCATCGTGCTGGAAAAGGGCATGAATGGCGACATGCTGACGATCTATGATCACGGGCTGCATATCCCGGTTCTGTGGTCGCATCTCATCCCCGCCGCGCTTGAGGGCAAGGCGGTCTTCAATGTGCAGAACGCCATGTTCGCCGCCGCGATGGCCTATAGTTTCGGGGTGGATCTGGACAATATCCGCCACGGGTTGCGGACCTTTGACACCAGCTATTTCCAGGCGCCGGGGCGGATGAATGTCTATGACGAACATCCTTTCAAGGTGATCCTGGATTATGGCCACAACCCCGCCGCGCTCAAGGCGCTGGCGTCTCTGGCCGATCAGATGGAGGTCGCAGGCCGCAGGCTGTGCGTGGCCTCGATGCCCGGCGACCGGCGGGACGAGGATATTGCCGACGCCGCCGCCGCGCTGGCCGGGCATTTCGACCATTTCATCTGCAAGGCCGATGACCGCCGCCGCGGACGCGGGCATGACGAGGTTCCGCAAATGCTGCGCCAGTCGCTGATCGACAATGCCACGCCCGAAGACAGGATCTCGATCATTCCCGATGAGGTCGAGGCGGTGAACGCCGTGCTGAACATGGCCGCGCCCGGCGATCTGCTGGTGATTTTCGGCGACGACACCGCGCGGTGCTGGAAACAGATCATCTATTTCAACTCGGAAGGCGACGCCCCAAAGGCCGAGCCGACACCAGCGGCCCGCCCGGCCGAGACCTCGTTCGAGGATATGATCGAGAGCGACCAGACCCTGATCCGGGACGAACGCGGCGTGCGTCTGGCCCGTGACATCAGCGAAGACGCGGACTAGGCGGAGGCACCGGAATGGACCGGATCGAAGAGCTTGAAACCTCGCTGCCCATCGAAAGCGCGACCGCCGATCATATCCGCGTGGGCGATGCCAGACGCCTGACCGGCCCCGGCCTGCTATGGGACAGGCCCGGCGCGGTAATGGATGTGTTTTTCACCGATATCGACGCAGCGCAGGTTACCGGACTGTGGCAGGTGCATGCCCGCCGGGTGCTGGATGCGCTTGGCTGGCAGGATCAGAACCTGACCCACCGCACCTTCACCGGCGGCGTCAATCTGGCAATCTCGGCCCCGATGGATCAGCTCTATTCCGCGATTTTCGCAGCGCAGACCGCCTGGCATTTCTGCGCCGCCGAACTGTTGGGGGCCACCCCCGGCGATTTCGATCAGATGGTGGCAGATGTCAAAAGTGTCATGGCCAAAGAGGCCAACCCCCCTCTGATCGCCCTGATTGCGGCCGCCGAAGCGCATGGCGTCGATATCCTGTGTGATGATGACGAGATTTCAATCGGGCACGGCACCGGCAGTCAGGTCTGGCCGGTCGATGCCCTGCCCGCCCCGGCAGATGTGGACTGGCCCAGCCTTCACAATATCCCGGTCGCCTTCATCACCGGCACCAATGGCAAAACCACGACGACCCGGTTGCTTGAAGCAATCGCCCGCGCCTCGGGCAAGGTGGCGGGGCTGACCTCGACCGAGTTTGTGCGGGTCGGCGACGACATTCTGGACCGGGGCGACTATTCAGGCCCCGGCGGCGGGCGGATGCTGCTGCGCGACAAACGGCTCGAGGTCGCCTGTCTGGAAGTGGCCCGTGGCGGCATCCTGCGCCGTGGCCTGCCGACCCGGGCCGCGACGGCTGCGGCGGTGACCAACGTGGCGAATGATCATCTGGGCCAGTTCGGCGTCAACACGGTGCCGGAACTGGCGCAGGCCAAGTTCGCCGTCTACCGCACGCTGGCCAAGGGCGGCGTGCTGGCCCTGAACGCCGATGACGCCTATGTCCGGGCCGAGGCGGAACGCACAGAGGCAAACATCTGGTGGTTCTCGCTGGATGCGCAGAACGATCTGATCTGTCAGGCGCGCGACGCGGGCAGGTGCTGCGCCTATGTGCAGCAGGGCAATATCGTCTTTTTCGACGGCACGGCTGAGCAGGTGATCCTGCCTGTCGCCGACGTACCCCTGACCATGGGCGGGGCCGCGAAATACAACATCCAGAACGCGCTGGCAGCCCTGTGCCTTGCGCTGGCGCTGGATTTGCCCCAGCAGGCGGTTCGCGCTGGTCTGGCCGGGTTCAAACCCGACGCCAAGGACAATCCGGGCCGGTGCAACGAGTTCAGCCATAACGGCGCGCGGGTTTTTGTCGATTTCGCCCATAACCCGCATTCGATTGCGGCAGTCTGCGACGCGCTGTCCGGCCTGCCGGCAAAGCGGCGGTTCATCATGCTCAGCCATGCCGGCGACCGGTCCGATCAGGACATCCGAGACGTCACTGCAACCGCATTGAATTTCCAACCCGACTTCATCGTCGCCGCCGAACTGGAAGGCTATCTGAGGGGCCGCGCTTTGGGAGAAATCCCCGATCTGATCGAAAAAACGGTGTCGGATCGGGGCTATGACCCGCAACAGGCGCTCAGAGCGTCTTCACCCTCTGAGGCGGCATCGATGATATTGCAACGGCTGCAGCCCGGTGATCTTGCCCTGCTGTTGGTACTTTCCGAGCGTGACGCGGTGCTCGCCATGCTCGACGGGTGACGGCCAAGTCAGGCGCCCTAGCCGTCTGCGCCGGATACAGGCGGGATCACGACCCGGCATTTCAAGCCGCCAAGCGCCTCCGACGCCCCCAGATCCAGCGTTGCGCCATAGGCCGTCAGCAGATCGACGGCAATCGTCAGCCCCAATCCGCTGCCCGCGACCGAGGTGTCCAGCCGCCCCCCGGATCGCAACGCCTCGCGACGCGCGTCTTCCGGGACGCCCGGCCCGTCATCCTCGACGCAGATTTCGATTGCGTCACCCCAGAGGCCGGCCGTCAGGGTGACGGTCCTGCGGCTCCATTTCAGTGCGTTGTCCAGAAGGTTTCCCAGAACCTCTTCGATATCCTGTGCATCCATGCGAACCCAAAGGCCCGGATCCCGTGTCACGGTCAAGGACTTGCCTTCCCGCTCGGACATGTTGGAAAAAAGCCGCGCCAGCCGGTCGATGGAGTTTGACAGGTCAGTCCGGGAATGGGTCAGTTCTGCGGTGTTCATGGCCCGCATCCGGGCCAGCGAGCGGCTGATCTGCACGTCGATCCGATCAAGCGCGTCCTGTGCGGCCTCAGTCGCCGCGTCGGTTGCGGCCAGGCTGGTCAGCTCGTTTCGCAGAACGGCGGTCGGCGTTTTCAGGGCATGGGCCAGATCCGCCGCCTGTCGGCGCGACCCGGCTATGATGTCCCGGTTTCGGCTTAAAAGCCGATTCAGGTCTTCGACCAGCGGCGCCACCTCTTCCGGGTAGTCCGAGGGTTTCAGATCCTCGTCCCGGTCCCATCGATGGGCAACATCCGATCGCAGCTTTCGCAGCGGGCCCAGGATGGCGGACATCAGCAGCAGCGAGCCGCCGACACCGATCACCCCGACCAGCGCGAAGACCGGCAACAGGCTTCGCTGCGCCGCGCGCCGTTCGCCGACCAATTGCGCCCGGCTTTCGGCCACGCTGATGCCCCAGACAGACCCGTCTTCATAGGTGATTTTCTGGAAAATGCTGCGAACCCGGTCGTTTTCCGGGCCCCTTGTGTTCCAGAATGTCGGGGTATCGGGGGATCCGTCTGGCTCGGCCAGCGTTTCGTCGAACAGCGAGGCCGAGGTGAAAATCTCACCATCACTGTTGGTCACTTGCCAGTATCGCCCGGAATACGGCGTTCCATAGGCCGGATCGAAGATCATATCACGCAGCGCCTCGGGGGTGTCGGTGGTGACGCTCAGCCCCACGACAAGCTGCGTGTGACGGTCGCGCAGCGTGTTGTCGAACCGGTCCGATACGCGGGAATCGATATAGGAAAAAACCGCAAGCGTGCCGACAGCCACGGACACTGCCCCGGATGCGATCCCCCCCAGCAATGCCCGTTGTCGGAGTGACAGCATCAGTTTGAATCGATCATGTATCCGCGGCCCCGCACCGTTGTGATCAGATCGGGACCCAGTTTCTTACGCAGGCGGGTTATGAAAACGGCAATCGTGTTCGAATCCCGGTCGCCGTCATATTCGTAGATGTGGTCGGACAGTTCCGTGCGTGAAATCAGCCGTCCGGGATTATGGGCCAGATAGGTCAGCACGGCGATTTCCTGCGCGGTCAGATCGACCGGAACGCCGTCCGAGGTGACGCGCCCGTTTCTGGTATCCAGAACCACGCTGCCCATCTCGATCACCGTATTCATCTGGCCGCTTTGCCGCCGCAGATTCGCGCGTACGCGCGCGGCAAGTTCCGGCATGTGAAAAGGCTTGGTCATGTAGTCGTCGGCCCCGGCATCCAGCCCATCGACCCGCTCGCTCCAGCCGTCGCGGGCGGTGAGGATCAGCACTGGCGTCTTTACACCCGCGCTGCGCCATTCACGCAGAACGGAAATGCCGTCGCGTTCCGGCAGGCCGATATCGAGGATGATCATGTCGTAAGGCTCGGTCGATCCCAGATGCAAGGCGTCCACCCCGCTATGGACGACATCCACAACCCGCCCTTCGGCATTCAACAGCTTCTTGATCTGCTCGCACAGGTGCGGCTCGTCTTCTGCCAGCAGTATTCTCATGGTTTGAAACTACAGGCGTTCGGGCGTTGGTTCATCACTTATTTTTGCCACCGCCGTTCCCATTCCCGCCGCCATTTCCATTGCCACCGCCGTTCCCGTTGCCGCCGCCATTGCCGCCGCTGTTTCCGTTGCCGCCGCCATTGCCACCACTGTTCCCGTTGCCACCGCCATTGCCGCCACTGTTTCCGTTGCCGCCACCATTGCCGCCACCGTTCCCGTTGCCGCCACTATTGCCGCCACTGTTGCCATTGCCGCCACTATTGCCGCCGCCGTTCCCACCGCGGTTGCTGTTGCTACTGTTGTTGCTCTTGGAAGCGCTGTTTCCCTGGGAGCTGGAACTGGAAGAATTGCCCGGTTTCGAACGGGCGGCCTCGGTGATCTGACGGCCAACACTGGACCGGTTCGGAACAACAACACCGGTCTGAGCATTGACGATGACGCTGACGATCTTGCCGTTCGGTTTCTTCACCAGAATACGGTAGTAAACCTTGTCATTCTGGAACGCGCGCGCATCGACTGGGGTGCCGCCAAAGACCTTTTCAACGCCCCGGATCACCCGGTTCAGCCGAATGGCATCGCCTGAGGTTGTGGCCTTGCGCAGCTCGGATTGGTTCAGTTCGCGCGTGGCAGCCTGCCCTTCTCCGATCAGAAGAAGGCCTGCCACCATCACCATCGTCAGGAGCTTCCACATTTCTGTCACTCTGAACCGCACAAACCTCTTACAAGCCTACCTATTTCTATATGAACTGACGATGAACAACCGGTTCCGCGTGAGTTCAACCAAGATGCGGTGAAATAGAGACGCTGTGTAAGCGCAATGCAAGCCATTTGAACCCAGTCAATGAAACCAGCCTTTGATCTGCGAGAACCGTTATGAAACCCCAGAAAACCGGCCTTCTGAAAACCTCTGCCATCGCAATCGCCCTGCTCGGGTCCGCCGCATTTGTCGCGACCGTCGTCGTTCCTGATTTCGCCTACGCGAAAGAAGGTAAGGGCAACGGCGGCGGCAATGGAAATGGCGGCGGGAACGGGAACGGCGGCGGTAAGGGAAATGATGGCGGCAAAGGTGGTGGGAACGGCAAGGGCAATGGCGGCGGCAATGGCAAAGGAAACAGCAAGGGCGGCGGATCAGCCGCTGCCAAGGACGACGGCCAGAAATCCGCAGGCAAGTCCCGCGCCGGCAAGTCCGGCAGCCGCAGCTCGAAATCCGGCGGCGCGCGGGCCGGGGCTTCGAAAGGCAAAGGGTTTTCGCTGAAAGGCCTGTTTGGTGGCAAAAAGACCCGCACCCAAACCGCGAAAACGCGGCACAAAACCCAAACTACGACGCGCAAATCCACGAAATCCGCCCACGTAACGGAATCTGTTCGACCCACAGCCCGGACGAAAGGCAACAAAATCGCCGCGCTTCTGGGCGCTCACCCGTCTGAACTGGGTGCGCTGAACGCCGCCAATGCCAGCGAAACCGCGCTGCAGAATGCATCACCCAATTCCCGGGTCGGCCGCATCGCAACCTATCGTGATACGGTTCTGGCCGGGGATGCGCTGCGGGAAGACTTTGAAGACGCCAAGGAACGGCTCGAAGGTCTGAACCGGCCGGACCGGCCTGTAAGTGAAATCGACGCCGATCTTGAAAACGCCCTGTCGGATGTTCAGACCAACCAGGACCGTGTCACCGAACTTGAAGAGGCGCTGGAAGATATCGGCGGCACCGACCCGGATATCGAGGCTGAACTGGATGCCGCCAGATCCGATCTGCAGGACTCGGTCGAAGAGGCCGAAGCTCTGGCCGATGAACGGCGCGAGGCTGTCGAATACGAAGACGCGCTTACGGAAGTCGCCGATCTGGAAGACCAGGTCGAAGATCAGGCGCTCACCGAACGCGAGGCGCTTGAGAATGCGGCGAACAAACCGGTGACGGACGAGGTTGAAGCGACCGTCAAAGCGCTTTTGGGTCTGTACTGATCAAGAGCACCGAAGCCACCACTTACGGCGGTGCAAGCCCGGCTTGATTCTACCCTCATGTCCGGGCGGGTCCGCTCCCCCAGGGAGCGGGCTTTTTTGTTTCCGCCCGCATACGCGTTGAGCCTGGCTTGTGTCCTGCCGGTGCAATCTCCGCGGCGTCCGGTTTCACCGGCAAAGAACAAGATTAACCGAAAGTGAACGGCACATTCTCTCAGCATTCAACGACGCTGGGGCATACTGAAGGTCGAGATTTCGGGTAACAAGACTTTTGTTCGATCAAACCGAAGGGGAAAGGCATGGACCAGACCACCACGTTGGTTGCACGTCGAAACAGTTCAGAAGGGGCAAAGCCATCGGGTTCCGCAGCATCCTGCCAGCTGCCGCGCACCGCGCAACCGGATGGAAATCGCTTTCCCCCTATCGAAACAGCGCTCATCAGCATTTTTAGGAACAAACAGCTGTCTCAAGCCAGGAACCTCCACTTAGACCCTTAATTTGAAAGGGTAGTTTTTAGTTTTGTGTTAAAGAGTTCAACGAGTGAAGAATGAAGCGTTCCCTTGAGAACCTGCCCGAGCGGCTGTTCTGGATTTGCCTGTTTCTGACCATCATTTGCGCATCGGTCCTTTACGGAATTCTAGCGCAAACGAAACAGTGGCCACCGGCCCCGCAGTTTCGAATGGCCTACAGGGCGATATTTGTCGATCAGTCCCTGACAGGCGCGGCCTATCACAAGCACCTCCAGCCCGCGCGCGGGCAAGGTGACGGCGTCATGATCAACGACAGGCCTGACCGCAAGGACGCCATCCTGCTGATGGGGTTCTTTGACGGGGAAAACCAGGCCCGGTTGGTTAACCGTGACGGCAGTGTGATCCGCAAATGGTCGTTGAACTACTTCGACCATTACCCCGACGCTCAGACACGCCCCTGCAGCAATCTTGTCACCCCGTTAGAAACAGATGTGCACGGGGCGCTGCTCACACCGAAGGGCGAGCTTGTGTTCAGCTACGAATACTGTGGGGCGGCCAAGCTGGATCAGTGTTCCAACCTGCTCTGGACGCTTGATGAAAATTCCCATCATTCGATGGTTGCATCCGAACGGGGCGGGTATCTGACCGTGGGCCGCGACAGCTGGACCGCCGCCGAGGTTGTCGACCGCTTCCCGCCGTTTTTCACAGCGGCCAAGGACCAGCCGATCTGGGAAGACGTGGTATTAAGGCTTGATGATCAGGGTCAGGTTCTGGAACGGATATCGATCCCCGACATGATCATCGGCAGCGGCCTGACCGCGCTGCTGACCGCCAACAATCAGGACTTCGAAACGAAGGGGGTCGTCCGCAGCGAATTACTTCACGCCAACAAGATCGATGAGCTGCCATCGCACCTGGCCGACAGGTTTCCCCTGTTCGAGGCCGGGGATTGGGTTATTTCAATGCGGGGGCTGAATCTGGTCATCGTGGTGGACCCCGCCACCCGGAAAGTGAAATGGCATCAGACCGGCCCCTGGATCCGGCAACACGACCCCGAGTTTCGCCCGGATGGCAAAATCTCTGTCTTCAACAACAACGCGTATCTAACCTCCTACACACGGAGCGACAAAACCCGGCTGGATGCGGCCCGGGATACCAACATTATCACCATCGACCCGGTCAGCCGGCAGACCGAGGTTGTTTTCGGCAGCAAGCCCGGTCAGGAAATGCTCTCGGTTATCCGGGGACAGCACGAGATACTGGACGACGGCGGCATTCTGATCACCGAATTCGACGCCGGACGGGTGCTGGAAGTGGATCGCACCGGCAATGTGGTCTGGGAGTTTGTCAATAAATACGACGATGCGTTTGTGGGTGAGATCACCAATGCGAAGCTCTACCCCCTGACCTATTTTGAAACCGATTGGAAGGAATGCACGCAATGAAATGGCTCATGAAAGCCCGGGTGGCGGGACGTGTGATGGCGCTGTGGCTGCTCGCAGGGGTGCCATTTCTGACACTGGCAAACCCGGCACACGCCTATATCGGCCCCGGTGCCGGGCTGGGCGCGATAGCGGTCACGATTGCCGTGGTGCTGGGCGGTCTTTTCCTTCTGGTCGGACTGGTCTGGTTTCCGCTCAAGCGGCTGCTGAGCGGCAAGAAAGGCCGGGCTGACGCGGGGAACGAGACCGACCCGGCGCATTGACAAAAAACGAAGGTCGTTTTGCGCCCGACAGGTCGGGCTAAGCGTTGCAATGCCCGACCTTTGAAATTGTCCGGTCACATGGGCGTCCGTACGGGCGTGCAATGTATCTAATCTTTGCTGCGTGGCGTAGCACTGGTGTAGCACCAAGAGCTGCAGACCTAAACACGTGAATCGCCCCTTTGGGTGCTAAGTGTTTGATATCTTGCTGAGAAGTTTGGTTGCGGGAGTAGGATTTGAACCTACGACCTTCAGGTTATGAGCCTGACGAGCTACCGGGCTGCTCCATCCCGCGGCAGGGTCGAATAAGTGCGATATCGTTAGAGAGATTGTGTGGGCTTTTTCTAGGTTTGGCGGTGACCTACTCTCCCGGGGCTTAAGCCCAAGTACCATTGGCGCGGCAGTGCTTAACTTCCGGGTTCGGGATGGGACCGGGTGTTTCACTTGCGCTATGACCACCAAACCGAGGAAAAGCCCATGTCGACTTTTGCGGAGCAAAAGCGACAGGTGGCAGGCAGCGTATTCGCGAAGCGGATGCGCGGTGCCACTCGGTTGTTATGTCACCCCTTACGGGGTTTCACATCAATCAACACCGTCGCTGTTTGCGTAGCAAAAGCGACGTAATTGTCCAATTCAAGGTCGGTGTATGCTTTTGGTTTGATTTTGTCTTTCCATTACTGGATCAAATCAAGCCTATCGGGCGATTAGTACCGGTCAACTGAACGCATTACTGCGCTTACATCTCCGGCCTAT